>VIKE01000135.1 GCA_008080565.1 Rhodocyclaceae bacterium | reverse complement strand
TAGGCCAGCGTGGTCATGGTCAGCGTGCCGCCCAGGCAGTAGCCGGCCAGATTGACGCTGTTCTCGCCGGTATGGGCGCAGACCTGGTTGATGGCTTCGAGCGAACCTTCAAGCAGGTAGTTTTCGAAGGACTTGGCAGCCAGCTTCTCGTCGGGGTTGATCCACGACATGATGAAGGTGGTGTGGCCCTGGTCGGTCGCCCACTTGACCATCGAGTTCTTCTCTCGCAGGTCAAGGATGTAGTACTTGTTGATCCACGGCGGAACGATCAGGAAGGGCTTCTTGTTCTGTTCCGGGGTGCTCGGGTTGTACTGGATGAGCTGGAACAGTTCGTTCTGGAAGACCACCTTGCCCGGTGTCGTGGCAACGTTCTTGCCCATTTCGAAGGCCGAGGTGTCGGTCATCCGGATACGCAACTGGCCATCACCGGATTCGACGTCGTGCAGCAGGTTGTTGAGGCCCTTGATCAGGTTCTGGCCGTTGCTCTTGACGGTTTCGCGGAAAACTTCCGGATTGGTCATGGCGAAGTTGGACGGCGACAGCGCATCGATGTACTGACGGGTGAAGAAGTTCACTTTTTGCTGGGTCGCTTCGTCCAGGCCTTCGGTACCGGCAACGGTGTCGTGCAGGTGACGGGCGGTGATCAGATAGGATTGCTTGACGAAGTCGAACATGAAATGCTCTTCCCACTCTTCGTCCTTGAAGCGGTTGTCACCCTTCTTGGGTGCGGCCACCGGGTGGCTGCCCGGCATGCCCATCATCTTCATGCTGGTGTTCTGCCACAGCGAGAAGTAGTCCCACATCATGTTCATCTGGGTCTGGGCCATCTTGTACGGATTGGCCAACAGACGGGAAGACAGATCCATGAAAGCTTTGGCCACGCCAAGTTCATCGGCCGGCGCATTGACGCCGTCCTTGGCCTTCTTTTCCATGAACTGGGTGATCAGGCGCGAGGCGCGCTGGGCGACTTCGGCGTAGGTCTTGGCCATTTCGGCCGGGTTCGGCAGGTTCATTCCCTGGTTTTCGGTTTGCTGCGACATCTTGAAACTCCCTCTGTCAGTGCGTAACGGCTTTAGGCTGCAACCGCGAATAGCGAATCACTCCGTCGGCGCCGATGCTGCATGACAACCGACCAGCTTGCTCAAGGTAGTTCAGATGGGCAATTGCTTCACCCATCGCGAACATGGTTTGGTGTGTATCGAGCGCCCGATTGAACAACACATCGAGCAACTCGGCTGCGCTCTTCGGCGCTAGTTCACAGCTGTCTTCCAAAGCTTGCAATCGTTCTTCATGGTGCGAATGCAGTGCCTGAACCCGCGCCCGAATCCCTGTGAAGGGCAAGCCGTGCGAAGGTAAAACCAGTGTTTCATCCGGAACTTCATCAGCCATTTCGTCCAACGACTCGAGGAACCAGCGTAACGCATCAGCCTTCGGCGTTGCGGCGAAAACGCTGATATTGGTCGAAATTCTTGGCAAAAGCATGTCGCCCGAAATTAACACGCCAAGTTCGACGCAGTAAAGCGCCATATGCTCCGGAGCGTGACCATGGCCTATCAAAATTTGCCATTTTTTCCCGTCGACCGTGGCAATGTCGCCGATCTTCAGGCGATCATAGTGTTCGGGCAACGCCGGCACCGCCTTGCGATAGCCCGATCCGCGCTTCTCGAATTTGGCCAGATGCTCGCCATCCAGCCCGTGCTGACGGAACTGCTCGACCATGAAACGGGCCCCGTGACCACCCACCTCGTTCCACACCACATGCGCCGTCAAAAACTCGCCGGTCGTCATCGACAGCGGCGCACCGGTCTTTTCCATGAGCCAGGTGGCCAGCCCGAGATGATCGGGATGAAAATGCGTGACGATCAGGCGCGTCACCGGGCCGTCGAGTTTTTCCAGGATCTGCGACCACATGGCGCGTACCGCGTCATCGGGAAAGCCGGTATCGACGATGACCCAGCCGGCGCCGTCACGAAGCAGCCAGAGGTTGATGTGGTCGAGCTGGAAGGGCAGCGGCATGCGCAGCCAGAAAACGCCGGGTGCAACTTCGGTCAGTTCGCTGGCGGCCGGCGGGTGAGCGTGAGGAAAATGCAGGGACATGGGAAACCTTGATAGCAAGGCAAACAACTTACCATACGGTAGCGGATTGAAAAAACCCCCCGCATCTGTTTTACTTGGCCGCACCTTGAGGAGACTGATTTGAGCCAAACGGCCACCACTTTCGCCATTTCCGACCTGGCTCGGGAATTCGGCATCACCCCGCGCACCATCCGCTTCTGGGAAGACCAAGGCATCCTCTCGCCCGAACGCGAAGGCAGCAAGCGCGTGTTCACCCGGCGCGACCGGGCGCGCCTCAAGATGGCGCTGCGTGGCAAGCGCCTCGGCCTGTCGCTGGCCGAAATAAAGGACCTGATCGGCATGTATGCGTCGACCGAGGACGAAACGCCGCAATTGCTCGAATGCCTGCGCGTCATGGAAAAGCGCCGTGCCGCGCTGGAGCAGCAGCGCGAGGACATCGAGGCGATGCTGGCCGAAATCTCGGAATTCGAGCGCCAGTGCGAACAGGAGCTGGCTCGTCGCGATGCCCCGTAAAAAATATTTGATCTCTAGTTGACGTTAACGTCAACGTAAATACAATCACGACCTATGACCAAAATCGTCGATCCCCACTTTGCCGAGCGCGTCAGCGCCAGCTTTGCCCGTCAGAACGCCATGGAGCTCATCCAGGCGACGATGCCGGTCATCGAACACGGCCGGACGGAAATCCATCTGCCGCACTGGACGGGCGTCGAGCAGCAGCATGGCTTCGTCCATGGCGGCGTCGTCGGCATGATTGCCGATTCAGCAGCTGGCTATGCGGCGATGACCGTCGTGCCGGAAACTGCCTCGGTGCTGACGGTCGAATTCAAGATGAATCTGGTCGCCCCGGCCGACGGCGAAAAGCTGATCGCCCGCGGCAAGGTGGTGCGCCCGGGCAAGACACTGATCATTACCCAGGCCGAAGTCTTCGCTGTGAAAGACGGCCGGGAAACGCTGTGTGCGCTGATGCAGCAGACCATCATGGTCATGCACGGCAAGACTGAAAAATAAATCGATAACGGAGACAAACCATGAACATACCCAGCCTCGACTTCGGCCTCGGCGAAGACATCAACATGCTGCGCGACGCGGTGAAGGCCTTTGCCGACGCCGAAATCGCGCCGCGTGCCGCGGAAGTGGACCGCATCAATCATTTCCCGGCCGATCTCTGGAAGAAATTCGGCGACATGGGCCTGCTCGGCATGACCGCCGGCGAAGAATACGGCGGCACCAACATGGGCTACCTCGCCCACATCGTCGCCCTCGAGGAAATCTCGCGCGCCTCGGCCTCCATCGGCCTGTCCTACGGCGCCCACTCGAATCTGTGCGTCAACCAGATCCGCCGCAACGGCACTGAAGCCCAACGCCAGAAATACCTGCCCAAGCTGATTTCCGGCGACCACGTCGGCGCCCTGGCCATGTCGGAGCCGAGCGCCGGCTCCGACGTCGTTTCGATGAAGCTGAAAGCCGAGAAAAAGGGTGACCGTTACGTCCTCAACGGTTCCAAGATGTGGATCACCAACGGCGGCGATGCCGACACGCTGGTCGTCTATGCCAAGACTGACCCGAATGCCGGCGCCAAGGGCATGACGGCCTTCATCGTCGAAAAGGATTTCAAGGGTTTCAGCCACGGCACCCACCTCGACAAACTGGGCATGCGCGGCTCCAACACCTTCCCGCTGTTCTTTGATGACTGTGAAGTGCCCGAAGAAAACGTGTTGGGCGGCATCGGCAACGGCACCAAAGTGCTGATGTCCGGCCTCGATTACGAACGCGCCGTGCTCTGTGGCGGCCCGCTCGGCATCATGGCAGCGTGCATGGATGTCGTCGTACCCTTCCTCCACGAACGCAAGCAGTTCGGTCAGGCGATCGGTGAATTCCAGCTCATGCAGGGCAAGGTTGCCGACATGTATTCGACCTGGATGGCCAACCGCGCCTATGTCTATGCCGTCGGCCGGGCCTGCGATGCCACCGACCACGCCCGGACGCTGCGCAAGGACGCCGCCGGCGCCATTCTATATTCGGCAGAAAAGGCGACCTGGATGGCGCAGGCACCTCGGAAATCCGTAGAATGCTGATTGGTCGCGAACTTTTCGCCGAAACCGCATAAACAGCTCCCGCCGGTGTTTCCGAGCAGGGAGCACCGCCACCAGGAGCCCACAGCATGCCCGTTACCCTACGCACCCTCACCGCAGACGATACCGAAGCCCTCGAGCAGGTTCGCCAGTATTTCCGCAATTACGCGGCCTGGCTCGGCGTCGATCTGTCGTACCAGAACTTCGACCAGGAAATGGCCTCCCTGCCCGGCACCTATGTCGCGCCACAGGGCCGGCTGTTCTTTGCCGAGGTCGACGGCCGTCCGGCCGGCTGCGTCGGCGTTCGCCCGCTGCCGGACAGCGAAGGCGTCTGCGAAATGAAGCGCCTTTACGTCGCGCCGGAGGAGCGCGGCCACGGCGTCGGCGCGGCACTCGCGCTGGCCGCGATCAAGGCGGCCAAGGAAATCGGCTATCGCAAGCTGATGATCGACACGCTGCCCAACATGCGCATGGCCGTGAAGCTCTACCGCGAGCTGGGCTTCACCGAGGCGCCGAATTACTACCAGACGCCGATCGAAGGCACCATGTTCCTCGCCCTCGATCTCGACAACTGGTCGGAAGAAGAAATCCGCAGCGAGAACCTGTCCCACCTGTTCGACTTCAACCGCGCCTGGGCCGGCCAGATGCAGGCCGTCGACCCGAACTATTTCGACAAGCTGTCGCAGTTGCAGACGCCGGAATTCCTGTGGATCGGCTGTTCCGACTCGCGCGTGCCGGCCAACCAGATCGTCGGTCTGCTGCCGGGTGAGGTCTTCGTTCATCGCAACGTCGCCAATGTCGTCGTGCACACCGACCTCAACTGCCTGTCGGTCATCCAGTACGCCGTCGATGTACTGAAGGTGAAGCACATCATGGTCGTCGGCCACTATGGCTGCGGCGGCGTTGGTGCCGCCCTGCGCCGTGACCGGGTCGGCGTCGTCGACCTCTGGCTGCGCCACGTCCATGACGTCCACAACAAGCACATGGACAACGTAAACAGCTTGCCGGAAGAACTTCGCCACGACCGGCTGTGCGAACTCAATGTCCTCGAGCAGGTGGTCAATGTCTGCCACAACCCGGTCGTTCAGGATGCCTGGAGCCGGGGCCAGCAACTGACCGTCCATGGCTGGATCTACGGCCTCAAGGACGGCCTGATCCACGACCTCGGCATCACCGTCGACCACCCGCAGGATTTGCCTTTCCGTTACGACGCCGCACTGAAAGCGTTGGACGCCTGATCACAACAACTACGCAGGAGAAAACAGCATGAATGACCCGATCGTTATCGTTTCCGCCGCCCGCACCGCCATGGGCTCGTTTCAGGGCGGCTTCAGCGCCCTGACTGCAGCCAACCTTGGCGCCGTGGCCATCAAGGCCGCCGTCGATCGCGCCGGCATCGACGTCAACCTGATCGAGGAAGTGCTGATGGGCTGCGTGCTGCAAGCCGGCCAGGGCCAGGCCCCGGCCCGTCAGGCGGCATTGCAGGCCGGCCTGCCGCTCTCGGCCGGTTGCGCCACCATCCACAAGGTCTGCGGTTCGGCCATGAAGGCGACCATGCTCGGCCACGACGGCATCCTTGCCGGCTCCTATGGCGCTGCTGTGGTCGGCGGCATGGAATCGATGACCAACGCCCCCTACCTGCTCTCCAAGGCACGCGGCGGCTATCGCCTCGGCCACGGCCAGATGTTCGACCACATGTTCATGGACGGTCTCGAAGATTCCTACAGCAAGGAAACGCGTGGCCGTCTGATGGGCACGTTTGCCGAAGAGTGTGCGACCACTTACGGCTTCACGCGTGAAGCGCAGGACGAATTCGCCATCCGTTCGACGACCCGCGCCATCGAAGCCAGCAACAATGGTTCCTTCGCCTGGGAAATCGCCCCGACCACCGTCGCCGGCCGCAAGGGCGATGTCGTGATCGACAAGGATGAAGGTCCGTTCGCCGTCAACGTCGAAAAAGTCCCGACTTTAAAGCCGGCATTCAAAAAGGACGGCACGGTGACCCCGGCCAACTCCTCGTCGATCTCCGACGGCGCCGCCGCCATGGTCCTCATGCGCGCTTCGCAAGCGGCCAAGCTCGGCCTGTCGCCGATTGCCCGCATCGTTGCGCACACGACGCACGCCGACACGCCCGCCCTCTTCCCGTCGGCTCCGGTCGGCGCCATGCAGAAATTGTTCGCCAAAACCGGGTGGACCGCAGAATCGGTCGATCTGTTCGAAATCAACGAAGCCTTTGCCGTCGTCACCATGGCTGCGCTCCACGATCTCAAGCTCGACCCGGCCAAGGTCAATGTCCACGGCGGTGCCTGTGCGCTCGGTCACCCGATCGGCGCTTCCGGCGCCCGCATCGTCGTCACCCTGCTCGGCGCGTTGAAGAAGTACGGCAAGAAGCGCGGCGTTGCCTCCCTGTGCATCGGCGGCGGCGAAGCGACGGCCCTCGCCGTTGAAATGCTCTGAGCGGAGACGAACCGATGATTCTCACGCAAGAGCAGGAAATGATCCGCGACACCATGCGCGCCTTCGCGCAGGAGCGCCTCGCCCCCTTCGCCGCCGACTGGGACAGGAACCACACCTTCCCGGCCGAGGCGCTCAAGGAACTCGGCGAGCTCGGCGCGCTGGGCATGGTGGTCCCTGAGGAATGGGACGGCGCCGGCATGGATTACATGTCGCTGGTCCTGACGCTGGAAGAAATCGCCGCCGGCGATGGCGCCACATCGACCATTGTTTCGGTGCAGAACTCGCTGGCCTGCGGCATCACGATGAAATACGGCACCGACGCGCAGAAGGAAGAATGGCTCAAGCCGCTGGCCCGCGGCGAGAAGCTCGGCTGCTTCTGCCTGACCGAGCCGCACACCGGCTCGGATGCCTCGGCGATCACCACGCGGGCTGACCGCGATGGCGATTTCTTTGTGCTCAATGGCGTCAAGCAGTTCATCACCACCGGCAAGCACGCCCAGATGGCCATCGTCTCCTGCTTCCTGATCCCGACGGCAACGCCCGGCTTCATCGTCGGCCGTACCGAGGACAAGATGGGCCAGCACGCTTCCGACACCGTGCAGATCATTCTCGAAAACTGCCGCGTGCCTGCCTCGGCGCTGCTCGGCAAGGAAGGCGAAGGCTACAAGATTGCACTTTCCAACCTCGAAGCCGGCCGCATCGGCATCGCCGCCCAGAGCATCGGCATGGCCCGCGCCGCGTTTGAAGCCGCCGTGCGTTACGCCAAGGAACGCGTCACCTTCGGCGTGGCTATCATCGACCATCAGGCTGTCAATTTCCGCCTGGCCGACATGAACACCCTGCTCGACGCCGCCCGCCTCATGGTCTGGCGCGCCGCCCAGCTCAAGGACGCCGGCAAGCCCTGCCTGAAGGAAGCGTCGATGGCCAAGATGTTCGCCTCCGAAGCGGCAGAGAAAATTGCTTCCGACGCCATCCAGATCCATGGCGGCGTCGGCTACACCAGCGACTTCCCGGTCGAGCGGATCTACCGCGACGTGCGCATCTGCCAGATTTACGAGGGCGCCAACGACATCCAGCGGCTGGTCATCGGGCGCAGCATCGCCAACGAGTAGTCAAACCCCATTGCTACGGTCAACCGGAAAAAAAGCCTAAAAATGAAATTGACCGTAGCCCCGACAGGAGACAAACGATGACCGACACAGGAAACGCCAACCCGGCCCCCATCGATTTCTGGTTCGATTTTTCCAGCCCCTACGGCTACCTGCTCAGCGAGAAGATCGATACCCTCGCCGCCCAATACGGTCGCAAGGTGAAATGGCACCCGATCCTGCTCGGCATTGTTTTCCAGGCCACCGGCTCACGACCGCCGGCCGATGGTGTCAGCGCCAAGGGCAAGTACATGCTGGCCGACTTCCATCGTTCGGCACGACACATGGGCATTCCCTACAACCCGCCCAGCCGCTTCCCGCTGCCGACGCAGAACGCCGCCCGCGCCTACTACTGGCTGCATGGCCAGGACTGCGCGCTGGCCCGAGCTTTCGCCCATGCCGTCTTTCGCGCCTTCTTCGTCGATGACCTCGACGTCTCCTCGCCCGACACGGTGCTCGACATCGCCGCGGCGCTCGGCATCGACCGCGAACAACTGGCCGCAGCCCTGCAAAGCCCCGAGATCAAGGCCCGTCTCAAGGACGAAGTCGATAACGCCCTGAAAATCGGTGTCTTCGGCTCGCCGCACGTGGTCATCGACGGCGAAGCCTTCTTCGGCGCCGACCGCCTGCCGCAGATCGAACACTGGCTGAAAACCGGCGGTTTTTGAGAACGCGATGAAACGAATCTGCGTCTTCTGCGGCTCCAACGCCGGCAGCAACCCGATCTACCGCACCGAGGCCGAAAAGCTCGGCCGCCTGCTCGCCGCGCGCGGCATCGAGCTGGTCTATGGCGCCGGCAACATCGGCCTCATGGGCGCTGTCGCCGATGCCTGTCTTGAGGCCGGCGGCACGGTCATCGGCGTCATCCCGGAGGCGTTGATGGGCAAGGAAGTCGCCGGCCGCGCCGTCGATCACCGGGCGCTGACGCGCATCGAGGTCGTCGATTCGATGCACACGCGCAAGGCGCGCATGGCCGAGCTGTCCGACGGTTTCATCGCCCTGCCCGGCGGCTTTGGCACCTTCGAGGAATTCTGCGAAATCCTGACCTGGGGCCAGCTCGGCTTTCACCAGAAGCCGATGGGCCTGCTTAACGTCAATGGTTTCTACGACCCGCTGCTCGCCATGTTCGACCAGGCCGTAGCCGAAGGCTTCCTGCGCGCCCAGAACCGGGCCATGGCGCTGGCCGATACCGACATCGAAAAACTGCTGGCCACCATGACTGCCTACCGGCCGGAGCCGGTCAGCAAGTGGCT
>VIKE01000034.1 GCA_008080565.1 Rhodocyclaceae bacterium | reverse complement strand
ACGATCATCAGTTCGATCAGCGTAAAACCTTTTTGAACGTTCTTCATTTGAATCTCCTTTAAGTGACAAGGCGGGAAAGCCGCTGAGTTACCTATAACAGTTTCCGTGCCAGGGTCTGGAAACGCAGCATGAATGGCCCCCTGGTTTTCGCAAATCCCTTGTCATTCATGGCTTTGGCGACTTTTGTTGCCAACTGTAAAAAAACGTGGCATCCAGACACATCGAAAGACATGCCAATTTGCGTCACTCCGGGTAGACGCAATGCGGCAGGCATAGCGATTTCAGACCGTGAAATATGGCAAATACAACACCAGCTAGCTAGTTCGACGAAGACTCAGCAGTCAACCTGATGGGTTTTCAGGAAAGCATGGGCGTATCGGCGGTACACCTCGCTACTGATGAAAACTTGGTGCAGCACGGGGTCGATATGGCCGTTGCGGCTGAAACGTTCAAGGATGCCCAGCGCCTCCGAGAGTTTCATGCCTTCTTTGTACGGCCGATCCTTGGCGGTAAGCGCTTCGAAGATGTCGGCAATGCCCATAATCCTTGCCTGCCAGCTCATGTCTTCGCGCTTGAGGCCTTTCGGGTAGCCTTTGCCGTCCATCCGTTCGTGGTGGCCACCTGCGTATTCGGGGACGTTTTTGAGGTGTCGCGGCCACGGTAATTGTTCGAGCATCTTGATGGTGGCGACGATGTGGTGGTTAATGATGTCGCGCTCGGCGCGAGTCAGCGTACCGGAACGGATGGTCAGGTTCTCGAGTTCGTCGTCGCTGAGGAATGGGACTTCCTCGCCGTCGGCGTTGCACCAGCGATATTCGGTGGCGATTCGCCGGACCTGCGCGATGTCTTCGTCGGCCATCTTTTCGCAGCCGATATTGGCGCGATGCAGGATTCCACGGTCAACCGGAATTTTCTGGCAAAAATCAAAATAGCGTCGCTCGGCCTCGGCCGGTGCCATGCCTTCGGCGATGCTTTTCCATTTACGGATCTCGGCATCGCGCCTGACGACCTCAAAACGCGTGTCGATGAGATGGATGCGGTCGTAAATGGTTTGCAGTTTGGTCGCCTTGTCCACGATGTGCACCGGCGTCGTGACCTTGCCGCAATCATGGAGCAGGGCGGCGATGCGCAGTTCGTAACGATCCTTGTCGGTCAGTTTGAAATCGGCGAGGGGGCCCGTGGTGGTGGCGTCGGCGGCCTCGGCGAGCATCATGGTCAGTTCCGGCACGCGCTGACAGTGGCCGCCGGTGTAGGGCGACTTTTCGTCGATGGCCAGATTGATGAGCTTGACGAAGGATTCGAAGAGCGCTTCCAGTTGCTCGACGAGTTGCCGGTTGCTGAGCGCGATGGCGGCCTGGGAGGCAAGCGATTCGGCGAGGCGCTGGTCGGCCTGGGAGAATTCGCTGACCGTCCCTTCGGTCGGGCTGAGGGCATTGATCAGTTGCAGCACGCCGATGATCTCGCCCTCGTGATCCTTCATCGGCACGGTAAGGAAAGACTGCGAGCGATAGCCGGTGCGCGCGTCGAACTGGCGCGTACCGGAAAAATCGAATCCTTCGGCGCTGTAGGCGTCGGCGATATTGACTGTCTTGCCCGTTATGGCTGCGTAGGCGGCGACCATGCAGTCGTTGGCAGAGCCATCGTGGCGATAGAGCGGCAAGTCGGGAAACTTGCCCGAGGTGGGCTGATCGCTGGAGCCACCAAAGGCCAGGTTGAGCGAATTGGTGCGGACGATTTCGAAATGCAAGTGGCGCTTGTCGTCCGACAGCAGATAGAGCGTGCCGCCATCGGCCCGGGTGATCTGCTTGGCGGCGAGGACAATTTTTTCGAGCAGCAGCTTGATGTTGTGCTCGCTGGACAGCGATGCACCGATATCGTTGAGCTGTTCCAGGCGGCGAAACAGGTCGTCCGAGGTTTCCATGAAAGGGCGTCTCAGTCAGAACTCGAAAATCTGGTTGTTTTGCAGCATGCCGGGAGAAAACGCCTGAAGACAGCGGTTGATTTCCTCCATGGTCGCCTCGACCTGCCCTGGTTTCAGATGCGAAATGTGAATCTGGCAGGGGCGCGTCAATTTGTTCAGTTCCGCCGCCAGCACGTCCGGCCAATAGTGCTTGGACATCTCTGCCAGGCGCGACTCACGGTTGGGGAAGGCGCACTCGATGATCAGATGACGCAGGTTGGGAATGACATTCACGGCCTGCCAGAACGCTTCGCACGGCCCGGTATCGCCAGAAAACACCAGACTGGCGGCACCGGAATCGAGGCAATAGCCAACAGCCGGCACGGTGTGATTGGCCGGCAAAGCCGAAACATGGCGCCCGGCCAGCGAAACTGTCTCTGCCAATTTGATGCTGCGATAGCGCATGAAGGGCTGCTCGGCCGAGGGAACTTCGGAAAAGTCAGGCCAGATCGCCCAGTTAAAAATATGCTTGCGCAGGCTGTCGAGCACCGCCTCGGTGCCGTACACGGTGAGCGGCTTGCCGCGGCGATCAGCCACGGTATCGATCATCATTGGTAGCGCAGCAATGTGATCGAGATGGGCATGCGTCAGGAAAACGTGATCGATGGCCGCCAGTTCCGCTATCGACAATTCGCCGACGCCAGTACCGGCATCGATCAGGATGTCGTGGTCAACGAGAAACGACGTGGTTCTCTGGTGTCTGCCACCGATGCCACCACTGCAGCCGAGTACGCGGAGCTTCATGCTTGTTGGGCCTGCCGATAAGTTGGGCCGCCCCTCGGGTCACCCGGGTGCTGGCCGACTCGGATTGTAACCCTGCACCCCGTGGGCAGCCCAGCCAGCAGGCCAAAAAACAACCGTTTTCAGCCCTTCAGGAAGAATTCCATCTTGATGCCGGCAATCTCGATGACATCGTGGTCACCCAGCGGAACGGCCTGCGCATCGAGCGCCTTGCCATTGACGATGGGGAACTGCCGCCCTTCGACATGGGTGATGAAATAACCGTGCGGCCGCTTGGCGATCACCGCCACCTGCAAACCGGGCTTGCCCAGGGTGGTCAGCGTCTTGGTCAGATCAAGTTCCTTGCCGGCATTCGGGCCGTTGAGGAGCTGTATGGCGGCGGACATACCCGGCACCGGTGCCTTGGGTTGGGAGGCCATGCCGATACTCGACCGGGTCATGGTGTCCGTTGGCGCCAGTTGCAGTTCAGAAGGCAATTTAAGAGAACCCGAACGGATCGCCGCGTTCTTTTCGAAATCGCTGGCGGCGGCACCAGCCTGCAGATCGGCCATGTACTTCAGTTTGTACTTGCCGAGTTCGATGATGTCGTTGTTGCGCAGGAAGTGCTTCTTGATCGGCTGGCCATTGACCAGCGTTCCGTTGGTGCTGTTCAGGTCTTCAAGAAAGGAATCGGCGAGAATGGTAACGACCACGGCGTGCTCGCCCGAGATCGCCAGATTGTCGATCTGGATATCGTTCTGCGGCTTGCGACCAATGGTCAGGCGCTCCTGATTGAGCTGAATTTCCTTGAGCACCAGACCATCCATCGAGAGGATCAGTTTTGCCATCTTGCCTTCCCCAAATCACTGCAAACGGGTCAGTAGCCGCTGCCACCAACCCTTGGGCGATGCGAAATCGCCGACAACCTTGATCAAAATGACCGACACATTATCCCGTCCACCGTTGGCATTGGTCATATGCACCAGATGATCCGCCGCCAAAGCGAGATTGCTACCCAGCGTTTGCAGCGTCACCGCAATATCGTGATCCTCGATCATGTCGTTCAGGCCATCGGAACACAGCAACACGATGTCACCTGAGCGCACGTCGTAATCGTGGACTTCAACCTCAACCTCGGGATCGACCCCGAGCGCTCTGGTCACCAGATTCCGGTTTTCCGCATAGCGCGCCTGTTCAGCAGTGATAATGCCATTATCAAGCTGTTCCTGTAAGAGGGAATGGTCGCGCGTCAACTGCTCGAAATTGTCGCCACGCAGACGATACAGGCGCGAATCGCCAACGTGGGCGACACACATCCGATTGTCGTAGAACCACGCCAGAACCAGCGTCGTGCCCATGCCGGTGTACTGGGAGCAACTTTGGGCCGCATTGAAGATGGCCAGATTGGCCGCCTTCACTTCATTGACGATATGCTCTTCGACGAGGGCTGCGTCATTCAGTCCCTTGTCAAGAACGGCAGGGGAATTGATGACGCCCGCCATGTCCTCGGCCAGTCGGGTCGTTGCCAGGCCACTGGCCACCTCGCCAGCGTTATAACCGCCCATGCCATCGGCCAGGATGGCCACGCCGAGTCCGGCATCGGCGTAGATGGCATCTTCGTTATGCGAACGGATCATGCCCGGATCGGTGCGCATCACGATTTCCAGGGCGTCCGCCAGTTTCATCGCGGAAACCCTGGCCACAGACATGCACGGCGCGGCGAATTTTCAGCGAAAGGCACCAGCGGAACGGCTCGCGTCCCGCGATACATATCAGCTGAATTCCACGCTACCCCGAACATTTTTCCTCCGCCGATGGCTGTGCCACCGTAAAACAGGAGGCACAAAACCGTGCCATTCTTACCTGCCGTTGCGTTTCGGTCAAACCTCATTCCATGGGCATTTGACGGCCAAGCCCGCTGGCCTCGGCAGCCGCCAGCACGCGCAACGCCACGGCCAGATCCTGGATGGCCATTCCCTGCGACTCAAACAGCGTAATCTGCTCTGCCGACGCCCGCCCGGCATGGCGCCCGACGATCACTTCACCAAGCTCGACCAGTTGGCGCGAGTTCAGGCGCCCCTTCTCCAGCAAGGGGAGCAAGTCGCCGGCCTCGGCCAGGGCCGTCGGTACCGCGTCGACGGTGACCAGATCGCAGCGCCGGATCGTCGCCTCCGACAACTCTTGCCGAATCAGCGAATTGGACCCGGCAGCGTTGATGTGCACGCCAGGCTCCAGCCAGGCGGCATCGAACAGCGGCAGCGCCGCCGTCGTCACTGTCCCGATGATATCGCTGCCGCGCACGGTTTCTTCGGCACTGTCGGCCGGCTCGACGGCAACACCTGTCGTTTCGCTCATGCGCCGGCAGAAATCCTGCAGTTTGTCGGCCTTGCGGCTGAATACCTTGACGCGCTCCAGCGGCAAGGCGGCACAGATTGCCCGAACATGGCCCTCAGCCTGCCAGCCTGCGCCGAATACGCCAGCCACGCTGGCGTCGGGCCGGGCCAGCCAGCGTGCCGCGACGCCGCTCGCTGCCCCGGTGCGGATCATGCCCAGATAGTCGGCCTCGATGACCGCCTTGAGCCGCCCGGTCGCGGCATCAAACAGATGGACCAGAAAACGGTTGCCGCTCTTGTTGCTGGTATAGGCCTTGTAGCCGATCACGCCCTGCGCCGGGAGGGCCCCCTGCAGAATATGCAGCACTGTCTGCGGCAGACGGCTGCGTGCCCGCGGGGTATCGATGGCCAGGCCATTGGCCAGGTCGCGATGCGCCGACTCGACCGCTTCGAGCGCCATTTCCACGGTCAACAGGTTTTTTACGTCATTTTCCGAAAGAAACAAGGCCACGATTTTCCCCTAAACGATGGTGACATCCTGCCGGGCGAGAATCCGTTTTTCCAGCCAGCGGCCGACGATAACAACCAGTAGCGCGCCGACGATTCCGGCCACCTTGGCCGACCAATCCGGCAACTGCGGCAGAGCCGCCGTGACGCCGGGATCGGAAAAAATCATTTGCCCGGCAACGTAGCCGAGCAAAGCAGCGCCAAACAGGACGATGGACGGAAAACGCTCCATCCAGTGCAGGATCAGTTGGCTCGACCAGACAATCAGCGGGATGCTGACCGCCAGCCCGAAAAGCAGCAGCGCCAGACTGCCGTGGGCGGCGCCGGCAACGGCGATCACGTTGTCCAGGCTCATCACGAAATCGGCGACGACGATGGTTTTCACCGCCCCCCAAAGATTCGCCGAAGACTCGATATCGTGCCCTTCCTCGTCCTCCGGCAGCATGAGCTTGACGGCAATCCACACCAGCAGCAGGCCGCCAATGAGCTTGAGCCACGGCAGGTTCATGACCAGCGCGGCAAACACAGTCAGCACTACGCGCAGGCTGACGGCGCCGGCAACACCCCAGAAAATGCCGGTGCGGCGCTGTTCGGGGGAAAGATTGCGGCAGGCCAGCGCAATGACCACGGCGTTGTCGCCGGAGAGCACAATGTCGATCAGGATGATCTGGCCGACGGCAACCCAAAAAACGGCAGAAGTTAAATCAAGTTCCATAAAAACCAGGCGAAAAAAAGGCGGACACGCGGCCCGCCTTTTTGGTTGAGCTAGGCTCGAATTTTACAGCAAGGCCTTGAGCAGCTTGGCCATTTCGGACGGGTTGCGCGTCACGGTGAAACCACAGGCTTCCATGATTTCCAGCTTGGCATCAGCCGTGTCTGCACCGCCGGAGATCAACGCACCAGCGTGACCCATGCGCTTGCCGGCCGGAGCGGTAACACCAGCGATGAAGCCAACGATCGGCTTCTTCATGTTTTCCTTGCACCACATGGCGGCTTCGGCTTCGTCGGGACCACCGATTTCGCCGATCATGATGACCGCGTCGGTTTCCGGATCGTCGTTGAAAGCCTTCATGACGTCGATGTGCTTCAGACCGTTGATCGGGTCACCACCGATACCGACTGCAGACGATTGGCCGAGACCGATTTCGGTCAGCTGGCCAACGGCTTCGTAGGTCAGGGTGCCGGAACGGGAAACGACGCCGATGCGACCCTTGCGGTGGATGTGACCCGGCATGATGCCGATCTTCACTTCGTCCGGGGTGATCAGGCCAGGGCAGTTCGGGCCGAGCAGCAGGGTCTTCTTGCCGCCAGCGGCTTCCTTGGCCTTCATCTTGTTGCGCAGGATGAGCATGTCGCGGACAGGGATGCCTTCGGTGATACAGATGGCCAGATCGAGGTCGGCTTCAACGGCTTCCCAGATCGCAGCGGCAGCACCCGGGGGCGGCACGTCGGCCTTCTTCGGGTTCACGCCAGCGACAAAACACTCTTTGCCGTTGGCGTATTCCTGGCACTTTTCCGTATGGAACTGGCCGGTTTTGCCGGTGATGCCCTGGGTGATGATGCGGGTGTTCTTATTGATGAAAATGGACATTCAATAGCTCCTTACTTGACCGCAGCAACGATCTTGGTGGCGGCTTCGGCCATGGAATCGGCAGAAATGATCGGTAGACCGGAATCCTTAAGGATCTTCTTGCCCAAATCTTCGTTGGTGCCCTTCATGCGCACAACGAGCGGCACGCTCAGGTGGGTCAGCTTGGCTGCAGCAACAACGCCTTCGGCAATCGTGTCGCACTTCATGATGCCGCCGAAGATGTTGACCAGGATGCCCTTGACCTTCGGGTTCTTGAGCATGATCTTGAAGGCTTCAGTCACCTTCTCGGTCGTGGCGCCACCGCCGACGTCGAGGAAGTTGGCCGGCTCGGCGCCGAACAGCTTGATGGTGTCCATGGTGGCCATGGCCAGACCGGCACCGTTCACCAGGCAGCCGATGTTGCCGTCGAGCGAGATGTAGGCCAGATCAAACTGGGAGGCTTCGACTTCGTCCGGATCTTCTTCGTCCAGGTCGCGCATGGCGACGATTTCCGGCTGACGATACAGCGCATTGGAGTCGAAGTTGAACTTGGCGTCGATGGCCTTGACGGTGCCGTCACCTTCGTGGATCAGCGGATTGATTTCAGCCAGCGAAGCATCCGTTTCCATGTAGCAGGTGTAGAGCTTCTTGAGCGTGTCGATACACTGCGGAATCGAGGCTTCCTGCATGCCCATACCCTTGGCCAGGAACATGCCCTGCTCGTCGGTCAGGCCGACCAGCGGATTGACGAAGACCTTGACGATCTTTTCCGGGGTTTTGTGGGCAACTTCTTCGATGTCCATGCCGCCTTCGTAGGAGGCCATGATGGCGACGGACTGCGTGGCGCGATCAGTCAGCGCGGCAACGTAGTACTCGTGCTGGATGTCAGCACCTTCTTCGATCAGCAGGTGACGAACCTTCTGGCCTTCCGGACCGGTCTGGTGCGTGATCAGCTGCATGCCGAGAATCTGGCCGGCGTACTCGCGCACTTTTTCCAGCGAAGTTGCGACCTTGACGCCACCGCCCTTGCCACGGCCACCGGCGTGAATCTGGGCTTTGACGACCCAGACCTTGCCGCCCAGGGTTTCAGCTGCCTTGACTGCGTCTTCGACGGTCGTGCAGTGAATCCCGCGCGGAACCGTAACGCCGAATTTTTTCAGGAGTTGTTTGCCCTGATATTCGTGAATTTTCATGCGCTTTCCTTGCGTTTAGTTGAGTTGCGAGCAATGAGCAGTGGCCGAAACTTCCCCCGACCCCACCCGGTTATACCGGCTTGAACTCAAAATCTTACCACATAGCCCCAAAAACTTTGCAGGCCGAAATTCATAATTACGGCATTGATTCCGTGGCCACAACCACCTTGCGCAACAAGGGCAGCAGCATCGCGGCGGCGAGTAGCAGACTGAGCGCGGCACCCAGCCAGAAACCGGCGACGCCAAGGGGCGTTGCCCCTCGGTAACAGAGCCAGGCGCCGCCAAGCAGGCCGATGCCCCAGAAGCAGAAAATCTGCACCAGCATCGGCACGAAAGTCACCCGGTAGGCCCGCAAAACGTGGCCGGCAATGGTCTGCAGGGCGTCGAAAAACTGATAGATGGCAACATAGATGATCAGGCTCATGGCCACGGCGCGCACGGCAGGATCATCGGTATAAGCGGCGACCAGCGGCTTGGCGGTGAGCCAGAGCAAAAATCCGACAACGGAAGACGAGGCGCCGGCCAGGATCAGCCCGGCGCGGATGGTCGCCCGTGCCCGCGCCGCGTCGTGCGCGCCCACCGCCTGACCGACGGCGGCCATGGTAGCGATGCCGAGCGACAGCGGCATCATGTAGATCAGGGCCGACAGGTTGGCAACGATGCGATGGCCAGCGACCACTGTCGCCCCGAGCGAGGCGACGAACAGGGCGATCAGTGTGAACGAGGTGATTTCGACCAGGTTGGACAAACCCATCGGGACGCCTATGCGCAGCAGGTCGCGCCAGGTGGCCCAGTGCGGCGCTTGCCAGTTGGAGAATGGCCGATAACGCCGGCCGAGTGGCCCGAAGGCGAGATAGGCGGCGGCGCTGACACAGGCCAGCCAGCCGATCAGGATATTGGACAATGCACAACCGGCGACGCCGAGTGGTGCGCCGAGCCAGCCTTGCAGGGCGAAGCCCCAAGCCAGCAAGGCGTGCAAGGCCAGGCTCAACAGGCCGATGCCCATGAGCACCCGCGGTTTGCCCAGCGCATTGCAGAAAGCCCAGAACGTCCGGTAGAACAAGGAAGCCGGCAAGCCCCAGGCGAGCAGGGTGAGATATTGACGAACCTTGGCGTCAATCGCCGCATCCATGTCGGCCATGCCAAGCACGGCGCCGGGATGGGTCAGGAACAGAATGCCCGGCACGGCAAGCAGCATGGCCAGCCAGAAACCTTGCTGGAGAACGCCGGCCACTTCGTCATCGCGCCCGGCGCCGTGCAGATGGGCGACGACCGGCGACACCGCTTGCAGAATGCCGACCAGCGCGAAGACGACCGAAACGTGGATGCCGCCGCCAATCGCCACGGCAGCCAGATCGAGCGAGCTGACATGGCCGAGCACGGCGGTATCGACCACCATCATGCCGATGGAGGACAACTGGGCGATCAGGATGGGGAGGGCGTGGCCAATCAGGCCACGCGCGGCGGCACGAAACATGGGGCAGGATTGTCGCATAACGCGGCCAACCGGCCCCACCTGCAGGTTTCCACGGTCAACCGGGCTTGCTACGGTCTACCGTAAAAATGGGCCAAAATTAAAATCGGGCGTAGTTGATCTGCCTCAACCGCCCTCCCCGGCTGCCGCTTCAGAATTTGCGGTTCCGGAGGGAGAGAACAATGAGCCTGGGCCTGCACGCCATAGAGAACGCCAGCCGCGACGAAATCGTCGCCCTGCAAACCGAGCGCCTGAAGTGGACGCTGAACAACGTTTACCACAACGTACCGTATTACAAAGCCAAGTTCGACGCGGCCGGCGTCCATCCGGACGACCTGAAATCGCTGGCCGATCTTGCCAAGTTTCCGTTTACCACCAAGCAGGATCTGCGCGACAACTACCCGTACAACATGTTCGCCGTGCCGCGCGAGAAGGTAGTGCGCATTCACGCCTCGAGCGGCACGACCGGCAAGCCGACCGTCGTCGGCTACACGCAGAACGACATCGCCACCTGGGCCGACCTGATCGCCCGTTCGATCTACGCATCGGGTGGCCGGCCCGGCGACATCGTCCATGTCGCCTACGGCTACGGCCTGTTCACCGGCGGCCTGGGTGCCCATTACGGTGCCGAGAAGCTGGGCTGTACAGTGATTCCGATGTCCGGCGGGCAGACCGAAAAGCAGGTCCAGCTGATCTGCGACTTCAAGCCGAACATCATCATGGTCACGCCGTCGTACATGCTCAACATCGCCGACGAATTCCGTCGTCAGGGCATCGACCCGCGCAGCACCGCGTTGCGCATCGGCATCCACGGGGCCGAGCCGTGGACCGACGCGATGCGCGGCGAGATCGAGAACGCCTTCGACATCGACGCCATCGACATCTATGGCCTGTCGGAAGTGATCGGCCCGGGCGTCGCCAACGAATGCGCCGAGAGCAAGGATGGTCCAGTCATCTGGGAAGACCATTTCTACCCGGAAATCATCGACCCGATCACCGGCGAAGTGCTGCCCGAAGGCAGCCAGGGCGAACTGGTGTTCACCTCGCTGACCAAGGAAGCGATGCCGGTCATCCGCTACCGGACGCGCGACCTGACCCGTCTGCTCGCCCCGACCTCGCGCTCGATGCGCCGGATCGGCAAGATCACCGGCCGCTCGGACGACATGCTGATCATCCGCGGCGTCAATGTCTTCCCGTCGCAGATCGAGGAGCTGATCCTCAAGCAGCCGAAACTGTCGCCGCATTACGTCATCGAAGTCAGCCGCGACGGCCACCTCGATTCGATGAAGGTCAATGTCGAGCTGAAGCGCGAGTTCCAGTTTGCCAGCGGGCCGGAAAAGGAATTCGTGGCGCACGACCTGCAGCACCACATCAAGTCCTACATCGGCATTTCGGCCAAGATCGACATCGTCGAAGAAGGCGGTGTCGAGCGTTCGATCGGCAAGGCCAGACGGGTTATCGACAAACGGCCGAAGTAAGGCCGACCACCGAATCCCCGCCAAGGCGGGGATTCATGCCTCAAACGATCCGGGCGCGCAACGTGCCGACCCCATCGACGCCGCCTTCCAGCACGTCGCCGCGAACCAGCGGACCCACCCCTGCCGGCGTTCCCGTATAGATCAGGTCGCCGGCTTCCAGGCGAACCAGCGTCGACAGGTTGGCAATGATTTCGGCGACCTTCCACATCATGGCCGACAGGTCGCCCTCCTGGCGCACCTGGCCATTCACCGTCAGCCAGATGCGGCCGACGGCGGGATGCCCGCTGACAGCTACCGGGCAAATCGCCCCGGCTACCGCCGACTGGTCGAAACCCTTGCTCATGTCCCACGGATGGCTCTTTTCCTTGGCCTTCGCCTGCATGTCGCGGCGCGTCAGATCGAGGCCGACGGCGTAGCCGAAAATCAGGCCATTTGCCGCGTCGACCGCAACATTCGCCCCGCCCGCGCCGAGGGCGACGACCATTTCGACTTCGTGATGGAGGTTGTTGGTCAGTAGAGGATAGGCGACGCTGATTTCGCCCTCGCCACCAAGCACCGCGTCGCCCGGCTTGGTAAAGAAAAACGGCGGCTCGCGCCCCTCGGCCTGATCGATCGCCCCCATCTCGCGCGCGTGGTCGGCATAGTTGCGGCCGACGCAAAATATCCGGCGGACTGGAAAGCGCTGCTCACTCCCGGCAATCGGCAAGGTAGCGAATGGATGCGGCGGGAAGGCGAGGTTCATGGGAAAGCTCCACGGTCGGTGATCAGGGCTGAAAGTGTGCAACATTTCACCCGCCCCCGGCCAGCCCGGTGATAAAGTTTCGCCACCCAAAAACCAATTGACATAGAACGCCGGATGATCGTTTCACGACTGCTGCGCCACGGACTGCTTAGCATGGCAATTATCTCGGGCGCGGCGAGCGCCGTCGGACTCGGCGAAATCAACCTTCATTCGCGCATCGGCGAGGCTCTACGCGCCGACATCCCGATCATCTCCGGCGGCGAATCCCTTGATGCCGCCTGCTTCACCCTCGGCCCCGTTCCCGGCGCCGACTTTCCTGTCGTCACCAGTGCCCGGACACGCCTCGTGCGCATTGGCCAGGATTACCGACTGATCCTCACCGGCGGCAAGGCCATCGACGAGCCGATCGTCGTCATCAGCCTGCGCGCCGGCTGCGGCCTGGATGTGCAACGCGAATATGTGCTGCTGCCGGCCCCACCAGCCTCGGTCGGCGACAGCGAGCCGCCGGTCGAGGTTGCGGCCCCTTTGCCACGCGAAGTCCGGCCCCGTCGCGCCCGGGACGAACGTTTCAGCGTCAACACAAATACCGACAGCGCGTCTCCAGACCAGTCCGCCACCCAGCCTCGCCGGGAACGTGCCGCAGCGAAACCCAAGAAACCGCTGCCGCGCGACACGCTGGCCGGCATGGCCAGCAGCAAGGATCGGATTGTCCTTGGCGCCGCCCTCGACGATCTGCCGCCAACAAGCGCCGGCGATCCGCTTGCCCCCGTCAATGAGCTCGACGAGCGCCTGCTCAAGATGGAGACGACGCTGCATCTGCTCAATCAGGAAGTGGACAAACTGAATACCGCCGTGGCCCTGAGCGCCGAATCGCGTGCCGTGCGGGAAAAATTGCAGGACATGCAGGCACAACAGGCAACGCCCGGCATCCTGCCCAGTGTCGAGGCCGCCACGCCGCAAGCTCCGCCCCGTAGCACAGCCAGCCGCGACGGCTGGCTCGAACTGCTGATCGGCCTTCTGCTCGGCGGCAGCGTCTCAGCCGGCGTCGCCCATCTGGTCAGCCGCCGGCACGACAAAGCACGCAGCTTCAATCCCGTTCCGCCGCGCATCGCCAAACCACGCCGGCCGGCAGCGGCTTGACCGGGTAGAAGCCAGGGTGAGCCGGTCGCGCTTTCTCGTCCAACGCCGCCAGCCGTCATTGCCACGGTCAACCAGAATTTTTGGCCAAATTTGAAATCGGGTGTTGCCGCATTTCCGGCAAAACCCGGAACCGCCTAGACCGGGTTATCCACATCAACGAATTCGCAGCTGATGCCAAACTGTTGAGCCAGATGCCCGGCCAGCGCCTGCACCCCATAACGCTCGGTGGCATGATGCCCAGCCGCCAGATAGGCCACGCCGCTCTCGCGGGCCAGATGGACGGTTTGTTCCGAAATTTCGCCGGACATGAAGGCATCGACACCCAGCGCGATGGCCTGCTCGAAATACCCCTGCGCTCCACCTGAGCACCAGCCGATCCGCCGAATAGTTCGTGCGCCATCGCCGATGACCATCGGCTCACGCCCGAGACCTGCCGCCACTTTCACCGCCAGCGTAGTCAAGTCGCAAGGCTCGGCCAGCGTTCCCAGCCAGGCGATATCCTGCTCGCCAAAACGACCATCCGGGATCCAGCCGAGCCGGCTCGCCAACTGGGCGTTATTGCCGAGCTCCGGGTGGGCATCAAGCGGCAAGTGGTAAGCCAGCAGGTTAATGTCATTGGCAAGCAACGTCGCCAGGCGCTTGCGCCGGATACCGGTGACCCGGCCATCCTCGCCTTTCCAGAAATATCCGTGGTGCACCACAATGGCATCGGCATCGCGCTCAACCGCAGCATCGAGCAGCGCCTGGCTGGCCGTGACGCCGGTCACAATACGGCTGATCTCGGATCTGCCTTCCACTTGCAGGCCGTTTGGGCAATAATCCCGGAACTTTCCGGGCATCAACAGCCCGTCCAGATACTCCAACAATTCTTCACGTTTCATCGAGACAATTTCCATGCAGAGGTTGTGGCTGATTTTTGCACAAACGGTCACCGTTGCGCTGGCCATTCTGTTCGTCGTCACCACGCTCAAACCGGAGTGGTTGCCACAGCGCCAAGCGGTCCTGGCAGTGCAGGAAGCGCCGACCAGCAGTGACGACGACAAAGTTGCGCCGACCGGCTCGTATCGCGAAGCTGCTCGCGCCGCGCTGCCTTCTGTTGTCCACATCTACACGACCCAGGAAATCAAACAGCAACGTCACCCGCTGTTCGACGACCCGATTTTTCGCCACTTTTTCGGCGAGCGCCCGGAAGGTCAGCCGCAGCGCAACTCCGGCCTCGGCTCCGGCGTCATCGTCAGCCCAAATGGCTACATCCTGACCAATTACCACGTCATCGACGGCGCCGACGACATCCAGGTCTCGCTCAACGACAGCAAAACCTACAAGGCCAAGATCGTCGGCAGCGACCCGGAATCCGATCTCGCCATCCTGCAGATCAAGGCCGACAAATTGCCGGCCATCACCTTCGGCCAGCTCGACAACCTGCGCGTCGGCGATGTCGTGCTCGCCATCGGCAATCCCTTTGGCGTCGGCCAGACGGTGACCATGGGCATCGTCTCCGCCCTCGGCCGCTCACATCTCGGCATCAACACCTTCGAGAACTTCATCCAGACCGACGCCGCGATCAATCCCGGCAACTCCGGTGGGGCGCTGATTGACGTCAACGGCAACCTGGTCGGCATCAACTCCGCCATCTACTCGCGCACCGGCGGCTCGCTCGGCATCGGCTTCGCCATCCCGGTCTCCAGCGCCCGCAGCATCATGGAGCAGATCATCCGGACCGGCGCCGTGACGCGTGGCTGGATCGGCGTCGAAGCCCAGGAAATCACCCCCGAACTGGCCGAATCCTTTGGCCTGCCCGACAACGAAGGCGCCCTGATCGCCGGCGTCGTGCGCGGCAGCCCGGCCGACACAGCCGGCATCCGCCCGGGCGACGTCCTGCTCTCGGTTGGCGGCAAGGCGGTCAAGGATCCGCAGGTCATGCTCGACCTGATTGCCGCCCTGACCCCGGACGACCGCTCGCCATTCCGCCTGCGCCGCGACAAGACCATCGTTGAAGTCCAGGTCAAGATCGGCAAACGCCCGGCCATGCGCGCTGAAAAAGAGTAAGCCATGTGCCAGCTGCTCGGCATGAACTGCAATGTGCCGACCGATATCTGCTTTTCATTCAGCGGATTCCAGGCCCGGGGCGGCGCCACTGATGTTCATTCGGACGGCTGGGGCATCGCCTTTTTTGAAGGCAAGGGTACCCGGCTCTTCCTCGACCCGCAGCCGTCGAGCACCTCGCCGGTGGCCGAACTGGTCCGCCACTACCCGATTCGTTCGAAGAACGTCATTGCCCACATTCGCAAAGCAACACAGGGGGCCATCGGTCTCGAAAACACCCATCCTTTCATGCGCGAACTGTGGGGCCGTTACTGGATTTTCGCCCACAACGGCAACCTCTTCGATTTCATGCCGCAACTCGATGGCAGCTTCGTTCCGGTCGGCCTGACCGACAGCGAACGCGCCTTCTGCTGGTTACTGCAGGAGTTGCGCCGTCGCTTCGGCAACCATGTGCCTGAGCGCAGCGCGCTGTTTGATGCCGTGCATGAGCTGACGCTGAAAATTGCCCAACATGGCGAATTCAACTTCCTGCTCTCGAATGGCGACTGTCTGTTCGCCCATGCCTCGACCAAATTGAGCCACATCGTGCGCAAGGCGCCGTTTGCCCAGGCGCACTTGAAGGATCAAGACATCACTGTCGATTTCAGCGATGTCACCTCGCCGGATGACCGCGTCGCCGTCATCGCCACGCTGCCGCTGACCGACAACGAGGCGTGGACCGACATGCCGCCGGGGACGTTGTGGTGGTTCGAGGAAGGGGCGCCGGTCAAGACCTTGCCGACGCGACCGGGGCCGGTTAAGAAGGCCTGATCATTCCTTGGACAGGTTGCGGAACTCTTCTTCCGCCTGATCCATTTCTGATTCCATTTTTGCCGCATTTTCCGGGTTGACCGTGGGAGTCGCCTCCACCGGTGCCGGACGCGACACCAACCGCGAAGCCAGGATGCCCAACTCGTAAAGCAGGCACATCGGGATGGCCAGAGCCAACTGGGAAACGACATCGGGCGGCGTCACCACGGCGGCCACCACGAAGGCGCCGACAATGAAGTAGGAGCGCCACTCCTTTAGCTTTTCGACGGTCACGACGTTGAGTTTGACCAGCATGACGAGCGCCACCGGCACCTCGAAGGCCAGGCCGAAAGCCAGGAACATGGTCATTACGAAGGACAGGTAGGCTTCAATATCAGGCGCCGGGGTGATGCTTTTCGGCGCGAAACTGGCAATAAAACTGAACACCTGCCCGAACACAAAGAAGTAACAGAAGGCCATGCCGGAGACGAACAGGAAGGTGCTCGAAACAATCAGCGGGATGCCCAGACGCTTTTCATGGGCATACAGGCCCGGCGCCACGAAGGACCAGACCTGATAAAGAATGAACGGCAAGGCCAGCACGAAGGCGACCATGGCCGTCACCTTGAGCGGCACCATGAACGGCGTGATGACGCCGATGGCGACCATCTTGGTACCTTCCGGCAAGGCCTTGGTCAGCGGCGCGGCCAGGATATCGTAGATTTCCCCCGGCCCCGGATAGATGCACAGGACCCCAAGGACGACGGCAATGGCGATCAGGCTGCGCATCAAACGATCACGCAGCTCAACCAGATGGGAGATGAAGGAGTCTTCCTGAGGTTCGCTCATGCCGCCGGCTTGCCAATAGAGTCAGCGACCGGCAGGGTTTCGGTCAGCGAGGCAGCGGTCGACTGCAATTCGGCCACGGCCTCCTGTGCCGGCGCCTCGATCGCGCTGCGCGCAGTTTCATATTCGTTGCGCACCGAGCTCTCCAGTTCACGGGCCGAATCGGAAACCTGCGACTGCAGTTTCCTCAACTCGTCGAGTTGAACCTCGCGGCTGATGTCCGACTTCACATCGTTGACATAGCGCTGGGCGCGGCCGAGCAGGTGCCCGAGCGTGCGCGCCACCTTGGGCAGGCGCTCGGGGCCGATGACGATCAGCGCCACAATGCCGATCACCATCAATTCGGAAAAGCCGATATCGAACATGATTTGAAAGTCGTCTCAAGGAACGGGAGAAATCCCGTCCGGAAGATCAGGACTTGGTCTTTTCCTTGACTTCAACGTCGATGGTCTGACCACCCACTTGCTGGGTCGGCTGCGCTGCGTCGGCCGGCTTGTCGCCCGCCGTCGCGTCCTTCATGCCGTCCTTGAAACCCTTGACGGCACCGCCGAGATCCTGCCCGACGTTACGCAATTTCTTGGTACCGAAAATAAGCATGACGATGACCAGAACGATCAACCAGTGCCAAATGGAAAAACTGCCCATGATGTGTCTCCTAGATGCGTTTAAGCATGGGGCCGACCGGCTCCGGTCCGCCCACGATATGCGCGTGCAGGTGCGGCACTTCCTGCTGCCCCACACGTCCTGTGTTGATGATCACCCGAAAACCGTCCGGGCTGCCTTGCGCAACTGCAATTTCGTTGGCCTTGGCCAGAATCTTGCCGAGCACGGCCGTATCGTCGTCGCTCACCGTCGCCAACGATGTAATGTGCCGCTTCGGGATTACGAGCACATGAACCGGACGCGCCGGATTGATGTCATTGAAGGCGAGGATGTCCTCGTCTTCATAGACCTTCTGCGCCGGAATCTTGCCGTCGACAATCTTGCAGAAAATGCAATCGCTCACTTGTTGCCCCGAGCCGCCTTTTCGTCGATACCGGAAATGCCTTCGCGGCGGCGCATTTCCTGCGAAACGTCCTCGATGCTCAAGCCGTAGAAGGCGAGCAGGACAAGCACGTGATAAATGACGTCAGTCGATTCCCAGACGATGTTCAGGCGCTTGCCATCCTTGGCAGCCATGATCAGCTCGGCAGTTTCCTCGCCGATCTTTTTCAGAATCGAATCCGGACCTTCCGAAAAGAGCTTGGCGGTGTAGGACTTTTCCGGATCGGCGTGCCGACGGGAAGCCAGCGTCTCGGAGAGACGGTGGATCAGCGGGAACCCAGCGGTCCCCGTTCAATTCATTGAAAAAACAGCTTTCGCGGCCAGTATGACAGGCAATCCCGCCGACTTGTTCAATGCTCAACAGCAAGACGTCGCCGTCGCAATCGGTACGAATGGAGCGGATTTTCTGGAAATGCCCCGACTCCTCGCCCTTGCGCCACAGACGCTTTCTCGAGCGCGACCAGTATACCGCGTTGCCGCACTGAAGCGTTTCCTGCAACGACTCACGGTTCATCCAAGCGAACATCACGACGCGCCCGTTTTCATCCTGGGCGATGGCCGGGATCATGCCGTCGGCGTCCCACTTCAACGCCTCCAGCCAGTTCAGGGAATTATCGAGGTCGCTCACAACCGCACTTCGATGCCACGTGCAGCCATGTACTCCTTGGCCTGACGCACGGTGTATTCGCCAAAATGGAAGATCGAGGCGGCCAGCACCGCATCGGCACGGCCTTCGCTGACACCATCGGCCAGATGCTGCAGGTTGCCGACACCGCCCGAGGCGATGACCGGAATACTCACTGCATCCGACACGGCACGGGTCAGCGCCAGGTCAAAACCGTTCTTGGTGCCATCGCGGTCCATGCTGGTCAGCAGGATTTCGCCAGCGCCCAGCGCCGCCACTCTTTTGGCCCATTCAATCGCATCAAGGCCCGTATCGTTGCGGCCGCCATGCGTAAAGACATGCCACTGGCCGGGCGCAACCTGCTTGGCGTCGATGGCGACAACAATGCACTGCGAGCCAACCTTGCTTGAGGCGTCGAAAACGAGATCAGGATTCTGCACCGCCGCCGTGTTCATCGACACCTTGTCGGCACCAGCATTGAGCAGACGACGCACGTCCTCAACCTTGCGCACACCGCCGCCAACAGTCAGCGGAATGAAGACCTGCTCGGCACAGGCTTCGACGATGTGCAGAATGATGTCACGTTGATCACTGGACGCCGTGATATCGAGAAAAGTCACCTCGTCAGCGCCCTGCTCGTTGTAGCGGCGGGCGATCTCGATCGGATCGCCGGCATCGCGCAGGCCGACGAAATTGGTGCCCTTGACGACGCGGCCAGCCGTGACGTCAAGGCAAGGGATGATGCGTTTGGCCAGCATCAGGCGCGCGCTTTGGCCATCAGATCGTCGGCCATGTCCTGCGCCGCCTTGAAGTCGAGCGAACCGTCGTAAACAGCGCGGCCGGCAATGGTGCCGACGACGCCTTCGCCTTCGACGGCGCACAGGGCCCGGATATCGTCAAAGCCGGTCAGACCGCCGGAAGCAATGACCGGAATGGTCAGCGCCTGGGCCAGACGGACAGTGGCTTCGATGTTGAGACCAGAGAGCATGCCGTCACGGCCGATGTCGGTGTAGATGATCGACTCGACACCGTAGTCTTCGTATTTCTTGGCCAGATCGACGACATCGTGGCCGGTCAGCTTGGACCAGCCATCGGTCGCCACCTTGCCATCCTTGGCATCGAGACCGACGATGATGTGGCCGGGGAAGGCGACGCAGGCGTCGTGCAGGAAGCCGGGATTCTTGACCGCCGCCGTGCCGATGATGACGTAGGTCAGGCCGCCGTCGATGCAGGCTTCGATGGTATCGAGATCGCGAATGCCGCCGCCGAGCTGGACGGGAATCTCGTCGCCGACTTCGGCCAGGATGGCCTTGATCGCCGCCGCATTCTTTGGCTTGCCGGCAAAGGCGCCATTCAGGTCGACCAGATGCAGGCGACGGGCGCCTTGAGCAAGCCAGTGACGCGCCTGTTCGGCCGGGCTATCGGAAAAAACAGTGGCCTGTTCCATCAGGCCCTGCTTGAGACGGACGCATTGGCCGTCCTTGAGATCAATCGCGGGAATAATCAGCATGGGATTCTAGGAGATTAAATTCGACAGATGCGAATCAGGGGTGCCACTCGACGAAGTTTTTCAGGAGTTGCAGGCCGTCACGAGCACTTTTCTCGGGGTGGAACTGAACCGCGAAGATATTATCCCGCCCCACCGCACAGGTAAAGGGGACGCCATATTCACAACTCCCCGTGACCAGCGCCGGATCGGCCGGTTCGACAAAATAGCTGTGCACGAAATAGAAGCGCGCGCCGTCGGCGATGCCATTCCATAGCGCATGCGGTTTCTGGCGCACCTCGTTCCAGCCCATGTGCGGGACTTTCAGGCGCTCGCCAGTCGGCAGATACATCTTTTCATCCGGAAACCGTTTGACGTTGCCGGGAAAAACGCCGAGCGCCGGGACGTCGCCCTCATCGCTGTGTTCGAAGAGCATCTGCTCGCCGACGCAGATGCCGAGGAAAGGTTTGTCCTTGGCCGCCGCCAGCACAGCGGCACGCAAACCGCGCGCATCGAGTTCGTTCATGCAGTCAGGCATGGCGCCCTGACCGGGAAAGACGACACGTTCAGCCGCCGCAACGACAGCCGGATCGGCCGTCACGACGACCGTCTTGCCACCGGAGACGTGCTCGAGCGCCTTCGACACGGAACGCAGGTTGCCCATCCCGTAGTCGATGACGGCGATTGCGCCGTTGCCCCTGCTGCCAGCGCTCACAGCGAGCCCTTGGTCGACGGCATGGTACCGGCCATGCGCGGATCGGGCGTCACGGCCATGCGCAGGGCGCGGCCGAAGGCCTTGAAGATGGTCTCGGCCTGATGGTGGGCATTCTTGCCACGCAGGTTGTCGATGTGCAGCGTCACACCGGCATGGTTGACCAGGCCATGGAAGAATTCGCTGACCAGATCGACATCGAAAGCGCCGATGACGGCGCGCGAAAACTCGACATTGAGTTCCAGCCCCGGCCGACCTGACAGGTCGATGACCACACGCGACAGCGCTTCATCCAGAGGTACGTAGCTGTGGCCGTAGCGGGTCAGGCCCTTCTTGTCACCCCAGGCCTTGGCCAGCGCCTGACCGAAGGTGATACCGATGTCTTCGACCGTGTGGTGGGCGTCGATATGCAAGTCGCCTACCGCCTCGATATCGAGGTCGATCAGGCCATGGCGGGCGATCTGGTCGAGCATGTGGTCGAGAAAGGGGACGCCGGTGGCAAATTTGCCCTGGCCGGTGCCATCGAGGTTGAGACGCACGGTGATCTGCGTCTCCAGCGTATTGCGAGTAATTTCGGCTTGCCGCATGGTTGAAGGCTGCAAAAGGCTTTTATCGGAGGGCCATGATACCATTTCAGCCTACTTTTACGCCTTCCGTGAAAACCCCATGAGTCGCTTCTGGAGCCAGGTCGTCCGCGACCTCACCCCCTACGTCCCGGGCGAGCAGCCCAAGATCGCCAACCTGATCAAGCTCAACACCAACGAGAACCCGTTTCCGCCCTCACCCATGGTGCTGGCGGCGATCCAGGCCGAGCTCGGCGACGACGCGGCCCGTCTGCGCCTCTACCCGGACCCGAACGCCGATCTGCTCAAGGCAGCGATTGCCAAGCGGCATGCCATCACGTCGCAACAGGTCTTCATCGGCAACGGCTCGGACGAAGTGCTGGCCCATGTTTTCATGGCGCTGCTCAAGCACGAGGCGCCGATTCTGTTCCCGGACATCACCTACAGCTTCTACCCGGTGTATTGCGGCCTGTATGGCATCGATTACCGCACCGTGCCGCTGGCCGACGACTTCTCGATCAATCCGGACGACTTCCACGGTCAACCGGAAAAATTGGCCAAAAATAAAATCGGCGGCATCATCTTTCCGAACCCGAACGCCCCAACCGGCCGCCTGTTGGGGCTAGCCGCCATCGAGCAGATTCTCCAGGCCAATCCGGATGTCGTCGTCGTGGTCGATGAAGCCTATGTCGATTTCGGGGGCGAGACGGCGATCCCGCTGGTTGATCGCTACGACAACCTGCTGGTCGTCCACACGCTGTCCAAATCGCGTTCGCTGGCCGGCCTGCGCGTCGGCTTCGCGGTCGGCCATCCGGCGCTGATCGAGGCGCTCGAACGCGTCAAGAACAGCTTCAACTCCTATCCGCTGGACCGCCTGGCCATCGTCGGCGCCGTCGCCGCCATGGAAGACGAGGCGTACTTCGAGCAATGCTGCCGCGCCGTGATCGCCACCCGCGACACGCTGACCGCCGACCTGCGCAGCCTCGGTTTCGAAGTGCTGCCCTCCGCGGCCAACTTCATCTTCGCCCGCCACCCGCAGCGCGACGCAGCCGAATTGGCCAAGGCCCTGCGCGAAAAGAGCATCATCGTCCGCCATTTCAAGCTGCCGCGCGTCGACCAGTTCCTGCGCATCACCGTCGGCACAGATGCCGAATGCCAGGCGCTGACCCAAACGCTGCAAGACATTCTGGCTTAGGAAGGGGTAACCCGATGCAAGGTATCGATTTCGACGAAGCCATCCGCCTGCACAACACCTGGCGCCGACAATTCATGAACGCCTTCGCCCGCGGCAGCTATGCCGACATGCCGCTGTCCGACCATCAGGGCTGCATGTTCGGCTATGCCATCGCCGCTGCCGACGATGCCTCGCGGGCATTGCCGCAATTCCAGGCGCTGATCAAGGCGCACACGCGCTTCCACGCGCTAGCCAGTGAAATTCAGGAACTGAGCAGCAACGGCATGGCGGAAGACGCCGACCTCATGCTCCCCGAACTGTCCGACGCATCGCATCGCCTGGCCAACCTGTTCGATGAACTGCGCGCCCTGCAGCGCGATAAACGCGGCTAGACCAGGCCGAGCAAACCGAGCCCGGCGCCAACGCCGATAAACCACAGCGGATGCAGCTTGGTCCGCAGGTTGGCCACCACAGTCGCCGCCACCAGCAGCCAGGTCGTCCAGCCGAAAGCCGCCGCCTGCGCAATCAACGTCGCTCCGGAAAAGATCAACCCGACCGCCAGCGGTGCCACACCGAGGCTGACGGCCTTTTGCCAGCGTTTGCCGGCGAAGCTTTCCCAGCGGTCGATCAGCAAGTAAATCAGCACGCTCATCGGCAAACACATGGCCACCGTCGACGCCAGCGCGCCGAGCAGGCCGCCGATCTCCCAGCCGATCAGCGTCACGACCAGCACATTCGGCCCGGGCGCCGCCTGGGCGATGGCATAAAGATGCGTGAAGGTCTGGTCGTCCAGCCAGTGGTGGTTTTCGACGACGACGCGATGCATTTCCGGCAGCAGCGCCGTCGCGCCACCGAAAGCGACCAAGGAGAGCAGCGCGAATTCGAGGAAGAGCTCGACGACGATCATTTTCGCCCCAGCTTCCAGTAGGCGACGCCACCGGAAAGAACCAGCCCGGCGACCATCACGATGGGCATCGGCCAGCGCAGGCCGGCAATGGCGGCAACAGTCAGCGCCGTGAAGGGCAGGAAAAACGGCTTGTCCTTGATCGCCGAACCCATCCGCCAGGCCATGGCGAACAGCAGTCCGCAACCGACAGCGGCGATGCCGCGCAGCATCGACTGGGCCAGCGGCAGGCTGCCATAGCGGTCGTAGAGCAGCGCCAGGAGCAGGACGATGGCGAACGGCCCGGCAAGCAGGCCGACCGGCGCGATGATGGCGCCAGCCAGACCGCAGTAGCGCTTGCCGACGACGACCGCCAGATTGACGACATTCGGCCCTGGCAAAAACTGGCAGAGACCAAGCTGAGCGTTGAACTCCTCGGCCGTCATCCAGCGCCGCTCTTCGACCAGCATGCGCCGGGCAAAGGGCAGGACACCACCAAATCCGGACAGCCCCACCGACGAAAACCCCAAAAAAAGCGCCCGGATATCCGGGCGGCTTGGCTTTTCAGTGCGCTGTTGCGTACCTTCCACGGTCAACCGGAAATTTCGCTCAATTTTCGAGCCGGAATTCGGCCGATTTGGCGTGCGCCGGCAGACCTTCGCCGTGTGCCAGCGTCGAAGCGATACGGCCCAGCGTCTGCGCCCCGGCCCGCGACACCTTGATCAGGCTGGTCCGCTTCTGGAAGTCATAGACGCCCAGCGGCGAAGAGAAACGCGCGCTGCCGGAAGTCGGCAACACATGGTTCGGGCCGGCACAGTAGTCACCGAGCGACTCTGAGGTGTAATGACCAATGAAGATGGCGCCGGCGTGGTGAATCTTGCTGACCCACGGATCGGGATCGGCCAACGACAGCTCGAGGTGTTCCGGCGCCACGCGATTGGCGATGGCGATCGCTTCTTCGAGGTCGCGCACAAGGATGAACGCACCGCGATTGGTCAGCGAGGTTTCGATCACTTCACGGCGCGGCATGGTCGGCAGCAGCTTTTCGATGCTGGCCTGAACCTTTTCGATATAGCCCGCATCGGTACAGATCAGGATCGACTGCGCCAATTCGTCGTGCTCGGCCTGCGAGAACAGGTCCATCGCCACCCAGTCCGGATTGCCGGAACCATCCGAAACGACCAGAATTTCCGACGGGCCGGCAATCATGTCGATGCCGACGATGCCGAATACCCGACGCTTGGCACAGGCGACATAGGCGTTGCCGGGGCCGACAATCTTGTCCACTTGCGGAATGCTCGCCGTACCGTAAGCCAGCGCCCCAACCGCCTGCGCACCGCCGATGGAGAACACGCGATCGACGCCGGCCAGACACGCCGCCGCCAGCACCAGCTGGTTGCGCTCGCCGCCCGGCGTCGGGACGACCATGATCAGTTCCTTGACGCCGGCCACCTTGGCCGGAATCGCATTCATCAGCACCGAAGACGGATAGGCCGCCTTGCCACCCGGCACGTAGAGACCGACGCGATCGAGCGGCGTGATCATCTGACCGAGCATGGTGCCGCGCATTTCTTCCGACTCTTCGGTGTAGGACCAGCCTTCCAGCCGCTGCTTCTCGTGATAGACACGAACGCGCTGCGCAGCTGCCTCCAGCGCCTGGCGCTGTTCGGCCGGCAGGCTGTCGAGCGCCTTCTGCATCTCGGCCTTCGACAACTCCAGATCAGCCATGCCACCGACCGACAACCGGTCAAACTTGTTGCTGTACTCGACGACGGCGGCATCGCCGCGCGCCTTCACATCGGCCAGGATGCCGATGACCGTGCGTTCGATGCCCTCATCCTGCGCCGCCTCGAAAGCGAGCAGCACATCCATTTTTGCCTTGAAATCGGCGTCGACCGTGGAAAGACGTTTGATCGCGACCATTTATTTCTCCACCGCCCGGGCAAAGGCGTCGATGATCGGTTGCAGGGTGTCGCGCTTGACCTTGAGCGAGGCCTGGTTGACCACCAGCCGGCTCGAAATATCGACAATATGTTCCACCGCGACCAGCTTGTTGGCCTTCAACGTGCCACCTGTCGACACCAGATCGACGATGGCATCGGCCAAACCAGCCAGCGGTGCCAGCTCCATCGACCCGTACAGCTTGATCAGGTCGATATGGACGCCCTTGCTGGCGAAATGTTCGCGCGCGATCTTGGTGTATTTGCTCGCCACCTTCAGGCGATTACCCTGACGCACAGCCTTGGCGTAGTCGAAGCCTTCCGGCACGGCGACCATCATCCGGCACTTGGCAATCTTCAGATCCAGCGGTGCGTAAAGACCTTCACCGCCATGTTCGATCAGCACGTCCTTGCCGGTCACACCGAGGTCGGCGGCGCCGTACTGGACATAGGTTGGCACATCGGAGGCGCGAACGATGACGACCCGCACATCCGGGTTGTTCGTATCAATGATCAGCTTGCGGGAGGTTTCGGGGTTTTCGCTCGGCACGATACCGGCTGCTGCGAGCAGCGGCAGGGTTTCGTCGAAAATGCGGCCCTTGGAGAGTGCAATGGTGATGCCGGTCACGGTATATCTCGTGGCAAAAGAATGATTTTACCGCAAAGCCGCAAAACGGCCGGCCACAAAAGCAAAAAGCCCGGCAAGCCGGGCTTTCTTTGAGTCAGGCGACTCCGCGAGCTTATTCAGCCGGGCGGATGTTTGCAGCCTGCTTGCCCTTCGGGCCGTTCACGACATCGAAGGTCACTTTCTGGTTTTCGGCCAGGGTCTTGAAACCGTTGCCTTGAATTGCAGAGAAGTGAGCGAAGAGGTCTTCACCACCTTCGGACGGGGAGATGAAACCAAAACCCTTGGAGTCGTTGAACCACTTAACGGTACCGTTTGCCATTTGATAGCTTCCTAAAATAAAAATACGGGCTTGCGCCACAAAAACACGAGAACCAAGACCGAGGAGAGCTGACAAACCGTGGTACGGCGCAGGAACAAAACACTGCCTGGAAATCCCGAGGCTCGGAGTATGGGCCAGCATTTGGAATACGCCAAGCCTTTTTTGCAATTTTCTGCAGGCATGCGCAGAAAAACACAAATTTCAGCGACGCCCCGAGGCTCGGTTAACGAACGCGCCGGACCGAAGCGCCAAGCTTGGCGAGCTTCTCTTCGATACGTTCGTAGCCGCGATCCAGGTGGTAAATCCGGTCGATAACTGTCTCGCCCTGGGCGACAAGGCCGGCAATAACCAGCGACGCCGAAGCGCGCAGGTCGGTTGCCATGACGGTGGCGCCCTCCAGGCGTTCGACGCCACGCACGACGGCATTATTGCCTTCGATCTGGATGTTGGCACCGAGACGCATCAGTTCGTTCACGTGCATGAAACGGTTTTCGAAGATGGTCTCGCGTATCGTCGCCACACCGTCGGCGATGCAGTTGATAGCCATGAACTGCGCCTGCATGTCGGTCGGAAAGGCTGGATACGGCGCCGTGCGCAAGCTCACCGCTTTCAGTCGCTGGGGCGCAACGAGACGAATCGCATCGCGTTCGACGGTAATTTCGCAGCCGGCGTCCATGAGCTTGTCGACGACCGTATCGAGATAGGCTGCCGAAGTCTTGAGCAGGCGGATATCGCCGCCCGTCGCGGCGGCGGCACACAGGTAGGTACCGGTTTCGATGCGATCCGGCATGATGGCATGCGTTGCGCCGTGCAGCTTGTCGACGCCCTGAATGCGAATGACGTCGGTGCCGGCGCCGGAAATACGGGCGCCCATCGATACCAGGCAGTTGGCCAGATCGACCACTTCCGGCTCGCGCGCGGCATTTTCAATGATCGTTTCGCCGTCGGCCAGACAGGCCGCCATCATGAGGTTTTCGGTGCCGGTCACGGTAACCATGTCGGTACAGATGCGGGCACCCTTGAGGCGGGTCGCCTTGGCATGGACGTAGCCCTGCTCGACCTTGACCTCGGCGCCCATCGCCTGCAGACCCTTGATGTGCTGATCAACCGGCCGTGCGCCAATGGCGCAGCCGCCGGGCAATGAAACGCGAGCCTCGCCGCAGCGCGCCACCAGCGGGCCGAGGACGAGAATCGAGGCACGCATGGTCTTGACCATTTCGTAGGAGGCGACCGCATTGCTCAGGCCACCGCCGTTTAGCTCCATGCCATCAACGCCATCCATCATCACGCCGACGCCCATGTCGCCGAGCAGGCGCAGCATCGTCGAGATGTCGTTGAGGTGCGGCACATTGGTCAGATGCAGCGGGTCGGCCGTGAGTAACGAGGCGCAGAGAATCGGCAGCGCGGCATTCTTGGCACCGGACATCGCCACTTCACCGGAGAGCACCTTGCCCCCTTCAATCAACAACTTATCCACGCTGGGTGCTCCATTCTTCCGGGGTCAATGTTTTGAAGGAAAGGGCATGCAACTCGCCTGAGTCGAATTTTTCCTTCAGTATTTTGTTCACATGCTGCTGGCGCTGCACTCGGCTCTTGCCGGCAAATTCATTGCTCACTACGGTCGCCATAAAGTGCTGGCCGTCACCATCGAGTTCGAGGTGTTCGCAGGCCATGCCAGCGAGTATCAGTTGCTTGATTTGTTCAGGGTGCATCATGTTCAGCCTCTCAACTTCCAGCCCTGCTTCAATAGGCGCAGGGTCAGCATGGACACGGCAGCGAAGCAGGCAACGACGACCGCCAGACTGATTTCCGGTGCCACGTCGGAGACGCCGAAAAAGCCATAACGGAAGCCGTCAATCATGTAAAAAACGGGATTGTAATGCGACAGCCCCTGCCAGAATGTGGGCAGTGTGTAAATCGAGTAGAAAACACCGGACAACATGGTCAGCGGCATGATCAGAAAATTCTGGAAAGCCGCCAGCTGGTCGAACTTCTCGGACCAGATGCCGGCAATCATGCCCAGCGCCGCAAACAAACCACCGCCAAATAGCGCAAAGACCAGCGTCCACCACGGTGCGACGACCTTCAGTTCGGCGAACCATACAGTCGCCAGCAACACGCCGATGCCGACCAGCAAGCCGCGCGCCACAGCGGCCAGCACGTAGGCCGCGAAGAAGGCGCTATACGGAATCGGTGGCAGCAGAACAAACACTATCGAGCCGGTAATCTTCGCCTGGATCAGGCTTGATGACGAGTTGGCAAAGGCGTTTTGCAACACCTGCATCATGACCAGACCGGGCACCAGAAAGCTGATGTAACGCACCCCGTGTACCTGCACATGCTCGTCTAGCACATGGCCGAAAATCAGCAGGTAGAGCAAGGCTGTCAGCACCGGCGCGGCAACGGTCTGGAAACTGACTTTCCAGAAACGCAGGAACTCTTTTTCGAACAGGGTCAGAAAGCCGATCATTGCTGCATGGTCCGCACAAAAACCTGCTCCAGCGAAGCGCCGGGATAGGCCGCCATGAGGTTGGCCGTAGTATCCAAGGCAATCACCCGCCCCTGTTTCATGAGCGCAATGCGGTTGCACAGCGCTTCGGCCTCTTCGAGGTAATGCGTCGTCAGAATGATCGTATGGCCTTCGCCATTGAGGCGGCGAATGAACTGCCACAAGCCCTGACGCAATTCGACGTCGACACCGGCAGTCGGCTCGTCGAGGACGATAACCGGCGGCTTGTGCACCAAAGCCTGCGCCACCAGCACGCGCCGTTTCATACCGCCCGATAAGCGGCGCATATTGACATTGGCTTTACTCGTCAGATCGAGGTGTTCCAGGATTTCGTCGATCCAGTCATCGTTCTTGCGGATGCCGAAATAGCCGGATTGGATACGCAGCGTTTCGCGGACATTGAAGAAGGGGTCGAAAACCAGTTCCTGAGGGACGACACCGAGCAAGCGACGCGCCTCGCGAAAATCACTGATAACGTCGTGCCCCATCACCTTGATCGTCCCGGAATCCGGACGAATCAGCCCGGCCAGCGAGGAAATCAGCGTCGTTTTGCCGGCACCATTCGGGCCAAGCAAGCCGAAGAACTCCCCCTGCTCGATATCAAGCGACACTCCGGCCAGCGCTTGCAGCGAACCGAAATGCTTGACGACGTCAACGATGGAAACGGCAGGAATCATGAAACGCCCCCTCAGGCGAGGGGCAGCAGTTCGGTTACGCCGTACAGCTCGGCCAGCGAAACAACGCCATTTGGAATATTGGCAAATTTTACGGTTGACCGTGCAAGACCGGCCGCGCGCAACCAGCCGAGCATCACGGCAAGCGCAGACGAATCGGCCTCGGTTACTTCCGAGAAGTCAAAGACCTGCTCACCGGGCTGCAAAGCAGAACGGCCTGCTTCGAGCAGGCCGCGCGCATTGGCCATCACCAGTGGCACCTTGATGACAAGGCGCCCCGCTTCACGTTCGATCATTTCTTGGAATTCGCTTCCAGAGACTTGTTCTTGGCCGCCACAGAAGCGATCAGGCCATCAATGCCACCGTTGCGCACTTCCTGAGCAAACTGATCACGATAGTTGGTCACCAGGCTGATACCAGCCACCACCACGTCGTAGACCTTCCAGCCCGACTCCAGTTTCTCCAGGCTGTAATCAAGCTGCACCGGCTTGCTGCCGGGCTGCAGGACCTCGGTCCTGACCAACACGTCAGTATCTGCCGGCGCCATTTTGATCGGTTTATAGACCACTTTCTGATTTTTATAACCAGTCAAGGCGTTGGCGTAGGTGCGAACCAGCAGCGTCTTGAACTCAGCGGTCAATTGCTGCTGCTGCTGCGGACTGGCCTTGCGCCATTCCTTGCCGAGCGCCAGCGCGGTCATGTGAGAGAAATTGAAGTGAGGCAACACCTTCTTGTCGACCAATTCGATGACCTTGTGGGTATCGCCGTTCTGGATATCCTTGTCCTTGCGAATGATCTCCAGCACATCATCGGTGACGCGCTGAACCAAAGCATCCGGTGCCTCCTGAGCATAGGCAGCGCTGACCACGAATCCGGCAAAAAACAAGGCAAATAGCTTTTTCATTATTTATTAGGTGAGTTTATTAATCATCCAGCCGCGGCGGGCGACCGTCAAAAATCTGGTTACGGCGGCGCTGCAAATATGCGTCGCGAATATAAGCATATTTATCCAGAGCGGCTTCTTCGACGACCTTGTCGGACGGCAACAAACTGGCGCGGACGTCGACAAAACGCAACGCCGCCATGCTGTTGCGCACCGACACCGGGCGCACATACATTACTGGATCAGCATAGGTACCAACAGCAAAACCGACCGTGTCGCGCACATTGCGCGGGCCAATAATTGGCCAGAACAGATATCCGCCACCGTCCACGCCCCAAACCGCCAGGGTCTGACCAAAATCCTCATCATGCCGTTCCAGGCCTAATTCGCTGGCGACATCGAACATGCCGAAAATACCGACCGTCGAATTAATCAGCATCACCGGCATTGCCAAAAAAATTGCCGACACTGGCCTTGACCGGCAGCGGGACCACATTGTCATATGCCTGAGCAACCGGCTTGGCGGCATATTTGTCGATGACCTCGTTGACCGCAAACATCGGGCGATTGAATGCCTCGTAGGGGTCACGCGGATTTTCTTCGGCCAGCGCCCCCGAACAAGTCAACGCGACGACGAGAGCCCCGAGGGCCGAGCGGCACGCCCCACGAATTCCCGATGCGTAAAAATAGTCCATCATTTCTTGTCCTGTCCGTCCGCTGCCTTGCTGAATAGAAACTGGCTGATCAATTTTTCGAGCACAACTGCTGATTGCGTCTTGGCAATCGTATCACCGGCCGCCAACATCTTTTCATCGCCACCGGCATCAAACCCGACATACTGCTCGCCAAGCAACCCCGCCGTATTGATCGACGCAAAGGTGTCTTTCGGAAAGTGGTAGCGCCCGTCAATCGTCATGCTGACCACCGCTTCGTAGGTCGCTGAATCGAACTGGATATCGACGATCCGCCCAACCACTACCCCGGCACTTTTTACCGGACCACGTACCTTCAGGCCGCCAATATTATCAAACTTGGCCTTCAAAACGTATGATTCTGACAAATGTGATGACGACAGGTTCCCTACCTTGAGCGACAGAAACAGCAAGGCCGCCAGGCCGATTGCCACAAAAAAACCGACCCACAGGTCGAGAACGGTACGGTTCATCAAGCTCCCCGGAACATGAACGAGGTTAGGACAAAATCCAGCGCCAAAACGGTCAGCACTGAAGTCACCACGGTGCGCGTAATGGCGCGCGAAACACCCTCGGCTGTTGGCACCGAGTCATAACCTTCAAAAACGGCAATCAGGGAAACAGCAATCCCGAAGACAAAACTCTTCACCACACCATTCCATATGTCATAGCGAAAATCGACACTGGCCTGCATCTGCGACCAGTAGGAACCGTCATCGACGCCAATGACGACGACGCCAATCAACCATCCGCCAAGGACACCCATGGCCGAAAATATCGCAGCCAGCAGCGGCATCGAGATAACACCGCCCCAGAAACGCGGCGCAACAACACGGGCGATCGGATTGACCGCCATCATGTCCATCGCTTTCAGTTGTTCGGTTGCCTTCATCAGGCCGATTTCTGCAGTCACCGACGACCCCGCCCGCGAAGCAAAAAAGATGGCGGCCAGAACCGGCCCCAATTCACGGGTCAACGAAAGGGCAACCAGCGTCCCCAACGCCTCGGTGGAGCCGAACCGCTGGAGGATTTCATATCCTTGAAGACCGAGCACCAGACCGACAAACAGCCCTGAAACCATGATGATCAGCAGCGACAGGACGCCGCTGAAATATATTTCGCGCAGGGTCAGCGGCAGGCGCCGAAAAGAAGATCCCGAATGCATCAGCACAGCCCACAGGAATCGCGCTGCAAAGCCAAGTCGCCAAATGCGATCAACCGTCGCGTGACCAAGCTGCCGAATGATGGAAACCGGGTCAAGCATGTGCAGCCACACCCAGAAATTCGTCGCGCACCGAGAGGGCTGGATAGTCAAAATGGACCGGGCCGTCCGGCGCAGCATGAACGAACTGATGAACAAATGGGTCGGTTGAGGCACGGATCTCGTTCGGCGTTCCTTCGGCGACCACCCGCCCGCCATTCATGAAGTAGATGTAGTCGACGATCAGCAGGGATTCCTGAATATCGTGGGTGACCATGATCGAAGTTGCCCCCAGCGCATCGTTCAACTTGCGGATCAACTGACCGATGACGCCTAACGCAATCGGGTCGAGCCCTGTAAAAGGCTCGTCGTACATCACCAGCATCGGGTCAAGCGCCAATGCACGGGCCAGCGCCACCCGCCGGGCCATGCCGCCGGACAACGCTCCTGGCATCAATTTGTGCGCACCGCGCAAACCGACCGCCTCGAGTTTCATCAGCACCAGATCACGGATCATTTCATCCGACATATCCGTGTGTTCGCGCATCGGGAAAGCGACATTCTCGAATACCGTCATGTCGGTAAACAAGGCTCCAAACTGAAAAAGCATGCCCATCCGCCGGCGCAAGCGATACAACTCCGCTTCCGACATTCCGCACACCTGATGCTTTTCCAGGCGAACGCGCCCGCCGGTCGGCCGCAACTGGCCGCCGATGCAGCGCAGCAGCGTCGTTTTGCCACAACCGGACCCGCCCATGATGGCCACGACTTTGCCGCGCGGAATCTTCATGTTGATTCCCTGCAGGACCGGCTGACCATCGTAGGCAAATTGGAGTTCTTCGATATCGACAAGGATGTCGTCGGACAAAGCATATTCCTTGGAAAAAGTCGGTCGATTTTAGCAGAAAGCCCCACCGTCACCGGGAAACGACAAGGCTATAATCCAACAAATTTCATATGGAATGTTGTGCTCTTGCCATCAGCCAAGCCACTCTTGTTGATCGTCGACGATGATTCGCTCATCAGCGAATCGCTGAGTTTCGCCTTCGCGCAGGAATATGACGTTCTCACCAGTCATTCCAGAGGGCATGCCCTGACCCTGCTTCGGCAACTCCGGCAACCGCCTCAGCTTGCCTTGGTCGATCTTGGGCTTCCCCCTCTCCCGCACCGTCCCGACGAGGGATTTGCGTTGATCGGCGACCTGCTGGCCTTATCCCCGGACATGAAGATCATCGTTCTTTCAGGCCAGAGCGACGAGGGCAACGCCCGCCATGCGCGCACGCTGGGCGCGGTCGATTTTGTCGCCAAGCCATGCGACCCCAGTCGCCTGACCGAGCTATTCCGGCAAGCCCTGCGTTTTGGCAACGAATCCCAGACCACGCAGGCCGGCGGACTGATCGGCGAAAGTCTGCCCATGCAGCGACTCCGCCTGCAACTCAGCCAATACGCCAATCTCGCCTACCCCGTACTCATCGAAGGCGAGTCGGGCAGCGGCAAGGACATTGTCGCCAGTCACTACCTACACCGCCTGACCGACCGCCAGGACAAGCCCTTTCTCGCCCTGAACTGCGCAGCCATTTCGCCAACACTGCTTGAGCCGACACTTTTTGGCTACGCCAAGGGCGCCTTTACCGGAGCCACCAATGCCAAGTCTGGCTATTTCGAAGATGCCGACAGCGGAACGCTCTTTCTCGATGAAATCGGCGAGCTGCCACTCGACCTCCAACCCAAACTGCTGCGCGTACTCGAAAACGGCGAATACCAGCGCGTCGGCGAAACACAAACCCGGGTTTCCACGGCACGTATCGTTGCAGCCACCAACCGCGACTTGCGTCAGGAAATGCGAGCGGGGAGATTTCGGGCGGACCTTTTTCACCGTCTTTCGGTGTTCACCGTAACCGTGCCGCCATTGCGGGAAACAGGACTGGACCGGCTACTCCTGCTTGAGCATTTTCGCAAGAGCTGCGCCGCAAGCGTTCGTACCGAACCTTTTCAGCTTGCCGCTCCAGCGCAATCGCTCTGGCTCGACTACAGCTTCCCGGGCAATGTCCGCGAACTGCGCAACATCGCCATTCGGCTTAGCGCTCGCTACCCGGGACAGATCGTCAGCGCTGAGCAGTTACGCGCCGAATTTGACCATTTCGACACACCGGAGCCAACAACCGGCACCACCATGCTTATTGCCGGCGACCTTGAAGAGGTCAAGCAGGCGGCGCGTCGACACCTCGAAAAAGCGTCGCCGCTCAACCTGGACGCAACACTCGAACTGTGGCAACGCGGCTATATCGAAGCGGCCATTGAACTGAGCGCCGGCAACATGAGCGAAGCCGCCCGCCGCCTCGGCATCAACCGCACGACGCTCTACAATCGCATGGAAAGCTGGACCCGCCGATGAGCCTTTATCTCGACCATTTCGGTCTGCGCGAGCCACCGTTTCGCATTACGCCGCACACCGATTTTTTCTTTACCGGGGCCAACCGGGGCCCTACGCTCGACGCTCTGATCTACGCCATTACTCAGGACGAAGGCATCGTCAAGGTCACTGGCGAAGTCGGCAGCGGCAAGACCATGCTCTGCCGGATGCTGCTCGAGCGCTTGCCCGAAAACGTCGAAACACTCTACCTGGCAAATCCATCGCTCTCCCGGCAGGAAATTCTCGGCGCCATCGCCGATGAACTCGGCATTCCGACCGACGGCAAGGCTACCCACTCGCTGACCCGCGCCTTGCAGGACGCCCTGATCGCGCGCTACGCCGAGGGCAAACGCGTGGTATTGCTGATCGACGAAGCGCATGCGATGCCGGCCGAGTCGCTCGAAGAAATCCGCCTGCTGTCCAACCTCGAGTCCAAAGCCGCGAAACTCCTGCAGATCGCACTCTTCGCCCAGCCGGAACTGGACGAGCGCCTCGCCGCTACCGACATGCGCCAGTTGCGCGAGCGCATCACCCAGCACTTCAACCTGACGCCACTCAAACAGGACGACGTTGCCGCCTACATCGAGTTTCGCCTGCGCGCCGCCGGCTATCACGGCCCCAATCCATTCACGGCAGACGCCGTAACAACGATAGCCAAGGTCTCGGAGGGGCTGTCGCGACGCATCAATATTCTTGCCGACAAAGCCCTGCTTGCCGCCTATTCGAGCGGCGCCCATCAAGTTGGCTGCAACGAGATCAAGCTCGCGGCACAGGACGCACGCTTTTCACCGCTGAAACCCAAAGCCCCCTTCAACCCGAAGCCGCTGCTTTGGGGGGCTGCAGGCGCCAGTGTCGTCGCCCTGCTCGCCGCCCTCCTCGTTGGAGCGCCGCCCAGCGCGTTCAGGGAGACCGACGCCGGCAACTCACCGGCCTCAGGCGAGGCCCCGCAAGCTGTTCAGACAGCCCAGCCCGGCAAGCGCCAGCAACCTGCTCCGTTACACCCTGAAACACAAAGCCAGCCGGCCAGTTCGGACAAAATCCGCTTTGCCCCCCTGACCCGCCAGCATTTTGGGCAGTACGACCAGTGGATTGCAGACGCCCCCAGCAATCATTACTTCATTCAATTACTGGCCACTGACGCCACTCAAACGGGCCAGATTGAGGGCTTCCTCGCCCGGGCAAATGCCGCGCTTGACCCATCGCAAATTCGGGCCTACCGCTCCGGTCTTTCCGGGCGAGATCGTGTCGGGGTGATTTTTGGCGATTACGCAAGCCGAGAAGAAGCTGTTGCAGCCATGCAGAGCCTGCCGGAGTCGATCAAGGCAGCGCAGCCATTTCCAAGGCAGGTCAGCAAATTACGTTAGCCGATCAGCATGCGCCAACCCGTGTTACCACGCCAATTTACGTGCTAGCATCATAGCGATATACCGTGACCCGTGACCACCCCGCTCAGACAAGGCAAAACCCGATGAAAATCGGTTTCATCAGCGTAACGCTCGTTTCTTTCCTGCTGGCCGCCTGTGCGGCGCCAACCCCGCGCGAGCCGCTGAAGGGGCACCTGAATACAGCAAGCACGGCACCAACGGCATCCGCCAACATACCTGCCCCGGTCCAGCAAACACTGGCCCTGCCGACGCCGCGCACAACCCGCAAGGCAGAAACCTACAGCGTTGTCGTCAATAACGTTCCGGTTCGCGAGCTGCTCTTTGCCCTGGCCCGCGACGCCAAGACTAATGTCGACATTCACCCCGGGATCACCGGCACTGTCACCCTGAATGCCATTGACCAGACCTTGCCGCAACTGCTGACCCGGATTTCGAAACAGGTCGACATGCGCTTCGAACTGGATGGCCCGAACCTCGCAGTCATGCCCGATTCTCCGTTCCTGAAACATTACAAGGTCGATTACGTGAATATGGCGCGTAATGTCACAGGCACGGTCTCGACCAACACCCAGATTGCTACCGGAACGACCGGCAGCACGGGCAACAGCAGCGCACCGGCCACCGGCGGGGGCGGAAACATTTCCCACACGCGCATTGAAAACAGCTCCCGCAATCAATTCTGGGAGTCGCTGGAAAAGAACATCAAGGACATCCTGCGCGAGACAGACAAGGTCTTCCCGGAAGGATCGAGCGAAACCGTCATTGAAAAATCCTCCGCGCAAGCCTCGACTGGCGCCGCCGCTCTGCCCCAGAGTGTTGGGCAACGAGCCGCCCAGTCTATCGCCAATGCCCTGCAGGCAAACCCCAATCCGAACTCGGCCAGCCAGGCGACCGGCACCTCCATTGAACGCCGCAGCACTTTCCGGGAGGCGGCCTCGGTCATCATGAACGCCGAAAGCGGCGTCATTACGGTGCGCGCGACACAACGCCAGCATGATCGGATTCAGGAGTTTGTGGATCGGGTCAGCAACTCCGCAAAAAAACAGGTGCTGATCGAGGCGACCATCGTTGAGGTGACGCTGAAAGATGGCTACCAGCAGGGCATTAACTGGACGCAACTGGCAGGTGGCGGCACGCTCAGTTTTGTCGGCAACGCGCTGACCAAGAATGCCGCCAATCTCACATATACGAAGGGTGGCAATCCTGATTCGCTGATTACCATGCTCGACACGTTTGGAACCACCAAGGTCCTCTCCAGCCCCAGAGTCTCGGTCATGAACAACCAGACTGCGCTGCTGAAGGTTGTCGAAAACTACGTCTATTTCAGCGTCAAGGCCGACACCACGACCACAGCCAACGTTGGCACCACAACGACCTACACGACCACACCACAGTCAGTTTCGGTTGGTCTCGTAGTCAGCGTTACGCCACAGATCAGCGACGGTGAGGCGGTAACGCTGAATGTACGCCCGACGATTACTTCTGTCGCCCGCGAAGTACTGGACCCCAACCCTGACCTCAAAAAGAACGAAATCAGCAACCTGGTCCCGGTCATCCGCACCCGTGAAATCGAATCGGTGATGCGCGTTGCCAGCGGCAACATCGCCATTCTTGGCGGACTGATGGAAGACAAGATCGACTACCAGACTCAGCGCGTCCCGCTGCTCGGGCAAATCCCGCTGGCCGGTGAACTGGTGAATAACCGGAACAACGCAGCCCAGAAGACTGAACTGGTCATTTTCCTCCGTCCCGTGGTCATCAAGGACGCCAGCCTCGACGGTGACTACGCGGCCTTGCGCGACCACCTGCCCGGACAGAATTTTTTCGCTCAGCCGAATGAAGCGCAGCCCTTCAATATCACTCCGAGCCGCTGAGGCCGACGCATGAGCCTGCTGATGGATGCCCTGCGACGGGCGGAAAACGCCAAGCAGGAATCTGCCCGCAACCCCCAAGGGGGAATGCTGCCTACAGCCAGCGACATGCTCAGTCTTGAACCGATTGCACAGGAACCGGCAAAGGCTTCGCCCAATCCATTGCCGGACCTTGCCTCGCATCTCGCTGCTGTCGATGCCGAGCTGGCCAAGTCGGCACTCCCCGAACCTCGACCGGCCGCCGTTGAACCCCGCGCCACCCCGCAAGCCAGGCCGGCCGAGGCGCGTGAATCCGTTCGCAATGCCTTTGCCGCCAAACAGCCCCCGACCGCGCCATCGCGACTTCCGCTCTGGCTGGCTCTGGGCACACTGGGCATTGCCGGCATCGCCATCGGAGGCTATGTCTGGTATCAAATGAATTCAATGAACCGTGGATCGCTGGCGGCCAGCACATCGGCTGGCATGACGCCAGCCCAGCCATCGCCCCCCCGGGCCGCCCCGGCAGCTCAGACCGCCCCACCCTTGGATTTAGCCCCTTTTTCCCGGTCGACCGTGGAAACGGCTCCCGAACCGGCCACGCCCCCGCTTTTCCCGCGCCGGCAAGCGCGCCCGGCACCGATGTTGGCGCCCGATGGCGACGACTCCCCCCCGATTCGCCTGACGCGTACCCAACCGGAACCTGACGCCAACCTGGCGCGCGGCCACGCCAGCCTGCAACGCGGCGATACCGAACTGTCACGCCGGGAGTTCGAGCAGGCGCTGCAACGCGACCCGAACAACACCGACGCCCTGCTCGCCCTCGCCGCCATTGCCCAGCGCCAGGGGCGCGCCACGGACGCTGAGGCCTTGCGCCAGCGTGCTCTGGTGGCCAATCCGAGCGACCCGGCAACCCAGGCCGCCGTCCTGAACACCCCTTCGGCCGATGCTGACCCGTACACGGCCGAAAGCCGTTTGAAATCGCTGCTCTCCAGCCAGCCGGAATCAGCACCGCTCAATTTCGCGCTCGGCAATCTGTATTCTCGCCACGGTCGCTGGGCCGAGGCACAGCAGGTGTATTTCAACGCTGTGGCGGCCGAAAGCGACAATCCGGACTACCTGTTCAATCTGGCCGTCAGCCTTGATCACCTGCGCCAACCGCGCCTCGCCGCCCAGCACTATCGGCTGGCATTGGAAGCGTCGGCAAAACGCCCGGCGGGCTTCTCCCGCGACAATGTCCAGAAGCGGCTGGGCGAGTTGCAACCATAACGCCCATGAGCACCTCCGCCCTCCAGCACCGCCCGCTCGGCCAGATTCTGATTTCCGAAGGCATCCTTTCGGAAGACCAGTTGCGCATCGCCCTGCTCGAGCAGATGAAACAGAACCAGCCGATCGGCAAGTTGCTGGTTTCGCTGGGCTTCGTCACCGAAGCCACGCTGCGCCAGGCGCTGTCCGAAAACCTCGGCAAACAGAGCATCGACCTTTCGCACGCTGTCGTCGACCCGCAGGCGCTCAAGCTGGTACCGCGCGAACTGGCCAAACGCCACCACCTGCTGCCGCTCGACTACGACATCCCGAACCGCCGCCTGACGCTGGCCATTTCGGACATCAACGACATCGTTGGTCTCGACCGTGTCCGCGGTCAACTGGAAGAAGGCACCGAAATTGAAACACTGCTCGGCGGCGAATCGGAAATCGACCACGCCATCGACCAGTATTACGGCCATGAACTGTCGATTGACGGCATCCTGCACGAGATCGAAACCGGCGAAATCGACTGGCAGAGCCTGTCCACCACCGACGACGAGTACAGCCAGCCGGTCGTTCGCCTGATCGACTCGATCCTGACCGACGCGGTCAAGCGCGAGGCCTCGGACATCCACTTCGAACCCGAAGCCAATTTCCTGCGTATCCGCTATCGGATCGACGGCATGCTGCGCCAGATTCGCGCCCTGCATAAGTCCTACTGGCCGGCGATGACGGTGCGCATCAAGGTGCTGTCCGGCATGAACATTGCCGAAATGCGGGCGCCGCAGGATGGCCGGATCAGCCTCACCGTTTCCGGCCGGCCCATCGATTTTCGCGTCGCCAGCCAGCCAACCATCCACGGTGAAAACATCGTCCTGCGCATTCTCGACCGGCAAAAAGGCATCGTCCCGCTGGAAGGGCTAGGCCTGGCCGAGGAACATCTGCACCAGCTCAAGCTGATGATTTCACGACCCGAAGGCATCATCCTCGTTACCGGCCCGACCGGCAGCGGCAAGACGACGACGCTCTACTCGGTGCTCAACCATATCAACTCCGAGGGCATTCACATCATGACCCTCGAAGACCCGGTCGAATACCCGATGGCGATGGTCCGCCAGACCTCGGTCTCGGAAACCGCCAAGCTCGATTTCGCCAACGGCATCCGTTCGATGATGCGCCAGGACCCCGACGTCATCCTGGTCGGCGAGGTACGCGATGCCGAGACGGCCGAAATGGCCTTCCGCGCCGCCATGACCGGTCATCAGGTGTACACCACCCTGCATACCAATTCGGCCATCGGCGCCGTGCCACGTCTGCTCGACATCGGCGTACTGCCCGACGTGATGGCCGGCAACATCATCGGCATCATCGCCCAGCGCCTGATTCGCCGCCTGTGTGATCACTGCAAATCACCGTATCACGCCGAACCGCATGAGATCCGCCTGCTTGGCAGCCTTGGCGAAGGCCCCCGGCCGGTGCTGTTCCGCGCCACCGGTTGCGAATTGTGCGATTTCCAAGGTTACCGCGGCCGCATCGCGATCATGGAGCTGCTGCGCATCGACGCCGGCATCGACGAACTGATCGCCCGCCGCGCGACCACCCACGAGATCCGCTCGCGGGCGCTGCTGCAAGGCTTCACCACGCTGGCCGACGACGGCATGCAGCGCGTCCTGAACGGCACGACCTCGCTTGAGGAACTGGCCCGCGTTGTCGACCTGACTGATCGGATGTAGCCGTGCTGTTTGACTACAAGGCCGTCAGTGTCGAAGGTCGGATGACCTACGGACGACTCGATGCGATCAATCTGGTCGACCTCGAAATGCGCCTCAAGCGCATGAATCTCGACCTGATCACCGGCTCGCCAATCAAGCATCGCGCCCTGTTCGGCGGGCAGCGCGTACCGCGGCCGGAGCTGATCAATTTCTGCTTCCACCTCGAACACCTGACCCGGGCCGGTGTCCCCATCCTCGAAGGGCTGACCGATCTGCGCGACTCGGTAGACCACCCCCGCTTCCGCGAAGTGATGGCCGGGCTGATCGAAAGCATCGAAGGCGGCCAGACCTTGTCGCAGGCCATGAACGCCCATCCGGAAATCTTCAGCCAGGTGTTGTGCAACCTGATCCGCGCCGGCGAGGCCAGCGGCCAGCTGCCCGACGTGCTGGCCAGCCTGGCCGAATCGCTGAAATGGGAAGACGAGCTGGCCTCGCATACGAAAAAGCTGCTGATGTACCCGGCCTTCGTGGCGACCATCGTGCTCTCCGCCACCTTCTTCCTGATGATCTACATGGTCCCGCAGCTCAAGCTGTTTGTGAAGAACATGGGCCAGGTGCTGCCGCCGCACACCAAACTGCTGTTTTTCATCTCCGACCTGCTGGTCGGCTACTGGTACATTTTCCTGGCGCTGCCGGTCATTGCCGTCATTGCCTTGCAGGCCGTGCTGCGCAGCAACCCGCTGGCGCGCGTCCGCCTGGATGGGATCAAGCTGAGCCTGCCGGTCATCGGTCCGATCCTGAAAAAGATCATCCTCTCCCGTTTCGCCAATACCTTTGCCATGCTCTACGCCTCCGGCATTCCGGTACTTGAGTCGATCCGAACCACCCAGGCTGTGGTCGGCAACCATGTCGTGCGCAAGGCGCTCGAGCGCGTCGAGCAATCGATCCGCGAAGGCCAGAACGTGGCCAGCGCCTTCCGCGATGTCGGCATGTTTCCGCCGCTCGTCGTGCGCATGCTGCGCATCGGCGAAAGCACCGGCGGACTGGACAAGGCGCTACTCAACGTCAGCTACTTTTACAACCGCGACGTCAAGGAATCGGTCGGCAAGGCGCAGGCGCTGATCGAGCCGATGCTGACGCTTTTCATGGGCGCCCTGCTCGGCTGGATTATGCTGTCGGTCATCGGCCCCATTTACGATGTCATCAGCAAGATAAAAACGTGAGCTGCCGCCTCCTCTATCTCAACACCCATCGCCTGTCGGCCCACGCCTGGCAGCAGGGCAGCCTGCGCGCCGAGGGGGTGTTCGACAGCGACGAGGACGGCCTGCGTCAATTTGCCGAATACCTCCAGGAACACAGCAGCAGCCAGTTCTCGCTTCTGGCCAATGTCGCGGAGGAAGGCCACGCCCTGGAAACCATCCCGTTCCTGCAGGGCGGTGACCGGCAAACACTGATCACCCGCAAGATCGGCCAGCATTTTCTCGGCACGCCGCTCGCCGCAGCCATTTCGCTGGGCTACGAGAAAAGCCAGCGCAAGAACGAAAAACTGCTCCTTTCGGCCCTCACCAATCCGGCCCATTTCGAGCCTTGGTTGCGCCGGATCAGCGACGCCGAGGTGCCCTTGGCCGGCATTTACACGGTGGCCCAACTGGGCGGCCAGCTTCTCAAGAAGCTGGGGCAGGAAAGCGGCCGCTGCCTGCTGCTCACCGTGCAGGATCACTCGATCCGTGAAACCTATCTGGTCGATGGCCATGCCCATTTTTCGCGCATGGCCCCGCTCACCGACAGCAGCATTGCCGGCATCGCCAGTGCCCTGGCGGCCGAATCGGGCAAGCTGCATCAGTACCTGATCGGCCAGCGCCTGATCGGCCGCGACGAGAGCCTGCCGGCATTCATCGTCGCCCACCCGGCGACTATCCCGGCCATCGAAAAGGCCTGCCCGGAACAAAGCCCGCTGAGTTTCAGATTGATCGACAGCCATGTCGCCGCCGGCAAGCTCAAACTGCGCACGCTGCCCGCCGACAATCGCAGCGACCAGCTTTTCCTCCATCTGCTGGCGACGGCCCCGCCCGCCCAGCAATTTGCCGGTGAGGCGCATCGCCACCATTTCCGTCTGGCGCAAATTCGCCATGGCCTGATCGCTGCCGGCCTGGTCGCCTTGCTCGGCGGCGTCCTTTTTGCCGCCAAGGAAACCTACGAGGCCAGCAACCTGCGCGCAGAAGCCAGCGCGCTGATCGCCAACGAAACCGATCTCAACCGGCGCTATCAGGAAATTTCGGCCACCTTCCCGCAACTGGATGTCGACCACGAGACACTACGCCGACTGACCAACCGCTATGGCGATCTGGTCCGCCAGCAGCGCCTGCCGGCCGCAAGCTACCACATGGTGAGCCGGGTTCTTGATCGCATGCCGGCCATCACGCTTGAAGGCATCGACTGGAAAAATGGCCAAAATTTCCGGTTGACCGTGGCAAACCAGGTTAACGAGCCGGAGATCACCACCGTCCGGGGCTCCATCCACCTTGAACGGGCGACGACCCGGCAAACCCTGGCCGTCTTCGATCAATTTGTCGACGCGCTACGCGCCGATCCCGCCAATACCGTCAACGTGCAGCAGCGGCCCTTCGACATTGAATCGGGACGCGCCCTGCGCGGCGGCGACGGGTTGGACGAAGAAGCCCAGCCCCGGCAATTTGCCGTCGAAATCGTCCGGAAAGTCGCGCCATGAAACTGACCGGCCGCGATCTCCCGAAACTCTGGCTGCCGTTGCTTGCTGCGCTCGCCATGTTCCTCGTCGCCGGCCTGCTCGTCTGGGGCAGCCAGCTCGACGCCGGCAAGGCCGAGCAAGAGCGCAGTGTCGCCACCGCCGCCAAGAATCAGATCGAGCAACGCCTGCGCCAGGTCCGCACCGAAGAGCAGGAAATCAGGGAGCGAACCCAACTCCTGCAGCAACTGCAGAACTCCGGCATCACCGGCGATGAAAAACGGCTCGACTGGATGGAAATGCTCCGCGAAACACAGCGCGAGCTACGCATCCCGGGCATGAGCTACGAATTCGGCGCCCAGACCAGCCTCGACAAGGGCGAGGACGCCACCTACACCTGGTTCAGCAGTCCCCTGCTCTTGAAACTCCGCCTCCTGCACGAAGAAGACCTGCTGAATTTCCTGGCCCGCGTCGAGAAAAATGCCAGAGCGCTGGTCATCGTCCGCAGCTGCAAGCTGGTACCGCTGCCCAGCCAGGCAAATGGCCGAGAAGTCATGGCCCAGCTCAGCGCCGAATGCGACATGCAGTGGCTGACCGCTCGCCCGGCGAGTGGAAAAAAATGAGTCAGGCCCGCCTGATCCTCCTTCTCATTTTGGCCCAGGCCACCATACCCGGCTTTGCCGAAGAAGCGCCGCTCGGCCGCCTCTTCCTTGACCCACAACAACGGGCCAGACTCGACGCGCAGCGCCAGCACAACCCCGGCTTCCAGCCCAATGCCGGCGACACTGAAGCCAGCCAGACCATCAACGGCGAGGTCCGCAGCAGCAATGGCCGGCGCACCCGCTGGATCAACGGCGAAGCCGACTGGGAAGGCACCACCCCGCCCCCGCGCGTGCCGGTTGGCGACACCTTCAACCCGGCAACCGGCGAGCGCGAAAGCGTGATCGGCAGCGGCCGCATCGACATAAAACGCGGCAACCGCAGCAAATGAAACACCACGCCCCACCCTCCGCACAGAGGGGCGTTGCACTCTGGATGCTCCTGATTCTCGTCGCCATGGCGGGTGGCTATGCTTTCTATCGAAGCGCCAACAGCCAGTTCAACAAGACGGGCCAGGAGGCAAAAATTGCTGCCGTACTCGTTCGCGCCAAGGAGGCGTTGCTTGCCCGCGCCGTCACCGATGACAACCGCCCGGGCAGCCTGCCCTGCCCAGACTTGGTCACCAACAGCCAAGGGTTGAACAACATTCCAGGCGACGGCAAGGCAGACATGTTTGCCATGACCCAATGCCCCAGCTACGTCGGCTGGCTACCGTGGGTCACCCTCGACCTCCCCGAATTAACCGACGATGCAGGTACGCGCCTGTGGTATGTCCTATCTCCTGCGTTAAAGGATGACGACAGCGCCCACCCGATCAACAGTGACACAGCGATGGTGCTTGAAGTCGATGGCAGTAGCGACATCGCCGCCCTGATCATCGCGCCCCGCGCGCCACTGGGCAGCCAGACCCGCCCATCGAATAACCCTGCCGATTATCTGGACGGAGAAAACGGCAACGGCAACGACCACAAGTACGTCGCCGGCCCGAGGAGCGACAACTTCAACGACATTGTTCTGGTCATCACCCGCCAGGAACTGATGGCCGCCGTCGAAAAGCGCGTCGCCAACGAGGTTAACAGCTGCCTCAACCAGCATGCGGCCTCCTCGGCCAATACTGACCACCGTTACCCTTGGCCGGCTCCGCTTTCGGCCAGTGGATTCCAGGGCAAGGAAAACAGTTTTTTCGGGCGAGTACCGACCACCCAACCCGGCAGCGGCCCCGAAGCCGCTTTGAAATCCACCATCGCCAAACTGACCTTGACGGCGAATCAGCTGGGAAATACCGCCGATGCCAGTCAGCAATTGCTTGCGCTAAATGCTCTTGGGGAAACGATTACTCAAGCCCGCAACCTGTTCGATGCCATATTTTCAGCCGCCAACAAGCTGAAACAGGTCGCCGATGATGCTGACAATCTGCTGCTCGGCATTGATAGCGCAGTCGATTTGGCCGTGGCCAATGGGCGCATCAGCGTCACCGAAGGACGCACGATCCGGACGCTCACCACTACCACGGACTCAACGCTGGAGAGCCTGCGCGACCAGACCGCCCAACTTGGCATTGACGTCATGCCATGGCAACTGACTCAACTGGCCAATGCGCTTGGCGCATCCAACACCAGCACCGCGCTGCTCAACAGCACACAGGCCACGCTTTCTCTGTTGAATGCGACAACAGCCGCACACCCCTTGGCATCAACCGCCCTGGCTAGTGCGCAATCCACGGCGCCCGGAGCCTATCAGGCGGCACTTGCCTCAGCCAGTTCGCCCTCCGACCTAACGCTGCTGAACGTAGCCAAGGCAGCAGCTAACGCACTTTCGAGTGAAATAATCAATTTGGGAGGCAAAATCGAAGCCAGCCGAGTCAACGTTCTCGCCAGCGAAGCCAGCGTCTACAAAACCTCAATCGAAAGCGCCAACGCTGCATTACTCAATGCTCCGAGCACAGACAACCTCAAGGCATTGCAAGCCGCGCTGGCTGCAACCAAGGCGGCAGTCAACGGGATTGTTACCGGCGTCCCCGATGTAAGTACCGCGCAAAGCAATGCTCTTTCGTCTCTGGAGACGGCCGAAAGTGCCGCCACAGCACCGATAGCAAACTATGCACTGGTCGACGCTGGCGCGACAGCAGTCATTGCGAACCTGAATGCACTCCTCACCAGCATCAGCAATAACCAGTTGATCGACAACAATGTCACGCATACCAGCCTGATTGCCGCCATCAATACTTTCAAAACCAAGCGGACGGAATTTACTCAAGTCGATACCGCCAGTCCGCGCCCCGTGCAGAAGACCATAACGCCTTACGCCAACCTATTGGGCAATGCTGCGGTCGACATCGATATTTGGGCAAAAATCATTTCCGCCAACGCCGCCCTTGTCGCGCCTCTGGCCAAAGCCAATCCTGCCTCCGCCAACACAGATCCGAGCGAGGCCGCTGTTCTCGATAATTCCGCCTTCAAGCTGGCCAGCGATGCCTTGGCCAGCATTACCGGCAAGAACGAATCAGCCTCGCTTTTGCAGGCCTACATCGACAACCCGAGCACCACCAATCAGGCCAAAGCCATCGCCGCGCTGGCGGAAACAGCCGCCTTGGTTAACTCGCTGCTGGCTGCCGCCAATGCCCTGGATACCCCACTTTCGGGCACGACCGCCAGCGCCTTCCCCATCGTCTGGCAGTCCAGCCGCTGCGACTTCATGCTGCCAACGGCTACCTGGTGGAGTAGCAACCAGTGGGCCAATTCCGTTTTTTACCAGATCAGCAATGCCACCATGACTCAGCCCGGCAAGCTGACCGTCAACGGTACGGGAAGCTACCGAGTCGTGACGCTGGTGGCCGGCCGCGCCCTGGCCGGACAAACACGTGGCCCTCTGAATGTTTCGGTGTTCCTCGAAGGCATCAATGCGGACTCCTCACGAAACGGTGATGCAAGCACCCCCACCACCGCCTTTACCTCGGCGCCGCCATCGGCTACCTTCAATGATCGACTGGCTTACTGAAGAACCGATGACGCCCAAGCACCACTATGTCCAACAAGGTTTCTCACTGGTCGAACTGACCGTTGTGCTGGTTATCATCGCCCTTCTTTCCGGCGGATTGATGCTTGGTCTCTCTGCCCAGCGCGACGCAAACAACTATCAGGAAGCACAACGCCAGCTCGACAGTGCCAAGGAAGCTCTGCTCGGATTCGCCATCAGCAACGGGCGACTCCCCTGCCCGGCCTCCGCGACGCTGGCCAACACGGATGCCAACGCCGGCAAGGAAAACTGTACGGCCGAACATGGCGTACTGCCGTGGACAACGCTTGGCTTGCCGGAAACCGACCCATGGGGCCAGCGCCTGACCTACTATGCGCAAAACCAGTTTTCAGCAGCGCTCCCCGCCGGCGCGCTTGCCAGCTTCACACTCGACACAGTCGGCAACGCCAACATCAAGGATGCCGTTGCATCAGGCTACGACATCGCCTCAGCCCTGCCAGCAGTCGTCGTTAGCCACGGTAGCCGAGGGGTTGGCGGCTATCAAAGCTCCGGTCTCCAGATTCCCGGAGCCGCTGGCGACGAAGCAGAAAATGCCGACGCCGATCTGACCTTCATCGCCCACACCCCCACCGACAGTTTCGACGATCTCGTCACCTGGATCATCCCCACCGTGCTCAAGTCGCGCATGGTTGCCGTCGGAAAACTCCCGTAGGTCTCACTCAAGCAAGCCGTTCAGCATATTGACCGGGGGCAGGCCGACTGCCAAACTGAACCTCTCGGACATTCCTGTCTCCATCAAAGCGCCTCCGTGAATCGCCAACCATTTCTTGTTGCCCTGCGCACCGGCGGCGTTCGCCCCGAAGACGACGCCGAGACGCGCCTGAAAAAGTCGTTGCTGGTTTTTGCCACCGGCCTGGTGTGCACCGGCTCGATGCTCTGGCTGTTCCTGTATGGTCAGATGGGGCCGCAGTTTTCAGCGAATGCGCCCTTCGTTTTCCAATTGCTGCTGGTCGGTAACCTGCTTTACTACTTTCGCAGCGGCAATTTCGATCTATTTCGCTATTCGCAACTGGCCCTCTTCCTATTCGCACCGTTTGCCGTGCAATGGAGTATCGGCAACTTCATCACGGCCAGCGGCACCAGCCTGTGGGGGTTGCTCGCCCCGATCGGGGCCGTCCTGTTTTTCGGCGTTCGCGAATCGCTCGCTTGGTTCATCGCCTACATTTTCCTGACGGCACTATCCGGCTTTTTTGACTATTTTCTGGCAGATAGCCTGGCCAGCAATGCCCCCAGGATATCGATACGAACCAGCGTCTTTTTCTTCGCGCTGAATTTTGCCGCCATCTCCAGCATCGTCTACCTGCTGTTGCGCTACGCAGTTCAGGAAAAAGCCAAGACGCAAGCCAGCCTTGAAGAAACGCATCGACTGCTGCAGGACGAGCAGGAGCGTTCCGAGCGACTGCTACTCAACATCCTGCCCGGCCCAATCGCCGAACGGCTGAAACGCGACAGCCAGGCCATCGCCGACGGCTTTGCCGACGTCACGATCATGTTCGTCGATATCGTCAATTTCACTCGGATCGCCGAAGGGCTGACGCCACAGCAGGTTTTTGCCATGCTCAACCGGATTTTCTCGTCTTTCGACGAATTGGCCGAGCAATATGGCATGGAGAAAATCAAGACCATTGGCGATGCTTACATGGTTGCCGGCGGCCTCAACAACGAGCAGACCAACTACACCCGATCCATCGCTGAACTGGCAGTCGCCATGCGCGACCTGCTGCATCGGGACTTCACGGTCAACGACATGCATCTTGACGTTCGTATCGGCATCGGCACCGGGCCGGTCGTTGCCGGTGTCGTCGGCAAGAAGAAGTTCATCTACGACCTGTGGGGCGACACCGTCAATCTGGCCAGTCGGATCACCAGCGAAGGCACCCCGGGGATGATCCATGTTGATGCAACTACCCACCTGCGCCTGGCCCAGCATTTTTCTTTCGATGACCCACAGACGCTCTATCTCAAGGGCAAAGGCAATACCGTCGTTTATCGCCTGAACGGCTTACGGGCGCAACAACCTATCGGCGGATCGACAGGGTGAATGCCACGCACCCCGGTCGATTTTCAGCCAGGACCAGTGAATAACCCACCCCGTCAGCCTGCCGGGCTGCATGATACAAACCGATTCCCAGGCCGTCTTCGGATTTAACCGGCTCTTTTAACAAGGCGCCGGCCACAGTGGGGTCAATAGGCTGACCATCATCCGAGACTGTCAGGCTGCCATCAGCAAAAAGTACGCTGATCCTCAGACCCGGTTGGCGTAAACGTTTGGCCAACGCGTTCTGCAACAGGTTTTCTGCCACGCTGTCGAACAGCGGGCCGGGCAAGAACTGACCGGCAGTGGCTTCGCCCTGCCAATCGACCTCCAAATGTCCGTTGCGCTCCTTAAACTGGCGCCACCATTCGTTGGCGCCAACCATCTCCAGACGCTCGATTTGCGGTGACTGCAGTTTATCCAGCGTCGCTTTCAAGCGGTCTGCAATTTGCGGTAGCTGTCGGCCGAGCAAAGCCGCCACCTCGGCCGGATCACCTGGCTGATTCGCCGCATAGCAAAGCACTTGCAGAGACTGGAGCAGATTCTTCACGTCATGCGTCACCCGCGCGCCGGTTTCATAAATGGCCTGAACATAACCCATGCGCTGCAACCGGTGCGTCTGCAACTTGACCAGGTAAAACTCGACAGCAAGGCGGAGCAGCCACTCGACATGCCAACGCATGGCTGGTGAAGGCGAGTGATGAAAATGGACCGACAGCGTCAGTTCGTTCGCTTGGCTAGTGTGGGCATATGGGCTCTGCTCGCCGGACTGTCCGGCCCGCTCTCCGGCCCGCCAGGAAACACCGACAATCCACGGAATACCTTGCAAACGCAGCATCACCGCATCGAGAAACAGCGCCGGATCGGTATATCGCTCACTCTCCTCCGAAAGTTGAACGAGCCACTGCTCAAGCGGCATACCAAGCGACAACATATAACGTGAAATCGCCGAACCGATGCCGGAAAAACCGCCACGCGGGTTCCATGCCCAAGCCACGACCAGCAACGCCCCGGCAACAGCCAGCGAAGTCTTGAACAAGGCTTCGACATAGCCAGCCCCGCCAACCAGCATGTAAGCCAGTGCCCCCAGCACAAAAACGGCGAGGACAAGAAAAACCATGACCCCATAGAACAGATCAAAGGCTTCGCCAGATTTACGCTGCGGCGCCCGAGCCGGAAAAACAAGCAGAAAGGGGAGAAATATCGGCATGAAACGGGCAAGTGATCCGCGCAAAACCGGATCGATGGCTACCGCCGGCGAAATTTCCGGTATCGCACCCAGGACAGTGATACCGACCAGATATCCGAAAGCCAGAAGATAGCCTGAGCGCTCGCCAGATCTTTCGGTCCCCAGCACTCGCCCACCAATGGCTGCCGCGAGCGCTCCGCACCAGATCAATAACAGCCACGGACCGAGCAAGAGCGTAGATCCCAGAACCACGCCGAGCAACACGATCCCTTGCCGCAATTCGATCCGGCGCTCGCCGGCGACAAAGGGCTGCCAAATCAGGAAAAGGCCGAGAGCAACCACCCATAGCAAACGAACAGCAGGAATCTTCCACCCGCCAAACGCCAGTGCGTGAAGCATCAACAAATGGGTTGCTAGCAGAAAATGCGGCCAGGCAGCCAGGCGGCTGGCAATTTGGCCAACGATCCCGGTGTTCATATTTCAGACAACCTGTCCATATCTCGACACTTATTGCCCAGCCAATTGTAAAGAGTTGCCAAATATACGCCAAAACGCATAGGCACGAAATTTGCGGATGATTAACCAGAATTCAATTGGAGAATGCCATGAAATACCAACAAAAAGGCTTTACCCTCGTCGAAATTGCCATTGTTCTTGTCATTATCGGGCTACTGCTGGGCGGTGTGCTCAAGGGGCAGGAGCTGATCAACAGCGCAAAAGTCAAAAACATGGTGAATGATTTCAGGACGACTTCAGCCCTAGTTTATGGCTATCAGGATCGCTTCAAGAGCTTCCCCGGAGACCAGACCCAGGCACAGCTGACTGATGCGTTCGGCGCCGCAGCTGGCGCGACGGCTTGTGCTCCTGCTGCTGCCGCCGGCCAGTGCGTCAGCAACAACGGTCGTATCGACGGCAACTGGAATGCCGCCGCTGTCACTGATGAAACGTTCGTCTTCTGGCAGCATGTCCGCCTGGCCAACCTGGCCACCGGCGCAACCAATACCGGCGACCAGAATTACCGTCCGCGCAACGCTGATGGCGGGTTCATCGGCATCGAAAGTGGCATCAATGGCGCTGGCGTGGCCGCACCTTACATCGCAGGCATGCGCGGCGCCGTTTTCGTCTGTTCCGATGGCATCCTGGGTCGTTACGTTCGGCAAATCGACACGACGATGGATGACGGCAACACGGCAGGCGGGTCGGTACAGGCCGTCCCGATGGGTTCAGCTCGCGGCGCAGCAGCCACTGCCACCGCCGCCGTTGTCGATGGCCAGCAATATACGGTCTGCGCCAGCCTGTAAGGGACGGTCAATCGGAGCTCAAGCCCGCTTCGGCGGGCTTTTTCTTTTCCCGGGTGAATCCCACGGTGAACCGGAAAAATCGGCCAAAACTGAAATGGCGGGGAGGCGCCCTTACCAGCCTTGCAGCAAGCGCTCCTCTGCTGCTGTAACGGCCTCTGGCAGGCCAAGGACGACGACGACATCGCCTTCCTCCAAACGCGTTTCCGGCGCCGGCTCCAGGGCGCGAATACCGCGCCGGCGAATGGCACTGACTTCGCACCCGAACGCGTCCAGGTTCAGGCGATCCAGCGTCTGCCCAATACCGGCCGCGCCGGAAGCCAGCAGAACGGAGTGAAGACGCGGGTGATGCTCATCATCGTCGTCGTGATCGCGGTCCGATATGCCGCGATAAAAACCGCGCAACAGGCTATAACGCTGGGAGCGTGTCTGACGAATACGCTTGAGCACCCGGTTGACCGGAACACCAACCAGCACCAAGGCATGAGAAGCAAGCATCAGACTGGCTTCCAGCACTTCCGGGACAACTTCCGCAGCCCCCGCCCGGGTCAGACGGTCCATATCGCGCTCATCAAAAGTGCGAACAACCACCGGCAGGTCAGGACGTGATTCCTGAACGTGATGCAGGACCTTCTCGGCCAACTGGGTGTCGCTGACGGTGACGATCACCACGCTGGCCCGCATCAGGCCGGCAGCCATCAAGGCTTCTTTCCTGCCGACGTCGCCATAAACGACGTTTTCCCCGCCAGCCGCTGCCTCCCGGACACGGTCCGGATCGAGGTCGAGGGCGACATAGGCGATGCTTTCCTGATTCAAAAAACGGGCAAGGTACTGCCCGCTCCGGCCGAAACCGCAGAGGATCACGTGTTTTTCGGCACCCATGGACTGAGCGGCGATCCTGGTCAATTGCATCGAGCGCATCATCCATTCGCTGGCGACGAAGCGCACGACGATCCGCTCGCTGTACTGGACGATGAACGGCGCGATCAGCATGGAGAGGACGAGCACGGTCAACGCGACCTGCTGGATTTCCCGGGGCATGTTGATGATTTCGCCAAGCAGCACGAAGCCGAATTCACCACCCGCGCACAGCCACAAGCCGGAGCGGATCGCATTGCCCGGCGAAGAGCCCAGTCGCCATGAGAGCAGGCCGACAACCAGCGACTTGATCAGCAACAAGGCAAGCAGCGCCAGCAAGACCTGCCACCACAGCCCGACCAGGATATGCAGATCGAGTTTAACGCCGATGGTGACGAAGAAGAGTCCCATCAGCACATCGCGGAAGGGTTTGATGTCTTCTTCCACCTGCATTTTGTATTCGGTTTCCGAAATCAGCATGCCGGCGACGAAAGCGCCAAGCGCCAGCGACAGCCCCGCCAGTTCGGTGATGGTGGCGAGACTCAGCGTAATCAGCAGCACGTTGAGAACGAACACTTCGGAAGACTTGGCCCGTGCGACAAAATGGAACCATTTGCGCATCAGTTTCTGGCCGAAGACAAGAATGACGGCCAGCACCACGACAGCCTTGAACAATGCCACCGCCAACAGCATGGCCAGTTTTTCCGGCGGCTGGGTCAGCGAGGGAATGATGACCAGCAGGGGGACCACGGCGAGGTCCTGGAAGAGCAGGACGCCCATGATCTCCCGCCCGTGTGCCGAATCCAGCTGCTGGCGTTCGACCAGCAGCTTGGTCAGAACGGCTGTCGAAGACATGGCGAATACGCCGCCGAGGGCGATGCCCAGTTGCCAGCTGACGCCGAAAAGCATGATCAGCCCGGCAATCAGGGTCATGCTCAGAATCACCTGCAGCATGCCCAGGCCGAAAACGATGCGCTTCATCGCATACAGCTTGGGCAGCGAGAATTCGAGACCGATGGAGAACATCAGAAAAACGACGCCAAATTCGGCGAGATGCTCGGCCCGATAGACGTCGTTCATCAGGTTCAGCGCATGCGGGCCGATGACGCTGCCGACGAACAGGTAGCCGAGCACCGGCGGCAAATTGAAACGACGGAAGATGACCACGGCCAGAACCGAGGCACCGAGCAGGAGGAGGACGAGGGAGAGTGCGCTCAAGGTCGTTGCGTGAAGTCGGGTATACTTCGGCCATCATAACCTCAGCAAGCCCATGAACCCAAGCCAATCTACCGCCCGCTTCTCCCCGGAACGCGCTCTGGAACTGGGTCGTCAGACCCTGAGCATCGAGGCTGCTGCGGTCGACGCTCTGAAAAGCCGAATAAACGGCGACTTTGCCCGAGCCGTCGAGCTGATCCTGAACAGCCATGGCCGCCTGATCGTCAGCGGCATGGGCAAATCAGGCCACATCGCCCGCAAGATCGCCGCCACCATGGCCAGCACCGGCACCCCCGCTTATTTCGTTCATCCGGCCGAAGCCAGCCACGGCGATCTCGGCATGATCACCCGCGACGACGTCCTGCTCGCCCTGTCCAATTCCGGCGAGTCCGGTGAACTGCTGAGCATCCTGCCGGCGCTCAAACGCCAGGGCGCCAAGATCATCTCGATGACCGGCGCCCCGACTTCAACCCTGGCCCGCGAAGCAGACATTCACCTCGACGCCGGCGTTGCCCAGGAAGCCTGCCCGCACAACCTCGCCCCGACGGCCAGCACGACGGCAGCCCTGGCGCTGGGCGATGCGCTGGCTGTTGCCTTGCTCGACGCCCGCGGCTTCGGGCCGGACGATTTCGCCCGCTCGCACCCCGGCGGCTCGCTCGGTCGTCGCCTGCTCACCCACGTCCGCGACGTCATGCGCGCCGATGACCGGGTACCGGCTGTCGCGCCCAACACACCGATCACCGATGCCATCATCGCCATGTCGCGGGGCGGCTTGGGGCTGGTGGCAATCATCGATCCCGCCAACGTCGTGCTCGGCATCTTCACCGACGGCGACCTGCGTCGTTCTTTTGAAAAACGCGTCGACCTGCAGCAAGGCGACATCGCCTCGGTCATGTACGCGGCACCGCGCACCATCGGTCCTGACCGCCTTGCCGTCGAGGCCGTCGAAATGATGGAGCGCCTGCGCATCAATGCCCTGCTCGTCGTCGATGCCGACAATCACCTGATCGGTGCACTGAACATGCACGATCTCTTCACCGCCAAGGTCATCTGATGGACATCAACACCCGCGCCGCCAACATCAAGCTCGTCGCCTTCGACATCGACGGCGTGATGACGGACGGCGGCCTGCATTACACCGATGACGGCCATGAACTGAAGACCTTCAACGTCCAGGATGGCCTTGGCGTCGTGCTGCTGCGCCGCGCCGGCATCAAGGTGGCGATCATCACCGGGCGGACATCGAACGTCGTCAACTGCCGCGCCAAGGACCTCGGCGTCGAGCATGTCTTCCATGGCGTCGGCGACAAGGGTGCCGTTTCCGGCCAACTGCTCGAACAACTGGGGCTGCAATGGTCGGAGCTCGCCTTCATGGGCGATGACCTGATCGACCTGCCGGCGATGACCCGCTGCGGCCTGGCCATCGCCCCGGCCAATGCCCGCCCCGTCGTCAAGGAGCGTGCCCACCTGGTGACCGAAGCGAGCGGCGGCAAAGGTGCCGTCCGCGAAGCCATCGAATTCCTTCTCGCCGCCCAGGGCAAGCTCGACGCGGCCTTCGCCCCCTACCTCAACGCATAATGAAGCACTGGCCCAGCCAACTCTTTCCGGTCATCGTTCTGCTCATTCTGGCCGGGCTCAGTTTTTGGCTGCAAAGTACGGTTGACCGTGGCGAAACGAACAATGACGGCAAATTCCGCCATGATCCGGACGCCATGGCCGAGAACTTCACCGTCCGTCGTTTCGACCAGAGCGGCCAGATAAAATACCGTCTCACGGCGCCATATCTCGTGCATTACCCGGACGACGACACCTCCGAACTGAAGTCGCCGACGCTGATCAGCTATCGTCCGGAAGGCGCAGCTGTCACGGTCACCGGCGATCACGCCAAAGTCACCGCCAAGGGCGAAACCATCTTTCTCTGGAACAATGTCAGCGTCACCCGTGCCGCGACGCCGGGCCGCCTGGAAATGGTTGCCCGCATGCCCGACCTGACTGCCCAGCCCGACGCCGGCATCGCCTTCACCGGCAGCCCGGTGGAAATAACCCAGGGGCAATCCTGGGTCAAGGGCGTCGGCATCCATATTGACAACAACACCTCAACCCTCGTCCTGCAATCACAGGTTCGCGGGCTATACATCCGACCCGGGGCCGCGCCATGACCATTCGACTTGCCACGCTCACCCTCTGCCTTCTGCTCAGCCTGCCGGCCCTTGCCGAACGGGCTGACCGCAACAAGCCGATGCTGCTTGAGGCCAACCGCGTCTCGATCGACGATGCGAAAAAGATCCAGATTCTCGAAGGTGATGTCCTGATCACCAAGGGCACGATGACGCTGAAAGCCGACCGCGTAGTGATCAAGGAAGACCAGTACGGCTTCCAGAAGGGCACGGCTTTCGGCGGCAAGAACGGGCTCGCCCGCTTCCGCCAGAAGCGCGACGGCAAGGAGGAATACGTCGAGGGAGAGGGCGAGCGCATCGAGTACAACACCAACAGCGAAGTCGTCGAGCTGTTCCACCGCGCCTGGGTCAAGAGTGGCGAGGACCAGGTACGTGGCGACTACATCTGGTACGACGCGGTCAGCGAAAAATATCTGGTTACCGCCGGCGAAACGCGCGACCCGAAGGCCCCACCCGGACGTGTTCGCGTCGTCATCCAGCCGAAGGGCAAGGACAGCGACGCCAAACCGCCGGCCCGTGGGGAAAGCCTGGAACTCAAGGGCGCCGGCAACCTCGGGTCGCAAAACGCACAATAGCAGTGCATCGGCGGACAGGTACCAGCGTAAACCCCTGCGTTTACTGAGTTGGAGACAGCAACCAAGCCCATGATTTTCATGGGCTTATTTGCTTTTGTGCGGTGCACAAAATTAATGTTGACAATACAACAATCATACCTATAATAAAGGTCATGGTGCAGTGCAACATCGCTTCATGGGATCGCGCTGCAACGGTTTAAGACTGTTCTGCATAACCTTTTAATTCTGGAGATACCCCATGACTTTCTTTCAACTTCACCACCCCTGAGCAATTTGCTTCTGCCAACAAGGCAACCGTTGATTCCCTGCTGTCGCTGGCCAACACCGCTCTGGCCTCTGCCGAGCGCATCGCTGCCCTGAACCTGAACACCGCCCGTTCGCTGGTTGAAGATTCCGTTTCCGGCGCCAAGGCCCTGATGGGTGCCAAGGACGTTCAGGAAGCCCTGTCCATCCAGGCTTCGCTGGCCCAGCCGAATGTCGAGAAGGCTGTTGCCTACTCGCGCTCCGTATATGAAATCTCTGCCCAGACCCAGGAAGAACTTTCCAAGATGGTCGAAGGCCAGTTCGGCGACTTCCAGAAGACCGTTGCCGGCCTGCTCGACAAGGCTGCCAAGTCGGCCCCGGCCGGTTCTGACGTTGCCGTTGCTGCCGTCAAGTCGGCCATCGCTGCCGCCACCTCCGCTTTCGACAACATGAACAAGGCTGCCAAGCAGGTTGCCGAAATCACCGAAGCCAATGTTGCTGCCGCCACCAACGCTACTGTCAAGGCTGTTGGCGCCGCTTCTTCCAAGGCCAAGAAGTAATCTGCCTGTTACCCCCGCTTCGGCGGGGGTTTTCGTTTCGTCCGCAGCACACAATCAAACTGGAGATGACAATGAGCAACCCGAATTTCGATCAACTGACCGCCGCCCAAAAAGCCAACGCCGAAGTCATGACGACCCTGCTGCGCACCGCCTTTGATGGTGTCGAGCGACTGACCGCCCTGAACATGGCCGCTTCCCGCGAGTTCTTCAACAACACCATCACTGGTACCCAGCAACTGCTGAACGCCAAGGATGCCAACGCTGTTGCCAAGCTGAACACCGAACTGGCCCAGCCGAACGCCGCCAAGTGGATGGATTACTCGCGCAGCGTCTACGAGCTGGTCGCCGAAATGCAGAAGGAACTGACTTCGGTCATGGAAGCCCAGTACGGCAGCTTCACCAAGAACATCAACAGCGCAGTTGAAAAGGCCAAGACCTCCGCACCGGTCGGTGGTGACGTTTTCGCCGCCACCATGCAGTCGATGCTGAATGCCTCGACCAAGGCTTTCGACAACATGACCGGTATGGCCAAGCAACTGTCCGACATCGCCGAAGCCAACATGGCTGCCGCCGGCAAGGCTGCCGCTCCGGCCAAGACCAGCGCCACTGCTGCTGCTCGCAAGTCTGCAGCCAAGTAATTCCAGCGCCCTGCGCTGACAAAAAAGCCCGCGAATTTCGCGGGCTTTTTTACGTCTTCCGGTTCTAATATTTCAATTTTGGCCGTTTTTTCCAGTTGACCGCGGAAGTCCAAAAAAACGGATCAGGGCCGCCAAATCCACGTAATTCCCCGACTTTCGACTTCGGCGCGAATCTCTTCCATCGCCTGGTCGACCAGTTCCGGCGAACCTTCGACGCCCAACTCCAGATGCTTGCGCTCCTTGCCGACCAGCGAGGGCAGCGAGAACAGGCGCAGCGTCGGGTAATCCTTGACGATGCGCTCCATGAGGTCGAGCAGCGCGCTTTCATAGGCCGTCGGGCCGGTCAGCAGGAAGGCCTTTTCGACCATGCCATCGACGGCCTTGAATTGATCACGATAAAACGTATCGAGTGCCCATTCGATCATCGGGTGAGCCATCTGCGGAAAGCCGGGCACGAAATAGTGATCGTTGGCCATGAAGCCGGGAATGCGGTTGAACGGGTTGGGGATGATCTGCACGCCGGCCGGGAAGGTGACCAGCTGCTTGCGCTGGTCGGTGATTTCTTCGCCGGCGAAACGGATTTTCAGTTCCTCGAAACCTTCCGGGTGCAGCGCCAGTTCGACGCCAAGCGCCGCTGCCACCGCCTGCCGCGTGTGGTCGTCCGGCGTGTTGCCGATGCCGCCGCAGGAAAACACCACATCGCCGGCGGCCATCGTGCGCTTGAAGGTGGCGGCGAGGCGTTCGCGGTCGTCACCGAGGTATTCGACCCAGCTCAGGCGCAGGCCACGGGCGCCGAGCAGTTCGGCAATCTTGGTGAAATGCTTGTCCTGCCGTTTTCCCGACAGGATTTCGTCGCCAATGATGACGGCGCCAAAGGTGCGGCTCATAGTCTTTCTCCCTCGATGCTCACGACGGCGCCGTGACGGGACCGACGCAGCGCCTCCAGCCCGTAATGAACGAATGATAGCGCGGCCAGCGCCGGCACCAGCAGGCCGACGAACGGGATGTGGGCAAGCAGGGCCATGGTCAGGCCGAGCATGAACAGCGGCGTCTTCTGGCCGCTGCTGACTTCCTGCCACTCGCCAGCCGTGGCGTGCATGGACAGCGCATCGTAGGCAAACGTCCGGCGGTTCAGCCAGCCCATGAGCAACAACGGAACGAGCAGCGAGAAACCGGGAATCAGCCAGAGCGGAATGGTGACCAGCCAGGCGGCAATGAACAAAATCGAGGCCAGAACGCTGTTGACCGCAGCAGCGACAAAACTATCCTTGCCCATCGCCGCCACATCGCGGTATTCGGTTTCAGAAAGGTGCTTGAGCATCAGCGGCATGATGACGATGGCCGCCAGCAGCGAGGCCGTCAGGTAGGCGACGGCAAAGATCGCCATCCAGCCGCCGAGATAGGCAAGCAGGTGGGCCACCCAGACCAGCCCCCAGCCGACGAGCAGGGTCATCGGCGGGTAGTCCATCATCTGCTGCACCATCCAGCCCAGGCCCCAGACGGCCAGGGCGATGGTCAGCAACAACGAGAACAGCGCCGGGGTCAGCACATAAAGCCAGACCTTGCCGCTTTTGAGATTGGCGAAGGTTCGCGCCAGCGCGAGCATGACATCACCCATTCTTGATTCCTTCCCATTGTTTCTGCAGGCGTTTAGAGGAAACCGGCACCGGCGTCCGCAACTCCTGCGCGTAGAGGCCGACGCGCAACTCTTCGAGCAACCAGCGGAACTGTTCGACCTGCGGATCGAGCGTACCGAGCTTGGCCAACTGGATGGCGCGCCGTTCGTAGTTGGTCCATAGCGGCGTGTATTCGACCATCAGTTGCGCGTCGCGCCCCGGGTTGGCCTTGAGTTTGTCGAGGCGAACAACGACGGCCTTGAAATAGCGCGGATAGTGCTGCAGGCGCTCGAAGGGCGTGTCGATCAGGAAATTCTTGCCCATCAGCCGCTTCAGTTGCGCCTCGATGTCGGCCACCGCCGCGGCGTGCGCCTTGAAGGCCGGCAGTTTCTTGACCACAGCCTGCCATTCGCTCAGCACGGTGCCGACCAGCCGGCAGACCTCCTGCATGATCAGCCCGAGCCGCGCCTTGCTGTCGCCGCAACGGCGCTTGAAGGCATCCGGCGTCGTCGGCAGCGGTTCGGTCAGACAGGCGCGCTCGAAGGTCAGGGCGACAATCTGGTTCTTGAGATCGTCGGCACTGCCCAGCGCCATGTACTGCATAGCCATCTGACTCAGGCCGGGGATGTTCTTGTCGAAATACTTCACCTGATCGCGGAACTGCAGCATGAACAGGCGGAGCAGGCCGGCGCGATGGGCGGCGGCGGCTTCCTCGGCGGAGTCGAAAACCTTGAGGCTGACGCTTTCGCCGTCGTCGGTCAGGCCCGGGTAGCCAAGCACGGTCTGGCCGGCGACGGGGACTTCCATCAGCTCGGGCAGCTCGCCGAAAGTCCAGTCGGTCAGATTGGTGAATTCGGACGGCGTTTCGTGCAGTTCGGCGAACTCGTCCTTGGCCTGCTTGCCCCATTCGGCGCGCAGGGCGACCAGGCTGCGGTTCATGTCGAGCTGGCGGCCGTGCTCGTCGATGAGCTTGTAGTTCATCGAGAAGTGGGCGGGCAGCGCATCGGGCCGGAAGGAGTCGGGCGTCACGGCCCAGCCACGCGCATTCAGGCCGCGCGCTTCGAGGATGTAGTCGATGAGCGGCGTGATCAGGCCTTGATTCATCTTCTTTTCGTTGCCTGCCACGGTCGACAGGAATTCTTCGACAAATTCGGGCACCGGCACGACTTTCGCCCGGATCTTCTGCGGTAGCGTCTTGATGAGCTGGACGAGCTTTTCCTTGAGCAGCCCGGGTACCAGCCATTCCATGCGCAGCACGGGAATCTGGTTGAGCTGGGCCAGCGGCAGGGTCAGCGTCACGCCATCGCGCGGCGAACCCGGTTCAAAGTGGTAGCTCAGCGTGTAATCGACGCCGCCGACCTTGAGGTGATGCGGGAAAGCCTCGGTCGTCACGCCGGCCGCCGAATGACGCATGAGGTCGTCTTTCGCCAGGTAGAGCAGCTTCGGCGTCTCGCGCTCGGCTTCCTTGCGCCAGTGGTCGAAGGTCGCGCCGTTGTGGATGCCCTCGGGGATGATTGAGTCGTAGAAAGCGAAAATCAGTTCGTCATCGACCAGCACATCCTGCCGGCGCTGCTTGTGTTCGAGGTGCTCGATCTCGCGAATCAGCTTCTGGTTGTGCTGGAAGAACGGCCAGCGTTTGGCGAACGCCTCGTCGATTTCCTCGCTGACCAGCCCCTGGCGGATGAAGATTTCACGCGATTCGGCCGGCGCCATGGGGCCGTAATGGATGCGCCGTTTCGGGTTGATGACCACGCCGTAGAGCGTCGTGCGCTCCCAGCCCGAAACCTGCATCGACTTCTTTTCCCAGTGGGCATCGAAGTACTGGCGCTTGATCAGGTGAGCGCCCACTTTCTCCAGCCAGTCCGGTTCGATGCGGGCGACGCAGCGGCCGAAGAGGCGGGTTGTCTCGGTGATCTCGGCGGCCATGATCCACTTGCCGGCCTTTTTTTGCAGCGGCGACGACGGGTGGATCAGGTAACGGATGCCACGGGCACCGAGGTAGAAACCGGATTCGTCGGCCTTGCAGCCGAGGTTGCCCAACAGGCCGGCGAGCAACGCCTGGTGGATGGCGTCGTAGGTGCCGGGCAGTTCGCTTTCCTTCCAGCCCAGTTCCGTCACCATGGCGTGCAACTGGCCGTGCACCTCGCGCCACTCGCGCATGCGCAGGTAGGAGAGGAAATGGGCGTGGCAGTTGTCGATCAACTGCTTGTTCGATTTCTTGTGTTCGACGGCGTTCTGGAACCAGTTCCAGAGCTTCCACCAACCAAGGAATTCTGACTTCTCGTCGGCGAACAGCTTGTGTTTTTCGTCGGCGGCCTGCTGGCGGTCCTGCGGCCGTTCGCGCGGGTCCTGCGCCGACAGGCCGGCGGCGATGACCATGACTTCCTTCAGGCAACCGAGATCGCGCGCGGCAACCAGCATGCGGCCGATGCGCGGGTCGAGCGGCAGCTTGGCCAGCGATGCGCCAATCGGTGTCAGCACATTGTCGTCGTCGAGCGCACCGAGTTCCTGCAGCAGCGCGTAGCCGTCGGCGATGGCTTTAGCCGGCGGCGGCTCGATGAATGGGAAGCTCTCGACATCGGTCAGGCGCAGCGACTTCATGCGCAGAATGACGCCGGCCAGGCTGGAACGGAGGATTTCCGGATCGGTGAAGGGTGGCCGCGCATTGAAATCGAGTTCGTCGTACAAGCGGATGCAAACACCCGCCGCCACCCGGCCGCAACGTCCGGCCCGCTGGCGCGCCGCGGCCTGCGAGACCTTTTCGATCTGCAACTGCTCGACCTTGTTGCGGTAGGAATAGCGTTTGACGCGTGCCAGCCCGGTATCGATGACGTAGCGGATGCCCGGCACGGTTAGCGAGGTTTCGGCCACGTTGGTGGCCAGCACGATGCGCCGCTGGCCGCCCGAGGGCTTGAAGATGCGGTCCTGATCGCCAGCCGACAGGCGGGAAAATAGCGGCAGGATTTCCGGGGCGTGGGCCGACGACAACCCCGGCCGGGCCAGCGCGTGCTTGCGCAGAGCCTCGGCCGCCTCACGGATTTCCCGTTCGCCGGGCAGGAAGACGAGGATGTCGCCGCTGCCCAGCCGCGCCACTTCGTCGGCGGCATCGACGATGGCGTCGTAGAGATCGCGCTCGTCGTCCTTCTTTTCCAGATCCTCGACCGGTCGGTAACGCACCTCGACCGGGTAGAGCCGGCCGGAGACTTCAATAATCGGCGCTTTTTTCCCGTTGACCGTGAAATGCGTCGAAAACCGGTCGGCATCGATGGTCGCCGAGGTGATGATGACCTTGAGATCGGGCCGCTTGGCCAGCAACTGCTTGAGGTAGCCGAGCAGGAAATCGATGTTGAGGCTGCGCTCGTGCGCCTCATCGATGATGATCGCCTCGTAGGCGTTCAAATACGGGTCCGACTGCGACTCGGCGAGCAGGATGCCGTCGGTCATGAGCTTGACCCAGCTCTCCGGACTCGACCGATCCTGGAAGCGGATCTTGACGCCGACACCGGCACCGACCTGCGTCTTCAGTTCCTGCGCCAGCCGCGTCGCCACCGAACGGGCCGCCAGTCGGCGTGGCTGGGTATGGCCGATCAGCCCGCGCGCACCAATGCCGAGATCAAGGCAGATTTTCGGCAACTGCGTCGTCTTGCCCGAGCCGGTTTCGCCGCAGACGATGACCACCTGATTCTTCAGAATTAACTCGGCAATGTCGGCCCGCCGCTCATTGACCGGCAAGTCGCTCTGGAACTCCGGCTTCGGCAGGCGGGCCCGGCGCTCGGCCACCGCCGCGCGCGAGCGCTCAAGCAGTGCGGCCAGATCGGCTTGCAGTTTTTCGCGTTTATTTCCGGTTGACCGCAGCAATTCCCGCTGCATGCCGCGCAGGCGCTTCTGATCGCTGCTCAAGCAAAGGTTTTCGGCGGGTTCGGCAGGGCGGGCGGGTTTCTCTTGTTTCATTCATCGGAACAGCAAAGCGGGGCACTGATTTTACCGCGCCAATGCGACGCCTCACCGACTGGACGAAAATTGCCGGATGCCGCTTCCCGCATCAACGTCAGGCAATCTGGTTTGCCACGGTCAACCGGAAATTTTGCCCAAATTTGAAATCCCCGGAGCACGCCCCAAAAAGCAAAACGCCGCCCCGAAGAGGGGCGTCTGGCGTAACAGTAGGGCGATTACTTCTTGACACCCAT
>VIKE01000134.1 GCA_008080565.1 Rhodocyclaceae bacterium | reverse complement strand
GGGGTTCTAAGCCCAAACCGGCGGAATTTGTCCAATAGCGACTACTCCCAGTCAATCCCCGCCAAAATAGCCTCCAAGTCAATCGGTTGACGCTTGTCGCGGAATGCGTAGTGCCCAAGGAAATGCAGGTGCTGCCATGCAGCCGGTGAAATTCGCCGGAGCAAGTTCAGCGCCTTTTCATTGCCAGTTGCCAGATACCGACTCAGCAGACCAGAGAGCAGCATGGAGTTGTAGGCAATCACAACATTGGCAATCAGGCGGCCGCAATGGTTGCTGACCGCCACATCGAGGTCAGTGCGCCCCGTCAATTCCTTTTTCCCATTCACCTGGGCGATGGTGGAGCGCAACTGGTGGTAGGACTCGATGCGATTTTCCGAACGGTGGACATCGCGCTGCAATTGCGGATCGCGTAAATAGCGAAGCGTATAGATTGTGCGGATCAGCTTGTCGAACTCAAAGATGGCCTTGCGGGTGCGGTGATGCCCGGACAGAGTGCAAATTTTGCGCATCAGCACGCTTTGGCTCATTTCCTTGAGTCCGAGCGTGGCGGCAATGTGATCCATATTCGCCTTCTCTGAGACAATCAGGTGGCGATCAATTTGACCCACGGGCTGGATCGGAAAGTCGGCGTACCCTTCCTGGCCTGGGCCGCAGTAGAGATGCTTCAACTGCGCCTGCAAATTGGTAAAGCGAGGTGCGAGATTCATGCCGAACCAGTGCAGGATGGCAAAGTTGGCCATGTTGATGCTGTGCATGTCACCAGTGATCGTAGTCGGCACAATGTCGGACGTGTTGTTGTAGCAGATGTCAAACACCCAGTAGCTCTCGTGCTGGTTTGCGCCCAGCAGTTCGGTTTGCAACGCCACATGGTTGGCCAGCAAGGTGAAGGCCACCACACCGCGATCCTTGCCAAAATATTTGCGCGAATGGCGGGCCTTGAGCGTCGGGTCGGCGGCGGCAAACTTCTGCCCGTCAACGCTGCCATAGAGCACATCCATGTCAATAGAGTAGTACGGGAAGATGGGCAGGCTGGCAATGAAATTGCTGATCCTGTCGTTCGCGTCGATCAGCGTAGCCGGGCGTAGATGCTGTTGGTGCGTGCCCTCCAGAACATGGTACGGAATGTCGCAGGTCTCCGCCATGCTGAAATTGCCATGGTTCATGGCCTGCGCCATGATCACCGCCATCAGGCTGTCCTCATCGGCGATTTTCTTGGCGTAGCGTGGCTGCAGGGGCGTCATCGCTGACAGGAACTGGCTCTGCTTATTCACAAACCGAAAGACATCGGCAATGTCTTGTGCCTGGAGCTTGGCGTAGAAGCCTTTTTGCAGCAGCTTGTCTTGATCGGCTTTGGGACGGTGCCATGTCAGCGTTTGCTTGCCCAAGTCAAACTCCAGGTGCTTGAGCTTGCCACCGCGCAATTCCTCGTCGAATGCTCGCCACTGCGTATCCAGTTCGGCGAACAGGGCGTCAAGTGTCGTGTCAACCGGCTGGCGTAGCCAGGGGATGTCCAGCGCCTTGAGTGCATCGGCTTTGGCCTCCATGGATACCAGATCGTCTGTAAAGCGCCGGTGCTGCACACTGTCGTCAAGGTAGATATCGCCCGTGTCGAGGCGTTTACGCAGTTGTCGGTACACCCAAAATTCATAGCGGTCGCCGCGCAAACCGACCGGCTTGCCCTCCGGGTCAAAGCTCAGCAAAAAGTCACGCAGGCGCTTGGGTATCGTTCGCGGCGGAATTTCAAGCATGGGCTGTTTGACCAGTGCTTGCTCGCGGGCATAGATATCCTTCATCCATTGCAGTGCAGCCAGCCAGACTTTGCCACCGGCGCTGCTGCTAGCGAATTCCAGTGCCATGGCTAGTGGGCGCAAATTTTTCGTGCAAAGCCCGCTTTGCTTGTCCATGGCCTGCCAACGCAAATCCATCTGGCTAACGGGTTTCTCCGTCAGGAGTTTGCCGGTCGAGCGCAGTTTTTCTTCCGGCATGATGCGGAAGGCCCGGCGGCGCACGGTGCCAAACGGAGTCACATCGGTGAGCGAGTTATCCACATAGAGCAGGAGAAGTTCGCCCACCCGTGGCGTGGCCTGCTGTCGTTCGTTGTGTATTTGGGCAGCTTGCTGGTTGGCAACAGCCTTGGTGCCGTCTTCGAGTTGCCGTGTGTGGTAGACAAAGGCTTCCGCTACATTGTCCGTGAGTTGTCGGTAGCGCTGCCAGGCGTAGCACAGCAAATAAAGGTGGGTCTGGCCGGGTTTGAGGCGCCGCAAATCGTAGATGGTGTAGAAATTGGCGAGGCTGGCGTAGTAGGCGATGTTGAGTTGCGAGAGGTCGAGGCTTGGCAACAGCGTTTTGGCGATGGCGTACAGGGGAGCCAACGTGAGGCGCTTTTGGCGTTCCAACTTCATCTGGCCATGGCGAAAACTCTTGGCATCCTGTTTGAGTGCGGCCAAGTCGGACAAGGTGCTCTCTCGCACCAGCAATTGTTGAATCACCTCGCGTGTGGCCTCAGTCAGTGCCCCTTCGACCAGTTGTTCCAGGCGTTCGCGCTCGGCGGTAAGCGCATCCCTGATGGTGGTTTGCAGCGTGGAGTAGCCTGGCCGCACGATGCGCTGACCAATCAAAAACACCATCAATTCAGCCAGCAAAAAGGTGGGGGCCACGTCGGTGCGGGCCAGCAGCGTCGCCTTGTCGCGCAATGCCGGCAGGTCATCGTCCGTCCAAAGGCGGTAGCCAAACAAAGAAACAATTTCTCTGCGCTGTGCGTAATATTCCTTGGTATTCAGCGGCGCTCCCGTGAGCGTTTGTCCAGGGAAATACCGTTGCAGCAGGAACGCGACATCCTCTGGCGGCACCTCGTCCAGAGTGAACTGGAAAAATGCCTGCTTGGCTTTGAAGTAGCCAATTTGCAACAGGCAATAGACCTGTTTCACGATGCCCCGGCGCTGCAAAGCCAAGGAGCGTTCGGCCTCGGTCAATGCAAAAAATTCAATGCGCTGGAAATCGTTGAAATCGGGAATGCCATAGAGCGCTGTCTTCTCCGCTTCCGAGAGGATGGTCAGTCGCTCGTTGCTGTCACCGCGCATGTGTCATTCAGTTTCTGGTGTTGTACGCATCGGGCCATCCAACACGGGCCAAAGTCTCAATTAACGTGGTACGTTTGACGCCAAAGTTGCGGCACACAGCCGCTTTCGACATGCCGCTATTCAGCGCGCCGATGATGGTGTCCAACTTCTCGCCAACGATGGCCGCAGGTCGGCCGCCGATTCGGCCACGCCGTCTGGCAGCGGCCAGACCGGCAACAACCCGTTCCTGGATCAAGGCCCGCTCGTACTGAGCCAGTGCGCCGAACACATGGAACAGCAACTCGCCCGATGGCGTGGTGGTGTCCATGCCTTCGGTCAGCGACCGGAAGGCCACATGCTGGTCCTTGAGCATGTTCACGATGGCGAGCAGATGCGACAATGAGCGGCCGAGTCGATCCAGCTTCCAGACGATCAGTACATCGCCGGGGCGGACGAATTCGAGCGCCTTGGCCAACCCAGGTCGATCATCTTTGGCGCCGGAAGCATGATCCTCGAACAGGTGCCGAGCATCGATGCCGGCGGCGAGCAGCGCATCACGTTGCAAGTCCGTGCTCTGCCGGTCGGAATCGGACGACACGCGCATGTAGCCAACCAACATATGCGGATAACCTTAAAAATAACGTTCCCGTATAGTAGTGCATAGCGACATGGTTTTCCGTACATTTTTAACGGCTTTTGTTGGGCGGTTTTGCAGGTCGTCACTTCCATGTCGTAAAACATATGTTTTGCGACAGTCCGCAGCAGTCCTTGTTTTGACCAATGCCGGAAAAATCGGCGGTTCCGGCTTGCATCGACGAACCGCACTACGCCAACACTGGTTTGGACACCACCGGCGACCCGAACCACCGATCCGCCGCCGACACCACGAGAATGCCGGCCGCAATCGCCAGTGCCAACGGCCCACCGGTCTGCAGGAAATCGTTCCAGTAAACCAGCGGGGTAACTGGGGCCGCAGGAAGATACTCTCGGAAATCCTGCATCACGCCGACAAAACCCAACGGGACGTTGACGACCAGGAGGAACACCATCATCGGCAGCGCGAAGAGTAGCCGCGCCGGCAATACCTGAAGACGAACGGCCGGCCAGGCGAGAATGATTGCCAACATAAGAATGACGGGCTGCAAGACACTGCCAAGCAAGGTAGTCGGATCAAAATGAAGCTGGGCATCCGGCATTAACATCCGATCACCGAGGAACAGCATGCGGATCATGAACGCATGGTCAACCCGAAGGCGGTCATCAACCGCCTCAATCACCCAAATAAGCGCCGGGAGCATGGGGGCAACGATGGTCGAGCCATAGACGCGACCCAGCGTCAGCAGTATCACGACCACGATGACGAGCCGGATTGCAAAACTACGGAGTTGCTGACGCATTTGGCTGAGCGGCCTCACGACTATCGCCCATCCAGTAAAGGGCATAAAGCGCAACGCAGAGGATGAGCACGATGGGTCCGACCGTCCCATGCAACAGATTGAACAGAGACGTCTCGCTGCGATAGACATAAAACAACGTCAGCAGCCGTACCTGATTGAGGCAAAACACCAGCAGGATGCCCAGCCCCAGTCCGCTCAGCCTGCGCCGCCAGGGCATGACGACGGCAGCAAAAGCCGCCACCAGCATGAACATGATCTCGGTTCCCTCGCAGCCCTTGAGAACGGTGATGCCGCCACCCGGTGCGATCAACTGGTTGCCCAAAGCTTTGACATGTACGGCGGGGGTCAGGAAGTTGATGACGGCAGCCGTGGGTGTGACAGTCAGATCACCGAGGATGAAATGCTCGAAATCGGTTCCCCGGCACGCGTCATAACTCATCTGCAGGATGAAAAACACGGAGATGAATATCAGCGCTGATACCCATGCTGGCAGGGGTTTCTGGGGCCGATTGGTACGGGTTACAAACTGGTCGAACGATTCATTCATTTTCGAGTACGATCTTTTTATTGTTTGGGGGCTATCCGTGTTTGATTTCTTCGCCTACCGCATCCACGATGCCGGTGATGAATCCGGTCTCGCCCTGATCGATGCGCTTGGCGACGGTATCAACGGGATGGTTCCAGGTTTGTCCTCCACCCGGGCCACGGAGGCAGACGCCGAGGCTACGCCCATATTCATCATCGACTACATACCAGCCCATGCGGTATTGCTTGACAAGATGTTCGCCCAAGACGGCGGCGAAGGCGTGCAGGGTTTGTTCCGGCGTAGGGCGGTCTGGGTGGGCATCCTGGCTCCAAGCGGTGAAGACCATGTCGAGCAGCTTTCCGAACTGAGGTTCCCGGCGGCCGATAAGCCAATCGAAGTGCTCAGAAGATTCGTCGGTGTAGCGGGTGAAGATCAGCTTCATGGCCGCCAGGCCGTCAGCGATCCAGCGCTCATCCTCCTTCGTGAGCGACTTGCCGACGAAGGTGGGAATAATGTCTTTCTTGGCGCCGTAGGTGTGGCCGAGTGGTCCGCCAGAGGGGGTATTGAAGTCGCCCCAGGAAATCAGGAGGCGTTCCGGCCCCAATACTTTGCGGATGGCGTGGATACGGTTATCGGGCACTGTCCAAGTCCATAGCTTGTCCTCAATCAGAGGCTTGAGGACTCCCCGCTTGGGGTCGGTTTCGATCCAGTCTTTCAAAGATTGCCCATTGACCTGCATCACCAGGTGGTGAGGGTTGAGGAAGTTAAGCGGGTAGATGTCGCGGAGCAGATCGCTGATATTCGTTCCTGTTTTCTTGCACTCGCCAGCAGCATGAGACCACTTGGCTATCCCCGCAATTTGGGCATGAGTGAAATTTTTTCTGCCATTCAGGGTTCCGCCATCTGCATAAATCGCTGGCCCCTTCTCAAATTCCATTTTGAAGCTATAGCCATACTCAATATTGGTAATACGCTGAATATCCAAAACAAGATTTTCAGCAACCGTTGGGGGCATTTGCCTAATCTCAAGATCAACACACAATACGAAGCCAGATTTTGGTGACAAACAGGCGTACCAGATGTAATCGGTCAACCCACCTCGGCTCCCTTCAAGAAAGCGACCTGTTTCTATCGTCACACAAGCCACTGCAGGCAATAGCCGACCGCGCTTCATCCATGTAGCCAGTTTGTATGTCTTGTAGGCCAAGGCATCTACCTCTCCATAGGTAAACGTTATCCAGTCGGCTTCTGGCAAGCCTAGTTTTGCAGCACATTCCAATATCCAATCGAGTCCAGCCTGCAAATCCACGGCTTCATTACTCGGCCCGTACAACGCCAGCGTTTGCGCCGGACGCTGACTCGATTTGCCCAAAAGTTTTTGCAGAAAAGCGAACATGACAGGGAGTGTAACGAATCCGTTACTTGCCAAGTCTTACTCCTCCGCTATTGCTCCCAGAGTATGGTGCGCCGAAGGCAGACTCAGATGAAGTGAACGCCTTGAGCCCTTGATAACCTGCCAAGCTGCCGTTCGCGTAGCCGCTGTAGAAAGTGCCGTATACCTCATCTAGCCCAAGGGCAGATTTCCCATACTCAATTACGTCATAAGTTCCTTTTTGGCCTGCACCAAGAGCGTTCTGGATATTTATTTGCTTACTGGTCAGATAAGCACTCGAAGCGCCGCTCTGCTGCGACACCGAGGCCACCTCAACCGTATTGATCCCACCATTCTTTGCAAGGTTCGTCACATCCGGTCGGTAGTTTTTCGCCGTACCCGTAATGCCGAAGTTGCTGATAGAAGCGTCCAAGTAGGCACTGCCGCCGTTAGCTTTAACCAGAGCTTGCGCCTCATAGATCGAGCGTGCCGCATGGTCGATATTCGGTGCAGCCTTGCTACCCGTGATTTGAGCCGCCCCGTATACACTACCTTGCCCTGTAAAGACCTTGCCGGTTTGAGCCGCGTCGTAAATCTGGTCGAGCCGCCGCGCCGCAAGCAAAGCGCCAGCACCCGAGGTAGCCAGACCCACGCCCGCGTCGATGGCAATTCCCATTGGATCCCAGAAGCTACCGCCCGTCGCCATGCGGATTGCGCCGCCAACACATAAGCATACGGACTCACCGCATCCGCCATCCCCGCCGGATCGCGGGACAGGAAGCGGCCCAACCCCGGATGCTGATAGCGCGCCCGGAAGTAGGTCAGCCCGGTCGCATCCGGTTCTCTTCCGGTAAAGCCGTAGGTCGGCGTTGTGCCGGTGGTGCTTCCCTTGTTCCCCCAGGCATCGAAGCGCTGGCTGGAAATCAGCGTGCCAGCCGTGTTCGCCGTGCCGATCACGGAACCCAGCCCGTCCTGCAGGTAAGCCGTCTGCGTCGCGGCCGGGCTGTTGGTGCCGCCGGTCAATCTAAGCAGCGGTTCATCCGCCCCGACGCCATGGGCGTAGACCGCACTCGGCATCCCGGAGAGGGTGTTGGCCCATTCGGCATGAATATCGTCCCCGTCGTAGCCGTAGTGCGTCGTCGCGCCGGCACTGGTCTTTTTCAGCCGTCGGCCGCTGTCGTCGTAGGCATAGCTCTCCGCCACCGCATTGGCGCCGGTCCGGGTCGCCGTCAGCAGGTGATCCAGCGCATTCCAGGCCATGGCAAGCGTCGTCGCGCCGGTGCCGCTGCTCGTACAGTCGCTCGCCGTCCTGGTAGCGCTGCTGCCTTCACAGAGTTTCGTCAGATGTCCATCGGCATCATGGACCGCGCCGCCAATCAAGGTGCCGGTGTCGCTGGTCTGGCGAATCTCGCTGAGCTGGTGGGCCAGATCGTAGAGGTAGGCCGTGGTACCGCCGGCATTGCTCTTGGTCCGCCGGTTGCCGTAGATGTCGTAGCTGGTGGTCTCAGCCGTGCCGTCGCTGCTGCTGGTCAGGCGGTCAAGATTGTCGTAGCCGTAGGTCCAGTTCTTGGCCGTGCCGTTGATGGTTTCAGCGTGGGTGGCGCGTCGGCCCTGGCTGTCGAGGGTGTAGACGTGGCTGCTCAGCGTGGTGGCGCTGAAGAGGTTTTTCTTGTCCTTCAGGCTGCCATCCTCGAACCAGCTCTGCGTCGTGCGCAGGCCCGAGTTCAGGCGTTTTTCGATGAGGCGACCACCGGCATCCCAGACGAAGCTGACATTCTCGCCATTGGGCGCGGTCAGGCTGCTGATCCGCCCGACACCGTCGTAGGCGAAGCTGGTGCTGTGACCGTCGCTGTCGACGACCCGGGCCAGGCGACCACCTGGAGTCCAGGTGTAGCTCAGGCTCTTGCCGGCCCGGCTGTCGGTGACGGTTTGCAGACGATGCGCGCTGTCGTAGCTGTAGTCGTAGGCGATGACGGTGGTGCCCGCGCCATCCTTGGTTTCAGCACGGGTGACCTGTCCGAGCGGGTTGCGGCTGTAGCTGGCGGTCTGGGCACCGGGAACGGTTCTCGATTTGAGTTGGCCCTGGGTTTCGCCGCTACCGCCCTTGGCCCCGTAGGCGTAGGTGGTGGTTTGGCCGGCAGCGGCCTGCACCGGCGTCTGACTGGTCAGCAATTCGCCGTGGACGTTCCACGTCCATTTCCAGACTTTGCCGAGTTGATCGGTCTGGGTCAGCTTGCGGCCGAAGTCGTCGTAGGTGGCGCTCAGTTGTTTCTTGACGTTGACGCCGTCGAGCGTGCAGGTGCTACTGCTGGTGTCGGTGGTGCTGCCAGCCCAGATTTCCTTGATGTTGCCCAGGGTGGTGTAGACGGTGCAGCTAACCGGGCGGCTGGTATCGGTCGCGGAGACCATCGGGCCGACGGCGCGGGTCAGGCGGCCAAGTTCGTCGTAGTAGCGGTAGCTGTCGCGGATCGTGCCATCGGCGGCAATGGCGTTGATCTTGGTCGGGCGGCCGGCCCCATCGTACTGGGCAATCTCGACGGCACGGCTCTGGGTCTGGCCGGTGATGCCGGGCAGGCTGCTGCGCTTGAGTTGGCCGTCCTGGTTGCTGTCGTAGTAGTCGTAACTGGTGGTCAGTCCATTGGGGTCGGTCAGGCTTCTGGGTCGGCCGTCGACATCGAGGTTGAAGCTGACGCGGTGGCCTTCTTCGTTGTAGGCGCCGGTGATGCGGCCGAGCGGGTCGCGGTCGAAGCCGAGGGTGTAGCCGTCGGCACCGGTGGTGGCGATCAGGTGGCCGAGGGGGTTGTAGCGGTTGAGGGTGGCATGGCCGGCGTAGTCGACCTGACGTTCGAGGCGGTCTAGGTCGTCCCAGGTGGCGTAGTGGCCGTCGAGGTAGGCGCCATTGACACTGAGGCCGACATTGACCGTGTTACCGTTGGCATCATAGGTGGTGGCCCAGGTGTTGCCGCGGCCGTCGGGGCTCTTGACCGGGCGGTCGAGGGCGTCGTAGTCGCTGTCGGCGGCATACCAGGCGGCGTCGGG
>VIKE01000133.1:4425-8764 GCA_008080565.1 Rhodocyclaceae bacterium | reverse complement strand
ATCCGCGCAATGCGGCCGCCGGTGCCGTTCGCCAGCTCGACCCGAAAGTTACCGCGCGCAGGCGCCTGTCCTTTTTTGCCTACGGATTGAATGGTGCCGACAGCTTGTCCCTCAAGGACCACATGGCTGTTATCGACTTTCTCAAGGAGATTGGATTCCGGGTTAGCCCGAATGCAGTGAAAGTATCCGGCTTTGAGGCAATGAAGGCTGCTTACGAAGACATGGCCCGCCGGCGCCCCGCGCTCGGCTGGGGTATCGATGGCACTGTCTGGAAACTGGCTGACCTCGAGCAGCAGGAGATGGTCGGCTGGAATCATCGTGTTCCTCGCTTTGCCGTGGCCTGGAAATTTCCGCCGGAAGAGATGCCTACCGAACTGCTTGGCATCGATATCCAGGTCGGCCGTACTGGCGCGATTACCCCGGTAGCGCGCCTGAAGCCAGTGTTCGTTGGCGGAACAACCATCAGCAATGTCACCTTGCATAACCAAGGGCAAGTCCATCTGAAAGACGTTCGGATTGGTGACACGGTTATCGTCCGCCGTGCTGGTGACGTGATCCCCGAAATTGTTGGACCGATCATTGATCGCCGGCCCGAAGGCGCCTCTCCCTGGGTGATGCCGACGACGTGTCCTGAGTGCGGCGCGCCGCTGCACCTGACGGGGGCCGAACATTTCTGCTCGGGAGGTTCCAAGTGCCCTGCTCAACGGCTCTATCGGATTACCCACTTCGCTTCCAGGCTGGCCATGGATATCGCTGGCCTCGGTGAGAGTATTGTTGCTACCCTCCTCAATGAAGGATTCATTACCTGCGCTTCTGACCTATACAGCCTCGATACGGCACGCCTGACAGCGATGCCGGGGTTTGGTATACAGTCGGCCGGCAACCTGGCCAGCGCGATAGCAGGGACTCGCAACCGGCCTTTGGCGAAATTCATTTTCAGCCTGGGTATCGAAGGTGTTGGTGAACGCAGCTCGAAGGACCTGGCTGCGGCCTATGGTTCCTGGAAAGCCTTCACCGCATGTACCCGTGAGTCTTTGCTGTCCGTCCAGGACGTTGGTGATGTGACGGCGGACAGCATCCTCGAATACCTCGATACCCCGGAAACGGCCGACGAAGCGCAGCGCCTTGCAGACCTGGTGCAGCCTCAATCTGTCGAGAAAGCTGTTGGCGGTAGGTTCGAAGGCAAGATGCTGGTGTTGACCGGAACGCTTCCGACGCTCACCAGAGAGGCTGCTACGGCCTTAATTGAGGCAGCCGGTGGAAAAGTGTCCGGATCGGTGAGCAAGAAGACTCATGCGGTGGTCGCCGGCGAGGCGGCGGGTAGCAAGTTGGAGAAGGCGCAGTCTTTGTCCGTCCCGGTTTGGGACGAAGCGGAATTCCTGGAACAGATTGGCACGGTCGAAGCACAGGCGCAGGCGAGTCGACCGCCAGAGGAAGAATGCCCCTTGTTTCAGGCGTCCCTATTTTGAACTGATGGACGGACGACGCATGGGCAGTCAACGCACGCGGCAGATCTCGTAACGTGGTTCCGAAGCGAGTGTGATGAGAAACTGCCTTAGCTATCTTCGAGGCTGAATCGAATAATCAGATTCAGAAATGCTTTGCGCATTTTGCTATCCTTGCTTCAAATCGATCAATATGGAACGGGACTTAAGTATGAATTCGAAAGACGCAATGAAGGTGTTGGTTATGTTGGCGGTTGCAGTCGCTGTGGTTGCCTCGTACTGCTACGCCCGCGTCGACCTGGGGATGACACTGGCGCAGGTCGATCAGGCTTTAGAGCAATGGCTGAGTAAGGCATCACAGATCACGATTCTGATTTGGGGCCAAATTATTGTTGCTGCGATTGCTGGACTTGCCTACAAAGTTTGGCGACATCACAGAAACCTCTCGACAAACAACGTCTGATTCGCCGCACACGTCGATGTTTAACGCGCTGATATTGACTAACGACGTCTCAATTGAAAAACACGACAATTGACCCGGAAAAATGACCATGACCACCGGACAATGCGCAATCCTCCATACCGATGCTCCGGGTGTCAGAGATACCTGCGGATGTCGGTTGCCTTGCGGACATCCGGGGCCACATGAATTCGTTGCGGATGATGATCAGGTGTATCAGTGGGAAACCGATTGGGGTTGTGACTGTGAAGATTGCCTTAGCGGGGAAGGTGATTTCTGCACGATCTACTGGCGTGTTGAATCAGATGCCAACCCGGTAGCACTTTGAGGACGGGAAAGGCACCAAGGTAATGAGCGGCTATAACTCAAGCACAGGCATCGTCGCGCTAGGTCTACCGGATCGTTTCAAGGATTAGGACGGAAAAGGTTCATGAATATCATCAAAACCGTGGGCGATCTGAAGAAGGCTTTGCTCGCCTACGAAGATAACCTTCCGCTGGACATCACTGCCGATGGATTTTCTCTGAAACTTGCCACTGATATGCAGATCGCCAAAGTTTTCAATGACCCGCTCAACGACAACAAGGCGGTTTTGGCTATTCGCCTGCTGACCTGATAATAGGGAAAAGACCTCGATGACAACTCCGAAACCCCGCTACAAAGACCCTTCGATGCAGAAGTGCTTTGAAGGTGCGCTGACCTTGGCCGCAGATCCCGCCAGCGAGTTCTACTACCAAGGCAAGCAGCATCGCGGCGCCGGTCATCGCTGTGCGTTTTGGGACGGGTATGCCGGGCTTGGGCAGACGCCGCACGCCATTCCGGGAACTATGAGTTGGGCATTCTTCCAGGCGGGGAAGGATTTCGCCCGCCGTGAAAAGCAATCGAAGGCTCCTGAAACCGAGTAAAGAGCATAACGCGGGACTATGACCAATAATTTGCCGCGAGTACCGTTGTCGCAGTGGGTCAATGATCTACCTCAGGCTCAGCAGGATCGGCTTTTGGAACAGATAAAGATGGTCCAGTCTTGGGTTAATGACTTCGCTCAAGTCCTTGGCAAGAAGCGAGCACCAAAAGCACGCATTACCAATCGTGTCCTCTATTACGCACCCTGGTCGAACGTAGTTGCGGTTCCAGCCAAGATGCTACTGGAGGCCGATGGTCGACTGTTGAGAATCGCAGTTGCGCACGAGTGCGGCCACTTTAATCGCCGATGGATATCGCTGTTTTCAAGATCTGACTTCTCGCGCCTTCGCGAAGAAATTCAGGCAGATCGCGTAGCGATGGCCCTGACTGGAGCTTCGCTTGATGATCTTGATGCCGTAGTGCGGGAACTGGCCGACTATGAAGAATACTGGTCATCTGAAGCACTGGATTCCTACATCGAGCAACGGCGGTCTTTGCTTCAATTAGCAGAAACAGAAGCTAGGTAATCCACGAATCTGATCTTGCCCATGCCTGAAACGTCGGTGTCTCGTTCGGAAGGATTGCCAGCGATCTTGATTTTGCCAACACCGGAGACTCGGGCAATCACCGATTCCGTTGCCGTAGCTTTAATGTTGCCAGCCCCCGATACACGCAGACGGCTGTGCTTGGCCACAAGATCGAAACCGCGGATATTCCCAGCGCCAGATACCTCTGCCTCCAGGCGAGTTGTTTTTCCTGAAACCTCGATGTTTCCCGCACCGGTAACATCGAGTAATAGGTCGTCCAGTTGCATATCCTGGTAGAGGACATTGCCGGCGCCAGAGATGCGCAGGCTGGACACGCAGGGTAGCGTTACTTCCACGCTGAGTTTGGGAGGTTCGTCGCGCTGCTCTACTGAAGCCCCTTGCCGGAAGATATTGCGACCCGCGTTGATAATGCTGCCGCTCATGGAAATCGCTCCCACGTTGCCAGTGATGATTTGAGACACGCCGCGGCCAGAGGTGATGATCATCATCGGCTCATTGTCGACCGTCAGACAATCGCCCGAAACCGTGGTCAGCACCTTGGAAAGGTCAGACACGCTGCTGGCGAAAACCTCCATCCTTGGTTCAGGTCCCTGGCGGACGGTTATGTTGACCGCTCCGCTTAACCTGATCTTGCGCACACTGGCAGAAATTGGGCGTTCCTCCCGCCCGGGCTTGGTGTCGATGGGTTCTTTCCCAACCAAGCGATCAATGCCATCGCAGATCACCACAGCGGCACGTTCGCCACTTGCCTGGCCAGCGATATCGACACCAACGTGCTGCGCGACACGCAGCAAAGCCTGGTGATATTCCTCAATGCGCCGCTCAAATTCGGCTGCTTTCTTCCTTGATCCAAACATAGCATCAGTCTTTCTTAGTTGATGCGGCCGCACGGCGCCGCATTTCGATTTCGCGGTTAATTCGAGAGTTACCCAGGCCGTCTTCTGGCAAGACGCCAATGCCACAATGCGGGCAGGCTGGAACCA
>VIKE01000133.1:0-4398 GCA_008080565.1 Rhodocyclaceae bacterium | reverse complement strand
CTGGCGGCCAGCAAATGAAGATCCGCTTCCTTGGCCTTGGCAAAGGCTTCCTGATCACGATGCAGCTTTGCTAGCGATTTGTTGTATTCGCTGGCAAGCATCTCCAATGCCCAGAATGCGGACAGCTGGACGCCACACTTCATGCAGCGAACAACATCTCCACGTCCATCGAGTTCAATGTGTTTGTGGTCGCACTCACCTGGCTCTGGATACCGGTGCTTGCCTTTTTGCTGCAGTTTCCAGTCGCCGATGCTGATGATGTTGTCAGCCATTGGGCTTGCCCCTCATTGCCATTAAGGTGTCGATGGTTTGCCGCATTTTTCTGACTTCAATGCGTAAGCTGGAGTTTGTATCGACGAGCGCTCCGAAAGCCTCTCGGCCGCCAACCACCTCCCCCCAGATCCACTGGACATCCTGACGGGAAAGCTGCAATTTCGTGTTGCTATCTATCGGCGTTTTCTCAAGCCAAGCGGACATCCGGTCGACGATGCGATCGACCTCTGGATTGGTGATGGGGGGCGAGGTTTGTGTCATCTCTATCAATACAATCTTGTCTCGGTGAGGTGGAATCGGGCTTCCTCGGCGATGTCTTGCGACAGCCACAGGAGGTTGTCGATGTCAGCCGCCGTCCCTCCTGTGTGTTTGGCGATTGCCTCGCAGGCTGTGATAGTTGCGGCACGGATGGCTTGCTCCTCGGGTCCGCCTTCTTCGAGGAGAAGGCACTGATCAACCATGTCTGCGAGCGACGGGCTATATTCGATTACCCCCAAAGCCCTCATTACACGTGGCACTTGGTAGTCTGAAAAAGCGGTGAGATCGGATACATCGATCTCGAATTCATTGCTTCGAAGGTAAGCTGCAACCATCGAAAGCGCCAATTGGGCCTTTTTGAGAAAAGGATCATCAAACGCCAGTGGAAAGAGCATGGCCAGACCGGCCGCTTGAGTAACGGTTACTCTTTTTGATGACCGAAGCTCGTTGAACAGGATCTCGGCCACCATTGGCAATTTTTCTGGCTCTAGAATCTCGGATAGGATATCCAACCGACCTTGCCGATCAGGCATATCGCCGAAAAGAATCGTGAACTCGCCAGCGTGGAGGCGTTTGGACAACTCGGTACCGTGATTAGGGGACATTCCCCAGGCTGCTTCAAAAGCACTCCACAAGGCTCGAGCGCCAGACTTGCCCAAATGATGATATCGGACCAGCGATCCATTCGGCAGGAGTTGCCAGAAGCGATAGTTAATGCTTGTCATGGCGAGGATGAAACATATCGAGGCAATCTGGTTGCTTGCCATCGGTTCCTGCAGCAAAAGTGTCATCGGCTTGGTCGCGTTTGCCGGCCACGATATGTCGTTGATCCGTTCATGGCATACCTTCACGAGTTCATGGTTGTAGTGCGCCTCAGCCAGGCGAACGAGCGACAATCTGTCGGTTGGGGTCTGTGTGATGGTTGTAGTCATGATTGATGGTCAGTTCTCGCAGGCTTGGAGTTGTTGGCGAGGATGGAATCTGGCGTGTCAGCCTCTAACGTATAGAGAATGCGCCATTGGTTCATGTAGGCTTCCCAGAGCATGATGAAGTCGCTGCAGAAAAGGACCGCCCTCATGCCATTGCCGCGGCTGCGCGCCGCTCCCTCAACATGCGGCGCAGCCATTCCTCGGCACCGCCCGGGACACCCAGTTCCCCGGTTTCCCGCCGCCGGCGCCGCATCGCTGCCGCCTGCCGGGCCGTGATCTCAATCGCTCCAGCTTTAAGTGCCAGTGAGCGCTTGGCCAGGCAGATATCGTAATGGTCGCCCTGATACCATCGGCGCTTGACCCCAATCTGGTCGGCCATAGTGTGCAGCTCGGATTCTGAGTCTCCGAGCATGTGGCACATCACCATTTGACGATAGTTGGATCGCATGTTGTCGACGTAGACTGTCACTACAGGGCCTCGGCGATCGCCACGCATTCCCGCCAGTCCTTCGTGTCGGGGTAGTAAATTAGCCCCTCGGTATCGATGGCGCGGAACTCACGGAACCTGGCCAGGAAGGCGCGGGTGTCAGTCGGCGTCTTGTCCTCGACGCCTTCAGGATGTCCGGCGCGGAAAAGCCCCATGCCGTCCTGCAAGACCAGTCCCACAGTGCCCTGGTCGTACCATTCGGGCTCGCAGCTGATCGCACCCGGGTAGTAAGCTAAGGCCTTGCCACCGTTTGCGCCAGTTGCCCGGCTTCCGAACTCGTAGAAGTCGCCAAGCCACCACATCGCATCTCCATTGCCCTCACGGGCCCACTTCTCGACCTGGCGTACCACTTCCAGCATTATCGGCTTGGGGCCATCGTAGGGTTCCAGCTCAGATACGGGGGCGTTGATCCGCTCGCCGTCGCTCCAATTTGCTGCCCAGAGCCAGCGGGCGCCGTCCCGGCGCTCCTTGACGGTGTTCCCCATGATCAGGACAGTTTGGTCTTTGTGTCGCCAGAGTTGTGCGTACCCAGCTTCGGAGTAGCCCGGGCTTCGTTCGACATTGACGATCACTTCATTGATCTCCTGTGGTGTTGGGCTGAAAAACTTGCCGGAACAATTCGGCAAGAAGCTTGAAATCTCGCTGGATTTGGCGCTTCTTGAACAAGAAAATGATAGGCCACCGCCAGAATGACGAGCAGGAATCAACGTATTCCCAAGCCATCAGACGGAATTGCAATTGACATTCCGAATTGAAGAGACCGATTAGTTGCCATCGGGCGCCGAGGCGCTTTTCCGGGCCACGGGTCCATTCTCTAAGCGCTGACTCGATGCGCGTCGCTATGGCTTCACTTGCTGCAAAATACACATGCGGGTCAGAGAGTTTGTATGGATGCCCTTGGCAAGAGGCGATGGTTTTAACCAACCCGCTTTCATTCATCGCTGATACTAGATCGGCAATATCGGGGTCGATTTGATTCATAGTGCTTGCCATAGACGATATTTGCTTAGAACAGGCTACCTGTGGTCGCCAACTCAAGTTCCATGGCTGGTGCCTGGTGGGATTTCTTCGAGGACTTGCTGACCTTCTGTAGGTATCGTTCTACCAGGCGGCCGAGGTTAGTGGTGTCATCATCGACCTTCTGTACGCCGAGATGCGGATCGACGATCTGGTTCGCCTCGCTGGCTTTTATGCCGAGCACGTCCATGATCGGAGGATCGCTTCCTTCTTCGCTCACCAGGAAGAAGGCGGTAACCGGATCCTCCTGGCCCTCGCGGTCAAGGCGCCATATGATTTGTTGGTGTATCCCAGGGGACCAATCGAGTTCGCCGAACACAACGACAGAACTACGGAACTGCAACTCGTCGATGCCAGCTCCGGAGCGAAGCGACATGATCATCACGTCTGTATCGCCGGAGAGAAAGCGATCCTTTTCCTTGTTCTTCTGGGACGATGTTTCGGAGCCGGTGTACATGGCTGGGCGGAGATCCGCGAGTTCTTCGAGCCAGATGTCGTACACAGCACGGTGCCAACCAACCAGAAGGACGGGTTCCCCTGCCTCTACCATCAGCCGCACGAACTGCGCCACGGCTTTTGCTTTGGAAAGGCCGGTCGCTTGGCGGACCATCATGTCCAGTTCCCGGGCGGCCTGCCCCCTCTCAACGAACGTGCCGGTGGTGGCGCGGATGGCCAGCACCCGGGCCAGGTCCTCAATGGACTGAACAGCCTTGGCGTCGTAATCGACGTATTCAATGATTCTTGAGACTTTTGGCAGCTCGAGGCCCACGTCCGATTTGAGCCGCCGCAAGAGGACATGCTGCTCGCGGAGGTAGGTGCCCAGAGCCTTCGGGTCCTGGATGCGCCCCCAGTCGTCTGTCCATTCACGGGTGAAGTCAGCGTAGCTACCGAGCACGGTGTCGTCGATGAACTGCATCACGTTCCACATCTCGACCCCGTAGTTGTATATGGGGGTCGCGGTCAGACCAAGCCTGTAGGAAACGTGGTTAGCCAGCACCTTGGCTGCCCCGCCTTTGGCAGTGGAGGTGCCAGTGCGGAGGCTTTGTGGCTCGTCAAAAATCGCCGCTTTGAAAAAGTCGGTGGCGAAGATGTCGACCCATCCGCCGATTTGTGAGATCCGGAAGACATAAACGTCTGCCGGCGGCAGGTCATAGGGCGATGCCTTGGAAATGATGTGTACACGCAGATGGGTGAAGGCTGTGAGCTTGTCCTTCCATTGCTTCTGCATGTGAGGGTCGCACACGACGGCCGTGGGCAGCGCCTGCGACTCAGCGCATAGGAAAGCTGCGGCTGTGTATGTCTTGCCCAGTCCACCTTCGTCACCAAGGAGAAGCGATCGCCGGCGGCGCAGAAGTTCTACGGCCTGCATCTGGTAGCCCCCTGCGTCAGACTAGTTGTCGCCTCCAAATTTAAATTTTAGATTTAGAGGCAATG
>VIKE01000132.1 GCA_008080565.1 Rhodocyclaceae bacterium | reverse complement strand
CTAACGTGCTAGCTCAGCCGACGGCAAAAAGCGCAGCTTTTTGACGGTCGGCTGGAGCGGAATGTTGGGCGGCATTAAACGACCCTCATAAGGCTGCTAGAACCACCAAGGGCTTTTGCTCCAAGCTCAAGAAGCCAACGGGTCCACATTCCGTCAGAGGCAAGGACTGCCAGCGGGCGATTAGAAAATGGCGATGCGATTTTTTCGCTATGCCAAGGACCTGTGGTTGTAAAGGTCGCAGTTTCCCGGTAGGTGTCTAATGTCAATGTCCCTACCTCAACCATCTCAGAGTTGTCGCCGGTCCAACCAGCAGCTAATACTTGAAACACAAGATTCTTTTGTGACCGTGATACCGGTTTGAGTTGCATATATAGACCACGAGTCATTTTTCTGACGCCCAACGTGGAGCTAACCCGATTTCCGGTTGACCGTAGCAACGACGAAAACGCCAAGCCGACGGGCCAAAACCGGCACGGAGCCAAGAGCAAGCGACGGGTGGCGAAGTGACATGAGAAACCGGAGCCTTCTAACGTGGAAGCTCAGCCGACGGCAGACAGCGTAGCTGGCTGACGGTCGGCTGGAGCGGGATGTTAGCCATAGTGCTCATTGGCGGCTGTGCAACGAGGTAACAAGAGCGAATGCTTGTTTGCCAATGGTTACACCTAGAAAAAGTAACAGCGGTAGAAATATCAAAAGAGGAACCGCCGGATTGGGGTTGTCTCTGGCGATATTGATAACTTCAGAAAGCACGAAAAAGAATATTGCGGTGTTGCCGAGGGTTTTTGCTGCTAGGTAGTATTTTTTTGCCCTTGCTGAGGCTTTTGTCGATTCGAGACCTGAAGCTGTTAGAGCGCAATACGCAAGGGCAAAGAATGACAATAGCCCAAACCCCATAAACGTATGACTGAGTGTCTGGTCGCCGAATAAAGCCATAAATACCAGCAAGAATAGCGAGCCTGTCAAAACTACGATGATTCTGAGGGTGTTAGTAAGTGGACTCAAGATATGGCTAACGTAGGCGCGGCTTTATCGCGCAGCGTCCAGCGACCGAAGGGAGCGGGGTCGACCGCCGGGTTATGCATTTGCACTTGCTGGAGCCTCTTTATTTCTGATGCGAAGTTGGTAAGTGAGAAGTGCGGAGGTGCAGGTGCCAAGAAAAAGCAGGAGCAGCCTTGCCGTGTCCAACGGAGCAAGCACGCCGGATTCAAAAAGTGAACCGCGCAATAGCTCTTCAACTAGCAGGCGATAGCGTTCGAGCGGCACAATCAGCCCCCATGCTACTGCAGCAAAGCAGCCGATCTGGGGTTTGAAAAACAAGAAGGCTGTGATTCCTAGAACTACCGCAAGATGCTTCAAGAGTGCAAAAACCTCAGTGCCCGATAGACCTGCCCATATCGGAAACATTTGCACCACCGTTACGATGACATAGAGAAGGAACAGGCAAATTGCGATTGCCAAAACTGGTTTGTTGTTCATGCGCTCAGTCATTGTCGGACTCCAATGCATAACGTAAAGGTAACCGGCCTTGCGCGGCTTCATGCGCAAGGTCCGTGTTGACCGCAGGGTTAGAGCCCATTGCTGGCCCTCCGTTGCTCTGCGTTTGCTACACGCCACCCCCAGAGCATCAGGGCGATGCCAGATGCAATAACGCCAAATGCGAAATAGAAGAGTCTCTCTTTCTGTGAGTGATAGGCGCCCAACGATTGATCGAGACTCAACAGGTCTTCCCCTGCATGCTGAATCCGCCACGCCAAAGCCTCCGTGCGGTCAGCAAGATCCTTTTCAGTAAACCAAACCGTAATTTCCGCTCCATCTTTAAGTTGGAGGAGGCCCGGCGTGGCATTGCAGTCCCAGATAAAACCGTAGTTGTTGATTCGAGCGCCGGTTGTGGCGTTTCCTGAGTGGATCGTAAAAGAAGCCCAGGGGCCCACTCTCGATGACCCGTGTACTTCAACGCGGCCTACGAGAGAACCCGAAATCGGTTGCAAGCCCCCGACAGCGGGCGGCGGAAGGAAAAAGTGGAGAGCTGAAAAGGCTGCAACGGCTAAGACGCCAATCACGGCCAAGACCAGCCCGAGTCCGAATTGCCGAATGTCGCCGAGGCTTCGCGGTCCCATGTGCTCTAACGTGCTAGCTCAGCGGACGGCGGGCAGCGAAGCTGGCCGACGGTCCGCTGGAGCGGGATGTTAGAGCTCGTGTTGTGGCAAAACAGATTGAGCCACCAATGAGCCCGGAGAGGGCATAAACAAACGCCCATGATGGGACAAGACTAACGGGGTAAGAAGCAAGGAAGCCGACAACGGCAGATAAGCTAGCAAACAGCCACAGGGAAAGACGGTCGCGCTGGCGAGCCCAGAAAAATACAGGAGAACCAATAACGACGAAGGCGCCGAGGGCGTACAAGGACAACTCGGGAATAACAAGTGAGCCAAGCAGAAAATGCTTTACGTGAGCCCAATCAATAAACCCGTTTAGGGCAAGACCGCCAAGTGCCCGCACCCAAGCGCCACAGCATGCACCAGCAACAGAGCCGGCCAAGAATTGAGCGTAAGTGGGCGAAAGCATAGAGACCTCTAACGATTAGGTAACAAGCCGCCGCGAACGGTGGCTATTTGACGACGACGCTCAATTCGGCGGTCTTGTTGAGCGTTTAGTTAGAAGCGAATGCTACGGTCAACAGGAAAAAGGAGCGAAAAATGAAGGGTAGATTTCAGCCAACTACTGTTGGCAACATGGTTAGATGCAAGGATGGCAGCTATGTATGCCAAGCCGACTACGCAGAACTCGCGTCATTGATGCGTGAATGCCGGATAGCACTGGACGACCTGCTTCGGAAAAAACCGATGATGACCGGGTTGCTAACGTGCTAGCTCAGCCGACGGCAAAAAGCGCAGCTTTTTGACGGTCGGCTGGAGCGTGATGTTAGGCAAAGGCTGCTGAACGCTGCGGAAAATGGCCAATATTTCTGGTTGACCGTAGCAAACGTGTAGAAACGGTAGTGGCAATTTACTTCCTCGTCTTTAACAGGTTGCCCAACACGATATGAACAAGCCCACCAAGTAGAACACCAACAATAAAAGCATTTTCTCCATAGCCATGTGAGTGCCCAATTGCAGCGCCGAGTAAGCCCCCCAACATTTCTGCAACCCACAATCCGAGAATCTTTGCGAGCATGGTTTTGTGCTGCTTAACGTTTAGTAGACACCCTGACAGGTGTCTACTTCCCGCCAGCGTGGTGTATAAAAATTAAAATAAACCGATAACATCTTGATTCTTAATTCCTCGTTGGAAACTGCCATGTCTGACGAATCGCCTTCTACACCACAGCCGCCAAAGTTGCTTGATCAGGTGCGGGATCGGATTCGGGTGAAGCATTACAGCATCCGAACCGAAACGCAATATCTGCAATGGATAAGGCGTTTTATTCTGTTTCATGACAAGCGGCACCCGCGAGACATGGGTGTGGCGGAGGTTGAGGCCTTTTTAACCCACCTTGCCGTCGAGGGGCGGGTGGCGGCTTCGACGCAGAATCAGGCGCTGTCGGCTTTGCTTTTCCTCTATCGCGAAGTGCTCGGGATCAATTTGCCCTGGCTGGATGGCGTGGTTCGCGCCAAGCTGCCGCAGCGGTTGCCGGTGGTGCTGACGCGGCAGGAGGTTGGCGGCTTGCTGGATCGTATGAACGGGCTGCACGGCATGATGGCGCGGCTGCTTTACGGCACCGGCATGCGTTTGATGGAGTGCGTGCGGCTACGCGTCAAGGATGTCGAATTTACGCGCGGGGAGATCGTGGTGCGTGACGGCAAGGGGGCGAAGGATCGGGTGACGATGTTGCCGCAGTCGCTGGTCGGGCCATTGCAGGATCATTTGCGCTGGCGCCGCCAGTTGTTTGAAGACGACAAGGCCAAGGGCCGGGCGGCGGTCTATCTGCCCAATGCGCTGGATAGAAAGTACCCGAACGCCGAGACGGATTGGGCCTGGCAGTATGTGTTTCCGGCGGCCGGTTTTTCGATTGACCCGCGCAGTGGCGCGGAACGCCGCCATCATGTCGATGAAAAAGCCTTGCAGCGGGCGGTCAAGAAGGCGGTGCAGGCGAGTGGCATCGCCAAGCTGGCAACGCCGCACACCTTCCGCCATTCTTTCGCGACGCACCTGCTGCAGTCCGGTTTCAACAAGGGTGGGCGCGGTGTGACTTCTCCGCTGGATGCAATGTAAAGAACGATGTCCGAAGACCTGTTTTCAAATGCCGGCGCGCAAGCCCGGCACGCCCCGCTGGCCGAGCAACTGCGCCCGCAAACGCCGGACGACGTGATCGGCCAGCAGCATCTGCTCGGCGCCGGCAAGCCGCTGCGTCTGGCTTTCGAATCCGGCCAGCCGCATTCGATGATCCTCTGGGGGCCGCCGGGGGTGGGCAAGACGACGCTGGCGCGGATGATGGCGACGCAGTTTCAATGCGAGTTCATTGCGCTGTCGGCGGTGTTTTCCGGCATCAAGGAAGTGCGCGAAGCGGTGGCGCAGGCGGAAATGTGGCGCACGCAGGGCCGGCGCACCATCCTGTTTGTCGATGAAATCCACCGTTTCAACAAGGCGCAGCAGGATGGATTCCTGCCCTTTGTCGAATCGGGCCTGCTCACTTTCATCGGCGCGACCACCGAAAACCCCTCGTTCGAACTTAACTCCGCCTTGCTGTCGCGGGCTTCGGTCTATGTCCTCAAGTCGCTCGACGAAGCCGAGATGGGCCAGCTTTTCGACCGCGCCTGCGCTCAGGCGCTGGCTGACTTGAGCTTCGAAGCTGCTGCCCGCGAACGCCTGATCGGTCTGGCCGATGGCGATGCGCGGCGTTTGCTCAATTTGCTCGAACAGGTCCGCACGGCAGCGCGAACGGCGGGGCTTGCTACGGTCGACGGCGAATTTATCGAAAAAACGATGGCGCAAAGCCTGCGTCGTTTCGACAAGGGCGGCGATGCGTTCTACGACCAGATCTCGGCCCTGCACAAATCGGTGCGCGGCTCGAACCCGGACGGTGCGCTCTACTGGCTGACCCGCATGCTCGATGGCGGTGCCGATGCACGCTATCTCGCCCGGCGCATCGTCCGCATGGCTTGGGAAAACTGGCGCTCGCCCAGGCGGTGATTTATCTGGCTGTCGCCGCCAAGTCAAACGCCGGCTACATGGCCTACAACGCCGCCCGCGCCTACGTGAAGCAGGACGGCTCGCGCCCGGTGCCCAACCACCTGCGCAATGCCCCAACCAAACTCATGAAAGACCTCGGCCACGGCCACGCCTACCGCTACGCCCACGACGAGCCGGAAGCCTACGCCGCCGGCGAAACCTATCTCCCGGACGGCATGCCCGAGCCGGGCTGGTACGAGCCGACACCGCGCGGGCTGGAAGGCCAGATCGGCCAGAAGCTGGCGCACTTGCGGGAACTGGATCGCAAGGCCGGCAAGAAATAATGGATATGGTCCAGACCATCGCCCTGTCCGCCGGCCTGGCCTGGGCGAGCGGTTTGCGGTTGTATTTGGTGGTTTTCCTGGCCGGCCTGTTGAGCAATTTCGGCTACCTGCACCTGCCGGAAACGCTTTCCGTGCTGCACAACCCGCTGGTCATCGGGGTTGCCGGGCTGATGGCTTTCGCCGAGTTGATTGCCGACAAGATTCCCGCCTTCGATTCGCTGTGGGATGGTTTCCAGACTTTCATCCGCATCCCGGCCGGGGCCTTGCTTGCGGCGTTTGCCATGGGCGAGGTCGATCCGGCGTGGGCGGTGGCGGCCGGGCTGATCGGCGGCACGATCACCGCCGGCACCCATTTCGCCAAGGCCGGCAGCCGGCTGGCCATCAACACCTCGCCCGAGCCGTTTTCGAACTGGATCGCCTCGTTAGGCGAGGAGGGCATGGTGCTCGGCGGGCTATGGGCCATGCTCGCTTCGCCGCTGGTCTTTCTCGGCCTGCTCGTTATCTTTCTGGTGCTCGCCGGCTGGTTGCTGACGCGCTTCTGGTCGCTGCTCAGCCGGCTGATCCGGCGACCATCACGCCCTTCGGCGTGAGAACCAGGCCCTTCTTTTCGTAGAGCAGCACCGGGCAGCGCTTGGCATCGTGGTAGATGCCGACGCAGTCGAGGCACTGGAAGCAGGCGTCGTAACGGATTTCGCCGGTTGGCTCGATGGCGTCATAGGCGCATTTGGCCTTGCAGCTCTGGCAGGGTTTACCGCATTCGATGCGGCGGGTCAGCCAGTCGAAACGGCGCAGCCGCCCGCCGAGCGACATGACTGCGCCGAGCGGGCAGATGAAGCGGCAGAAAAATTTGTAATAAAAGGCGCCGGCGACGAGCAGCGCGACGGCGTAGGCGACGAACGGCCAGCTGCGGTCGAAGCCGACGGTGATCGCCGTCTTGAACGGTTCGAGTTCGTTGAGGCTTTCGCCCTGACGCGGCAGGAACAGGGCGGCACCGACCAGCACGGCGAGGGCGACATAGCGGCCCCATTCGAGCTTTTTGGCGACGGCCAGCGGAATGTGCAGGCGCGGCAGACGCAACTTGCGGGCGAGCAGCCCGACAAACTCCTGCAGCGCACCGAACGGGCAAAGCCAGCCGCAGAAGGTGCCGCGACCCCAGACGACGAAGCTGACCAGCGTGAAGGCGATGAGCAGCAGCGAAATCGGGTCGTAGAGGAAACTCGACAGACCCTGGCCTGATTTCAGCGCCTTGAGGGCGCCGGTGACCTGGACGATGGAGAGCTGGCCCTGAACATACCAGCCGACATAGAGCAGCGTGAAGGCGAGAAAGCCGAGGCGGAAAATCTTCAAGCGGCGAGCGTCGACCGAAATCCAGCGCGGCCGGGCAAGGGCGACGCTGAGCAGGATCAGCGCGGCGCTCAGGATGCTCAGGTCGAGCCAGCGCTGCTGCCAGGCCAGCACCCATTCGGGCAGCGGTTCGGGCGGGTAGCTGAACAGGCGGCTGGGCGGGGCGTATTTGAGCGTTACCGTCTTGTGCGTGAGGGTGGGCAGGATCATGCCCTTGGCGCGCGTGATGGTCAGCGTCAGGTCGAGCGGGCGGCCGGGGTCGAGGCCGGCTTCGGCGTAGACGCCAAACAGGCGCGAGGTGTTGAGTTCCGGCGGCCCGGCGATGTCTTTCGGCTCGAAACCCTGGTCGCGCAGTTCGAGAAAAAGGCCGTCCTGGGCCATGCTCAGGCGCGAAGACTGGCTGCCCGGCACGAAGTTGTCATCAACGATGGGGTAGCGTCCGGCCGAGGCGATCCACCACAGGTGACGGTTCTCGAAATTGCGCGCCATCGCCTCCTTGTACTGCGCCTCGCCGAGGATGGCGCGGCCGATGCTGGGCGTGTTGAGGTAGGCGATGTAGATGTCGGTGAACACGGCGTCCGGCTGGGCCAGGCCTTCTTCGTCGACCTCGGCGCCATCGGTCCCGACGAACAGCTTTTCGACCTCGGCATTGCTCAGGCGCAAACGGCCGACCATGCCGTTCTTGACCATCTCGGCAAAGGCCACCGGGTCGTCAACGTCGGTACGCACCTGCGCCGCCGGGCCGTGCTTGCTGCGGTCGGCAAAACCCAGCTTGGCGCGGGCGACTTCAAGGGCGGCGCCGAGCACGCTCTGGTTCACGATGCGCACTGAGGCGGTGGCTTTCGAAACGCCGTCCAGCGTCGTCTGACCGCTGCGCGTGTCGGCCGGGCCGGTGCGATTGCGGGCGGCATTGAGGGCGATCAGGAACTGTTGCTTGATGTTACGGCCGGCGTACTGGGTGACGAACTCGCGCAGGGGCGCTTCGCCGAGGCCGCCGAGAAAAACCGGCTCATGCTGGCGCAGCAGTTCGACGTTGATGAAATTTCCCTTGCGGTCGATGGAGACCAGAAAATTCATCGGCGTGCCCTCGAAACCGGGGACCGGCGCCAGATCGATCGATTCGAAAACGTAGCCGACCGGGCCGGCTTCCGGCTCCAGTTCACTGGTCAGCGGCCAGGCGGGAATCTGGGTCAGCTTGTCCTGAACGTGCAACGGCGGCTCGAAGCGACGTTCGATATCGGCCTTGCTCAGGTCGCCGGCATGGGCAGCCGGGAAGAGGCCGGCGCCGGCGATCAGGCCGGCGGCGGCAATACGGCAAAAGAACGAAACGGCTCTGCTGGGCAAATGCCGTGCAACGGGAAATGCGATTTCCATTGCGGTCTCCGAAAATGCGCGGGCAAGGTCGGATGTGTTTTCTTATGGTTCGGATGGTACCTAAATTTGGCCGGCCGGGGGCTCAATTGCGGTGGCCGGCCCGGTCCGGCTTGCCCTATCCCTCGCGTATAATTTCGTTTTTGGCCGTTTTTTCCGGTCGACCGTAGAAATTCAGGAAAACCCATGCTCGATATCCAACAACTCCGCTCCAACCTCGACGCCGTGGCCGAAGGCCTGGCCAAGCGCGGCAAGCCCATCGATTTCACCGAATTCAAGACGCTCGAAGCCGAGCGCAAGACGCTGCAGAGCCGCACGCAGGAACTGCAGGCCCAGCGCAATTCGCTATCCAAGCAGATCGGCATGTTGAAGGGGCAGGGCAAGGATGCTTCCGAAGTCATGGCGCAGGTTGGCGCCTTGGGTGACGAGTTGAAGTCTTCCGAAGCCCGTCTCGGCGAGTTGCTCGAACAGTTCAACGCCATCCTCGCCGCGCTGCCGAACATTCCCGATGAGTCCGTGCCGGTCGGTTCCGACGAAACCGGCAACGTCGAAATCAAGCGCTGGGGTACGCCGCGCAGCTTCGATTTCCCGGTCAAGGATCACACCGATGTCGGCGAACAGCTCGGCCAGCTCGATTTCACCACTGCCGCCAAGATCGCCGGCTCGCGCTTCTCGCTGCTCAAGGGCGGCCTGGCCCGTCTGCACCGGGCGCTTGCCCAGTTCATGCTCGACACGCACACGGCTGACCACGGTTACACCGAGCTTTACGCGCCGTATCTCGTCAATGCTGCCAGCCTGTACGGCACCGGCCAGCTGCCGAAGTTCGAGGAGGATCTGTTCAAGGTGCTGCGGGGCGATCAGGACCCGCTCTACCTGATCCCGACGGCCGAAGTGCCGGTGACCAACATCGTGCGCGACGAAATCCTCGCCGCCGAAGCGTTGCCGCTCAAGTTCGTCTGCCATACCCCGTGCTTCCGTTCCGAAGCTGGTTCCGGCGGTCGCGACGTGCGCGGCATGATCCGTCAGCACCAGTTCGACAAGGTCGAGCTGGTCCAGGTCGTCCATCCCGAACAATCGGCCGAAGCGCACGAAGCGCTGACCCGCCACGCCGAGGTCATCCTCGAAAAACTCGAACTGCCGTATCGCCGCATGGCGCTCTGTTCGGGCGACATGGGTTTTTCCGCCGCCAAGACCTATGACCTCGAAGTCTGGCTGCCGGCCCAGAACACCTACCGCGAAATCTCCTCCTGCTCCAACTTCGGGGCCTTCCAGGCCCGTCGCATGCAGGCGCGTTTCCGCAACGACAAGAACAAGCCCGAGCTGTGCCATACGCTGAATGGTTCCGGTCTGGCGGTTGGTCG
>VIKE01000033.1 GCA_008080565.1 Rhodocyclaceae bacterium | reverse complement strand
CAACAGGCCGAGGCCGGCGATGAAGAAAAAGGCGAGGCTGGTCCAGAAGCCGGCGTTTTTGAGCGTGTCGGCGATCCGGCCGCTTTCGTCGCCGTCGGCCGGGGCGGCCGAGGCCGGCGGTGCGCTGGCCGGGTCGGGCAGCTCGACGCTGAGCTGCTGGGTTTGCGGCGGGTAGCAGACGCCGGCATCGGCGCAGCCTTGCGAGGTGACGTTGAGTTTCAGCGCCAGCGGGCCGGAGGACATGCGCTCGACCGGGACGCGGATGGCGACGGTCTTGTAATAGACCTCGACCTTGCCGAAATTTTCGTCGTCGTGCTCCTTGCCTTTGGGGAGGGTCGGTGTACCGAGGGGGGCCGTTTCGCCGTCGACGGTGAAGCGGAACTTGTCGCGGTAGAGGTAGTAGCCCTTGGCGATTTCGTAGCTGATTTCGAGCGTCTGGCCGTCGAGCGCCTTGACCGAGGGCTTGAAGGCGACGGCCGGATCGAGGAATTCCTCGGCGTGGGCAAGCGAGAGGAAAAAGGCGAAAACGAGGAACAGTAGGCGCATGGTCATGGGGTCGTTTCTGCCGCTACCCAGTTCAGGTAGGCGGGCAAGCCGTGGCTGAGCGGCAGGGCGATGATTTCGGGCAACTCGTAGGGATGGAGTTGGCGGATTCTGGCTTCGAGTGCCGGGTAGTTGGCTGCGGTCGACTTGAAAAAGAGAGGGATTTCGGAAGCCGATTCGACCTTGCCCTGCCAGCGATAGACCGACTGGACGCGCGGCAGGATGTTGACGCAGGCAGCCAGTTTTTCTTCAACCGCGGCGAGCGCGATGGCGTTGGCGGTTTCTTCATCCGGGCAGTTGGTGATGACGAGCAGGGTTTCCATTAGCGAATTCTACTGTGTCTACTTGAGCAGGCGGCGGCGAGTCAGGTGGAGGGCGATGGTGAAGGCTACGGCCGCTGTGCCGAGCAACGCCATGACATGGATCAGGGCGTCGGCCGGGATCTGGCCGGCGAGCAGCGGGCGAACCAACGCCACGCCCTGGGCCAGTGGCAGCCAGCCACCGATCAGCGCCAGCCAGCCGGGGAGCTGGTCGGTAGGGAAGAAGACGCCGGAAATCAGCGTCATCGGCGTGATGAACAGCGTGAAGTAGTACATGAAGAAATCGTAGGACGGCGCCAGCGCGTTCCAGATCAGGCCGAGGGCGGCGAAGGCCAGCCCGGTGAGGACGATGGCCGGCAGTGCCCAGAGCATGAGCGGGCCGTTGGTCAGGCCCATGCCGGTGATGACGACGAGAATCGCGGCGCCCGAGAACAGCGATTTAGTGGCGGCCCAGAACAGTTCGCCGGCGACGACATCGCCCAGGCCGAGCGGCGTGTTGAGGATGGCTTCCCAGGTTTTCTGCACATGCATGCGCGAAAAGGCCGAGTACAGCGCCTCGAAAGTGGCGGCATTCATGGTCGAGGCGCAGACCGTGCCGGCGGCGAGGAAGGCGACGTAGGGCTGGCCTTCGATGCTGGGCAGCATGGCGCCCAGCCCGTAGCCGAGGCCGAGCATGTAGATCAGCGGATCGGCCAGGTTGCCGAGGATGGATGGCAGGGCCAGCTTGCGCCAGACCAGGAAATTGCGTTGCCAGACGGGAAGCCAGCCGAGCAGGGAGGGTTGAGGCAGCATGGGGCGGAGCTAACGAATTGGAAGACGCATTTTAGCCTCTGTCCAAGACGCTAGCGTTTAAGTTCTGTGCGCTGTGGATTTTGATTTTTGCCCTTTTTTCCGGTTGACCGTGGGATCACTTCAGATGGCCTCGGCGAAGCTGTCAAAATGGCGAAATGACGCCCGCCATCATCCTGAGCACGCTCAACGCTAAATACATCCACGCCTCGCTCGGCCTGCGCTACTTGCTGGCCAACATGGAGCGGCATGGCGGCGCCGGGCTGCGCGAACGGACGGTGTTGCGCGAATTCACCATCGCCCGGCCGGTGCCGGAGATCGTCGACGCGCTGCTCGCCGAGGAGCCGCAGGTCATCGGTTTCGGTGTCTATATCTGGAACGTCGAGCAAACGACCGAGGTCGTCCGCCGGCTCAAACAGGCCCGGCCGGCGCTGAAAATCGTCCTCGGCGGGCCGGAAGTCAGTTACGAATGGGAGGGGCAGGAAATCGTCCGGCTCGCCGACCACCTGATCACCGGCTGGGGCGACGTCAGTTTTCCGAAACTGTGCCGCGCCCTGCTCGACGGGCCGCCTCCGCTGATGAAAGTGATCCCCGGCGAGCAGCCGGCGCTGGACGACATCGCCCTGCCCTACGCCGAGTTCAGCGCCGACGATCTGGTCCATCGCCTGCTCTACGTGGAGGCCTCGCGTGGCTGCCCGTTCAAGTGCGAGTTCTGCCTCAGTTCGCTCGACAAGACCGCCTGGGCCTTCGCGCCGGAGCACTTTCTTGCCGCGCTGGAAACGCTCTACGAGCGCGGGGCGCGCAACTTCAAGTTCGTCGACCGGACCTTCAATCTCAAGATCGACAGCTCGCTGACCATCCTGCAGTTCTTCCTCGACCGCCTGACGCCGGATCTATTCCTGCATTTCGAGGTGATTCCCGATCACTTGCCGGAACGCCTGAAAGACATGATCGCCCGCTTCCCGCCCGGCGATCGCCCGCTTCCCGCCCGGCGTGCTGCAGTTCGAAGTCGGCATCCAGACCTTCAATCCGGAGGTTCAGCAGGCCATCTCGCGCCGGCAGGACAACGCCAAAACTTGCGAAAACCTGGCCTGGCTGGTCAATCACAGCCACGCCCACCTGCACACTGATCTGATCTTCGGCCTGCCCGGTGAAACGCTGGCCAGCTTCGCTGAAGGTTTCGACCGCCTGTACGCCCTGCGCCCGCACGAAATCCAGCTCGGCCTCCTCAAACGCCTGCGCGGCACGCCGATCGCCCGCCATAGCGTCGTCCACGGCATGACCTACGACGCCGAACCGCCCTACACCGTCCGCCAAACCGCCGTGGTCGACGCGCCGACCGTCGAGCGCTTCACCCGCCTCGCCCGCTACTGGGACTTGGTCGCCAACTCGGGCCGCTTCCCGCAAACCCTGCCTGTCCTGCTCGCCGGCCCTTCGCCCTTCAATGCCTTCCTCGCCTTCGCCGACTGGCTGTGGCAACGCACCGGTCAGACCAGCCGCCTGACGCCGGAAAAACTGCTCGACAGCCTGTTTGATTATCTGACCGGCGTGATCGGAATGGACAAGGAAAGCGTCCGCCAGACATTGCTCGCTGAATATCAGGCTAGCGGTGCCCGCGCCAATCCGGCCTGCCTGCAAGGCTTGTTGAAGGACCGGGAAAAGCCGGTGGCGCGGTTGGCCAGGGCCCTTGCCCAGCGTCAGGACCGGCACGGCGCCAACTCCGGTTAACAATCACGGCGCGCTGGCAATTGCTTGGCCGCGTTGCTTGACCAGATCAGCCAGCGCATCTTTAAGCCGGGCGATGACCGGCCCCCAGGTGCCAGTGGCGTCCTGCCGGAACAGCCGCATGACCCCGGGGTACCACGGCGAATCGCTGCGCTCGGCGAGCCATCGCCAGTCCGTCTTGTAATCGGGCAGCAGGACCCAGCAGGGGCGACCGAGAGCGCCGGCCAGATGCGCGGCGGCGGTATCGACGGCGATGACCAGATCGAGATTCATCATGATCGCCGCGGTATCCGAAAAATCGGCGATGTCGGCGCCAAGCGGGGTGATGGCAAACGGCGCGACGGCGCTGGCCGTTTCGTCCTCGCCAGCGCCTTTCTGCAGGCTGAAATAGCGGATGCCCGCGACGTCGCCGAGCGGCGCCAGATCACGCAGCGAGCGCAGTGAACGATAGGCGTCGTTCTCGAAACGCGGGTTGCCCTTCCAGACCAGTCCGACGCGCAGCGCGTCGCCGCTGTCGCCCATGACGGCCCGCCAATCGGCGACCTTGTGCGGCGCTACGCGCAGGTAGGGCAGTTCGGCCGGGATGGTGTCGAGGCGCGTACCGAGGTAATACGGCTGGCTCAAGGGCGGCGTCCAGAAATCCCATGCAATGCCGGGATCGGGATCGCCGACGGCAATCGCCTCGTCAATGCCGGCCAGATGCTGGAACAGGCTTTTGAGCGGCGGATGGCAAAGAACGGAGACGCGGCGGGCGCCGAGTTCCTTGAGTTGTTTGCCAAAGCGGCAGAACTGGATCATGTCGCCGTGGCCGGCCTCGAGCCCGATCAGGAGCGATTTCCCGGCCAAGGATTCGCCTCGCCAGCGCGGCATGCCCAGGTGTTTCTCGATCTGCGCGTACCAGTCGCGCGATTCCATGTGACGCCAGCCTTCTTCGTAGCGTCCCTGGCGCAGCAACAAGTGGGCGAGATTGAACGCCGCTTTTTGATAGTCGGGGGCCAGTTCAAGTGCGTTGCGGAAACAGCGTTCGGCTTCCGTTTCCTGTTTCAGGCAGGTCAGCAACACGCCGAGATTGGACCAGGCGGCGGGCGATTCGGGGTCGATGGCTAACGCACTCTGGTAAGCCACCTCGGCTTCGCCAAAGCGCTGCTGCGATTCGAGCAGGGCACCCAGATTGATGTAGGTCTGCACCTGCATCGGGGCCAGTACCAGCGCCTGACGGTAACTTTCCTCGGCTTCCTGATGGCGGCCCTGACTGTCGAGCAGATAACCAAGATTGGCGTGGGCTTCGGACAGCGTCGGCGCCAACTGCAAGGCTTGGCGAAAACCGTTTTCTGCGGCTGCCAGATCGCCCTGCTCCATGACCCGCAGGGCTTCATAAAAATGCTTTTCGGCGGCGGCGGAAGGCGTTGTCATCCGGTTATTTTATCCCGGCGAGCCAATGACAAAACTTTAGTCAAAAACGATAATCGAACCCCTGTTAAAACTCCTCGGAGGTGGCGGAGATGGCACCGACAATTTCACCGAAAGCGGTATTGATCGATCTGGCCGGCGTGCTGCACACCGGGGATGACGCCTTGCCGGGGGCGGTGCGGGCGCTTGATCGGCTGCGGGCGTCGGGCCTGCCCTTGCGTTTCCTGACCAATACGACGCGGACGCCGAGCACCATCCTGTTCGCCAAGTTGCAGCGCATGGGTTTCACGCTGGCCGCCAGCGAGATACAGACGGCGGCGCTGGCGGCGCGAACGCTGGTCCGCAGCCGGGGGCTGCGCCCGCTGTGGCTGATTCACCCGGATATCGCCGCCGAAATGGGGGAAAGTGACCCCGAGCCCAACATCGTCGTACTCGGCGACATGGGGACGCATTTCACCTACCCCATTCTGAACCATGCGTTCCGGCTGCTCATGGACGGCCTGCCGCTCATGGCGATGGCGCGCAATCGCTATTTCATGGAGCCGGACGGGCTGTCGCTGGACATGGGCGCCTTTGTTGCCGGGCTGGAGTATTCGGCCGGGATCACGGCCGAAATCACCGGCAAGCCGGCACCGGCTTTCTTCAATGCGGCGCTGGCAGAACTGGGGATCGCGCCGGCTCAGGCGGTGCTGATCGGTGACGACCTGAGCGACGACATCGGCGGCGCGCAGGCGGCGGGTATCCCGGGGATTCTGGTGCGGACGGGGAAATTCCGGGCCGGCGACGACGCCCATCCGGAGATTCGTCCGGCGGCGATTTACGATGATTTTTCTGCTGCGGTCGACGCCCTGCTGGGCTGAGAAACGAGGTTCAGCCGAACTTGCGCTGATGCGCTTCAACTGCTTTCAGGCGGGCTTCCTTGAGGCGAAGCAGGACTGAATCGGGAAGAGCCTCATCGGTATCCGGGACCTGGCTCAGGGCGTGGGCTTCGACTGCCTTGAGTCGCGCCACCATCAGGCGGAGCCGAATGTGGCCGGGCACTTCATCCTGGTCGGCATCGTCGCTGGCCGACTCATCGACAACCTTGGGGCGATTGAACGAACGGTGCAGGTCGAGCTCATCGAGACCGCCCTGATAGTTGTCGTTCGGGTCGTAGGTGAATACCTGCGGCTCGCCGGCGTGCGTGCTGGCGCTCAGCAGCGCGACCTGGCGGCGCTCGGTGCGGCTCAGCATGAGGACGGTCGCTGCTTTTTTCTTGGCGAGGCGCGCCTCGATTCGCGCCTTTTTGGCGGCGCGCAAGCGGTCGGACTCTTCGAGGGTCAGAACCTTGATGGCCTGTGGCTGCATCGGAATGGCCGAGATGGTGACGCCCTGGGCGGCTACGGACATGTCGACGACGGACGGTGCCTCGTCGGAACCTTGTTCCGAGGCACCGACTTCCACTGCCGAGAATGCGAGCACTGCCGCGACCATCAACCAACGCATTGCGATTTCCAAACTGAGTCAATGTTCCATTCTAGCAGATTTTGGAAAATGTCCAGGAGAAACATGAGCTTGGCATCTCGGGTAGCGAATGCCAAGGGCCTGGATTGGTGCCGTTTCCGGGCTGGTTTGCTGGCTGACCGGCTTTTTTGCGCCGGATTCAGTCGCGCAGTTCGCGGCCGGTCAGCTTGATGAAAACGTCTTCGAGGTTGGAGGCGCGGTGCACGTAGCGCAGGCCGTCGGCATCGGCTAATTTGGCCAGCAGTTCGCGCGGGTCGCGGCAGTAGAAGAAGGCGGTTTCGCCGCTGGTTTCGACGCGCTCGGCGAGGTGCTTTTGATTTTTGACGAAAATTTCCAGTTGACCGTGGGATTCGTCAAAAATCTCGACGACCTGCGGTTCGATCTGCTCGGCGATCAGTTGGCGCGGGCTGCCTTCGGCGATCTTGCGGCCGTGGTCGATGACGATCAGCGTGTCGCACAGGCGTTCGGCTTCGTCCATGAAATGGGTGGTCAGGATCAGCGTCTTGCCGGCCGACTTGAGCTGCTTGAGGCGTTCCCAGATCAGGTGGCGGGCTTGTGGGTCGAGGCCGGTGGTCGGCTCGTCGAGGAAGATGATGTCGGGGTCGTTGACCATGGCCCGGGCCAGCGTCAGCCGGCGTTTCATGCCGCCGGACAGCGTCGCCAAGCGGGCGCCGGCCTTGCTCGACAGGCCGGCGAATTCAAGCAATTGCGGGATCTTGGCGCGAATCTCGGCGTCCTTGAGCCCGAAGTAGCGGCCGAACACGAGCAGGTTTTCGGCGCAGGTGAAGTCGGGGTCGAGGTTGTCAAATTGGGGCACGACGCCAATGCGCGCCCGCGCCGCCTGGGCGTCGTCGGGAATGACGTGGCCGTTGAGGACGATGTCGCCGCTGTCCGGCCCGGTCAGCCCGAGGCAGAGGCGTAGCGTCGTCGTCTTGCCGGCGCCGTTCGGGCCGAGCAGGCCGAAGCAGGTGCCGGGTTCGACGGCGAACGACAGACCGGCGACGACTTCGCTGTCGCCGTAGGTCTTGCGCAGATTGCTGGCTGTCAGTGCCGCCATGCGCGCGTCACGATGTCGCGGATGAGGTGCAGGCGACGGTGGAAGAAATGATCGGCGCCGGGCACGACGACGACCGGCAGGTCGAGCGGTTGCGCCCAGTCGAGGACATTGGCGAGCGGCACGGTTTCGTCGGCCGAGCCGTGGATGACGATGGTGTCGTGCGGCACGGCTTCGGTGTCGTACTGGCGGGTACCTTCGATGAAGCCGGCGGCGGTGCCGACCAGAACGAGGCGCTGGGCCGGGTGGCTGGCTTCGCTCAGGCGCTTGGCGACGCGGGTCTGGCAGTAGGCGCCAAACGAGAAGCCGGCCAGCGCGACGGGCAGGTTGCCGCAGCGGCATTTGGCGTCTTCGAGCACGGCGAGCAGGTCGTCGGTCTCGCCGACGCCTTCGTCATGAACGCCTTCGGTGCCGCCGACGCCACGGAAATTCGGGCGGAAGGCAGCGTAGCCGAGCGCGACGAAGGTACGGGCCAGCGTGTAGGCGACCTTGTTGGTATTGGCGCCGCCGCCGATCGGGTGCGGGTGGGCGATCAGCGCGATACCTTTCGGCGCATCCGGACGTTCCATGATGACCTCGATCTTGCCGACCGGGCCATCGACGAGAATCTTCTCTTCGACGACGCGCATGGGGTCAGATCTTCAGACGGTCGACGACCTTGCCGCCGATCAGGTGGGACTGGATGATTTCCTCGACGTCTTCCTTGTCGATGAAGGAATACCAGGTTTCTTCCGGGTAGACGACCATGACCGGGCCGACCTCGCAGCGGCCCAGACAGCCGGCCTTGTTGATGCGCACGGCGCCGACGCCGTTCTGCTTGAGGGCGCCGATGCGCTCCTTGGCGTAGGCGAACATGTCGGAACCGCCGACGTTGTTGCAGCATTGCTCGCCAGCCTCGCGCTGGTTGGTGCAGACGAAAACGTGATGTTTGAAGTAGCTCATGCGGGGTCTCCTGTGCAGACCCGCATTATAGGCGAGGCGGTTTCACGTGGAACGTGGCGGGGAATTTCAAATTTGGCTGTTTTTTCGGTTGACCGTGGAAGCCTGCCGTGCCCGCCAATGGGCGAGCCACGACGGCCGCGCCGGATCGGTGCTTTCGCGTCGCGGCGGACCAACGGGGTAGTATCCGATTCATCCAGTTCACTTAAAGGAGCGGGGCACACGGTGTCCGACATATGGGTAATAGTTTGATGCTGGTCATGCTGGCGCTGGTCCTCGTTGTTTTGAACGGCTTTTTTGTTGCCGCCGAGTTCAGTCTGGTCAAACTGCGTCAAAGTCGGGTCAAGGCGATTGCCAAGACGCGCGGCTGGCGCGGTCGCATTCTGGCCAAGGTCCATCAGGATCTGGAAGCCTACCTGTCGGCCTGCCAGCTTGGCATTACCCTCGCCTCGCTCGGCCTCGGCTGGGTCGGCGAGCCAGCCTTTGCCGATCTGCTGCGCCCGCTGCTCAACGCGCTCGGCGTGGCCGGTGAGGAGCTGGTGCATGGCATCGCCTTTGCCGTCGCCTTTTTCATCATTTCCTATTTGCACATCGTGGTCGGCGAACTGGCCCCCAAATCGATGGCCATCCGCGTCACGGAGAAGGTCGGGCTATGGACGGCGCCCGGGCTGTATGCCTTCTACTGGGCGATGTATCCGGCCATCTGGGTGTTGAACCATAGCGCCAACTGGCTACTGCGCAAGGTCAATCTGGACATCAATACGGGGCACGACACCCATTACTCGGCCGAAGAGCTCAAGGTCATTCTCCGCTCGTCACGGGCCAACGCTGATTTCACCGGCGACGAGTGGCGGGTCCTGGCCCAGGCGCTCGATTTCCGCGACCTCGAGGTGGCCGACCTGATGCGGCCGTTCAGCGAAGCCGTGCCGCTGTCGGAAACAGACGACATCGAGGTCAGCCTCGAGCGGATCGTGCAGCATCGTTTCAGCCGCTATCCCTATCTGGCCGAGGATGGTCACGCCAAGGGCGTCGTCCACCTGAAAGACATCTTCATCGCCCTGCGCAAGGATCCGGACCTCAACACGCTGGACAAACTGGTGCGGCCGGTCGTCGTCGTTTCGCCGAGTCTTTCGGCGACCGAGCTGTTTCGCCGCTTTCGCCAGGGGGCGCCGCATTTTGCCGTGGTCGCCTACAGCGACGGTCATCCGATCGGTTTCATCACGCTCGATAACCTGCTTGGCGCCTTGGTCGGCGAGATTCGCGACGAATTCCGCCAGACCCACAACGAGTGGTCGAGGCTCGACGATGGCTCGCTGATCGGCAAGGGCAGCCTGCCCATCTTCACGCTCGAACGCACTCTGGGCATCGACATCGATGAAGCCGGCGTCGACTCGGTTGGCGGTCTGATCCTGCAGCAATTGGGTGCCCTGCCGGAAGAAGGACAGCGCATCTCCTTCCCGCAATTTGACGCCGTGGTCAAGAAAATGACCGGTCCGCGCATCGTGCTGATACGGATCATTCCAAAGACGGACAATCCGTCCTGAACGGATTCCGGTGGGCGGCCGATTCCGATTTTGGCCAATTTTTCCGGTTGACCGTGGAAGTCGGCTGCTGTTGCTCAATAAGGCTTCCTGGGCATAAGTAAACACAAAAGAACGGCCTCTGCGCCATCGGCTCAATAAACGCAAGAACGGAAAGCAAGGGGTGCAGTGAAACAGCAAACTGCCCCGCTTCAGCTTTTTTCCGTCCTGATCCGAGACAGCCACTTCTCGATGCCGATGAGCAACGAACACAGCAAGGCGACAGCGACTATTTCCGCCCATTCGACCAGCCCGATCGGTGCCGTCTGGAATAGCCGATTCATCACCGGCAGGTAGGTCAGCGCCAGTTGCAGGGCCAGCATGCTGCCGAGGCCGGCCCAGATCCACGGGTTGGAAAACAGCCCCAGCTTCCAGAAGCCATGAGTCAGCGAGCGGCAGTTGAAAAGGTAGGCCATTTCGACCATGACGAAGACGTTGACCGCGACGGTGCGCGCTTCGGCCAGCGTGTGACCCTGCTTCAGTTCGAGCAGGAAGAGGCCGAAGGCACCGGCCAGCATGAGCACCGAGACGAGGATGATGCGACGGATCAGGCTGCCGTCGAGGACCGGCATGTCGAGCCGGCGCGGCGGCCGGCGCATGATGCCGCGCTCGATCGGTTCGAAGGCGAGCGGCAGGCCGATCAGGACGGCCGTCGTCATGTTGATCCATAAAATCTGCAGCGGGGTGATCGGCAGCGTGCTGCCGAACAGGATGGCGGCGACGATGACCAGGCCTTCGCCGAAATTGGTCGGCAGCGTCCAGGTGATGAACTTGACGAGGTTGTCCCAGACGCCGCGACCCTCCTCGACCGCCGCCTCGATGCTGGCGAAATTGTCGTCGGTGAGGACCATGGCCGCCGCCTCCTTGGCCACTTCGGTGCCGGCCAGTCCCATGGCGATGCCGATGTCGGCCTGCTTCAAGGCTGGTGCGTCGTTGACCCCGTCGCCGGTCATCGCGACGACTTCGCCTCGCGCCTGCAGGGCGCGGACGAGGCGCAGCTTTTGTTCCGGTTCGACGCGGGCGAAGACGTCGACGCTGTGGGCGGCTTCGTCCAGCGCGGCGGCGTCGAGCAAGGCCAGCTCACGGCCGGTCAGCGCTTTTTCGGCATTGAGTCCGATCTGACGGGCGATGGCGAGCGCCGTGACGGCGTGGTCGCCGGTGATCATCTTGACCCGGATGCCGGCCGAATGGCAGCTGCGGATGGCGCCAATGGCGGCTTTGCGCGGCGGGTCGATCATGCCGACGAGGCCGATCAGCGTGAGCTGGTCGACGCCTTCCACGGTCAACCGGAAATTTTGGCCAAAATTGAAATTGCGCCGGGCCAGCAACAGGACGCGCATGCCCTGCTCGGCGTAGGCACAGGCAATTTTTTCGATGGCCGCGCGGTCGACGGGCAGCGGCTGGCCGTTGGCCGACAGCTGATCGACGCACAGCGGCAGCAGGCGTTCGAGGGCGCCTTTGATATAGACAACTCCCTGCCCGTCGCCATCGTGGGCGGTGGCCATGAACTGCCGGGTGGCGTCGAATGGCAGCACGTCGCGGCGGGGGAAGAGCGCGCCCAGCGTGTGCTCGTCCAGCCCGCCCTTGCGCGCCGCGACGAGCAGCGCAGCTTCAGTCGGGTCGCCGGTAATCTTCCATTGGCCGTGATCGTGGCGCAGCGAGGCGTCGTTGCACAGCGCGCCGGCGATCAGGCCTTCGCGCAGCGCGCCGTCGATTCCGGCCGGCATCTCGTCGTGGGAGATGGCGCCTTCCGGGTTGTAGCCGTGGCCGCCGATGGCATAGCCTTCGCCGGCGCACCACAGGACGCGCACGGTCATCGCGTTTTCGGTCAGCGTGCCGGTCTTGTCCGAGCAAATGACCGTCGTGCTGCCCAGCGTTTCAACGGCCGGCAGGTGACGGATGATGGCCCGCCGTTTGGCCATGCGGGCGACGCCGATGGCCAGCGTGACGGTAACGGCGGCCGGCAGGCCTTCCGGAATGGCGCCGACGGCGAGCGCCACGGCGGCGATGAACATGTCGAAAGCCGTTTCGCCGCGGGTCAGACCGACGCCGACGGTGAGCAGCGCCAGCCCGCCGATGGCCCACAGCAGCCAATTGGAAAAACGCGCCATCTTGCGCGTCAGCGGCGTCACCAGATCGGGTGCGGCGGCGATCAACCCGGCGATGCGCCCGGTTTCGGTGGCGTCGCCGGTGGCAATGACCAGCCCGGTGCCCTGCCCGGCCACCACCGTGGTGCCGGCGTAGGCCATGTTGAGGCGGTCGGCGAGCACGGTATCGGGGTGCAGCGTGGCGATGTCCTTGGTGACGGGCTGCGATTCGCCGGTCAGCATCGAGTCGTCGGTGTGCAGCTCGTGTTGCTGGATCAGCCGGAGGTCGGCCGGAATGCGGTCGCCGGCGGCGAGCATGACGATGTCGCCGGGAACCAGTTGCGTCGCGTCGAGTTGCTGGCGATGGCCGCCACGGCGCACGGTAACCGGGGTGGTGACGCTGCGCGCCAGAGCGGCCAGCGCTCCTTCGGCCTTGGCCTCCTGCCAGTAGCCAATGAGGGCATTGACCAGCACGACACCGAATATCACGCTGGCGTCCACGAATTCGCCGAGGGCGGCGGTGATTGCCCCGGCCGCGATAAGCACCAGCACGAGCGCGCGATCGACCCCGAGCCGTCGGGTGGCCGCTTCAGCGGTGTCGGCATGCCAGGCTAGGTCCGGCGCGTCGTCAGGAACAGGAAAGGCAGGGTCAGGAAGGGCCATAGGGTAGCGAGCAGGCGCGTCAGGCCATTGAAATTGAGAAAGTGTCCCTGCCGCCAGACAGCCAGCGCCGCTTCCGAATACGGGTTGGGCGGTGCCATGTTGACCAGTACCGTACCGGCCATCAGCGCCAGCGCGGCGATCATCAGGCGCGGCGTTGCCGGCAGGGCGAGCGCGACGGAGAGAATGCCGCAACCAACCGCCAGCCCGAGCTTGGCGCCCGGCGTCAGCCAGGCCAGCGAATCGGCCGGGCTGACCAGAACGGCGGCAGAGACCGTGCTGATGACCAGGCAGAGGAGCAGGAAGAGCGGCACGATGAGGTAGGCGAAGAATAGCCGCGCACACAGCATGCGGACGATCAGGCCGACGGCGACGACATTGAAGGCGGTGATGCTGGCCTCGATCATGACGAAACTCTCGGCGGCGAATGGAACGGCCCCGGGCAACCCGAAAATCTGCCGCACATCACCGGCCCCGAAGAGCAGTGTTTCGGGCGACAGCGGCACGAGCAGCCACAGGCCGAGCAAGGTCAGGCCCAGTTCGGCGTGCGGGATGGGGGCGATCAGCCGGTGTTCGAGCGCCGCGATGCGGGCGAAGACGCGCGGTCCGACGTGCTGTGCCCACAGTGCGCCAAGCAGCCCGCCCAGCGTATTGCAAGCGAGGTCGAGATTGGACGGGACGCGTGAGGGCAGCCAGGTCTGTACTGTTTCGAGACCGAAGCTGACGCTGCCAGAGAGGAGTACGGCGAGGATCAGGGCGGTGAAACGCCAGGGCAGGCTGCTCAGCGCGAGGGTCAGAAAGAAGCCCAAAGGCAGGTAGACCGCGACATTGGCCGCCAGATCGAAGACCGTCCAATAGCGCGGCCAGCCGCCTTCAAGGAAGGCAAGTGGCGAGACGCCGGTATCACGCCAGCCGGTAAACGGGTGCAGGCTGCCGTACACGACCAGCCCGCACCAGGCGAGCGCCAGGTAGCGTGAAAGCAGGATGGGGCCACGACCATGATGTGCCATGACCTGATTTTAGGGGCGATTGGCCGGCCCGTCAGCCCTTATGTGTCGTAACAATGATGGCGGCGTAGCGGATTTTCGGGTGACGGTTGGTCACACTGTCAGGCAAATCCTGAGGGTCCCGAAGTTTCGTACCGGCTTAGTGGTGGTGCGGATGTTCGGTGGCGTGATGGGTTTCGGCTGCCGCCCGGTGGTGCAGGGCTTCATGGATGTCTTCATGCGGCAGGCGATGGCCGACCCATTGTGGCAACAGCGACCCGGCGATCATGCCGACGATGCTGACGGCCAGTCCGATCAACTGCGGCGGCACGGCCTGGCCGATGCCGACCAGCGCGTAGGCGTAGTCGGGCGCGCCGGAAGGCTGGCCGCTGACGCTGACCAGTACTTCGATCAGAATCCATGCCGACAGGCCGCCAAAGATGGCGGCCAGCGCGCCCTGCGTCGTTGCCCGTTTCCAGAAGGCACCGAAGAACAGGGGCACGAAGGCGCCGGCCAGCGTGATCTTGTAGGCGTTTTCGACCATCTTGAAAATGCTGGCGTTGGAGTACAGCGCGAAGCCAAGGACGATGCCGGCAAAGACGACGATCGAGCCGCGCATTACTTTGAGGAACTGGTGGTCGCCCATGTGCGGGTAGAAGCCGCGCACGATGTTTTCCGAGAAGGCGACCGAGGGGGCCAGCAAGGTGGCTGATGAGCAGCTCATGATGGCCGACAGCACGGCACCGAAGAAGATCGCCTGGGCGAAGACCGGCGTGTGGTTGAGGACCAGGGTGGGCAGGACGAGCTGCGAGTCGGTCTGCATCAGGCCGTTGAACAATTCTGGGTCGATCAGCGTCGCCGAGTAGGCGATGAACATCGGCACGAAGGTGAAGCAGAAGTAGATCGAGGCGCCGAGGATCGAGCCCCATAGCGCAATGCGCTGACTCTTGGCCGAGGTGATGCGCTGGAAGACGTCCTGCTGCGGGATCGAGCCGAGCATCATGGTGATCCAGGCGCCGAGGAAGGTCAGCCACAGCCATGGATCGGGCGGCGGAAAGAAGTCGAGTTTACCGGCCGCTGAGGCGTGGTCGATGACCAGTTCAACACCGCCGGTCAGCCCGGAAACGACGTAGCCGATGTACAGCATGCCGCCCATGATGACGCCCATCTGGACGAAATCGAGGATGGCTACCGAGAGCATGCCGCCGAAGGTCGTGTAGGTCAGCACGATGGCCGCACCGAGGATCATGCCGGCGGTCTGGCTGACGTAACCGGCGGTGACGACGTTGAAGACCAGCCCGAGCGCCTTGATCTGGGCCGACACCCAGCCGAGGTAACTGGCGACGATGCACAGCGTGGTCAGCACCTCGACCGTGCGGTTGTAACGCAGGCGGAAGTAGTCGCCGAGGGTCAGGATGTTGAGTTTGTAGAGCTTCCGGGAGAAGAAAACGCCGGCGATGATCAGGCACATTGACGAACCGAAGGGGTCGGCGACAACGCCAGTCAGGCCGTCCTTGACGAAGGTGGCGGAGACGCCGAACACCGCTTCGGCACCGAACCAGGTGGCGAAGACGGTGGCGGTGACGACCGGCAGCGGCAAATGGCGGCCGGCCACGGCGAAGTCCTTGGCGCTATGGACGCGGGTCGCGGCAAACAGGCCGATGCCGATGGAAACCATCAGGTAGAGGACGACGAACCAGATCAGCATGATCGTACGGTCAACCGGAAAAAAGGGTTAAAAACGTAAAAATTATAAGGTCGTTGGGCGGTTTAGCAGCGTCAAAACGGGGCGTCGGAATGAAATTGAATGGCTGCTGCGGTCAACGGGTGAAACAGGCCCAAATCCATGGCGTGCAAGAGCAGTCGATCCGCCAGTGCCGTCGCCTCGCCGCCATAAAGGTCGTCGCCGAGAATCGGGTGGCCGAGCGAGGCCATATGGACGCGTAGCTGGTGCGAGCGGCCGGTCACCGGCTCCAGTTCGACGCGCGTCGTGTTGGCGTCCGGATCGCGGCTGACGACGCGAAAACGGGTCAGCGACGGCTTGCCGATCTCGAAATCGACCTTTTGTCGCGGCCTATTTGGCCAGTCGCAGATCAACGGCAGCTCAACCTCGCCGCTCTCCTCCACCATTTGCCCGTAAACGATGGCGACGTAACGCTTGTCGATCTGGCGTTCGCGGAAAAATCGCGAAAGTTGCCGGTGCATTTCCGCGCCACGCGCCAGAACGAGCAGGCCGGAGGTCGACATGTCGAGGCGATGGGCAATCAGTGCATCGGGATAACGGGCCTGGACGCGCGACGCCAGGCAATCGTCCATGCCCTCCCCGCGCCCCGGGACGGAGAGCAGCCCGGCCGGTTTGTCGACAACGATGATTTCGTTATCGACGTGGATGACGGTCAGACCGCTATCGGGTGGAGGAAAATAGGCCGTCAAAATGCTTTCACCCGGACACTGCAGCCGCTGTCCCTGAACGCCGTGCTCTCGCGAAACCAGCCGGTTCCAGGTGAAGTCTGCGCGCAGACCCGGTGGTCGGTCGTCTTGCTCGCCCACCAGTACCACGGCGCTGGTTTGGCGAAACTCTGCGGCGCATTGACGGCCAGCCAAATGCAGAGCAGCAGCTTGCCGAGCCTTGATTTGAATGCAGAATTTTCTTGCCAAGCGGTCATGGTAAATGTACTGTATTTATACACAGTATTTAAGTAATGGCGGAGCGGGCTGGGAATATACCTCGTCTGCTCCGTGTAATCAGAGAAATTGACGGCTGCCGATGGCATATCCGGAACAATCAGCCTGTCGATCAAACGCAGCAATTTCTATTCCATCTTTGGCCCCTGTGCCATAATCCGCTCAAATTTCCGAGGTAACTCCATGGACGACAACAAGGCAAAGGCGCTCGCCGCAGCGCTGCAACAGATCGAAAAGCAATTCGGCAAAGGCTCCATCATGAAGATGGGCGACGCCGAAATCGACGAAGGCATTCAGGTCGTGTCTACCGGCTCGCTCGGTCTGGACATCGCGCTGGGCGTCGGTGGCCTGCCGCGCGGTCGCGTCGTTGAAATCTACGGTCCGGAATCTTCCGGCAAGACCACGCTCTGTCTGCAAGTCGTGGCCGAAATGCAGAAGCTCGGCGGTGTTGCTGCCTTCATCGACGCCGAACACGCGCTCGATCCGCAATACGCCCAGAAGCTTGGCGTCAATGTCGGCGACCTGCTGATCTCGCAGCCGGATACCGGCGAACAGGCCCTTGAAATTGCCGACATGCTGGTTCGCTCCGGTTCGGTTGACATCATCGTCATCGACTCGGTCGCCGCCCTCACCCCGCGCGCTGAAATCGAAGGCGAAATGGGCGACCAGATGGTCGGCCTGCACGCCCGCCTGATGAGCCAGGCCCTGCGCAAGCTGACTGCCAACATCAAGAAGACCAACACGCTGGTCATTTTCATCAACCAGATCCGCATGAAGATCGGCGTCATGTTCGGTTCGCCGGAAACTACGACCGGCGGCAACGCGCTCAAGTTCTACGCTTCGGTTCGCCTCGACATCCGCCGTATCGGCGCGATCAAGAAGGGCGACGAAGTCATCGGCAGCGAAACCAAGGTCAAGGTCGTCAAGAACAAGGTCGCCCCGCCCTTCCGCGAAGCCATCTTCGACATCCTCTACGGTGAAGGCATTTCCCGTCAGGGCGAAGTGGTCGAAATGGGTGTTGCCCACAAACTGGTCGAGAAATCCGGCGCCTGGTATTCCTACAAGGGCGAAAAGATCGGCCAGGGCAAGGACAATTCCCGCGAATTCCTGAAGTCGCACCCGGAAATCGCCCAGGAAATCGAGGCGAAGATCCGCGAAGCGGCCAGCACCACCGTCATCAAGCCGACCAAGGCGGCTGCGGCGGATGCCTGACTTGCGCGTCCGCGCCCTGCAATTGCTGACCCGGCGTGACTACAGCCGGGCCGGCTTGCAGGCCAAGCTCGCGCCGCATGCCGAATCGGCGGAAGAGCTGTCGGCAGTGCTCGATACCTTGCAGGCCGAACGCCTGCTCTCCGATTGCCGCTACGCTACTCAACGGGTTGCAGTGCGGGGAAGACGTTACGGCGATGCGCGACTGCGCCAGGAGTTGCGCCAGCAAGGCGTCAGCGATGCCGACATCGCCAAGGCCCTGCCCGAAGCCGGTGATGAAACCGAACGCTGCCGGGTAATTTGGACCAAAAAGTTCGGTCGACCGCCGGAAACCGCCGAGGAGCGTGGCAAACAGATGCGTTTCCTGCAATATCGTGGCTTTTCCAACGACGCCATTCGGCGGGCCATGCAGGGAGTGGATGAATGAACATGCCGGCAGCCAAACTCTCGGCCCACAATCTCAAGAAGCGTTACAAGGCGCGGACAGTCGTCGAAGACGTCTCTTTCGAGGTCAAGTCCGGTGAAGTCGTCGGTCTGCTTGGTCCGAACGGTGCCGGCAAGACCACCTGTTTTTACATGATCGTCGGGCTGGTCGCGGCTGACGGCGGCGAAGTCTATATCGACGACAATCGCCTGACTCACCTGCCGATGCACAGCCGGGCGAGGCTTGGCCTGTCCTATCTGCCGCAGGAAGCCTCGGTTTTCCGCAAGCTCAATGTCGAGGAAAACATCCGTGCCATCCTCGAGCTGCTCAAATTGCCGCAAGCCGAGTTGAACGATCGCCTTGAGGGGTTGCTGGCCGAACTGCATATCAGCCACGTCCGCCACGTCAATGCCTCGGCACTGTCCGGTGGCGAGCGGCGTCGCGTTGAAATTGCCCGCGCCCTGGCGACCAATCCACGGTTTATCCTGCTTGACGAGCCGTTTGCCGGCGTCGATCCGATCGCCGTGCTCGAAATTCAGAAAATTATCCGCTTCCTCAAGGAGCGCGGAATCGGCGTCCTGATTACCGACCACAATGTCCGCGAGACGCTGGGTATTTGCGACCACGCGTACATTATCAACGCCGGAAACGTTCTGGCGGCTGGACGGCCGGACGAAATCGTTGATAATGAAAGCGTACGAAAGGTTTATCTCGGCGAGCACTTCAAGCTCTGACCGGAAGATAGAAACCGACCCCAACCAATGAAGCCGGCACTCCAGCTAAAACTCTCCCAACATCTGGCGCTGACTCCTCAGCTGCAGCAGTCAATTAAACTGCTGCAGTTGTCGACGATCGAAATGCAGCAGGAAATCGAGCGATATTTGCTCGAGAATCCGATGCTCGAGCGCGAGGACGAACAGGGCGGCGAGGCTTTTTCCGGCGCTCAGCAATTCGATTCTCCGCAGACCACCGAAGGCGAACGCGAACAAAGGGTCGAGCGCGAAGAGCGTGATGCACGTGACGACCGCGAGCAGGACGTACCTGCCGCTCCCTCTGATGTCGACGATGACCGTTGGGCCGCTGACGCCGGCACCTTTACTGGCGCCGGGCGGGACGAGGACGATGACAGCGATTCACAGGATACGCACGGCACGACGATCAGCCTGCGTGATCACCTCGGCTGGCAATTGGGCATGACCCAGGTTTCGGAGCGTGACCGCAGTCTGGTGCGCTTCCTGATTGAGGCGCTCGACGACGACGGCTATCTGTCGGCTACGCTGGAGGAGCTCTGGGAAACGCTGCCGCCGGAGTACGAAATTGAAATAGAAGAGCTCGAAATCGCGCTGCATCACATCCAGAATTTCGATCCGGTCGGGATTGGTGCCCGAAATTTGCAGGAATGTCTGGCCCTGCAACTAAAAGCCTTGCCGCGCGGCGATGAGGTCCGGGATCTGGCTTTGACTATCGTCCAGAAGCATCTGGAACTCCTGGCCGCCCGTGATTTCACCAAGATTCGCCGTCTGACTGGTTGCGACGACGAGTCGCTTAAGGCTGCACAGGCTGTGATTACCAGCCTCAACCCGCGGCCAGCCGCCCGTTTTTCCCAGATTGAAGCGCGCTATATCACGCCGGACGTGATTGTGAAGAAGCTCAAGGGAAAGTGGACGGCGTACATCAATCCTGACGCTTACCCACGCCTGCGTATCAACCGTCTTTATGCCGAAATTCTTGCCAAGCAGCGACGTGGTAACGGCAACCTGTCGACACAGTTGCAGGAGGCTCGCTGGCTGATCAAGAACGTACAGCAGCGTTTTGAGACAATTCATCGTGTTACGCAGGCCATTGTTGACCGTCAGCGTCAATTCTTTGAACACGGAGAAGTCGCCATGCGCCCGCTCGTTTTGCGCGAAATCGCTGACATTCTCGGTTTGCACGAGTCGACCGTATCGCGCGTCACCAGCCAGAAATACATGGCGACGCCGCGCGGCATCTTCGAACTCAAATACTTCTTCGGCAGTCATGTCTCCACCGATACCGGTGGTGCCTGTTCTGCTACGGCCATCCGGGCGCTGATCAAGCAGTTGATCTCGGCCGAGGATGGCAAGAAGCCCTTGTCGGATAGTCAATTATCCGAAATACTAGGCCAGCAGGGAATCGTAGTTGCCCGACGGACGGTTGCAAAATACCGCGAGTCGCTCAACATCCCACCGGTCAATTTACGCAAGACCCTGTAGAGAGAGGAGAATAAAGTGAATCTGCAGATTAGTGGTCACCACATTGAAGTTACCCCGGCACTTCGCGAATACGTCGAGAACAAGCTGGATCCCGTGATCCGCCATTTCGACAAGGTAACCGGCGTCAGCGTCGTGTTGTCGGTTGAGAAACTCAAGCAGAAAGGTGAAGTCACGCTTCACGTGCCTGGCAAGGACATCCACGTTGAAGAGTCCGGTGACGATCTCTACGCCGCTATCGATGCCTTGTTCGACAAGCTGGACCGTCAAGTTCAGAAGTACAAGCAAAAAGTCCAGGACCACCATCGCGGTGACAAGCCGGGGCTGCACTCCGTCGCTGAATAAGCGTTGAACGGGCCGCACCGTAACAGGCTGCGGCCTTTGTTTTTCCAACCTTCCCTATGAACCCCCTAACCAACCTTCTATCAACCGATCAGGTACTGCTCGATCTTGAGGCCAGCAGCAAGAAGCGGGTCTTCGAACAGGCAGGCATGCTTTTCGAAAATCGCCTTGGTCTTGCCCGATCGATCATTTTCGATAGCTTGTTCGCCCGCGAAAAGCTCGGTTCCACCGGCTTGGGTCAGGGTGTAGCAATTCCCCATGGTCGAATAAAGGGGCTGAAACAAGCCGTTGGCGCCTTCCTGCGTCTGGCAACACCGGTTCCTTTTGATTCTCCGGACGGGCGACCTGTCGATCTGCTTTTCGTTCTATTGGTGCCCGAGCAAGCGACCGAGCAACACTTGCAGATTCTTTCCGAGTTGGCCCAGAACTTTTCTGATCGGGCATTCCGCGAAAAATTGCACGCCGCGGCTGATCCAGCCGCCGTAGTCGCCCTTTTTCAGGGCTGAGTTTAGTTCGTGCGTCACGTAAGTCTGGTTCAGCTTTACGAGGACAACCGCGAAAAGTTGCTGTTGAGCTGGAACATCGTACCCCAAGCCGACCGCCGCATCGAGATCAAGGGCTCCAATAACTATGGTGCTGATCTGGTTGGCCACATCAATATTATTCATCCGGAGCGTCTCCAGGTCCTTGGCCTGGCAGAGTATGAGTGGGCCATGCGCATTGGCGAGCGTCGCTTCGCACAGATGCTCAGTGATCTGCTGGGCGCCCAACCGCCAGCCGTCATCGTCGCGGATGGCTTGACTCCGCCACCGTTGGTCGTCGAAACCTGCACCCAATTGACGACACCGCTGATTTTTTCACCAAAGCCGTGTTCGGCAATCATCGATCTGCTGCGTATTTACCTTTCAGCACGCCTGGCCGATACGGTCAGCCTCCACGGTGTGTTCATGGATGTTCTCGGGATGGGGGTCCTTATTACCGGCGACTCCGGGGTAGGCAAGTCTGAATTGGCGCTGGAGCTTATTTCGCGGGGCCATGGGCTGGTTGCCGACGATGTTGTCGAAATGGCCCGAATAGCACCGACCACCATTGAGGGCCGCTGCCCCGGAATGCTGCGCGATTTTCTCGAGGTGCGCGGGCTCGGCTTGCTCAATATCCGGACGATCTTTGGCGAAACGGCTTCGCGCCGGAAAATGAAACTCAAGTTGATCGTTCACCTGCAAAGAACGTCGACGGCAGCCGATGCGCCACGTTTGCCGCTCGATGCACAAACCCATGAAGTGCTTGGCGTTCCGATTCGCAAGGTTGTCATTCCCGTGGCGGCTGGCCGCAATCTGGCGGTCTTGCTCGAAGCGGCTGTGCGCAACACGATCCTTCAATTGCGGGGGATCGACAGCATGCAGGATTTCATGGATCGCCAGCAGCGTACGATGCTTGACGATGACGCATGAATGGCCGATAGTACCTCGGCGTTTCAAACCTTATAGAGGGGACTCCCAATGAAGAAACTGATTGCTCTGTTGATTGTCGCATTCGCTGCTACCACCGCTTTTGCCGCTGATGATTGTGCTGCGCAGGCCGCCGAGAAAAAGCTGGCTGGCGCCGCGAAAAACAGCTTCATGAAGAAGTGCACCCGAGATGCCGGTGCGGCTCCGGAAAACGAAGCTTGTGCCGCCGCCGCCAAGGAAAAGAAACTGGCTGGTGCCGCCAAGAACAGCTTTATGAAGAAGTGCGCGGCCGACGCTGCAGCCAAGTAATCAACCCGTACGCGAATAGTCGGCCATCTGCGGATGGCCGTTTTTTTACAGGTGCTCGAATTCGGCAATATCGGCCAGCGGATCGCTGCCGGAATTGCCAAAACTGATCTGGCCACGACTTTCGAGTTGAATTTCATGGCGCCGGACCATAACTTCCTGACGCCCTGACAGAGTGACGAAGCAGCCATTTGTGCTGGTATCGATCAGATAGAAGCCATCGTTGCGCCGTTCGACCCGAGCATGCTGGCGCGAGGCCTTGCGGTCATCGATGATCAGCTTGCAACCAAGATCGCGGCCAATAGTCAGCACCGGGGTTTTATCGTCAAGCAGGAAGGCTTTGCCGCGATGGCGAACGCATAGTCGGTCCGGGGGGGCTGTGCTGCTTGGACCAAAAGCAGAATGTGCCGAATTGGCGGTCGCACCTTGATAGTTTGGCCAGTTGATCTGGAAAAGCGCTAATGCTTCGCCGTCTTCCGGAACGCTACCAAGTTCTGGTACGGGGTCTGCAGAAATGAAGCAGGGTTCGGACAGCGCCTGAACCAGAAGCGAGCTACACAAAATCTGATCTCGCCGAGCAATACCGGCGATACGCGCAGCCGTGGAGATGGCAGAGCCGGTGAGTTTTTTGCCATCGTCAGACACTTCTCCGCAATGCAAACCGATGCGAATAGTCAGTTTCAGGCCGGAAACGGGGGGCAGATCGGCGATCCGCTGTTGCATGTCGATCGCAGCCTGACATGCATCTTCAGCAGTTTCAAAGGCGCCCAGCAATTCATCCCCGACGACCTGTATGGTCTTGCCCTTGTAGCCATCGATGGATCGCTTCATGCGCTTGAGGCAACGTTCAACTGCGTGCATTGCCTCTTTGTCGCCAAGACGCTCGAAAAGCGCGGTGCTGCCGGAGACATCGGCGAACATCACAATCAGTTTTCGTTGCGTGGCACTCATTGTCTACCTGGAGTCCATGAATTAACGACTGCTCATTATATGTTGATCGTGCCGCTTCTGCATTATGCCGAAAGGCTTATCGGGATGGTCCCGCTGATCGGCATTTCCGGGAGGTCGAATGCAATATCGCCCTCTTCGACAGGAGTGTCCAGAGTGAGCCCACGGAAATCGAACAAATCTCCATCTGCCAGGTGGGAGGGAACGACATTTTGCATGGCGGTAAAAACGGATTCGGTACGGCCGGGATAGCGTTTGTCCCAGTCCTGCATCATTTCGCGGATTTTCTGGCGTTGCAGGTTGTCCTGTGAGCCGCACAAGTTGCAGGGAATGATCGGAAATTCCATGCCGCGCGCGAATTTGGCGATATCGGACTCGGCGCAATAGGCAAGTGGCCGGATGACGACGTGCGCCTTGTCGTCGGTGACGAGCTTGGGCGGCATGGCCTTGAGCTTGCCGCCGAAGAGCATGTTGAGAAAGAGCGTATGGACCATGTCATCGCGGTGATGGCCGAGGGCTATCTTGTTGGCGCCGAGTTCCTTGGCCGTGCGGTAGATGACGCCACGCCGCAGTCGCGAACAGAGCGAACAGGTGGTCTTTCCTTCAGGGATCTTTTCCTTGACGACCGAATAGGTGTCGGCTTCGACAATCCGGTGTTCTATGCCAATAGACTCGAAGTGGCGCGGCAGAACGTCAGCTGGAAAGCCGGGCTGCTTCTGGTCGAGATTCATGGCAATCAGACTGAACTTGACCGGCGCACGCTTTTGCAGTGCCATGAGCATGGCGAGCAGCGTGTAGGAATCTTTTCCCCCGGACACGCAGACGAGCACGGTGTCACCCTCCTCGATCATGTTGTAGTCGATGATCGCCTTGCCGGTACGGCCTTCCAGATATTTGCGCAGCTTTAACAGGTTGTTCGATTGAGTCATGGGGCAAGGAATAAGGACGGGGTGCGGACCATGCAGCGTGTTAGCCACGGTCAACCGGATTTATTGCCTGAAATTGAAAAACGACCAGTTTACCTTGTGTCACCGGGCCGGAGAATAAAATCTGCGTTGAATCAGTGGTTTCCGCCAATCGACTGCAGTTTTTCCTGCAGCTCCTTGACTCTGATTGGTTTCGACAGATAGTCATCCATCCCTGCCGCCAGGCAGGCATCGCGGTCGTCTTGCATGGCTGCAGCGGTCATCGCGATGATCGGCGTGTGCTTAAGTTGATGCTCAGTCTCGCGGGCGCGAATACGCTGCGTTGCTTCGATGCCACCCATGACCGGCATTTGCATGTCCATCAGGATCACGTCGAAGGACCGGGTGGCCAAAATGTCGAGCGCCTCCTGGCCGTTTCGGGCCAGCGTTGCTATGTGCCCCCATTTGCCGAGCAGGCCGAGGGCCAGTTTCTGGTTGGTCGGATGATCTTCGACGAGCAGGACTACCAGTGCGCGCCGGGCTTCGCGCAGTGAATGGCGGGTGACCAGTGGCGCCCCTGTCACCTTATTGGTGATGGGCGCGTTGTCGAACAGTCGCCCCAGAGCGGCATGCAACTCGTCCAGCGAAATGGGCTTGGAGAAAAATCCGGCGATCCCGGCTTCCTGGCATCGTTGGGCATCGCCCCGCAGGGCGCCGGAGGAGAGCATCAACATGGGCGGCAGATATTTGTAGGTGGCGTGCAGGCGGCGCGCCAGTTCGTATCCATCCATTTCAGGCATTTGCGCATCGAGCAGGATGCAATCGAAATCAGTGCTGCCCTCTTCCATTAACGCTAGCGCCGCATGAGCGGAATCGACTGCGCGGGGAATGGTTTTCAGCAAGCTCAGCATGCTGCACAGGATGCGGCGGTTGGTGGCATTGTCGTCGACCACAAGGATGCGGCGGCCGACCAAATTGACCTGACTACCCTGGGCGGATGTTGCCTGCTCGGATAGCTCGAGTTGTACCGAAAAGTGGAAGGTGCTGCCCTCGCCCATCTGGCTGTGCAGCCAGATTCGGCCACCCATCAGTTCAACCAGGCGGCGGCAAATTGATAGCCCGAGACCGGTGCCACCATACTTTCGCGTTGTCGAGGTGTCTTCCTGCGAGAAGGCGTCGAAAATCAGATCCTGCTTGTCGGGAGCGATACCGATGCCGGTATCGCACACCGCAAAATGGACGATCGCGTGGCCGTCCTGCAACTGCAGCAGTTCGGTGCGCAAGGCGATTTCGCCACTGTTGGTAAACTTGATGGCGTTGCCGACCAGATTGACCAGCACTTGCCGTATGCGGCTGGGGTCGCCTCGAACGTAGCGAGGGACATCGTGCAGCACCTCGCTGAGCAGTTCGATTCCCTTTTCGTGCGCGCGCAGGGCCAAGGGTTTCAGGACTTCGGCGATAAGGCGGTACAGGTCGAAGGAAATTTCCTCGACGAGCAGCTTGCCGGCTTCGATCTTCGAAAAATCGAGGATGTCGTTGATGATGGTGAGTAGCGACTCGGCGGATGACTTTGCGATGGTCAGGTATTCCCGCTGTTCTGCGGTCAACGCCGTTTCCAGGGCCAAATCGGTCATGCCGATGACGCCGTTCATCGGCGTACGAATCTCGTGACTCATGTTGGCCAGGAAATCGCTTTTTGCTCGGCTGGCCGCTTCCGCTGCCTCCTTGGCGCGCAGAACTTCGATCTCGGCCCTCTTCCGCTCGGTGATATCGACGATGACGCCGAGCAAGCCGGAAACGCTTCCGTCGCGTCGCGTCAGGACCGCTTTGCGATAGACCGTATCGTGAATCAGCCCGTCCCTGCTATGCACCGAGGCTTCGTACGACTGCATGCCCTTGTCGGCAAACAGCTCGGCGTCTTTTTCGGTGTGCAGGCTGGCATCTTCTGGTGGCAGGAGATCGTTCAGCGTGTGACCGAGCAGTTCTTCGCGACTGATCTGGAAAAACAGCTCGAAGGCCTTGTTCAGGCGAACATAGCGTCCTGCACTATCTTTCAGATAAACCGGTAGCGGGATGGCTTCGATCAGCTCTTCAACCAGATGGAGTTGTTCCGAGAGTTGTGCCTCGATGCGCTTGCGGTCGGTGATGTCGGTACGGATGGCGATGTGCCGTTCCGGCTCTCCGGTGGCATTAAGCAACGGGACAATCGTCGCATTCACCCAGTACAGGTCTCCGTTTCGCGCCCGGTTGCAGACTTCGCCACGCCAGACCTTCCCGTGTGAGATGGTCTGCCACATATCGCGGAACATTTCCGTTGGGTGGGTGCCGGAATTGATGATGCGATGGTTGCGGCCGAGGAGCTCCTCACGGGTATAACCGCTGATGTCGCAAAAACGGTCGTTGGCATAAAGGATTGTGCCGGCAGTGTCGGTAATACTGACGATGGCATGCTGGTCGAGGGCGAATTTCTGCGTCGCCAGCTCACGGCGACCATGCTCACTTTCAGCGACCATCGAAGCGATTCGCTTGGATAGCTCGGCGACATCTTCATCGGCAAACGTATCGGCGAGACCGCCTGAATCGGCGTCTGGCAACAAATCCCGAACAGTCTTTCGCAACGAACGCAGTGCATTTTCGCGATCAGCCAGCGACAGACGCAGTTTCTCGTTGCTGTCCGAAAGCTCGGACGAGGAAATTTCGAGGCTGCGGGTGCGCAAATCCAGATCGCGCTCGTATTGTTCGTAGCTGCTATCAACGCGCTTCAGAAATTCGCCGAAACCATCCAGCGCGGTTCGCAAGGCGGGGTCTGCCGTCGTTGCTGCCAGACTCATCGAGTTCAGAAGCGCAGCCAGTTCGGCTTCGCTGGCAATCCCGAGGCTGCGTTTCAACTGACGGAGAAGCGCTTTTTGCATGGGGTTTAGGTCAGGCCTCGCTCAGGCAAGTGATGGTCATTGTCTGATTGTGCAGTTTGCACGACGCGCCAGGGGCGAAGGGACTGATTTCGCCATAAGAGTAGAAGCCGGTCAGCACGCCGGCCTGGCCAAATACCTCGCCGACAGCCTCGACCTCTTCATCGACACGGTCGCCCATGACCAGTTTTCGTCCAACGCAGCTGACCAGAATGGCGACGCTTTCGCCGTTGCCCTGCAACATTGCCGCCGCTGCTTCTGCCGCCGATTCGGCCCCGCTAACCAGCTTGTCGGTACTGGCGTGCATCAGGCGCAAATAGCCATCGGGATCTATTTCACCAGCCAGAATCAGGCTGCCGCTTGCTTCGTCTATGCCGAGAATGGTGCGGATCAAGCCGACTGCGCTATGGTCTTCACCAAGCATGGCGAAGGGAAAAAGCAGACCTGATGCCGGCAGCCCCTTGGCGTGTTCGCCCAGATAGCGCCGGTAAATTTCGAGTGCTGGTTCACCGTCCAGTTCATGCAGGATATTGCCGTCGCAGCTGGTTACCTTGCGAGCCGGGCCGAAAGGTTCCCAGCCACCGAATGAGCCATGGCCGAAGCGTAGTCCGTCGCCACTCAGGCCAACGGCAACGATGTTGTCGTTGGCCACGCCGTCCGGGCCAATGGTAAATGTCTCCTTGAACGCACCGCCATCCCCAGCCAGGCCACCGGTAATCGGGATAGCGCTGCCAATGACGCTGGTGATGCCATTGACCAGGGCGCTACCGTTGATTTGTACGCCGGGCCCGAAAACGAGGACGGCTTTGAGGCCGGCGCCGGCAATCTGTCGCCCCAGTCTTTCACCTGCGGCGAAGGAGTCCTCCATGCCAGCCAGACGTGTACTACCCTGATGGAGGCTGGCGTGGTCGAATTTGATGGCTGTGACGGTGCATGTTTGATCATCGACACCGTCGGCGGTAATTTCGCCGGCGGTCGAACAGCCAAGCAGCAAGGCGCCAGGAAAAGCGTTGCTAAGCGACTCGTGCAAGCCGGGGAACGTCAAGTGTTCGACGCTGCCGAAAATCAGCAGGAGGTCCGCCGTTTCATCTCCGATACGACTCAGTGCTGAGGCCAGTTCCGCCGGCTTGCGATTGATTATTTGTTTGATGCGCAAGGTGTGTTTCCTCCTTTGATGCAGAATGCAAAAATAGCATAGGCGGCGGTGAAATTCTCGTTGCGGCCTTAAAATTGATACTTTTTGAACTTGCCATGAATAACCTGCCGATCCCCGCGCCGGAAGCGCTTGCTCACAGCCAGCGCTTGCAACAAACACTTGTCGACGAGGTTGCTGCCGCGGGTGGCTGGTATTCCTTTGCCCGTTTCATGGAGCAGGTTCTCTATGCCCCTGGCCTTGGTTACTATGCCGCGGGAGCGCGCAAGTTCGGCGCCGCCGGTGATTTCGTCACGGCGCCCGAAATGACTGGATTATTCGGCAAGGCGCTCTCCCGGCAGGTAGCTCAGGTCATGGCTGCATCGTGCCCGGTGGTGCTTGAAGTGGGGGCCGGTTCCGGGCGTTTGGCGGCCGACCTTCTGCTTGCTCTGGAGGTGGCCGAGGCTCTGCCTGAACGCTACTTCATTCTCGATTTGTCAGCCGATCTGCGCCAGCGCCAGCAGGAAACGATCGCAGCGATGGCGCCCCATCTGTTGCCTCGGGTGGAGTGGCTGGATCGCTTGCCTGAGCATTTTTCCGGCGCTGTCGTTGCCAATGAACTACTTGACGCCATGCCTGCCCACATCGTCGCCTGGCGGGAAGATGGAATTCTCGAGCGCGGCGTTGTCGTTGACGAGTCTGGTGGTTTCACGTGGAACGAGCGCCCGGCAAGCGGCGCCCTGCTTGCTGCTGCCGAAGAGATCGGTGAGCAATGCAGCCTGCCACCGGGGTTCGAGAGTGAAATCAGTCTCGCCACGCGGGCCTGGGCGGCAGAATGGGGGCATCGCCTGGACAGGGGGGCGCTGCTGCTGATCGATTATGGTTTCCCGCGCCGCGAGTTCTATCACCAGCAACGTGGGCGCGGAACCCTGATGTGCCATTACCGTCATCATGCGCACCCCGACCCGTTCTATTTGCCGGGTTTGCAGGATGTTACGGTCCACGTCGATTTCACTGCAATTATTGCCGCAGCCCACGCCAGTGGGCTTGAATTGCTTGGCTATGCCAGTCAGGGACAGTTCCTGCTCAATTGCGGGATTCTCGACTGCCTCGCTGCAATTCCTCACGCCACGCCGGATTACATTCGAGCTGCCAGCGCGGTCGGCAAGTTGCTGATGCCGCACGAAATGGGCGAGCTGTTCAAGGTGATCGCCATCGGTCGTGGACTGGATGAGCCACTTCTCGGCTTTGCCAACGGCGATCAGAGCCGTCGTTTGTAGCTGTAGCTATTAACGCTTGGCCAGCTCGCGGAAACGATTGGGCTGGCCGAGAACAAGGCGACCGAAATCATCCAGCAGCGCCTGGTCGACGAACTGTGGCCGGACGTTGTAGAGGGCGCTACCGAGTCGTTCGAGGTTGCGTGTTTCGAGGGTGATGACGCCCTTTGAAAAATCGGCCCGCCAGCGTGCGCTGACGCTGACTTCACTGCGAATTTCAAACTCGGCGCGTTCGACATAACTGCGCTCGTTCTTGAATTCCTTGTAGGTGAACGGCAAGCCGAAGTCAAAAATCATCGCCCGGAATCGCTCTACGGACGGCCCGTCACGTTCGACATGGAGCGTCGTGCTGCCGCTCAGGTGATACGAGAACGTGACCAGCTCGACCAGCGCGCCGGCGCTTTGCGACTGGGTCCGGTAGTCGGCGAAGCCCTCTTGCCAGCTCAGCTGATTCAGTTCGAACTGTTCGATCAGCGGGTAATCGCGCGGGACATCCGGCTTGATGATGTTGAGTTGCTGAACCAGTTCGTGCAGATAGAAGAAGAGGTGTTTCAGCGCCTGGTCGATTGCCTCGTTGATCGAGGTGCGTTCGGCCAGGGCGCTATGGATTTCACGCTGTCGTACTTCAGCTCGCTGTCGTAGCTGGTCGAGGAAGCTGCTGCCGGGTTCCGGGTTGTTTTCTTTTTTGGGGGGCGGCTCGGCTGTCTTGGCTCCGGCAACTTCAGCTACTTTGACTTCGAGTGGTTTGGCGGCGGGTCTGGCGGGCGCGATCTCCGGGAAAACGAGTGTCGGGTCAGTCATGCCGGCGCCGGAGTTGGCCAGATATTCCCGACGTGCGCGCCGTTCAGCGGCATCCAGATCGAAAGTCTCAATGTCGGCCAGCAATGCGGCTTCAAGCTCGGCGATATCCCTGCCCGTACCGGTCTTGCGCTCGCGTTTGGCGCGGATGGCTTCGAGAATGGCTGACAGCGGTCCGGGTTTTTCGGAATTACTCATTGAATTGGCGAATAGTTCGACTACAGTGGACCAATAATGTGTCCGAATTGGAGTGAGTGCAAGATGGATGTTTCTTCTGTAGGCAGTTTGACCTCCGCCATGTCGCCCGTGGAGATCAGGGACGCCGCCAATACAGCGGTTCTCAAGAAGGCGATGGACATTCAGGCCCAGAATGCGGCGCAGCTGCTGGAGGCCTTGCCGCAAGTGCCGAGCAACCCGCCGAACCTGGGCAACGCGGTCGACGTCAAGGTTTGATTTCGGCCAGCCAGTCACGCAAGGTGGCCGCGACAAGCGGCCATTCTTTTTCGTGGGTTACGGCGTGGCCCATGTCGCGGAAAATATGGACGTGTTCGCCGTAGGTGTGCCCGGTGGTCTGAACCAGGAAAGCCGGCACCAGGACGTCGTCTTCGGCGCCAAGGATGAGCATCGGCGGCCGATGCATGGCGTAGAGGTTGGGCAGGCTGAACATCGACATATCCCATAGCGCGCGGTGCGATTCCGGTTGCATCCGGCTCAGCCAGGCGGCCAGCATCGTTTCATCGACCTCGCCGGCAAACAACGCTTCACGCAACGTTCCGGTGTCGGTGTATTTGCCGTCCATGATCTGATTGATTTCCTGGAACAGCTGCGGCTTGTTGAACATCAGGTGGAACTGGGAGGCGATCAGGCCTTGCGGTGGCACCGAACAGACCAGGGCGACGGCCAGGGCTTCGCGATGTTCGAGATATTTCTGGACCACGAAGCCGCCCATTGAATGACCGATCAGGACCGGCGCTTCGCCCAGCCAGTCGACGATCGTCTTGACGTCATCGACGTAATCGCCAATCGAATGCCAGTTGATATGTTCAACACCTGCGCTACCGGCGTGGCCACGCAGTGACAGGGCGTAGCAGGGGTAGCCGGCCTTGGCGAGAAAAGGCATGAAGGTTTCGGTCCACATCCAGCCGCCGGCAAAGGCGCCGTGCACGAACAGTAGTGCTGGTTTGGTGGTCTTGCGGGAAGGCAGGCAGGAGAAGACTTCGAGGCCTTCAACGATTTGAGTTTTTAGCATGGGGCTCTGTTCAGGGTGAGGCGTGATTTAATGCGGCTTTCACCCTGCGGTACAAGGCAAATGCTGAAGTGGATTCTGACGCTGGTCGTGGCGATTTTCTTGCTGGGCATCATCGGCCCGCATCTGGCGCGCTTTATTCGGTTCGGCAAATTGCCGGGAGATTTTGCATTCCGCTTTCGTGGTCGAAGCTACACGTTTCCGGTAGCGACCACGATCATTTTTTCGTTATTGCTCTGGCTGCTCTCCCGAGTCATTTAACAATAGCTTGAGCGCATTGACCCGTGCGGTGTAAATGCGTTCGGGAATTTTGGCCTTGTCCGTACAGGCCTGCGCGATTTTTCCAGCTTCGACGGCGTTGACCGCAGCGAGTGCTGCAAGCAGGTAGCGCGGGCTGTCGTAGGGGCGGTTTTCCCAGCCGAGTCGGCCGGTGTAATCGCACAGGCAGGCATCGAGCAGTTGCTGGAAGCGTTCCGGCCGGCGGAAGGCGTCGGTTTTTTCAAATAGCGTGACGATGGTGCTGGCCTTCAGGTCGGCGGCGCGATGAACGTTGCCGTGATAGCGCGCCATGAGTAGCGCGAGGTCGCGACAGTCGCTCGGCACGCGCAGGCGGGCGCACAGTTTTTCGCTCAGGGTCACGCTGCGCTCTTCGTGGCCGATATGGCGCGGCAGGATGTCGGCCGGCGTCGTTCCCTTGCCAAGATCGTGGGTCAGCGCGGCAAAGCGAACCGGCAAGGCGAAGCCGCGTTTTGCCGACTGGTCGACGACCATCATGGTGTGGATGCCGGTGTCGATTTCAGGATGGTAATCGGCGCGTTGCGGTACGCCGAACAGAACATCGAGCTCGGGCAGCAAACGCGCCAGGGCGCCACACTCGCGCAGAACTTCGAACATCCGTGACGGCTTGTCTTCCATCAAGCCCTTGGCCAGCTCCTGCCAGACCCGTTCGGCGACCAGGTGATCGACTTCGCCGTTGGCCACCATGTCGCGCATCAGCGCCAACGTTTCCGGGGCTACCGAAAAATCGCTGAAGCGGGCGGCAAAGCGGGCAATGCGCAGGATACGCACCGGATCTTCGGCAAAAGCCGGGCCGACATGCCTCAGGATTTTGGCCGATAAATCGGGTTGACCGTGGAAAGGGTCGATCAGCGTGCCATCGGCCGCTTTGGCCATGGCATTGATGGTCAGGTCGCGGCGGGCGAGGTCTTCTTCCAGCGTAACATCCGGTGCGGCGTGGAAAGTAAAGCCATGGTAGCCATGCCCGGACTTGCGCTCGGTGCGGGCCAGCGCGTATTCCTCCTGGGTCTTCGGGTGGAGGAAAACCGGGAAATCCTTGCCGACCGGACGGAACCCCTGCTTGAGCAGGGCTTCCGGGGTGGCGCCGACGACGACGTAATCGCGGTCGGCGTTGGGCCGGCCGAGCAGTTCATCGCGGACGGCGCCGCCAACGATGAATATCTGCACAGTCGGTGGCGCGCCCTCAGCGACCGGCGCGATAGCGGAAGCCGTCGAGCTTGCCCTTTGGCGTGTTGAGCGCGATGTAGGTCGGTGCGATGGCTTCCAGCGCCGTCGGGTTCCAGTTGGCGGGCTGCTTGCTGCCAGCTTCGGCCACGCTGTCCTTTTCCATCGAGCGCAGGTTGTCCGGCGACAGCATCGGGCTCGGCGCCAGCCACATCAGGCCAGCCTGCAGGTAGGCCCAGCCTTCGGACAAGGGAACGATGGTGGCAGTGCTGCCAGCCAGCTTTTTGGTGTAGTCGACCAGTTCGCGCAGTGTGTAGGTCTTCGGGCCAACCAGCTCGTAGACCTGGCCGTAGGTGGCGACATCATTCAGGCTATCGACGAAGGCATCGGCGACATCGGCCGCCCAAACCGGCTGGAAGCGGGCATGACCGAAACCGAGCGGGAAAAACGGGACTTTCTTCAGAATGCTGGCGAACATCGACAGGAAGGAGTCGCCGAGTCCGAAGATGACCGACGGGCGGAAGACGGTGACGTCCAGCTCACCCTGGGCAGCGAGCACGAGGGCTTCGCCGTCGCCCTTGGAGCGCAGGTATTCGGATGGGCCTTTGGGGTCGGCGTTGAGCGCGCTCATGTGCACCAGGCGGCGGACACCGGTAGCCTTGCAGGCAGCTATGATTTTCTTCGGCAGTTCGACGTGGGCATTGGCGAAATCGGCGCTGTAGGGCAGGACGACATCGCGGCTGTGCAGGATGCCAACCAGGTTGATCACGGCATCGTGGCCACGCATCAGTTCGGCGAGGGTTTTTTCGCAGTGGATATTGGCTTCCGGCATGCTGACGCCCGGCTGCATGATCAGCGCCTTGGTGCGTTCGCGGCGACGTGTCGGGACGGTAACTTCAATACCGCGCTGCGACAGACGGTTGACGATATAGGTACCGACGAAACCGCTACCCCCCAGCAGCAAGACCTTTTTGATGTCCATTTGAAATCCCGAAAGCTGAATACGTAAAACCCGGATTTTAAGGCAATTTGCCGCTTTCCGGGCAGACCTGTGGCCGATGGCCGCTGACTGGTTGTCCTCAGCCGCCCGTCGTTTGCCGCAAGGCGGCGCTGGCCGCTGTTTCAAACAGGGAGCTGGCCGAACTGATGTGGGCCTCGCCATCCCGCAACTGGCGGTCAAGTATGGCCGGATGGACGGCCATGGCCAGCGCAGAATCGGGATTGATCAACAGCATCCGTTGGCTGGTCGGGCTGATATGGCAGACTCGTGCGACGCGTTTTTCGCCACCGGGCATGAGGAATTCGAGCCAGTCCCCTTCTTTGCAAGGCAGATGGCGCGCAGGTGCCGGCTGGAACTCGGCAAAATCCAAAGTCGCCAGAACCGCTTCGCCAACACGCAGTTCGCCGCTGATCGGTGCACTGGCTGGCGCGAAAATGCCACTGGGGAAAAATCCGGCACTCGGGTCATCACTGACGACGGCTGCGGGGAGCGCCCGCAGCGCCCGGGTCTGCAGTTCGAAACACTCGTCGAGGAAGGCTGACTCCGCTTCGGGCGAAAGACCGACGCGCTTCATCCCTGCCCTCAGGCGCTTCAGAATGTCGGGCAGTCGGCGGGCCAGCGTTTTGCGTTCATCGCTGTCAGCCTTGGGCTGAATGGTCCACAGCAGATCGTCGATCAGGGCAAGGCTCTCCTGCCACTCGCTGCTCTGTTCGCCATGATCGAGCCAGACGGCTTGCAGCAACCGGCTGCCGGATTGTTCGATAAAGTTGCGGATGACCTTTGGTGGATTGGTCGCGATGAATTTTTCGATGGCAGGTCGAACTTGGCTGGCTGCGTCGTCGCAGCGCTCAAGCTGCTCGATCAATGGCAGGTAGGGCTTGGTGGCCTCGACAATCGTCGCACCGCGTTCGGCCAGCAGCGTATTGAGCTGGGCTCCTGCCTTCTCGAAGGCGGCCATGTCGCTGGTATTTTCGCTGCGCAACCGGGTGGCGATTTCAAACAGGCGGGCGCACATTGGGTGACGGGCCGATACGTCACTCGGCAGGCCGAGTACGGCCTGCCCCATGCGGTCGATGACCAGCCGCGCCGGGTGTTGCTCATTGGCGAACAGCGAGCTGTCCTTCATCGCCACCTTGAGCAGCGTGATCTGCAGGCTGGAGATCACTGCTTTCAGGGTGTCCGGCAGGGCCGGATTGGCGAAAATGGACTCAAAGATCATGGCCAGTGTATCGATGGCCAGGCTTTCACCGGCCGTCGTCGGAATGCCGAGCTGGGCAGACTTGAGGACTTTGGGCTGGCTAGGGAAGTCACCGTCAGGGGTGAAAAGGGCCGGAATCATGCCCTCCGCCGTTCTGGTTGGCGCAAACTTCTGGTCGAAGGCGCCCTGGCGATCAAGTTCGTCCAGACGCGAAACGAGGCGTTCGAGCGTTGCCTGGTTGAGCAGCGAAGCCGCTGCACCGCCACTCACAGGCATTTGCGGCGAATCGGCGAGGCCGGGTACTCGGGCGAGTAGTGATTGCTGCAGGGCAAGGAGCGCGTTTTCGCGAACGCCGGGACCTGCGTCGGGTGTTGTCGGGCTGTCCTGGCTGCCGATAATAGTCGGCTGGGCGGCGTCGATCCCCTTGCGATCCATGAAGTCATTGATCTCGGCATAGAGGGCCGGCAGACCCTCGAGCAGGCTGGCTTCGATGCGGTCGAGCAATTCCAGCTTGTTGTCGATGGCGAAGGCACCGGCCGCCGCGAACATGGCGGTCAGACCTTGAGCGATGCCTTTCGGTCCGACCGGATTGGCACTTTTTGGCAGATCCGGGCGCTTGAGCAAGGTGACGAAACGCAAATGGGTGCGCCAAAGGCTGCCGCCGGTCGATTCGAACAGGCGGGCGCTCATGTCGTCGAGGCGGATGCCCAGTTCCAGATCCTCTTCGCCGACCAGGGTGATGCGCGAAGCGGTCAGCCCGTCGACTTCTTCCGCGAAGGTGCCGCGTCGGCTGGTCGAGGCCATTTCATCGAAATAGGCGGCAGCGCCGTCCTGAATGGCCTGGATGGCCGGGGCTGAGAGCAAGCCGCTATCCTGCAGCAAGGCACCGAGGTGCTTGAGGAAAAGGGCCCGAGTGTCGCTCAGGAGATGAAATGAGTCGGACTGCACCGCCATGTCGGTTTCCTAGGGTAGGTCTGCGTCTTTCATGCCTTCGGCGGTTTTGGCACCAACCACGCCGAGGCGAGTTTTCAGGGAATCTGGCTTGCCGTTGAACTGGGCAGAATAATAAACCGCGTTGCTCATCACTTTCTTGACGTAATCGCGTGTTTCGCTGAACGGAATGGTCTCGGCGTAGATGGCGCCTTCGAGCGGTCGGTCGGCGCGCCATTTCTTGGCCCGGCCGGGACCGGCGTTGTAGGCGGCGGAGGCGAGGACCGGGTGGTTGTCGAGGTTTTCCATGACCAGACGCATGTAGCTGGTACCGAGCAGGACATTGGTTTCAGTGTCGTTGACGCGGCCGTGGCTGAAATCGCGCAGGCCGATCTTTTTGGCGACCCATTTGGCGGTGGCTGGCATCAACTGCATCAGGCCGGAGGCGCCGACGTTCGATTTGGCGTTGGTAATGAACCGGCTTTCCTGGCGCATCAGGCCGTACACCCAGGCGTCGTCGAGCGACTGGTTTTGGGCGGCCGGGCGCACGGTATCGCCGTAGGGGGCGAGGAAGCGCAGTGAGAAGTCGTGTTCGCTACGGGTCTTGTCGGCGGTATTGATGGCGCGATCCCATATCTGGTTGCGCTTGGCCAGGTTGGCCGCGGCAAGCAGCTCGCGGTCATCCATGCCGCGTAGCGACCAGATCCACTCCTTGACTGCCTCGGTGCGCAGATCGAGGCGGAAGAAGGCCAGGGCGCGGCGGATGCCCGGGTTGTCGATGGCCGCTTTGGTTTCTTCGGCGGTTGTTGCCGTGGCCTTGGGGGGCAGCGTGATCTTGCGGTCAAGTTCCTCGTCGGCCAGATTGCCGTAGAAATTGGTCTGGCCTGCGATTTTCTCGAACAGGGCGTCGGCCTCTGTCGTGCGCCCGCCGGATTTGAGGGCGCGGCCGAGCCAGTAGATCCACTCCGGCCGGGCAGCGAGTTCAGCCGGCATGGCCTCAATGGTGTCGCGGACAACCCCCCATTCCTGGGCGCGCAGGGCGGCACGTACCTTCCACTGGGCGCCTTCATCGGACAGCGGGGCTTTGCCGGCATTGGCATACCAGCCAACCGTTTCGGTCAGGTGCTTCTTGGCGCCGTGCAGGGCGATCTGGCTCCACGCCCACTGGCGTTCGGAATCCTGCAATTTGCCTTTGATCTTTTCGAGTTCGCCGGCGGCGATGCGCGGGTCACTGGCGGCGAGGCGCGAGATGGCGAAAGCGGCGAGTTCGCGCCCGGCCTGGCTGGTCGACCAGTTTCCCGGCTGGCGGACAAGGTAGCTCATGGCGCTATTGATGGCGCTGTCAAAAGCCTTGCTGTCCGGCATCTGGCTTTCGGGCAGGTAATTGAGCGTGGTTTTGGCCCAGCCCGGGCGATTGGCTTCGACCTGGCGGCGGGTGCGCGCCCAGACTTCATCGGCGGTAATGCGCTGGTTGCTGACGAGCGCATCTAAAACCGGCCGGCAAGGTTCCGGTGGCTCGAGCATGGTCAGCCACAGCTTTTCGGCCTCGGCGAGTACCTTGCGGTCGTCGCGGGCGAGACGGGCCTGCTGGCTGTAGCAGACGATATCGGGTTCGGGGGCGAGCATTTTGGGGAACTCGGCATCTACCTCGTTCCAGGTCAAACGCTTGCCGAGCCAGCGTATCCAGTCGGCGCGCAGCTTTTCGGCGACGTAGCTGCCTTCGTTGCGTTGCAGGAAATCACGCAGGTTGTTCGGGTCGCCCTTCTCCATCCACATGCGTAGCCGGTAGCTCTCGACGTACACGGCCAGTTCATGGTTGCCGAGCTGGCTGCTGGCGCGCTCCAGCTTGTTGATGTCACCGGCCCGGAAAGCGTCGCGGGCGGTCAGGAAAGCGGCGTCGCCATTGCTCTGGGCAAGGACTGAAAACGGGAGTGCGAGGGCGATGAGGATGAGGCGAAACTTCATGCTAGATTAGTGCCATGGTTGAACCGAACGAGGATAACACGGCCCGGCGCCGGGCATTGCGACGCGACATGGTGGCGCGACGTGCGGCGTTGAGCGAGGCGGAGCATGGCGGGCTCTCGGCGCGCATTGTCGAACACTTGCTGGCCGCCTTGCCGGTGCCCCGCGTCGTCGCATTCTGCTGGCCGATCAAGCACGAGCCGGATGTCCGGGCGGTGGTTGAACGGTGGGCGATGTTCGGGGCGCAGGCAGCCCTGCCGGTCGTGGTCGCCGAGGATGCGCCGCTGGCCTTTCGCCTGTGGACGGATGAAACGCCGCTGGAGCCCGACCGCTACGGGATTCCGACGCCGACGGCCGGCGATTTCGTGCGGCCCGATCTGATTTTGCTGCCGCTCAATGGTTTTGATGCTGCCGGTTATCGACTTGGTTACGGCGGCGGCTATTTCGACCGGACGCTGGCTGCGCTCTCCCCTCGCCCGCTGGCCGTTGGCGTCGGTTTCGAGATCAATCGGCTGGACAGCATCCGGCCGGAAAACCACGATCAGCGTCTCGACTGGATCGTCACCGAGGCCGGCAGCTTCAAAATTTCAGCCGCCTGAGCTGCCACACGGCAAAGCTTGTCGCCAGCCCGGCCAGCATGACCAGCGTGGCCTGGCGGAAATCGTAAAGTCCCGTTTGCAGGGCGAGATTCAGCGTGTAGCTGTGGTGCAGGGCAAGGAGCAGCGTGCCGATGCTTAATGCCACCCACAGGCGCCAGCGCTCGCGCGGCAGATCGCGCTGCAGCGAGGATTTCAGGGCAAAACCCCCGATCAGCGCCTGGCTTAGGGCGGCGATGAAGAGGAAATAGAGGCTCAGCAGGTAGGTGTTCATGCGGCCCGACAGGCGATGGTGAATCGGTTCAGCGCTTCTTCGAGCGTGCTGCGCGGGCAGCCGAAGTTGAGCCGCAACCAGCCCGGCGCGCCGAAATCGGCACCATCGGAGAGGCCGAGGCCGTGCGCTTCGAAATGTGCGGCGGGCTTGGCCAGCCCGAGCTCGCGGACGTCGATCCAGGCCAGATAGGTGGCCTCGACCGATTTCATTTTTGGCGCTTTTTCCCGGTTGACCGTGGCAATCACCAAATCGAGGTTGCCGCGCAGATAACCGATCAATTCGCGGTGCCAGTCGCCGCTGTCGCGGTAGGCCGCTTCGCAGGCGGCCAGCCCGAGGACGTTCACGTGCGGGACGATGCCGTGCATGGCGTGCTCGAAGCGGTGGCGCAAGCTGGCGTCGGGAATCACCGCGAAAGCGCAGCCGAGGCCGGGAATATTGAAGGTTTTCGACGGTGCCATGAGCGTGATGCTGCGCTTGGCCGCTTCAGGCGACAGGCTGGCGAAGGGGATGTGGCGCTTGTCGGGCTTGTCGGCGTCGAGGATCAGGCCGCAGTGGATTTCGTCGGAGCAGACGATGAAATCATTGGCTTCGGCCAGCGCGGCCAGTTCGAGCAGTTCATCGCGGCTCCAGCAGCGGCCGACCGGGTTGTGCGGGTGGCAGAGCAGGAACAGATCGGTGGCTGGCGTCAGCGCAGCTTGCAAGGCGGCATGGTCAAAACGCCAGCCGTCGTCGGTGCACGCCAGTTCGGCTCGGTTGAGTTTGCGGCCGGAGAAATGCGGGGCGGAGAGGAAAGGCGGATAGATCGGCGTCGCCGTCAAAATCTCGCCGTCGACGGCCCGGCAGGCAACGTTGAGCCCGGTGACCAGCCCCGGCAGCCAGACGATCCACTCGGCTTCAATTCGCCACTGGTATTCGCCTTCAAGGTGAGCGAGCACTGACTCCGTGAGCGATGGCCACGGTCCGCCATAACCGAAGACGCCGTGCTCGATGCGCCGGTGCAGGGTTTCGATGACGGCCGGTGGTGCGGCGAAATCCATGTCCGCGACCCACAGTGGCAGGACATCCCGCCCGGCGTACTTGCTCCATTTGATGGAGTCGGAGTGGCGCCGGTCGATGGGCTGGTCGAACGGGCTCAAACTTCGAGGTGCTGAAAGAGCACGGTCGACAGGTAGCGTTCGCCGCAGGACGGAATAATGACGACGATGTTCTTGCCGGCATTCTCCGGGCGTTTGGCGACTTCCACCGCGGCCCAGCTGGCGGCGCCGGAGGAAATGCCGACGAGCAGGCCTTCTTCGGTTGCCATGCGGCGGGCCATGGTCAGCGCGTCGTCGTTCTTGACGCGGATCACCTCGTCGTAAATGGCCGTGTTGAGCACGGCCGGGACGAAGCCGGCGCCGATGCCCTGAATCGGGTGCGGGCCTTTGGTGCCTCCTGAAAGCACCGGCGAGGCGTCGGGTTCGATGGCGATGATCTGCACCTTCGGGTTCATGCCCTTGAGTGCCTCGCCGACCCCGGTCACCGTGCCGCCCGTGCCGACGCCTGCGATGAAGATGTCGACCAGCCCGGCCGTGTCGCGCCAGATTTCCTGGGCCGTGGTGCTGCGGTGCACGGCCGGATTGGCCGGGTTCTCAAATTGCTGCGGGATGAAATAGCGGCTGTCGGCGGCGGCCAGTTCGGTCGCCTTGTTGATGGCGCCACCCATGCCGTCCGGTCCGGGGGTCAGGATCAGCTCGGCGCCGTAGGCCTTAAGCAGCAACTTGCGTTCGCGGCTCATCGTTTCCGGCATCGTGAAAGCGCATTTGATGCCGCGCGCCGCGCAGACCATGGCCAGCCCGATGCCGGTATTGCCCGAGGTCGGCTCGAGGACGACGGTATCCGGGCCGATCTTGCCGGCCGCCTGGGCGGCATCGAGCATGGCGACCGCGATGCGGTCCTTGACGCTGCTACCGGGGTTGAAGAATTCCAGCTTGGCGAGAACCGTTGCGCCGCAACCGGCGGTGACGCGGTTGAGCTTGACCAGCGGCGTGTTGCCGACCAGTTCAGTGACATCGTTGGCGATTTTCATGGGAAGGCTCCGGAAGGGGATAAGTGATTGTAGGCGAGTCTGCGCTTGTCGTGGGTGGGGCAGCAGCCAGCGCGGGCATCGTGCTATTTCTTCCGGTAAATCTGGTCGAAAGTGCCGCCGTCGGTGAAATGGGTCTTCTGCGCCGTCAGCCGCGTGCCGCGCGTGTCGACCACCTTGTCCACCACGGCCACCGGTGGCTCGGCGAGGATGGACAGGCTGGGCGACGGCGCTGCCGATGGAGATGACCCCGGAAAGCAGGGTGAATCCCACGGTCAACCGAAAAAAACGGCTAAATTTGAACATGCTGAACTCCAGTCCTTTGAAATAATTTTGTGATGACTGAAGCCTGGATCGCGGCCAATATTCTGAATACGAATTGAGTTTCACATATACGTAACCAAAGCGAATTAATGCGTATGGCGTTATCCGCGAAGGCTCGTGGCGAACCTCCCGCGTATGACGTTTGGCTGATTGACGGCCGCTTTTCGCCCTGACATTGTGGCGTCTTCGGCAGGCTCATGTCATGGGCTCGATGCCGAGCAGGTCAGCCCCACCCCGGGATGGCCCAGGCTGAAAGGAATCCGGAGATGCGCAAACTTCTCACCCTTGGTTTCGCCACCTTGCTCGCCGCTCCGGTGCACGCGGCAACCACTGCCTATGATCTCTACCTGCTTGCCTGCGATGGCGCCAGCGACTGCCAGCGCGTGGCCAATGTTGAGCTCGGGCCTGACGGGCACAAAAACGAGCACCCGACACCGGGTATCCAGGTCCGCATCGAACAGCTATCGGTCCTGCCCGAAGCCGCTGTCGTCCGCATGGTCATGACCCTCAATCCGACGCAACTGGGTGTAACGGGTGGGGCGGGCGGTCAGGTCAGCATCGAAGTCGACTCGACCATCATGCGCCACAGCTACTACAGCCCCGTTGTCGTGCTTTCGACTACCGGCAAGGTCTACCAGCTCTGGGGGCGGCAGGTGACGAGCGGCGCAGCGGCGAAAAATCTGGCGCAGCGGTAGACCTCCGTCCGCCTTGGCTGCGGGGATGCGGACGCCACCGCAGTAGCTGAAGGTTTTCCTGCGCGATTGCTACGGTCAACCGGAAAAAATGGCCAAAATTGAAATCGGCCACCGCCTCAGGCCGAGGGCGTGCCCAGGCAATCGGCGAGCAGATCCTGCAAATCGGGGTGGGCGGCGGCGCTGATCAGCAGGCTGTCACGCAGCGGGCGAAGCGGCTCGGTGATGGCTGCCGGTGCTGTTTCCCAAGCGGTGAGCATGGCCCACGGGTCCAGCGTGAGCAGGACGGCGGCGAGGCTGAGGGCCAGCCGACGTTCGACTGTCGCCCGCGGTGCCGAGCGGCGGAGGCTGGCATAGAGCTGGTGCCAGACGAGCCGGGCAGCCTGCGGCAGGCGGACGGGAATGCAGTGCCCGCCAGCGAGCAGCGCGCCGGACGCGGGGGCGGCGCGCAGGTAGGCGTGGTCGGGCGTGGTGGTGCCTGACCAGGCTAGCCCGGGCGTCGATACGGCAGCGCCAAAGCGGGGGCCGGCAACAAGAATGTCAGCCGGCATGGCCGGCAGGCCGGGCAAGGTGATGGCGGCGTGGGGAGCAAGCGGGTTCGTGGTGTCGTTTACCGTTTCGGCACTGGCTTCAGGAGCGGCGCCGAGGGGGAGCGTGGCGGCCAGTGGCTGGCTCAGGAAAGCCTCAGGCGCCAACAGTTCAAGGTACGGCGGGATAGCCTGCTCGCCAGCAGGTTGACGAAGACGGGCGCCTAGTTCGTTGAGCCAGGCGATGCAGCCGAGGTTGCCGGCGAGCAGCAGCCCGCTTTCGAAGGCGCCGAGGTTGTGCAGTTCGACCAGAGCGCGGGCGCTGGCCTTGTCGGCGACGTGAAAGCCGAGCTTGCGCAGCATGCTGACCTGGCGGGCGGTCGATTCGGCAAAATCCATTTGCGCCCGCATGGCGTTTTCGGCCGCGCTATCACCCTCCCGGCCGACCAGTGTTTCGGATTGCTTGCCGGGCACCGGGTAATAGACCCGATACCAGTAGGCATAGCCGGTACCTCGGCGCAGTTGCAAGGTGCCCGGAGTGCCGGTTAGCAAGGCGCCAACGGTGAGTGACTGCTCTCTAAGCGCGGTATATTGCTGGCGAAAAGCAGGCTGGTTCGGGCGAAAGAGCGCCGGGGTTTTCATGGCTTACCCAATAAAAACGAATATTGTAGGGTAAGTATAATGCAGTCGAAAATGGTTACCCAATGAAATTGTCTGTTATGGGGTAATTTGGGTCAAAAAGACCGGTTTGCCACGGTCAACCGGGAAAAACAACCCAAACTGAAATGGCTGACCGGGTCCGAGTGGGCTCTTCCTTGTTTAATTCACTGCCCGAATTTCCGCCCAAACCAACGCCTTGGCGCCGATGGATTAGGATGGCGACTTTGCCGATTCCCCTGCCCTACCTGATGTTTGACGACTCTCCCCGTGCCGAATTTCTTGGCGGTGTTCGCGCCGAGCTGCCCTTGCTGCTCGGCGTGGTGCCGTTCGGGCTGATTTTCGGGGTGCTCGGGTTGGCGGCGGGTTTGCCCGGTTGGGCCGTGGTCCTCAGTTCATCCCTGATTTTTGCCGGCTCCTCGCAGGTGGTGTTCGCCCAGCTTTGGGGCGGAGCAACGCCGCCGCCGGTCATGGTGGCGACGGTGGGTGTAGTCAATCTGCGCCACCTTTTGTACAGCGCGGCGGTGGCCGACTATTTGCGCGACCTGCCGTGGCGCTGGAAGTTGTTGTTGGCCTATCTGCTGACCGACGAGGCGTTTGCCGCAGCGATTGGCCGCCTGCGCGACGGCCCGGCGACGGCGCATCGTCACTGGTTTTTGTGTGGTACAGGCTTTACCTTGTGGTCAGGCTGGCAGTTGTCGACGCTGGCCGGAGTCCTGCTCGGAGCGGCGATTCCCGAGAGCTGGTCGCTCGACTTTTCCATTGCCCTGACTTTTATAGCCCTGTTGGTGTTGTCCGTGCATCGGCGCAGCGATGCGTGGGCAGCGATTGCTGCGGCGGCGGTGGTACTGCCGGCGTTGGTTCTGCCGCACAAGCTAGGCCTGCTGGTGGCGGCCGGGGTAGGCATCGTATTCGGTTTGTTGATGCGTCGCTTCGACGGGAAAAAGCCGTGAGTACGACCATGCTGCTGCTGACCATGGCGGCCTGCGGCCTGGTGACTTTCCTGATTCGGCTATCGTTCATCGCCTTCGGCCATCACCTGCCGGACGATCCGCGCATCGAAGCGGTCTTGCGCTACGTGCCGCCGGCCATCCTCGGCGCCCTGATCGGGCCGGAGATTTTCATGATCGGCGGCAATCTCAATGCCACGCCGGATAACCCTCGCCTGTGGGCGGCGCTGGTGGCTTTGCTGGTCGCCCGTTTGACGCGCAGCGTGCTGGCGACGATAGCGGCGGGGATGGGGGCGTTGTGGGTGGTTCAGGCCTGCTTGGCCTGAGGATGCTGAAGTTTAGATTTTGGGCCATTTTCCCGGTTGACCGTGGAAGCCAACCGGGTGGGATTTCTTAGCCCAAAAACAGCTTGTAAGCCGGGTTCTGACTTTCGTCCCAGTGGGCGTAGCCGAGCTTGGTCAGAAATTCCTTGAACTGCCCCATGTCGCCTGGCGGCACCTGCATGCCGACCAGCACGCGGCCGTAGTCGGCGCCGTGGTTACGGTAGTGGAAGAGGCTGATGTTCCAGCCGGCGCTCATCTGGGTCAGGAAATTCATCAGGGCGCCCGGTTTTTCGGGGAATTCGAAGCGGTAGAGCAATTCGCGCATACCCTTTTCGCAGACCGCCGGGGCGTGGCCGCCGACCATGTGACGGATATGGTTCTTGGCCATTTCGTCATCGGTCAGGTCGAGCGTCGGGTAGCCGTGCTTTTGCAGGCTGTCGACCAGCTTCAGCGATTCCTTGCGGTCGGCAACCTGGACGCCGACGAAGACGTGGGCTTCGCTGGCGGTGTGGTAGCGGTAGTTGAATTCAGTGACGTTGCGTTTGCCGATCAGGGCCAGGAATTTCTTGTAGGCGCCCGGCTTCTCTGGGAGCGTGACGGCGAAGACGGCTTCGCGCTGTTCGCCGAACTCGGCCCGCTCGGCGACGAAGCGCAGGCGGTCGAAATTCATGTTGGCGCCGGAAGTCACCGCGATCAGGTTCTTGTCCTTCAGCTTGTGCTGGCGGGCGTATTCCTTGGCGCCGGCCACGGCGAGAGCGCCGGCCGGTTCGAGAATCGAGCGGGTGTCCTCGAAGACGTCCTTGATCGCGGCGCAGATGGCGTCGGTGTCGACGAGGATGACTTCGTCGAGGTATTCCTTGCACAGGCGGAAGGTTTCCTCGCCGACGAACTTGACGGCGGTGCCGTCGGCGAACAGGCCGACCTGATCGAGGCGAACGCGCTTGCCGGCAGCCAGCGACTGCTTCATCGCATCGGCGTCGAAGGTTTCAACGCCGATGACCTTGATTTCCGGACGCAGGCGCTTGATGTAGGCAGCCACCCCAGCGGCCAGTCCGCCGCCGCCGATGGCGCAGAAGACAGCGGTGATCGGGCCGCTGTGGCGCGAATGCTGCCGCAGGATTTCCATGGCGACGGTGCCCTGCCCGGCGATCACTTCCGGATCGTCGAAGGGATGGACGAAAGTCAGCTTCTCGGTTTTCTCGAGTTCGATGGCGTGGGCGTAGGCTTCATCATAGGAATCGCCATGCAGCACGACTTCACCGCCGCGCGAGCGCACGGCATCGATCTTGATGCCCGGCGTCGAGGTCGGCATGACGATGACGGCCCGGCAACCCAGCTTCTTCGCCGACAGTGCGACGCCCTGGGCGTGATTGCCGGCCGAGGCGCAAATGACGCCGCGTTTCAGTTTTTCCGCCGACAGGCTGGCGATCTTGTTGTAGGCGCCGCGCAGCTTGAAGGAAAACACCGGCTGCATGTCCTCGCGCTTCAAAATAATCTTGTTGCCGACCCGGGCGGAAAGGTTGCTGGCCAGGTCGAGCGGCGTTTCGATAGCCACGTCATAAACCTGTGCGTTGAGAACTTTTTCGAGATAATCCGGGTGCATTTGGCGCAACTCATTCTGGCAAAAGGGAGATTCTACGGGTGGAGTGGCTAAACGTCACGGCGGAAAGCGGGCTTTGGGGCCTGCTGGCGGCCAGTTTTCTCTCGGCGACGGTGCTGCCCGGCGGATCGGAGGCGCTGTTGTGGGGCTTTTTGCGCCTGCATCCGGCGGAATACGGACCGGCGCTGGCCATCGCCACGCTCGGCAACACGGCCGGCGGCATGACGTCGTGGTGGTGTGGCCGCTATTTGCCGCGCTGGCAAAAACTCGAAAACATGCCGCATCGCGACAAGCTGGAACGCTGGGGCAGCCCCACCTTGCTGCTCGCCTGGGCACCGGTGATTGGCGATGCGTTGTGCCTTGCCGCCGGCTGGCTAAGGCTGCACTGGCTGCCCTGCTGCCTGTTCATGGCGATCGGCAAGTGGGCCCGCTACTGGCTGGTTGCCCAGACGGCGGTGAGTTGATGGTGCGGATGTTGGCGCCTGGCGCTACGTGCCACCGGCGACTCGGGGGTCGGGTACTTTAGGCAGCGGTTCCGGCACGTGGCGGACGAAGCCCTGAGCGTAGTCGACGCCAATTTCCTGAACGATGCGGTCGACGGTGGCGTTGCAGACGTATTCGGCGACGGTGATCAGATCATGGGCGCGGGCCAGTTGCACGATGGCTTCGACGACCGCGTAGTCGCGGGGATCCTGGTCGATATTCTTGACGAACATGCCGTCAATTTTCAGGAAATCGATCTTGAACCGTTTGAGGTAGGCGAATGACGAGAGCCCGCTGCCAAAGTCGTCGAGGGCCAGCGTGGCGCCAATGGCATGCATTTGCTCGATGAATTCGAGTGCCTGGCCGAGGTTGGCGACGGCGCAGCTTTCGGTGATCTCGAAGCAGAGCATGGCGGGGTCGATGCCATGCTGTTCGATCTGCTGGCGGACGAAGGCCGGGAAATCGTTGAGGCTCAGGCTGGCGCCCGAGACATTGACGGCAAGGTGGCGGAACGGAAACGGCTGGCCGCTCTTTTGCCAGTCGCTCATGTATTGACAGACGTTCTCGACCACCCAGCGATCAATGTAGGGCATCAGGTTATAGCGCTCGGCGGTGGCGATGAAGCGGCTCGGCGAATTGATCTTGCCGAGCGGGTCGGAAAGGCGGAGCAGCACTTCAGCGGTGACCGGCAGCCCGGGCTTCAGCGGTTCCTGACGCTGGTGAAAGAGCAAGAAGCGCCCTTCCGAGATGGCCCTCGTCAGTTGCGGCATGGTTCGGAAGTCTTCGCTGCGCTGGCGATACCAGTCGTCGCTCGGGGTGTAGATCTCGACGCGATTGCGCCCTCTTTCCTTGGCGGCGTAGCAGGCGGTGTCGGCAGCGATCAGCAGATCGGTCACGCTCATCATGTCGGGGCCGGAGCGCACGACGCCAATTGACGCGCCGAGCCGGAAGCTGCGACCATCCGAGAAAAACGGGAAAGCGCAGATCTCGGCGATCAACTGGGTGGCGCGGTGTATGGTTTCCTGCGGACTGCTGTTGCGCATGACGATGCCGAATTCGTCACCGCCCAGCCGGGCAAGGAAACCGTAGGGAAAGCGCTCTTCGATCATCCGCGTCAGGCGGATCAGAAGTTCGTCGCCGGCGGCATGGCCACAGGTGTCGTTGACGACCTTGAACTGGTCGAGGTCGAGGTAAAGCAGGGTCGCCGGATCTTCTTCCAAGTCTTCACTTTTGAGAACTGTTTCGAGATGAGTCTCGAAGGCGCGTCGATTGAACAGTCCGGTCAGCGAGTCATGGTTGGCCTGATACGAGAGATCGGCAATGCGCGCTTTGACGGCGTCGGTCATCATGTTGAAGTTCTGCGCGAGGATCGCAACCTCGTCCTTGCCGGAAATCGCCATGCGCTCTTCGTAATGCCCATTGGCCACGTTGATGCTGGCCTTGGCCAGGGTGACCAGATGCCGGGTCAGCAGGTAGCCAATGATCGACAGCAAGACGAGCGACAGGACAATTTCGGCCAGCGCGATCAGGCCGCTCTGCCAGAGCAATTCGGCCGAGGCCTTGTCCATGAAGGCGGTGGACATGCCGTAATGGATATGACCGTAGATCTGGCCAAGGTAGTCGACGGGAAAACGGACGTGCCGGATCTGCCCCTCGCTCCGGTTGATCAGCGGCAAGGCCTCGCCAGGCGGCCATCCGGACGAGGCGAGGATGCGGCCATCAGGATCGGTGACCGCCAGATAAGTGATGTCGGAGGCCTTGCGCCAGCCATCGAGAATGTCGCGCAAGGTGGCGTAGTCCCGGGAGGCCAGCGGTACCGCAACAGCCGTCTTGTAGGCCAGCTCGACAGCCTGGACGCGCGCATCGAGTTGTTGGGAAAGATGGTGCTCGATCAGGCGTACGCTGTTGCTGACCAGCAACGCCAGCATCAGCGCCTCGATCATGACGCTGGCGAGCAGCAATTTGGCCCGCAGCGAACGCCGGATATTGAACATCATGACGGGTGCCCGAGCAGAGCCTTGGTCAGCGTGACATAGGGGGCGAGCGACTCGAGGTCCTCGGGCGTAATCGCCGCGTAGTCCTCATAGCCGGTGTCGCGGAAGAAGGCCTGGCCTTGCGCGGTGGTGCCGAATTTGAGCAATGCAGCGCGAACCCGCTTGAGCTCGGCCTTGCCCAGTCGATGGTGGGCGAGCGTCATCAAATGCGGAACGCTGACGTCGATGGGCAGAATGCTGACCTTGGCCCTGACATCCTCCGGCACCTGATGCAGCGGGGTGTGCGTCGTCAGGGCGGCATCCAGTTCGCCGACAGCCACGGCGGCGACAGCGGCGCCATGGGTAGCGCGTTCGAACAGCTGGTAATCGCGGCCCATCTGCATGCCGTGGTCAAGCAACCATTTGACCCCGCCAATCGAGGAAATCGAAAGCCGGCTGGACAGCCCGATGCGCTTGCCTCTCAGGTCGTCGAGAGAACGGATGCCGGAGTTCGGACGAACGACGAAGACCGGCTGTAGTACAGCCTTGTAGCGAACCAGTGCTTCGTAGGACTGCAGGCACATTACGCCGAAGTGTGGACCGGTGATCAAAAGGTCGTATTCGCCGGCCAGCGAGCTGTTGAGAAAGGTGAAGTAGTCCGCGGCGGTAAAAAGCTCGATCGGCCGCCCCAACTCGATCTGCAAATATTGGCGCAAGGGCTGATGCGTTTTGAACAGCGCCAGCGTCGAATTGAAGGGCATGATGCCCAGACGAAGCGGACGGGACTCCACTCCTTCCGCCAGCAAGCTCCGCGTGAAGGGCAAAATGCCTAGCCATCTGAGGATGTGTCGCCGATGCATTTGGAATACCTGTAACTTTTGGAATATTTTACTCCCCTCATCAATATAAGTAGAACATTTGGGGCTAATTTCTGTCGGAAGGTACCCGTGCTCGTTGCGTACCCCTCCGGTACGCTAAAATTCCACCTTTAACGCTATTGATTCTGGTCGCCTCATGACTGCTCGCTTGCGCGAAATACCTTACAACTACACTTCGTTTTCCGATCGGGAGATCGTCATCCGCCTGCTTGGCGCCGACAATTGGGCGGTGCTCGACGAACTCCGTTCCGAGCGCGTCACCGGCCGTTCGGCGCGCATGCTTTACGAAGTGCTGGGCGACATCTGGGTCGTCCAGCGTAACCCGTATCTGGAAGACGACCTGCTCGACAATCGCGAGCGGCGCGATGCGCTGGTCAACGCCCTGCACCACCGGCTCAACGAGGTCGAAAAGCGGCGCGAAGCGACCGAAGGTGAGGACAAGGAACGGGCGGCCAAGGTCAAACGTCTGGTTGACGCGGCGCGCATCGCGGTCAACCGCTTTGCCGAACGATTTGGCGAAACCTGGGATCTGCGCCGCAAGGTCACGCGCATCCTGAGCAAGCACACGCGCAAGGACAACATCGCCTTCGACGGCCTGGCCCGCGTTTCGCACGTCACCGATGCGACCGACTGGCGTGTCGAATACCCCTTCGTCGTCCTCAATCCGGACACCGAGGAGGAAATCGGCCACCTCGTCCGCGGCTGTATCGAAGCCGGCCTGACCATCATCGCCCGTGGCGGCGGTACCGGCTACACCGGCGGTGCCGTGCCGCTGACGCCGTACGCGGCGGTCATCAACACTGAAAAGCTGATCGACATCGGCCCGGTTGAAGAACTCGTGCTGGCCGGCCATGAAACGCCCTACGCCACCATCCGCACTGGCGCCGGCGTCGTCACCGACCGTGTTTCCGAAGCTGCTTCGCTGGCTGGCCGCGTCTTCGCGGTCGATCCGACCTCGGCCTCAGCCTCCTGCATTGGCGGCAATATCGCCATGAACGCCGGCGGCAAGAAGGCCGTGTTGTGGGGCACCGCGCTCGACAACCTCGCTTGGTGGAAGATGGTCGATCCGGACGGCAACTGGCTGGAAGTCGAACGTGTCAATCACAACTTCGGCAAGATTCACGAGCAGGAAAACGTCGAATTCCGCCTCAAGCGCTTCGACCCGAGCGGCAAGAAGCTGCTCGGCGAGGAAGTCTTGACCCTGCCGGGCGCCGCCTGCCGCAAGATCGGGCTGGGGAAGGACGTCACCGACAAGTTCCTCGGTGGCATTCCGGGTGTGCAGAAGGAAGGCACCGACGGCATCATCGTTGCTGCCCGCTGGGTGCTGCACAAGATGCCGCCGGTGGCACGGACTGTCTGCCTCGAATTCTGAGCACCTCGACGAGCGCTACGTGAAGGCCGTCGGCTACGCCACCAAGGCCAAGCGCCACGGTCGGCCGAAGATGGTCCTCATCGGCGATCTCGTCGGCCACGACGAAAATGCCGTGATGGCCGCCGCCTCCGAAGTCGTCCGCATGTGCAACCTGCGCGCTGCCGAGGGTTTCATCGCGGTCAACGCTGAAACACGCAAGAAATTCTGGCTCGACCGTTCGCGCACTGCCGCCATTTCGCGCCACACCAACGCCTTCAAGCTCAACGAAGACGTGGTCATTCCGCTGCCGCGCATGGGCGACTACTGCGACGGCATCGAACGCATCAACATCGAGCTGTCGACGCAGAACAAGCTGGCGCTGTGCGATGCGCTTTCGGAATTCCTCAAGGGCGACCTGCCATTGCATCGCGGCGACACGACGCTGGATACCGACGTGCTGCTAGGCGATCGTCGGCAGGCCGCGCTCGATTACGTCGAGGCCGTGCGTTTGCGCTGGGAATGGCTGCTGGAAAACCTCGACTTGCCGCTGGCCGAAGCAGAGTCGCGTTTTGCCTCGTATGGCGTGGTGGCCGGCGAACTGACCAACCGGGCCGAAAACCCGACGCTGTTCCACCGCCTGCAGGATTACTCGGTGCGCACGTCGTGGAAGCAGGAACTGCATGTCCGACTGGCCAAGATTTTCGACGGCGGCGTTTATCGCCCGATCATCGAGCGCATCGAAGCGATCCACAAGGAAGTGCTGCGCGGCCGCGTCTTTGTTGCGCTGCACATGCACGCTGGCGACGGCAACGTGCATACCAACCTGCCGGTCAATTCCGACAATTACGAAATGCTGCAGACGGCCAACAAGGCAGTCGAACGCATCATGCACATCGCCCGTGGGCTGGATGGCGTGATTTCGGGCGAACACGGCATCGGCATCACCAAGCTGGAATTCCTGACCGAAGAAGAACTCGGCCCCTTCCGCGCCTACAAGCAGAAGGTTGATCCGGAAGGCCGCTTCAACAAGGGCAAGCTGATGCCCGGCGGCGATCTTGGCAATGCGTACACGCCATCGTTCAGTCTGCTCGGTACCGAGTCGCTGATCATGGAACAGTCGGAAATCGGCAAGATTTCGGACATGGTCAAGGACTGCCTGCGCTGCGGCAAATGCAAGCCGGTCTGCTCGACGCACGTGCCACGGGCCAACCTGCTCTATTCACCGCGCAACAAGATTCTGGCGACCTCCCTGCTGGTCGAAGCCTTCCTTTACGAAGAACAGACCCGGCGCGGCATCTCGCTCAAGCATTTCGACGAATTCAACGATGTTGCTGACCATTGCACGGTCTGTCACCGTTGCGTCAAACCTTGCCCGGTCGACATCGATTTCGGCGATGTTTCGGTCGCCATGCGCAATTTCCTGCGCAAGCAGGAGAAAAAGCGCTTCAGCCCCGGCACCTTCGCCGCGATGACCTACCTCAACCTGAAAGATCCGGCGACCATCAAGCTCATGCGTTTCGGCATGATGGACTTCGGCTTCAAGGCCCAGCGCCTCGCCCACAAGGCGGCCAAGGCGCTTGGTTTCGTTCAGGATAGCCGCGCCCATCCGCCGGCGACGGTTGGCGCGCCGACCGTCAAGACGCAGATCATCCACTTCCTCAACCGCCCGATGCCGGGCAATCTGCCCAAGCGCACCTCGCGCGCCCTGCTCGACATTGAGGACGACAAGGTCATCCCGGTCATTCGCAATCCGCGCAAGACGACCGAGGAATCGGATGCCGTCTTCTACTTCCCGGGTTGCGGTTCCGAGCGCCTGTTCTCGCAGGTTGGTCTGGCAACGCAGGCCATGCTCTACGAAACCGGCGCCACCACCGTGCTGCCGCCGGGCTACCTGTGCTGTGGCTACCCGCAGACGGCCTCGGGCGATGAAGACAAAGGCCTGAAGATCACGACGGATAACCGTGTGCTCTTCCACCGCGTGGCCAACACGCTGAACTATCTCGACATCAAGACGGTGATCGTTTCTTGCGGCACCTGCATGGATCAGCTGCAAAAGTACCAGTTCGAGAAGATCTTCCCGGGCTGCCGCCTGCTCGACATCCACGAGTACCTCATGGAAAAGGGCGTCAAGCTGGAAGGTGTCAGCGGCACGCGCTACATGTACCACGACCCCTGCCACACGCCGATGAAGGCCTACGCACCGCTGGCTGTCACCAAGGCGTTGATGGGCCAGGAAGTGCCGCTGACCGACCGCTGCTGCGGCGATGCCGGTTCCTTCGCCTATTCCCGGCCCGATGTCGCGACGCAAGTCAAATTCCGCAAGCAGGAAGAAATCGAAAGCGGCGCTGCCAAGCTGCGGGCTGACGGTTTTACGGGCGACGTCAAAATTCTGACTTCCTGCCCGGCCTGTCTGCAGGGCCTGTCCCGTTACGATGATGACGCCGGCACCAAGGCTGATTACATCGTGGTCGAACTGGCCAAGCATCTGCTCGGCGAAAACTGGATGGCGGATTACGTCGGCAAGGCCAACACGGGCGGGATCGAGCGGGTTCTCCTTTGATTTTTGCCCATTTTTTCCGGTTGACCGTGAAATAGCAGGTTCTTTTGCTATCGCGACTTGTGATATTTATTCTCCGGTGTAATCCTTTCACGGAAAACCGGAGTCAGATAACGTGGGTAGCGAAAATCAGTCTTGTGAATTGTGCATGAACCCCGGCGGAGCCATTCTTTGGCAGTCGGGGTCCTGCCGCGTCGTGAGGGTGGATGATCCGTACTACCCGGGCTTTTGCCGCGTCATCTGGAACGATCATGTTCGCGAAATGACTGATCTTGAAGCAAGCCAACAGGCGCTTCTGATGCGCGTTGTTTTTGCCGTCGAATCAGTCGTGCGACAGTTATTCAATCCGGATAAAATCAATCTGGCCAGTTTTGGCAACATGGTTCCCCATGTTCACTGGCACGTCATACCGCGCTGGCAGGACGACAGACATTTTCCGGAACCAGTGTGGGGAAGCGTCCGGCGGGAGGGCCTGACGCCACGGCCGGTGGTCAGTGATGCCGTTCTGGCGCAGGCTGTCGCCGCAGCGTTGGCAAATATCGAATAAGGCTGGGGATCATGAATTCAACCGCCATGGAAGTGCCCGTAATTTCAGATCTGCAAAGCGGGATGAACTATCTCTCGCAGTTGTCGCTGGCCAATCCGATACTTGCCGAGCGACAGTTGATGTGCTTCATCGACTCGCTGCTCCTGGCGCCGCCCGAATCCGGAATTTTGTTGGCGCTGCTTGAGCAGGCGCGGGCGCCGATGTGTTTTGTCGAAGAAGAAATGGCGCGGCGTTACCACAACAAGGCGCTGCCTCTTGCTCCTGAAGAGGAGTCCTATTTTCAGCAGGTTGTGACCGCCTGGCGCAAGATGGGCAAGGCTTATGCGCTGTCTGCCCGACTCGAGGAGCCGGATGCGGAGAATGCTCAGTATGTGACCATGATGGCGACGATTCTGCATCGCTGCCTGTATTACACAGGAATGGTCATCCTTGAGCACTACCGCGCCCGCCGCGATTTGCCGCCGGGAATCTGGCTGGACTTGCACGGTTACTATGAGACGGCCGAGGAATGGGGCATTGCCTACACGCCGGTCGAGGACGCCCTCGAAAACAGCTTGCAGGCGACGCATTGCGCCGACGCCTACACGACGCTGCTGCTTATCGACATAGCCAGCCCCTACAGCAACAGCGTGCGCAATCTGAACCTGATCCGGCGCTGGGCCGGCATGTGGGCACCATTGGTTTCCATTCACAAGCTGGAAGACGATCTCGAGGCTCCGGCCTACGTCATCGAATTGATGAAAGATGCGCCGCTGCATCCGACGGCTGTTGCTGACGAGCCGTCCGCCGATACACGGCGCCTGGACACCACACGGCTCGGTTTGCAGATCAATCACATGCTGAGCCAGTTGCGTCAACGCATCACGCCATCCCAACTCGGTCTGGGCGAGGAAACCAGCGGTCACGTTATCGGCTTGCTCGATCATCTTTCCCGTCCCTGGACTCAGTCTGCCTCGCCGCGTCGTTTCCGCCGTTTCGCCACCGAGGGAATTGCTCGCGTCGCGGTTGGCTTCGAGGCGATCCACTTTTGCATCACCGGCAAGGAGTTCGAGCAGCCGGATTCGGCCGCCGCCTTCTCGCGCGGCGAATTCGACCAGTTGTTCACCTTTGGTGAGCGTGTTGATTCGGAACAGACGCCGGCCATCCGGCCCTTGGTTACGTTCCCCATTGACGAATGGTCGGTGATCAATCATTCGGCGAATGGTTTCCGGCTGGGTCGGAGCTGCGCAGGAATGCGGATATCGCACGGCCAGCTGATGGTGGTCTGTCCACACGATGGTGATCATTTCCTGCTGGTCCAGGCAACCTGGCTGATGCAGGAAGACAATGGCGGACTGATCGTCGGCGTGGCAACTCTGCCCGGCATGCCGGCCGGCATTGCCGTTCGTGTTGCTGCGTTGAAGGCGGGCAACAACGAGCGCTTCGTGCGCGCCTTCCTGCTGCCGCCGGTGCCGGCGATCAAGGAAGAAGGGTCGATTGTCCTTCCGCCGGGGATGTATCAGGCCAGCCGGATACTCGACGTATCGTCTGGAGAAGAGACTCCCTGGCAGATAAGGATGAACCATGTTCTTCAGCGCGGCACTGATTACGATCGAATCAGCTATCAGGTGATTTGACTTGTCCCGGCGTAGCTCTGCGGCGAGTGCGCTAAACTAGCGTCCTCATTCTGGAGAAAACTATGGCTGGTATAGATCAAGACACCCCGATACCGAGCGAAATCAAGCTGCACAAAAAATCCCGCCGGCTGGAGCTGATCTACGCTGATGGCGAAAATTACTCGCTGGATTTCGAGTTTCTGCGTGTCTATACCCCCTCGGCTGAGGCCAGAGGGCATGGTCCCGGCCAGGAGACTTTGCAGACGGGCAAGCGCGATATTGATCTCGAACGTATCGAGCCGGTTGGAACCTATGCCCTGCGCCTGGTCTTTTCCGATGGTCACGACAGCGGCCTTTATTCATGGGACTTGCTTTACAACCTGGGCAAACATCACGACGAGCTCTGGCAAGAATATCTAGCGCAAATTGAAAAGCAGGGACTATCGCGCGATATTGACACTTCATCACGTCCAGCAGCGGGAAGCTGCGGCCACCACCACTGAAATCATGAACAACGAAAAAACCCATTTTGGTTATGAAACTGTTGCCGAGCAAGAGAAAGCTCGGCGCGTTGCCGACGTATTCGATTCGGTCGCCAGTCGCTATGACCTGATGAACGATCTGATGTCAGGCGGCATGCACCGTTTGTGGAAAGCTTTCACCATCCAGCGCAGCGGCGTTCGCGAAGGTTCACGTGTTCTCGATGTGGCGGGGGGGACCGGCGATCTTGCGCTGGCTTTTGCCAAGCGGGTCGGCAAAAGCGGTCAGGTTTGGCTGACCGATATCAACAATGCAATGCTTGCCCGCGGCCGCGACCGGCTCCTCGACAAGGGGTACATGCTGCCGGTTGCGCAATGCGACGCGGAGAAACTCCCCTTCCCTGATGACTGGTTCGACTGCGTCACGGTCGCCTTCGGATTACGGAACATGACTCACAAGGACGCAGCCCTTGCTGAAATGCGACGCGTCCTGCGCCCCGGTGGTCGTCTGCTGGTGCTGGAGTTCTCTCAGGTCTGGAAGCCACTGGCACCGCTCTACGATTTTTATTCTTTCAAGGTTATCCCGCGCGTTGGCCAGCTGGTTACCAACGATTCGGACAGCTATCGCTACCTCTCGGAATCCATTCGAGTCCATCCTGGGCAGGAGGAACTAAAAGCAATGATGGAGCAGGTCGGTCTGGAAAAAGTCGAGTACTTCAATCTCGCTTTGGGCGTTGTCGCCCTCCATCGCGGGTTCAAGTTTTAGGTTTTGCAATCAATGGATGTACTCAATTCACTGGCCATTCGTGTCCTGAACCATCTGATCCAGGCCGAAAGTTGGGCGCAGGGCCGACTGGCAGCGCATTCCGGGGCGCAGGTGCTGATTGAGTCTGGTCCATTCATGGTCAGAATAGGTATTGATGAATCCGGCTTGTTCCGGGCAGGTGACCTGACACATGAACCCGATGTCAGTATCACCTTGCCCCCCGACGTACCGGCCCGTTTGTTATTTGACCGCGACTCGTTGTTCTCCTCGGTAAAACTCGGCGGCTCCGCTGATATCGCTGAGAGCCTCGCATTTGTTTTACGTAATTTGCAATGGGATGCCGAGGCTGATATTGCTCGGTTGATTGGGGACATTCCGGCTCGTCGTTTTGTCCAAATCGCTCAGGCGATGGCTGAGGCAATGCGGCAATCCATCACCAGAGTTACCGAGAATTTTTCGGAATATGTGGTTGAAGAGTCGGGTGTTTTGACACCTAGCCGGGATCTTGCTGAATTCGGCAGAGCAGTCAATAGCTTGCGGGATGATGTCGGGCGACTTGAAAAACGGATTTCCCGTCTGTAATATTTTTTGCGAGTGAAACAAAAAAGGCAGCCTAGGCTGCCTTTTTTGTTCCGGAGTCCCGGAATTAGTGCGTGTGCTTGCGCAGACGCTGGATTGCTTGCAACTGGGCGACAGCTTGTGCCAGTTCTGCTTCAGCAGCAGCGTAATCCATTTCAGCGTTCCGATTGGCAAGTGCTTCTTCGGCGCGCTTCTTGGCTTCCAGTGCCTTGGCTTCGTCCAGATCGTGCGCACGAATCGCGGTATCAGCCAACACGGTAATCATGTCGGGCTGTACTTCCAGCATGCCACCGGAAACATACACCAATTCAAACTCGCTCTGGTTCGGTACCTTCAAACGAATGGTACCCGGCTTGATGCGAGTCAGAAGCGGTGTGTGACGCGGAAGAATGCCGAGTTCCCCGGCTTCGCCGGGAAACACTGCGATTTCCACCAGACCGGAGAATATCGATTCTTCAGCACTGACGACATCACAATGAACAGTCATAGCCATTACTAGCTCCTATACGGCGTTGCGTTATTACAGCGTCTTGGCCTTTTCGAGGACTTCCTCGATACCGCCAACCATGTAAAACGCCTGTTCCGGCAGGTGGTCGTACTCGCCAGCACAGATGCCCTTGAAGCCCTTGATCGTTTCCTTGAGGGAAACAAATTTGCCCGGCGAGCCGGTGAAGACTTCAGCAACGTGGAACGGCTGTGACAGGAAGCGCTGAATTTTGCGGGCACGGGAAACGGCCAGCTTGTCTTCCGGAGACAGTTCGTCCATACCCAGAATCGCGATGATGTCGCGCAATTCCTTGTAACGTTGCAGATTCATCTGCACGGCACGGGCAACGGCGTAGTGTTCTTCACCAACGACTTGCGGGTCGAGCTGGCGGGAGGTGGAGTCGAGGGGATCAACAGCCGGGTAGATACCCAGCGAAGCGATGTCACGCGACAGCACGACCGTGGAGTCCAAGTGCAGGAAGGTGGTAGCAGGCGACGGATCGGTCAAGTCATCGGCAGGCACGTAAACGGCCTGGATGGAGGTGATCGAGCCGACCTTGGTGGAGGTAATACGCTCTTGCAGACGGCCCATTTCTTCAGCCAGCGTCGGCTGATAGCCCACGGCAGAAGGCATACGGCCAAGCAGTGCGGAAACTTCCGTACCGGCCAGCGTGTAGCGATAGATGTTGTCGACGAAGAACAGAATGTCGCGGCCATCATCACGGAAACGCTCGGCCATGGTCAGGCCGGTCAGCGCAACGCGCAGACGGTTGCCTGGTGGCTCGTTCATCTGACCGAACACCATCGCAACCTTGTCGAGAACGTTGGAGTCCTTCATTTCGTGGTAGAAGTCGTTACCTTCACGGGTACGCTCACCGACGCCAGCAAACACGGACAAGCCGGCGTGCTGTTTGGCGATGTTGTTGATCAGCTCCATCATGTTGACGGTCTTGCCAACGCCGGCGCCACCGAACAGGCCGACCTTGCCGCCCTTGGCGAACGGGCAGATCAGATCGATAACCTTGATGCCGGTTTCGAGCAGGTCGATGGACGACGACAGTTCGTCGAACTTCGGAGCCATCTGGTGAATTTCACGCAACTCGTTGGAGTCGATCGGACCAGCTTCGTCGATCGGACGACCCAGCACGTCCATGATGCGGCCGAGGGTGCCCATACCGACCGGCACGGAAATGCCAGCGCCGGTGTTGTTCACTTTCATGCCACGACGCAGACCGTCGGAGGAACCCATGGCGATGGTTCGAACGACGCCGTCACCGAGTTGTTGTTGTACTTCGAAGGTCAGGCCGTCTTCTGCCATGCCGTTTGCTTCAGCAGCATCCAGCTTGAGGGCGTCGTAGACCTTCGGCATCGCGTCGCGTGGAAAGTGGATGTCCACCACGGCGCCGATACACTGAACGATTGAACCTTGACTCATATTCAAATCCCCAAAAATAAAAATCTACGCGTCACACCGCGGCGGCGCCGCTGACGATTTCCGAAAGTTCTTTCGTAATCGCAGCCTGACGGGCCTTGTTGTAAACCAGCTTCAAGTCGCCGATAACGGTCTTGGCGTTGTCCGATGCCGACTTCATGGCAACCATCCGGGCAGACTGCTCGGAGGCCATGTTTTCAGCAACGGCCTGATAAATCAAAGCTTCGACATAACGGATCAGCAGATCATCGATAACAGCCTTGGCATCGGGTTCGTAGACGTAATCCCATTTGTGCGAGGCAGTACCGACCGTCGTGCTGGACAGCGGAAGCAGCTGTTCGAACACCGGCTCCTGTTTCATCGTGTTGATGAAGCGGGTATAGCCGATATACAGCGCGTCAATCTCGCCCTTCATGTAGGAATCAAGTTGAACCTTGACCGGCCCGATTAGCTTTTCCAGGTGGGGCGTATCGCCCAATCCGGTGACATGCGAGACGACTTTCGCGCCAGCACGTTGCATGAAGCCGAGACCTTTGTTGCCGATGCAGGTAGCCTGAATCTTGTTGCCCTTGGACTCGAACTCCTTCATCTTGGTCACGGCCAGACGAAGAAGGTTTGAGTTTAGACCGCCGCACAGCCCCTTGTCCGAGGTGATCAGAATCAAGCCGACAGCAGCTTGTTCACGATTCACCAAGAACGGGTGGCGGTACTCGGTCAGAGCATGAGACAGGTTGCCTGCAACGCGCCGGATCTTCTCGCCATAGGGACGGGCAGCCCGCATCCGGTCCTGCGCCTTGCGCATTTTGGATGCGGCCACCATCTCCATGGCCTTGGTGATCTTGCGCGTGTTTTCGACGCTCTTGATCTTGTTGCGAATTTCCTTGCCGCTAGGCATGGCGTTCTCCTAGATCAGACCCAGCTGCTCTTGAAAGCGACGATGCCGGCGGCAAGTTGCTTCTCGGAATCGGCGCTCAGATCGGCCGTCGTCTCCATAGTGTTCATGAGGGCAGCACAATTTGACTTGAGGTAACCGATCATGGCCTTTTCGCACTCCAGAGCACGCTTGACTTCGACATCATCGAAGTAGCCCTTGTCGGCTGCGTACAGCGTGACAGCCATTTCGGAGATGCTCATCGGTGAGTACTGTGCCTGCTTCATCAGCTCGGTCACCAGGCGACCACGTTCCAGCTGCTTGCGGGTTGCTTCGTCAAGATCGGAAGCAAACTGGGCAAATGCTGCAAGTTCGCGGTACTGAGCGAGAGCCAGACGAACACCGCCGCCGAGCTTCTTGATCAGCTTGGTCTGGGCTGCACCACCGACGCGGGACACGGAGATACCGGCGTTGATAGCGGGACGGATACCGGCGTTGAAAAGGTCGGTTTCAAGGAAGATCTGACCGTCGGTAATCGAGATCACGTTGGTCGGAACGAAAGCTGACACGTCGCCGGCTTGCGTTTCGATAACCGGCAGAGCGGTCAAAGAACCGGTCTTGCCCTTGACTTCGCCATTGGTGACTTTCTCGACCCACTCTTCCGAAACGCGAGCTGCGCGTTCGAGCAGACGTGAGTGGAGATAGAACACGTCGCCCGGGTAGGCTTCACGACCCGGCGGACGGCGCAGCAGCAGGGAAACCTGACGGTAGCCCCAAGCTTGTTTGGTCAAATCGTCATAAACGATCAGTGCATCTTCGCCGATGTCGCGGAAGTATTCACCCATCGTGCAGCCAGCGTACGGTGCGAGGTACTGCAACGCAGCAGATTCCGAAGCCGGGGCGGCAACGACGATGGTGTTTGCCATCGCGCCGTGCTCTTCTAGCTTGCGAACGACGTTGGCAATGGTGGAAGCCTTTTGACCGATAGCAACATAAACGCAGAACAGACCTTTGTCTTTCTGGTTGATGATGGCGTCGACCGCAACAGCCGTCTTGCCGGTCTGGCGGTCACCAATGATCAACTCGCGCTGGCCGCGGCCAACAGGAACCATGGAGTCCACACACTTCAGCCCGGTTTGCACTGGCTGGGAAACCGACTTACGCCAAATAACGCCTGGCGCAACCTTTTCCAGCTTGTCGGTCAGCTTGGCATTGATCGGACCCTTGCCGTCGATCGGCTGGCCGAGGGAGTTGACCACGCGGCCAAGCAGCTCACGACCAACAGGAACTTCCAGAATGCGACCGGTCGTCTTGACGATGTCGCCTTCGGAGATGTGTTCGTATGCACCAAGAACCACAGCACCGACGGAATCACGCTCAAGGTTGAGCGCCATGCCAAAAGTGTTGCCGGGGAATTCCAGCATTTCGCCCTGCATAACGTCTTGCAGGCCGTGCACACGGCAGATACCGTCGGTGACGGATACCACGGTGCCCTGCGTGCGCACTTCCGATGCGCCTTGCAGGTTCTGGATCTTGCTCTTGATCAGTTCAGAAATTTCGGAAGGATTCAACTGCATGAAATTCTCCTAGTTGTTCAGCGCCGTAGCCATGGCGTCGAGCTTGCCGCGGACTGAAGCATCCAGCATCTGGTCGCCAACGATTACCTTGAT
>VIKE01000032.1 GCA_008080565.1 Rhodocyclaceae bacterium | reverse complement strand
TACTCGCCAACGACCTCGGCCATGCGGTTGAAGAAGACGATCCGGTGCCATTCGGTAGTTTCCTTGCGTTCGCCGGACGACTTGTCCTTGTACGTCTCCGTCGTCGCGATTCGGATCGTAGCGATCGCTTCGCGATTTTGGGTATAGCGAACCTCGGGATCGGCCCCTAGATGGCCGATGAGGGTGACTCTGTTCAATGATGCCATGTTGCCTCCTGACAAATAATGGCAGGTAGGCCGCCGTATCCTGACGGGGCTGCCCCGCCGGGGTTTAGAGAAAATGCTGTTTATGAAGAAGGCCAGCTACCTTCACTTCGACCGCTATAAGCGGATCGAAAGATGGCTGAATTCTGTGCCGCGCCTTTCTTGGCGTGATGTCGAAATGCGTTCTTTTAGGTCACATTTCGAACTTCGGCATTGATGTCCAATGGATACGCTCCCCTTGATCGACATAACAGGAGACATCAAATGGCGCAGAAGCAGCGGAACGTATCCACGCAAATTCCATCGGTCAGACAGGACAACAGCCGACCATTCCTCACGCAGAAAGCATTGCTCAATTCTCTTCACGCCCAGCAAATTTTCGACCGCGGCTATGAGATGTGTGCCAACGCACTATTTTCATTGAGCGTGGTGTTGCGATTCATAGGAACAGAAGAACAAGCACAGGAAGTCGATGCGATGGTCGACGCACTGATCAACCAGGCCTTGGAAGACATTCACAAGGAATCTCTCCGACTCAAGGAGATCGCCGAGAGCAACGGCATAGAAACCACAATCAGCTACACCAGCGCCAAAGCGGTCGATGTTCAAATTACCTCGCCGCGCTCGATCAAGTTTCTGGCAATCATTCGAGAATTCGACGGCATGATGGCCAACATGGACGCCCTCTGGCTCTCATGCGTCATCACGGACACACAATACGCACGCGGGGTCTATGAATGGAAGCGACGAATTCTTCGCCTTGCCGGCCAGATCAGACAAATAGCCACCCGTGCGGTTCTGGCTGCGCGCAGGAAAGAAACGGCCGAAATTGCAGCCGAGCCCAGCGAACCTCAACTCGCTGAAGTTGAGAAACAGGCGACAGCAGTCGCCAAGAAGGAGATCATCGAAGCAGAGTAAGTGGACCTCAACCCATTCCAAGAACGTGCGGTTAGCACCAACGGGCACTGCACTGTTCTTGCCTGCCCAGGATCAGGAAAAACTCGTGTTCTCGCAGAGCGGGCTGCCAGACTGCTGAATGGTCATGAACGGGGGCGCCTTTGTGCAGTGACCTTCACTCGTGATGCTGCCAACGAACTGAAATCAAGGATCCTTTCTGCCTGCGGTCAGGCAGCCGCTGTCAGGCTCGCTATTGGCACATTTCATTCCATTGCTCTGTCACAGATTCGCAGGCAGAGCAGCAACACCTTGGGGCGACTGATATCCGACGGAGAACGCCTCTCTCTGATCCGTCGATGCTGGCAGCAGCATGCGAAACGACTTCCATTGGAAAGCGTGATTCAGGCAATCGACACAGCAAAGTCTCGCGTCCAGTGGAATCCGACAGGGAAGCCCGAGATCGAAGCCGCAGTCATCGCATATTCCGACATCCTCAAAGCTGAAGGTGCGATGGATTTCGCTGACATTACCCTGAAAGCCGTCCGTGAGATCAATTCAGACGCCATGCCACCCCCGTCGATTCGATGGCTGCTGGTTGACGAAGCTCAGGATATGGACGAAGTGCAGCTTGAATGGGTGAAGGCACACGGCAGTCGCGGAGTCGAAATCACACTCGTAGGCGATGATGACCAGAGCCTTTACACTTTTCGCCATGCGCTTGGCTATCCTGGGCTGAAGCACATATCGGATCACCTGTCGGCGACGATGTTGCCGCTCCCAGTGAACTACCGGTGCGCTGAAAACATCCTCGGCCATGCCGTCAAACTGATCAACCACAATCAAGAACGTGCGCATAAGGAAATCGAGTCCGCACGAAAAGTAACTGGTGAAGTAACCGTGTTGCGGCTTTCAGACCGGTGGAGCGAAGCTGACGAGATCGCGGCACGCATTCAATCCACCCGGCTATCGGAGCAATGGGCGGTTCTCGCCAGAACAAATCGAATACTTGACCACGTGGAGATCGCCTTCACGGACATAGGGCTTCCTTACTATCGCGTAGGCGGCAAAAGCGTTTGGGACAAAACCGTCGGCAGCACATATCTTGGCTTGCTACGAACGGTATGTGACCGAAGCTGGACGGGCGTGAGCAACGCTCTGTTCTTTGCCGGCATGGATTCAGCCGTGGTCAATAAGTTGTCTGACATCCAAGGTCCGACCTGTCATGATCGGCTCGACCAAATCGTAACCAAGCTCGATCAACTCGGAGGCACAGAGTCTGACATTTCATTGATATCCAATCTCCGGCTTGGGTTACGGGCATGGGAAGATCAGGAACTCAAGGGGCGATCTTCGTTGGTTGCCCATGCGGTGGCAGCGTGGCTAGCAGACCGAATGACAGAGGAACAGGCTTCACTTCTGCATCGCTTGGAAGGCATTCTCTGCAAGCTGAATGGTCGACTTGTGAAACGACTGATGCACACGTCCTCTCGAACCGCCAAGCCCGGTGACGGCACTGCGATCATGACGCTTCATGCTGCCAAGGGGCTGGAATTCGACAACGTATGGATTCTCGGTGCCGAAGAAGGCAACTTGCCTCACACAGACTCATCGCCAGAAGAGGAGCGGCGACTGTTCTACGTGGGTATGACCCGGGCGAAAAGCTGTTTGACCATCAGCAGCGCATCAGATGAAGGCCAGGTATCGAGGTTTCTCAAGGAGTCAGGGTTAATAAATTCAACCAATGACATGTAGCTTTGCATTGGTACTACGGGCGATTGGCTGGCTTTACTGGAAACCATTTCTCGACCTCCCTTAATCTCTTCGTTCCAAAATTCCGGATGCCATAGAGCTCATTTTTTTGGTATGCATCGACAACCCTCTCTACGGTCAGGAGGCCCTGCGCTTGGAGCAACCTCAACGTTTGTGGGGTGAGTTTTACGAATGGGTTATCACTTTTGTGTACCCGTTCCTTTTGATGGAGTCGTGCTATCCGGTCTTTGACATTGTCGCCTGACATTTTGAACATGCGGCCAATGGCAGCGTAGGACAGCCCTGACCTCCGAGCAGCAGCAATCTGCTGGTCGCGCCGATCACGGGCAGAACGATCTTTCGATATCTGATCAAGTGGATCTGACATGCTCAAAGCCTCCAGCGCCACCGTAGCAGAACACATTGGCGATGAGTTTCAAATTACGTCCTTTTTGGATCGATTTCGGAATTCCGGCTGGGCGTTTGCAAGCTGTAATTGTCGATACTCCTCAATAGCCAGGAATCGATAATGAATGATCCAACAATCCTCAAACGACTAATTCGCCGCGATGAGCTGCTGAAGCTAATTCCGATGTCCGACGCCACGATCTACCAGTTAGAAAAGGCAGGCAAGTTTCCCAAGCGATTTCACCTCACTCCTCGATGCGCCGTATGGGATCTCGAAGAAATCGAAACTTGGATCGCGGAGCGCAGAGCTGCACTGATCAAACCAGCACCGCCGCCGAATGTTCGTCAGCGCAAATTCAGGCCGGTTCGTTGACAGTAGACCTGAAATAGGGAACCGGCTTAAGTGAGGCACTCATTCACTCTTCCGCAACAACGAAAACAAATGCCAAGTAGCGGCAGAAGCTCAAACGCTGTATAAATCTGAACTCTTTCAAAATCTTCATTAACCCTCAGTCACCTTCTGAAACGCTTGAGATATGGATCGCGTTTGCACCATCGTCGCCGGTTAGATAAAGCCTTAGTGCATAGAGTAGGTCGGGCGTGCGGTCGCCTTCGGGTTTCTGGATATTAATTTGCACTCGCGAAAAGATGGGGATATTTGACTGCAAAACAATATCCGTCACACGTTCAACCTGCCTCGCAAGTTCTTTGGTAACTATTTCATGCGGCTGAAGGAGCACTTTGATTTCTGGATCGGCCGAAGCTCGGGTGCGCAGCAGACCTAGCAGTAGCTCAAGTGTTTCGGCAACAGTGCGCCTCCATGATTTGTCTCGCACGTTCTTTTGGGACGCTGAAGCTATCTTGATTAAGCGATTCGTCAAAGCATTCAACACAGATTTCAAATCTTGTGAATTTAATCTTTCAACGAAATGCTGCTCCCGCCAGATGGCATAAGCGAAAACGCTGAGTGCGTCGTTGGACAGACTCGCAACGAGTCTTGACAAGACATCCTTCTGCCATTGCAGAGACACTTCTCCAAGCGCAAATCCAATAGCTCTAGGATCGGCGATAACCGCGTGCTCTGTCTGATTTTTTATCCACTGAACGCATTCCGCGGGCGCATCTTTGTGTAAACATGCTAACAGAAATCTAACCTCGCCTTTGACAGAATCTGGGATGGCACTTTCACTCAATAGAGCAACGAAGTATTCAATGTTGCCCTCAATTGAATCGGCGAAGTCTTCCGGGCACTCCGGATCAACAATTGATCGTCCATCACGCCAAACCTGAATAATGGGAAAGTAGAGCCTCTTGCGAACACCAGAGATCAGGTTTTTTGCCAAATCATCGTCACAATCCCTAAGGCGCACTCCCTCTGTGTAGCTGGCCCTTGCTACACTCCTTGCATAGTACTTTCCTTCACGCTCTTGAAGCTCGAATGAAATATATTCACCGTCGGTAAAATCCGAAAACTCAAGCCCACAAATAAAGTTCTTCTGATGGATGAATACAGGTTCTTGGATGGAGTTGCATGTAGCAAAGGTAAAATGCCCTCCGTTTTTGTCGATTAGCCACTTCTTGGTTATCAACCCAGTAGTTCGTGGTTTTGGGCGGATATATAAATCGTTGTCAAACTGATTTATTGCACTTCGCACCCATTCCAGCAGGTCAGATGTTTCATTACTGAATGGTTTTGGGACACACCGTAAGTCTGCCCAAGTCATCGGCGCTGGATATAATGGCCACGGAGCATCGGTGATGATGATTTCTTCCGTACGCCGCCAAGTGGCGCGGATGGGCGGGAAAGATCTGTCGCGCGGTGTGAAGACGAGCTTATAGGGATCATCCGCGCCGTATTCAAAGGTTAGGATCAATTCGCATTCAGCCATTTTTTTCAACGGGAAGGCGGGGGAATCAAGACGCGCGGAGAAACCAAGATCATTGGCGTTGTCGCCAATGTAAAGCGGAAACGAGTAATGGAGCTTGCCGTCCGGCAGCGTGAAGGCTTCTTCAACAGGGATGCTTATGGGTTTGCCGCGAGAGGGTTTGACAGTCGTGCCGCGCGAGACCAGATGGAATCGTTGCTGACGGCCATCCTTCATCACCTTGATTGAAAGCTCAGGAATCTGGTCGCGCCAAAGTGGAATGTCGGCCACCTGTTGTTGCAAGGCATGAAGATGGATGCCGCCCATAACGGGGTTTTCCGTCAAATTGATACAGAACGCGAAATTCCCGATGTCCGGAACACGCTTCAGGTGTGCCGCTTCAATGAATGGAGGTCTTGTCGGGCGAGTCGCATCGCGCCACTGCTCTTTGGCATCCAGCGTGGCGATATCGTAGCCGCTGCCTGTCGGTATTTCTGTTTCCCCGCCTGGGATGACGACCGGCGGGCAGCGCTCCCAATAAAAGCCCTTGGTGATGGGAAGGCGTTTCGCGAGGTCTTTGTCGAACTTGGCGACGACTTTGGTGGCGGTTGTCTTACCGCCAATGGAATCAACGACGACGATGGAGTAACCCTCGCCCGTGATTTTGGCCGGGTCAGCTTGAGCGAACACGGCCGCCACGCTTCGTGGCAGCGGCTCGGCATCAAGGAAACGCGCGTTAAGGTTGCGACGGATGACTTCAAGCTCGAAGTCGTTGAGGAAGTCTGGCGCAAGCCAGATGAGCGTATCGTTCTTGAACGCCTTGCTCAGCCGAATAGTAAAAACGTGGGCGGCATGGTCAAAAAGTTCAGTGGTGTTGTCTTTTGCGAAAAACAGGTCTGTCGCAGAAATGGTGGTCGCAGCGGGATGCAGCCAAGCGGCATCGGAACCAAAGAGTTCAATGTCCACGGCTTCATCATCGCATTGCCACCTCTGCCAAAGAAAGGCATCCGCCAGTGACTGCGATCCTTTTCTGTCACCGCTGGCATAACGGGGGTGCAAGACGGTGAGATCAATGCAAATTGGTTCTGTGCTAGTGCTTTGATGCACATGGCGGTGCATCTTCTGCTTCACTTCCTTGAACAAAGGATCCTTGGAAGCCCACGTAAGAATCTTGAAACTCTCATAGTCGAAAAGCAACGGCATCTCCGCAACGAGATTATTGCCATCCGCCCACATACGCGCGTATTGCTGCCAACGGCACATGATTTGCTTGCGTTCTTCGAGTTGAGAAAGGTCGTGGGTGATGTCGTCATCAAGGGTTTGAAGCCAGCGCCATGAGTCCCAGACGCGACGGTAGTCGCGGTGCGCTAGCAGCGTGTTGTTGGGCGGTAGGTTGTCCCACTTGCCAATGGCCTGCGCCTCGTCGGAACGCAGCCACGATTGAATCTTTTGCAGCAGTTCGTCTTCGTGGCCGAGACAGTCTCGGCGCAATTCGAGCAGTTCCGCAAGGTGGCGTACAAATGCCTTCAGCAGACGATTTTCCGGCAAATCGATAGACTGAAAACGACGCACGGCCTGCATATACGGCTTACCGGCAAGCTTTTCCCGAATGGTGCGCCCTGGTCGATTGCTAAGTTTGATGAAGCTGTTTGCATCGAGTTCGCGCACAGAGTGAACTGCCAACAATGCTTGCTCACGGCGTGGACTTTCGTTGAGCGAGCGAAATAGCCGTTCGACAGAGGCGCGGCTGTGCTCAGTGATACGCCAAAGCCTATCAAGAACTAAAAAGTCATTTGCCGGTTGTGTGACTTTTGCGAGAAACCCTGTCAGTGCTTGTGGCAATGCCAAACCAGTTTTCGGATCGAAATCTGCAATACGACAAAACCAGTCAAGTTGCCCAAGCAGCGTGCGGGCGTATTTCTCTTTGGCGTGATAGTCGATATAGACTTTTTGGAGGGTGATAGTCATTGCTGATCGGGAATCCTTCCAGCCTTGGCATTCTCTTCCAGCTTTCTACGAAGCTCATCTCGATGCTCTGGCTTCTTCGCGTTCCAGGCCTTACGGCGCTTGGCTGAGTCTGTTTCGTCTTTCTGGAAAAGAGGGGGTGGATCTTCACCGTCGTTGTCGGTTTGAGTGGCGATGGGACTGGCATTGGCATCCGGGACGCTGAAGTTAAGGTAATTTGCCGACTGCCAGATGAACTGACCGTAGCCGAGTTCGCATGCAAGGTCGAAGTCTTCGGCAAGGTTGAACGAATTGCCGTTGATGCCAGCGACAATTTGCCCTCGGATTTTGTCTAGACATTCAGTCTTGCTCTTGCCTCGCGTGTCTATGCCGCGCAGTTTTGGCATGACCTTCTGCACTAGTTGATCCTCGAAGGCGATGTGCATTGCCTTGTGGGTCGAGGGTTCATCTTTTTCGGCTAGCGCCACCCGCACGTCCGGGTAGTTCGCCATGTAATATTCAATTGACTGCCAGATGCGGTGGCCGAGGGCACGACCGGAAATCGCCAGCGCGGCGTTCATGTTTTCGATGAACGACTTGAAAGGCTTGACGACTTCCTCGGGGAAAATGCTTCCTTGTACCAACCAGCTTTGCCACGATGCCTTGTGCAATGCCGGACCGCGATTCCTTTCATCCAAGGGCGTGAGTTTCAAACGGCGCTTGAGTTCGGTCGGGCGCGGGAAGTTGATGATGATGGAACGGTCAAGCACCTTGTCCGAAAGTGACTTGGTGGTTTCGTCTTGGTTCATCGTTCCTGTCCAGAGAACATTGCGACCGAGCGAAAGTTCGTAGGGCTTCATGCCAGCACCGATCTTCACCGGTATGAACGGGACATCGCTGCCCTTTCTGCCGCGCCGCAGTTCGAGTTTGCTAAGAAACTCGGCGAAATAGAGTTCCGGGTGGGCAAGATTCATCTCATCAAGCAGAACAAGACAAACTGCATCTTGCAACCCAGGATAGTCATTACTCCACGGCTTCTGGCTTTGCGCTAGGAGGCGAAGCACTGGTTGGGCGTCGAATTTGTTGTCTATGGAATTGAAGAAACCCAGCATGGATTCTTGCGAATCCCAGTTCGGCTGAACGGAAAGCGGCTCAAAATAAATGCCGCCAAAGTGCGAGTAAAGGCGTGGTAGTTCAGATTTTCCGGTTCCTGAAACCCCTGCCAGGACAGTGAGCGGCGACCATTCGGCTGTTTTGAGCGCTGTATGAAAAGCTTTCAAAATGCGCGGGTTGAAGTGCAGCCCGTATGTGTCGCAGGCATTTCCAATCCCAGTGAGCCAAGTTATTTCGTTAATCTCGTGTTGCACCGGCTGCTTGGCTTTATCCACACTGATGTGCGGCATCTCAATTTCTTTGTAACGGGCTTCCACTTCAGCGGGGCGTTCATAGGCTGCACGCAAACGGTTGAGTTCGGCTTGTGCTTCGTTGGCTGCACCCTCAAAGATGGATGCTCTTTGCGCCAAAGACTTATTCTCGGCATTGAGCACGGAGTTCTGGCGGCGGAGGTCGCCAATTTCGGCAACTGCCGCCTCATTGCTGATAATTTGTCGCTCCAATTCGTCTGCCCGAGCCCTTTGGTTTCTAGCATCCGATTCAAGCGCCTGGTATCGTTCGCGCATTTCCTCTGTGGGCCGCGTGGCAAGCTCTTCACGCAGACGTTTGAGTTCGTCAGTTTGACTGTTAAGTGCCCGCAGAATCTCGGCGGGGTCTTTTCCGCCGAGTTGCTGTTTCAATTGCTCAAACGCACTGACAAGCCCGGTCTGTATGTTCAGGGCGTCACGTAGTCGAATACTTTCCGCCCTAAAGTTGGCTTCCGTAGCCTCCAGTGACTTGCGGCGCTCCCTGATTTGCTCCTCTACTTCATCCTGCAACTGCTCATTTCGCCTCTGCCATTGCTGCTCCAGTCGTTGCTCTTTGCGCTCGATCATCCTCTCTGCGCATTCGAGCTCTACCTTTCGACCTTCAACCTCGCTCTGCAAGGCAGATAGCGCACCCTTTTGTTTCTCAAGTTCAGTGCGATCTGCATTTAACTTTTTGCGATCATCGTTCTGCTGAGTAGCCCAGGCTTCGCGTTCCTTAACGATTTCCGCGCGAATACGTTCACGCTCCATATTCTCAGCATTGGAAATCTCATCCAGCCGCGTGGACTTTAGTTTTGCAACTTCATCGTCAAGCTCAAGGAGCTTCTTTGCTCTGATGTTTGATATTTCCGCATCTACCTGATTGCGTTTATCGCGCAACTCATTATTTAAAGCTGCACGTTCATCAGCAAAGCCAGCATCACGCTTTTGCTCTGCGATGATGATGGCTTTCTCTCGCTCAGTCAGTTTCGCTTTCTCTGCTTCAATCGCCTGACGATCAGCCTGAACCTCCTTTTCTCGAAGAGCTACACTAGTTTCTCGTTGTATGAAATCGGCTTCTTTTTCTGATTTATCGGGGTTGTTCATTGTCATTGCTCTAAAAGAGTTTTGATAGTTGATAGGGCGGCTTTACGGAGTTTCGCAATCTCTGCCTTGGGCAAAGGCAGCGGCTCGTTGCCGTGGCCGCGCTGAATAATGAGGTTTGCCAAATCGTCTACGAATGTCGGCTGCATGTCATAAATTGTGGCTAGGGCATCCTCGTCAGAAACTAACAGCAGTGCAATGACGCAAGCGCCCAAGGATTGACTGCCGCCCTGCAGCGTTTGACGTACTGTCAGTGTTTTGACGGTTTGCAAGCTTTCGGGCAAAACCTCACAGAGGTTGGCCGCAACAGCCTTGCTTTCAGCAATGCATATAAGCTGGGGGTCGCTGACATCGGGCGGTAGCCTGTCTGCCAACAGTTTCTCGAATGACGCTTGGGCTGCGGCATAAAGGTCGCCGACATAGGTCGCAGCATCATCACCGTCATGGCACGATAGGAAGAAACGCTCTGCATGAATCAAACGATCTTGCAGGTGCATGCTAAGGCGATTGAACAGCTTGAAGCCGAACTCGGCCTGGATACTGGCGCGAGCATCCAGCAGTTCATCAACTTGCGCATCCTTATCCGAGATGAAAGTTGGCGTGTCGACGAACACGATGTCCCGGACAAGAGTGTGAACGACTTCGCGAAGGAATGGCTCATCAGTCAGTTCATGCTGAGGTGCATCCGCACCTCCCTTGCCATGCGCTTTTTCATTGCGCTTGGCGCTGATGGCAATAAGACGGTTAATGAGATCTGGTTGCGTGGCAGCAAGACGCCGTAAAGGGTGCCCTTCGTCATTGCGCGCTTGAAGGATGGCAATGGCGAGAACCGTTTCTTGGTAAGCGCCACCATTTTCAAATTCCCGCAGCTTGCCTTCACGAATCGGCCTAAAGCCTTGCGATGGCTGCTCAAGCCCGATAGCCTGCGCCGATTGCTCCAGCAATGCGGCGTGTTGGCTCTGTTCGGTGTATTTGAGTATTGCGATAACGTCCTTGAATGGGCGAAGGCAGCAGACGTAGAACAGCGCCCATTCTATGGACGCATGAATTTTGGCAAGTGTTCGAAATTGTGCGTTACTAGCAGGTTTTAAACTAGCAATAAGTTTCGGGTAACGTTGCCAGTTGGCCTCCGTCTCGAATGGTTCTTTTTGTCTTGTGTCCTGTTTTCCGAAGCCGGAAGTACTCAGCTGTTGCTTCCAAGTGAGCAGCCAGCCAGCTAGGTGATCCTCTAGCTCCAGCATCTGCTCAAAGGATTTTTCAAGGATCAGAGAAAATCCGTTTCCAAACGGATCGGCGATGCGGAACTCGCTGTCGCTTTTCTGAATGGCAATGGGACAATCGAGGTGATAAAACTCGGGTTCGGCGATTATTGTGATCTGCTGGACAGGGGGCATTTTGTATTCCATGCCCAATACTGCCGCGCGTTTCTTCATGGCCCGCAATGTATTGATGACATCACGTTGTGTTGGGGCATTTCTTTTGTGAGAAGCATCCCAACGGATAGTCCGAAAATCTTTCTCCTCGCCTTCCTTTTTCTGCAAGGGATTTGCATCGTCCAGTTGATGCAGAAATGGCAAAATTTTCCCGGTAACAAGTTCACGGAACAAAAGTGCGGTCACGAACACCGGGGAATTGCCTTCCTCGTTTAAGCCCTCATTTCGCTCTTGTCTGATGATGGCGTTGTATTCGTCAATAAACCCTTTGTCCTGCAAGCGCAAAAGAACGCCCTTGACCAAATCCAGCGGAATGCGGGTTTCATCCGCCAGCTCATCGGCATGCAGTATCCCGAAAACATCAAGCAATTTAAGGATGACGCGCTCAAATGCATTCAAGCCATCGCCATCGTTGGAGACCTTGGGCAAGGTCACGCGATACGCATGCACTGGCCAGGCGAGATTGCGCGGCCTGCCGATGATGCCGCTGAAGGGATTGGGCTTGCCGTAGTCCAGAAGCTTCAGCATGGCAGCACCACTCCCTCACGCCGACAGAGTTGAAGAAAATCCACTAGTCCAGGGACAAAGTCTTCCGCGAGTTGGTTTTGTAACGCGCCCGCATCGCCGACGACTACCAGCAATTTCTTTTGGCGGCTCATGGAAACATTCAGGCGGTTGTAGAGGCAGAGATGGCCGAAACAAAACTGAGCTTCTTTTGTATCTGTCCAACTCTCGCCTTTGCTAATCACTCTCCTCTTACAGGCTTCAATACTCTCCCTACTTGGCATGGTTCTCACCATGGATAGGAATACAACATCGAATTCCATACCTTGGAAGGAGTCCACTGTGCCGACGCGCAATTTCTTGTCGTCGTCCGCGATGTTGCGTAATTGTTTCCTGATGAGGTCGGCCTGAGCTTTGTAGAAAGAAATCACACCAAAGGAGAGGCCTTTCCCCTCATCCGAACTCATCCACTCATTCAGCTTGCGGACGATGACAGTGGCCTCTGCAGGACGCGTCCAACTGGTTCCGTCCTTTTGATGTCTTCCTATCTGTGCTGGTACATCCAGCCAAACCGCAGGCTTGCCATTCGTGCTGGAGATCGCATGGGCGAAATCGCTTACAGGCCGCCCTGAGCCGAAATGCTCCGTCGGATCAAAGCGTTCGTAGAAGTTACGGCTGATGAAGCTGCCCAGCAGCGGGTGCATGCGGTATTGCTTGTCGAGTGTTACGCGGCGGGTGATGCCGTCGTATTCCTCCAACGTTTTCAGACGAGTGCTGAACAAATACTGGAACATGGATTTTTTTAGCCAGTCATTTTCGTCCTGCCCACCTTCGCCTTCCTCCATCTGGCGGGCCACCTCTTCGTCAATGATGTGCGGCAACTGCCGATGGTCGCCTACCAAAATGATGCGCTTGCCTTGCGCCATAGCCACCATCAAGTCACGGGGCGATACGCGAGCGACTTCGTCCACGATCACATATTCGTACTCCATGCTCTTATTGAGATCACTCCCTGTCATCCCCTTCTGTGCTTGCATCCTTCGATTCACGCTTTGCTGGCAAGTGGCAGCAAAGGCAAAGCTGTAATCAGAAAGTGCATCCATCATTCCATAAGGGTTACCCTCCAATTCAGCCAAAAACTCAGCCAACGCAGCCGATTTTTTATTTTTAGCTGAATGCCCTGCGGTCATGATGCGCTGGATGGCAAATTCCGCCAGGGCAATCACCTCGTCGTTTTGTTTTTCCACGCGAAAAACCGGCGGACTGCTAAACCGGACAAGGAGCTTCATTTTCAGTGCCGCCAAATCCGCGAGGAACGAGGGGGGGCCATCTTCGCTGCGCCAAAGACTAGCTGCGTCTAGCAATTCGCGCTCGTTTTCTTCAAGAACATCGCGCAGATCTTCCAGCGCGTCTACCGACCGTTCCGGCCCGTCGTCGCTGAAGCTTTCAGACTGAACACGCAGACGACGTGCGGCATTTAGCCATTGACTTGAATCTTCGTTGAGCTTCTCTTCACGCGTGAGGTTCTTTGCCAGATTCTCCGCCCGACGCATGCCGCCTTCACCTAGCACCGCAACGCCAAGTGAAGCGATTTTCCTAGCAAGGCTCCCCGCCAATGGGCGACTTGGTGCTTGAATATATTGGAGGAACAGGTTCTTGATTTCCCTTTCCTGCTCCACTTCTGCAATCCGCGGGTTTCGCTCACGTATTTCGGCGGCCAATTTTGAGCACCAGTCCTCAAGATTGCGCTCGAAGGTGCTGTAATCATCATCAGCCGCACCAGATCGCTTGCCAAATTTTGGCACGGGGATACCGTTGAGCGAGAGCCGATCTATCATGTTCTCCACGGCATCGTGCTGAAACCCTGTCAACAGGATCTGACCTTTGATACGCGTCCCTCGTTTGTCGGCAATCTCGTTTAAGCGCTCTAGAATCGCAGCGATGACAGTGGTCTTGCCGGTGCCGGGTGGACCTTGGATCAGCGCTATGTCTGGTGTGTTTAAGGCCACCTCAATAGCTTTTTCCTGCATTACCGTTGGGTCATTGCGAAAGACTTTTTTGCGGACGAATGCCGTAAGCGGTGGGGTTTTCTGCGGTTCGCGGGTTCGGGCGATTTGTCCCTGCTCCTCAATTAACAGCCCCAACTGGGGGTTGGCTGCACGGCCTTCCAGAATGGCCTGACGAGCCGCCATACGGCGCTTGATTTGGGCTGTTTCGCCCGCCAGCGACAGGATGAGCGTGCCAGAATCTCTGGGCAGAGTCTCCGTTTTAAGCGTGAGCACTCGGGTTTCTTTGTCAAATCCGACGACATTGAAATAGCTCCTTTCCTCACGACGTTTTAGTTCATCCGATTGCTCAATTCCGCCTGCAAAATCCTTAAAGCTAAAGTTTTCAATCTTCAAATAGTCCGGCAGTTCATCCACCAACTCAACTTCGGGCACTGCGCCTTTTTCCAACGCAATCCATGACGAATCAGATGCCTGAGAAATGAGAACCGTGACAGTTCCGTCCCGTCTCTGAGTCATCCCCTCGAACTGCAAAGAGCCAACTTCGCGCGCTTGTTTAAGCAGCAGTTCGCCTTCCATGTCGCCGAACTCGTCCCATTTTTTCAGATAGCTGCCGTCGTCCTGCGTGAGTGCAGTCATTTGCGCTTTGGCAAGAATTTGCACTTGTCCTGCCTGCGTCCAATCCACGAAACGCAGCCGACCTTTCGCCAAGCGTAGGGCGCGGTCCGGATCATTCCTTTGCGCCTTCAGACGGGATGCGATGAAGATGGAATTACCGCCCGGCGTTGCTTTTTCCGTAACAACGAAACGGATACCATTGCCGGTAATGCCGAAAGAGTTTTTTGAAGTTGGCTCTGCCCTTACTTCGCGTGGCGCTTCATCGGCGTCCAGTTTCAGTTCTTCATTAATGGCTGGGCCGGCGGTCAGAAAGAAGTAAGCGTTTTCACCTTGCTGGAAGCAGCAGATTTGGCCGAGAACCTCGTAAGGGCGCTTCCCCTTTTCGCCAAGGCGCATCTTTGCCAGTCCATTTTCCACGTATTCATCCACGCCGATTTCGACATCGCCCATTTCCAAACTATCGCCTGTGAAAAATGCGACTTGTAATTCGATACTGCCATCTGCAGCGGGGCTGGCTAGTTGCGCCAGCAGGGAACGCCCGCTGGCGAGTTCGGCATTGAGGAGGCGGATGTCTGCTGTTACGACGGGTCGGACGAAGACAACGGAATCTCTTAAACGAATTTCAAATTCATCCGTACGGCTTAACTTGGCTTCCACCGCGAATACGGGCTGCTCTTGCAGGGCCGGGGTCTTGGTGGTCGGCTTGACTCGGAAGCTCAGGATGCAGGCGGGAATGTCCTGAAAATTCATTTACCCCCCTCGACGAACTTGAAAGTCAGACTTTCAGGAAAAGCCTTTGCGCCCCGGGCGGGAACTGCCGTTTTGGCCCCGAAGTTCAGCACGGACTCGTATTCCATGACGTCGTGACTCTCGAATGAAAATGGGTAGAACAGACGGTGCGGCAGAGCTAGTTCTGTTGTGATGGCCGGAATGACAATTTCCCAACGTGGCGTTTGAAGGCGAATGAAAGCGGGGCGCTCACCGCCGCAATAAGGGCAGCTTCCATGGTCATCAGCGAAATAGCTCATGGCGCATTCGGGGCAATCCAGCGCGTGGTCGGCTGCTTTGGTAAGCTCCAGCGCCCAAAACGCCATCGCTGGGCGGCTAGGCGGGTGTTCGCGGCCAGCTCCGAAAGTTGCTTGAAAAAGGCGACGCAATTCCGGCGTTGTAACCAGAACACGTGGCAAACCACCAGCGCCCTTGTTGGAATCGTCATCTTCGTCATCTACGAAAGGCAGGTACCCGGCGTATGCCTGATCTTCCATGCTGGCGGGCACACCGTCGCCTTTCACCTGCGGCTCAGCGTCCCAGCCGCCATCGTCGTCCTCAGTTTGCAGCACTTTGTTGCCGATGAATGGGTGGCACAGCGCTAACAGCTTGAAGGCCATGACAGCGAAAGCCCAGCAATCGGTTTGTGGGCGGGACTGATCGCGACCTTGCACCACTTCCGGCGCGCCGTAACCCGGCGTATAGACCGACACGCCGCCGCTGAGAAACTCAGGGCGCATGTTGTCAGCATCTATCAGCCAGACATCGGGGGTGTCACCTTCGCCCATAAAGGCATTGTTGGGAGAAATGTCACCATAGACCATCCCCGCGTTGTGAAGGCGGGCGAGGATGGCGGCGCATTTCGCCAGCACCCGTAGACGGCGACGCGTAGAGCCTGTGCTGGCGTAATGCAGCAGCCGAAGCGCTTGGTCTTTGTCAGGAATCTTCGCCAGCCATTGTGGCAAGACTTGTCTTTCATCTTCAAGCTTCTTCTTGCTTCTGCCATCCAAATCGAAAACGGCGAATGGCTTCGTATCGTTCAATAGACGCATCACATAGCCCGGTTCGTCTCGCAAGATGGCAAGCGGTAGGGAAATGGGGATGCGCTGTGGCATGGGCAGCAAGCGGATGCGCTGAAAACGCTCGCGCAGATTGGCGTTTTTGTCCGGCTGGCCGGAGGCATCCAGCGGTTGCTTGACTGCCAAATCCGCATCCTTGGTGCGGTAGACCACGCCTTGTCCACCACGAGCAAGTTCATCGGTAATCTGATGAAAATTGCCATACTCATCCACAAGAACTTTCGGAGCTTTGTGTTCTATGGATTCATGCATCGGGGGCGTCCTCACGAAAAAGACAAGCGATGGTCTTGTCGTCGCTGTGCTTGGGAGTAGGCCATTTTTCGAGCATTTCTCGGGTGCGGCGATTGGCACTTATTTCGGCGATAGAGCAATGTGCCTCGATAAAGCCCGATACAAAACCATCGACATTATCCAAGTCATCAGCTACGCCATCGGTACACAGGAACACAGCAATACACTCTTCCTCCGGAAGCGAAATATGCCGCCATTCATTCGGCGAAACATTCGGGGATAGCGCAGTGGTGATGTTGGAAAAACCGTAGCCCTTGTCTTCAGTGAGCGATACGACAGAGCTATCAGGTTTGAGAGCTGCGACAAGACCATCGCCAAGCATCCCCAAGTGAATTAGGCCATCTCCAAAACGGAACGCGAACAGACAGGTCGCAGAACAATCTCGAGGCTCAAGTGGGCTAATATTGGAGAGCCAATAATGTTGTATCCGTTCGAATAGGTAATCGCGGTTTATCTCGACCTGAGATATCTCAGCCTTGATGCGACATGCTAGAGCTGCACAACCGACAGCCAAGCAAGCGGCATCACTTCCAAAATTGGAAAATGGCTTTGAGCCAACTCCATCGGATACCACAATGCCATCCCCCCAGGTATGGTGAAACGACATCCACGCATCTTGGTTTGGCAAACCTTCAGTAATGTGACTTGGGCCGCGAACGCTTGCGCCAAAACTTTTCCACAGCGTCATGCCCACTCCTCATCCTCTTCAAACCAACCATCGAGCGCAGAAAACAACTCGTCTGATGAGAACAGCTCAGACCCTTTGAGTTTGGGATTCGCATCTGCACCAACCTTTATGATTCGCAGCATGTTTGATGGCAAATTGTCTTTCCACCGCTTCAGAGCCCTCGCATCATCCCGAGACCAGAACCCGTCAGTGAAAAGTAGAACTTTGCCGTCAGGCTTGTCACCAAGCGATTGAATCAGTGACGAACTATTTGCAGTTCCTGAGCATGAAAGTAGCTCCTCAGGAAATCTGCTTCTTGTGCCCCAGTCAGGTATACGACGCGCCTCAGAGCACCAGGCCCACAAAGTGATCTCAGTACGCCCGTAGCCATACAACACCCATTGAGCAATGGTTGTAACCAGTGTTCTCATAATGAATGGTTTTCCACCGTCGCTCATGCTGCCGGAAATGTCGCAAACCAGATGGAGTGTCACGTAGTTCCCTCTATCGCTTCGGCTCGCGCGGCGATGCTGTTCATCATCGTCTTGATCTGTTCAGCAAGTGATGCTCCGCTCCAAAGCGTCAGCCTCGCATCCTTGATCTTTTTCTTAGCCGATTCAGTATTTGGTAGAACACAACATGCAACGATGCCACGACCTTCAGTTCCTCCGTAGAAGCGCACAAGGTTTTGCAGCTTCATAACCTGCTCCTGCGTTACATTGCCTGCCTTGCATTCCACGATGTAAAGCGAGTAACCGTCGGTAAATGTGACATCCAGCTCGTTATATTCCGCACCGAAATTCGAATGATTCCAGGCGTTTTCTTGTTTCAGGTTCAGCTTTACATTTATGCGCAAGTCTTGGATGACGCCAGTATCTTCGTAGGGCTTGCATTGCAAATAGACAAACTCTTCGAACCAGCCGCCTGACAGGTATTTGGCAAAATCAGGCCATCTTTCGAATTCCAGATCCAATCCGAAGCCGTGGAATGTTGCTCTCTCCGAATTATCCAGATTGAAATTGATGCCGTCGCGACAAATCTCGAATGGTTTGAACGCATTGTTATAGTCGGTCAGTTCTTTATAAAACCTACGCAACTTTTCACGATGAATCCAGAGAGTCTTGGTCAAGAGTTGACGATCCTGCGACACCTCATTCACCACGGAACCGTTGGAGATATCCAGTCCGTCGCTATTGAGACGTAAAAATGTTTCGATGGAATCAATCCGCCTGATTTTTTCGCGACGAAGACTGTCAACAAAAGTTATTTGACGATTCCTACTATCAAAATAAAAGGGAACAGCGCCAAGCTCGCGAGCAGCAGATAGTGCGCCTGCAAACATTAATTTCGTTCCGCCGGTCAGATTGACTCCTATTCGCGTATTTTCTGGAAATTGCTTTGCAAGTTCAGTAATTCGTTCATGAACGGCTCGATCATCCCAAGGGTCAACAGAAAGTTCGTGTAGATCTCGGGAACCTATAAAAGATCGCATACATGTAGCGGGATAGTCTTTTGAGTTAACGAAAACGTGATGCGCCGACTCAAATTGCCGAATGCTGAGCAAGGCAGGCATCCGTTGCTCACCAAAAAGATGGAGGGTCACATCAAATCCGTTAGAGATGTCTCGGATCGCGTCCTGTTTCGCTCCGTGCTGCTTGAGCCACTCGGCAGGCAGCGATACAACCTCGGGCGCCATGCCAACGACGGACGATGCTATAAGCCGTTTTTTGAGTTCAGGGTAGCTCAGTGCTGCGAGCGCCCATACAAAGGCCATTACCGGAGTGCCAGGACTAAGGTAGAGCGTGACGAATTTCTCACCTGATTCACGCTCCACCCTATCCAGCGATCGCATCGCGCCAGCATAAATACCTTCAGTGTCGTTGAGTTGACGAAGTTTCTCGCCTATTAATCGGATTCTTGCGTTGCATCTCACATTGGCAGCTTTTGTTTTCAACCAACTCTCAAAATGCTCATGGGCAGCAGCTGTATTGGCGAACCTAGAAACAAACTGACTGGTGGTCTTCCAATCCTTCTCAAGCCCCGCGTTTCGTATTGACGACAATTCATGTGCGAATGTCTTTTGCGCTTCGATTAATTCGTTGGAGTCATTGTCTGCCCGGGTATAGCCTAAGACAATCACGTCAGAATAGGAGTCACTTGTGAGGGCGCCTGCAATACGGCCATCGGTATTTTCGAACCCCAAAGAGGCACGAAAATCTGTGATTCCGTACCATGTGAGCAGAAATCTTTTCATCGAGAGTTTTCCTGAACATAGGGGCGGAACCATGCAATGTCATTCGTCATTTTGTTTACGAATACAGCGCGGTTAGGTTTTTCAATGCCTTTAAACTTGCCAATTCCTCCACTCACAAGTGATCCGGCATCGTCCTCATTCATGCAATACGCCACGCGCAATTCGAAAAAGGAGAAAAGGTCTTTGCATGCGGTGGCACAGCGCTGCCAACGGTCGACAAAGGCAAATACAAAAGTACCTTTCCTTGGGCCGTCTTCTGCGAGATGCTTTAAGAGGTCAGCCGGGCTTGGCTGATCGCCTGGCTTGGGGGATTTAAACGCAGGCGCGGGATGTAGTATTTTCTCGGAATCGAGACCGTCGACGATTAGCGCGATGCGGCGAACCCCAAGATTGTCTGATATCGCTTGTAGCGGTAGCGCAGAAACATCGTCGAACATTTTGAAGCGCGCACCGAATACTTGCGTGGCGGCTGAGAATGCTCCTCCGGGAGCGACCCCTCGAGCGTTGAAGTAAATTACTTCATCAAAGCCGTCGGCGAAAAACAGGCTGTAAAGCATAGCGGACAGCAGTCCGTCGTGAATCTGATCGTTGTAGCCGCTGAATAGAACATTAAACGCAGATCGACGAGTAAGCGGCAAATTCAAAGGGGCGGCTTCGAATGTGAGCCGTTCACCCAAAACAAGCGTTTCTTCTTGTTCGCAGACTACCTGGTATTCAGAAAGTGGCGGAATCTCTGGAAGGGATGCTCCGCTAAAAATTTTCGTTTTGGTGGCAGCTCCGGAAAGAGACGTGCGCTCTATCAGTTTCGTGAGTAACGCACGCCGATGTTCACTTTCTCCGGCGAATGGGATCATGAATCTCACATTGCCGGACTTTGCCCCGTTAGCATTGTTGATAATCCCTTCAGGTGGGCTACGCAAGTCTGCTGCTGCCCAGTTCCCGCCCCCGAGGATCATTGCGGAATCCTCCTGCCCACAAGCCAGTGCAATACGACATCCCAACTGGGTGATAATGCTTCCGATTGACTGGGCGTTGATACCTTTCAGAGTCTGAGTAGCCAGAAGGATGTGAATGCCGAACGAGCGCCCCTGCTTCAAGAGTTGCGAGAGCAGTTGTTCAGCCGCTTCTGCCACCTGGCGGCCTTCGGAAAACAAAACCTGGAACTCATCGATGATCAACAGAACGCGGGGCAACCGCACCCGGCTTAACTTGCGATATTCGCCAAAATCTCGGGCGTTTGCAGACTTGAATATCCGTGCGCGAGTTTCCAGTTCACCCACGAGATGCCGTAGAACGGTGACGCCATATTCAGGATCGCTTTCCGTGGCAACAAGGCGGGCATGTGGAAGTGGCGGCGCTGCATAGACATTGAACTCCGTCGACTCCTTGTAATCCAGTAGATATAGGTCAATCTCTTCAGGTGAGTATTTCTCGCATAGCGTGTGAATCAAGACATGGAGCAGATTGGATTTACCAGAGCCCGTCTTCCCTGCAAGCAATGCATGATGCTCGGAGTCCGTCGCGCCCACTCTTAGCGTTGCAAAGTCGCCAGCAGGCGTCCATCCAATGGGAATATCAAAGCCGCCAATGGTCGTCTCATCGTTGAGGAGGTTCGGCCAGAGATCAGGCATCGTTTTCCTGAAGCGCGTCTTTGCTGCGCAATTTTCAGCGATCCTTGCCATGAAGCCATCAAGCACGTCCCGACGTGGCCATTGCTCAGGCATGTATGTGAATGACAGTTCCGCAGCCCCGGCGCACTGCAATAGATGATCAAGCTGCGTAGAGGAGGCTTCTAGCGTGGCCATGAATTTTTCATATCGCCTGTCTTCCACGCGCTTGCTATCAATTGCAATGATGGGCAGCACACCGCAGCGCGGACCGTTCTCACAAATGCGGCCAAGGTACCAGAGAGATTTATCCGATATTTGCTCCGGCACATCAAAAAGCACCACCGCCTTGCAAGGTAACGGGGTGTCGGGGTTGATCGCGTTGTATTCCGACCAGTTGAACGCCTTGTCATTGAATCGCTGCTGGATCATCTCCTCAATCTCGTCCGTCAGTACGCCGAGTGCTGCCTCGATTTCGTCCGACCGAGTGAGAACATGGCCTTGCGGCACTAATTGCTCTACCTTCAGTAGTGGCAGGAACGGCTCGACCGACTGCCCCTGCTGCAGTGGATCAATAAGTGTCAGTTCTATTTGGCCTGGTGGCAAAGCGGATAGCAAGCGCAACAAGAGGCAATGAGCGAGTCGTTTTTGCTCTAAATTGTCCTGCGGCAAAACAAGAGCGCTGGCGAAAGGAAATGAGATTACCCGTGGGACATGACAAGAAAACTGCTCAAAAGAAACCTGCAGCGAGCCCATTACAAGACCGGCTGGAATTTCCGATACCATCAGTGGCTGTTCTCCACCAAAATCTACGAAAGCGGGCTGATGCCGTCTAATCTGCGAACTTACAGACGCTATTTCAGTTGCGTTCCTTTCCCATTCTTTGGCAAAGGCTAACTTCCAATTCGACTTTCTTACTTCCTGGTTACGCTCTTGATCCGCGTTTAACGCTTTTTTAGGCGCATGGAATTCGCGGTCGATGCGCACAAGTCCTTCGTGATAGTTCGCGATTACCTTGTTTAATTTGGAAATCACATCCTGAAAAGCTGTTGCACTTCCATTCATCGAGTCCACCTACTGTCTTTGAACTCGTGCGTGCGCGCATCGGCCAAAGCCTTATCAATGTTGAGCGATTGCTCCGTGAAAGCAGCATTGAAGATGCGGAGTGAATCGACTTCCTTGAGAATCGGGTCAAGTACATCGTCAACAATGGATGCTCCGAACGTATCACGCACTCCTTCGCGGAAGTTTCCAGTACACAGCACTGCCATTCCAAAAACCTCATCAAACATCAACTTTCTCCTCTTCCATATCTCCGTCAATTGGAAGTTCGAGAACGTAGTCGCCGTCTGCAATTGCTGGAAATAGAGGGGCGCAAATATCGCCAGACAACAGATAGTTGGACTTGAAATCGGGATTTTTGACTCTGATTTCGTTAAGAAACGTGCGCCATTCATCCTCGGACAAGTCAGTCGATCTGCAATCAACAGTCAGTTTCAAGAGGTGTGCCGTGGCTGAATCCACTCCATCCATATCGCCGGAACTGACTGCATGTAGAAGAACATCAACTTCAGCCCGGACTTGTGCAAGAAGGTCTGAGTTAACAATTGCGAAGCGTATTTTCATGATCGAACCTCCTCATCCTGGCGAATGAAATCAAGGCAAGACTGATCGATTTCATTTTTACTTGGTAACATCCCTACCATGGGCGATCCAGCGTCGCGCAGAGTGTCACGCAGTTCTTTCTCTTTCTCTGGCTGCATATCGTGAATGTCCCGTGAGCAAAGGGTGCATTGCGCATCCGCCTGCTTATGCCCTTCGGCTTGGAATACCATGTGATCCTTTTGGGAGTAGAGGTATTCGGCCTTGCCGCATTTCACCTCAAATGCCATTGAACCTCCTACCGGCGATCCCATACCCTCGCCACGTCCCAGAATGACTGGAACCCGTAAATCAGTAACCAATAGATCTGTTTTTGTGTACCGGCCGTTATCGCCAACGAAGGTTCGCCCTTGCGTCTCGATCCGGCCGCCAAGCGGTACAAGTGCGTGCCGAGCTATTTGTTCTCCAAATTCGCCACTCAGATGTATTCGCGCCCTTCGTGCGACGATGTTGCGCTCGGCATCACCCTTGGCGGTTGCCCACTGGTTCCGATACTTATCAACTTGCTTGCGATACGCTGGATTACGGTCGTAAAGATATTCCTGAAACAACCGTCGTTGTTCTGACGACAGATTCATACGGTCTCTCAAGGTGCCAGGCGTGACAGGGCGACCATTCTGAGCCGGGTTCCATTTCAACCAAGCATGGAATTCCGCAGCGGGCGGATTTGTCGCAAGATAGGCATCGAGTGCTCGTTGCGCGGAATTCAAGCGCGCAGTGCCTATTGCAATAGCTTGATCGACAGTTGCCAAGCGCGTAGCGCATTCTTGTTGAGCCTGCTCCAGAGCGTGTTCCGCTATCGCCTGCGCTTGCTTCGCAATATCTACGCGCTGCTCCATGGAGATGCGATTTCCTGTCGCCACCTCAAGCTCTGCTCTTGCTTGCTCCAGCATGCCTTGAGCCTGCTCAACAGCAGCTTCTGCTTCGGCAACAGCAGAGTACTCGCCGGAGCAGTCTGGGCAATGCCCATCGTCATCCGGCGGTTGAGCAAGGCAAGACGATAGCGAAGACTGGGCAGAGGAGAGTGCGCTTTGACTGCTGTCGAGAGCCTGCTCAGCACTGTCTACTTTTTCCTGTGCTGCTTGCTCCTGCTGAATGGAGCTCTCCAGCATGCTCTCGCTGTTCTGCGCTTCTTCGCGAGCCTCTGCACATTTCTGTGCCGCAACAGCAATTTGTTCGCGGCATGCGGTTTCTAGAGCCTCGCGCACTGACTGTAGCCCGCACACCAGGTCCTCCAGATTCTCCACTTGTCCAATTGAAACTTGTGCCATTGCGACCTCGGTACCCTTAGCTTTGCAAATAATCCCGCAGCCGGGATGCGAGCGCGGCCAGATATGGAACTTGCTCAGACGCGTTTTCGTTGAAATGTTGTAACTGCTGGACGAGCGCGTTGTAGTCCTCCTCAAACCGTGCCCGCTTTTCGTCTTGCCATGTGTCGCCTAGCGAAGCGAAGGCACCGTTAAGGTTGCCCACTGCATCGTTGAGTGAATCAATAAACTGTTGCAGTGAATACGCGAAGCGCTCGAGCTCTTCCGGATCTCCAATTGCCTGTGCCATTACCAATACCCCCCATCTGTTGCAGAAGCACTTTGTGTCAAAGTTTTTGTTTTATTTTGGCGCGCTTCGATTGTGGTGGGCTGGATGTCAATAGAGATCGCTTCAGGCACATTATTTGGCGTCTGTGACTTTGTGCGAATGGTCACCGACATGGTGACAAATTTAAAGAAATCGCGTAGCTGCTTGGCGTTCTCTGCATAGAAGAGTTGATTGGGAGTTCCCTCAATAAACTTCCCAAGTACTGCCTCGTCAGCATCAGCTCCTATCGCCATTGCCAAACGATCACATTTTGCAGAGCGCCCGTCGCTAATGAACACGTTCAGAGGTTTTTCCCACGTATCGTTAGGCCCACCATCAGAGACCAAGACCACCGTCGGACGATAGGCACGCGATGGCACCACATCTTTATCTTCAATCATTGCCTTTGCCATTTGGAGTGCAGTGCCAAGCGGCGTCATGCCATCGGCAGAAAGATCCTGCCAATAAACTGCGCTGGCACTAGCAAGCGGCTGGTGTAGCTTCACCTGCGCACCAAAAGTGATGATTGCAACGTGAATTTCAGTTTCACTATTTTCAGTGTCGCTGAATGTATTCAACATATCGCGAACAGCATCATTCAAATTGCGGATTTTCTCTCCACTCATGCTGCCGCTGACATCAAGCAGGAGAATTACCGGCAGCGGTTTGGCTTTCGGCGCTGTAAATTTCGATGGATCGAATGGGGCGGTGCTCATAGACAAGACTCCTTAAGAAACAAAACCTGATTACAACGCTACATTAGCTAGAGAAAATTCATTAGCATAGTGCATAGTAAAGCGAGGGGGTAATGGCGATGCGGGGCATTTAGCCCCGTTCCACACATATCTTGAAAACTCGCCATTGGCGGCCCCGTCTAGAAATGAACTTTGTTGATTCTCATTGCTCACCTCCGCCTATTTTCGCGCCACTACTAGCTCACCAGATGCGCCTGTATGAGGCAGCTTTCCAGTCAGGACGAATTATCAATTTCTCGATCACTCATTTCACGCTCGATCTTAAACTGAAGCGGCTGCCCGATTTAGAACCGGGATAACACTTATACCCGTAATCCATCCATCAACCATGTCCGCCCACTGCTGAAGCATGTCTTTCCTCTGCTCGGCGTATTCCGCTTTGTTATAGATGGCGCGAACACCCTTCTGCTCGTGAGCAAGGCATTTTTCAATCCAATCTGTGTTGAAACCAGCCTCATGCAGAAGCGTCGACGCGGTTCGACGAAGATCGTGAACGGTGAAGTCTTCCAGCAAAAGATCCTTTTTCTTCGCCTGTTCAACCGTAACTGTAATCACACGGTTCAATGTGTTGTTGGACATACCTTTGTCACCTTCATACCGAGATGGCAGCAAAAATTTGGATCCACCAGCACAAGTCTTCAAGGCGATCATGATGTCCATGGCTTGCTGAGACAGATAGACAACATGCGCACGCCTAGCTTTCATGCGTACCGCAGGTATGGTCCATTTTGCGCCAACAAAATCAACCTCATCCCAAGTTGCATTCAGAAGCTCCCCTTTCCGTACCATGGTCAGCAACACGAGTCGGAGAGCAAGCCTGATGGTAGGCAGGGTCGGAACTCGATCCAGCTCCTGGAAGAAGATCTTGATCTCATCCGGTGACAATGCACGATCTTTCGGCTTGAAGGTGGCAATCGCAGATGCTTTTACGTCATCGGCCGGATTTGGGACCTTGTGACCACGCTCGATAGCGAAACGGAAAACCTGGCTGACGATTTCCCGAACATGGACTGCTGTAGCTGGAGCGTTTCGGCTGGTTTTGATTTTCTCGCAATGCGCCCGAAGATCCTCTGAAGTAATTTCCTTCAATAGCCGGCGACCAAAGATAGGCGTGATATCGCGGTCAACGATGCTCTTCCGCATGGCCTTGGTACTTTCGGCCATTCGATTATCGTTAAGCCAGAGATTCGTAAATTCGCCAAACGTCTTGGCCTCTTTCGTCTTTTGAAGAGCCCGCTGCTTTTCCTTTGCAGGCGACTTTCCAGACGCTATTTCCTTCTTGGCCGCGATCAGACGTTCTCTCGCCTCGCTCAGGCTAATGCCATCGGGTCCGTACTGCCCGAGGACGACAGTCTCTCTTCGACCATTCAGCCGATAGTCAAGCCTGAAAGAGACGACCCCGGAGGGGGTAACGGCAACGTAGAGCCCATCCCGATCCACCATTTTGTAGAGCTTCTCGGCGGGCTTGAGGTTCTTTATCTGGGTATCAGTAAGCATGGGGTACCTATCCCGGGTTCTTCCGATACCGTCAGCGGCAAACTTCCATTATTTGCCTTGAAACCCGCATGAATGCTAGGTTTTCATACTTGCGATACCGTCAACCCGACGTTTTCAAAGTGACGGTATTCATCATACGAGTGTCTCGCCAAAATGCCAATACCGCCACGGATACCGTCTCCAGAATTTACCTACCCCTAATAGTCACCAATAGTAGATAAAAGAAAACCCATTGTTTTATCAATGGGTTGTCTCGTTTTTTCAATAGGTACCAATAGTACCTAAACGCTATGTAATTATTCCCACTCGATGGTGCCCGGCGGCTTGCCGGTGATGTCGTAGGTCACCCGGTTGATGCCGCGGATCTCGTTGATGATGCGGTTGGAGACGCGGGCCAAGAGTGTGTAGGGCAATTCCGCCCAGTGGGCGGTCATGAAGTCCTGGGTCTGCACCGCGCGCAGGGCGATCACATAGTCATAGGTGCGGCCATCTCCCATCACCCCCACGGCCTTCACCGGCAGGAACACAGCGAACGCCTGGGAAGTCTTTTCATACCAACCACTTAGGCGCAATTCACCTCGCCGAGGATGCGCACGCCCAGGCCGGGGCCGGGGAAGGGATGGCGGTAGACCATGTCGTGCGGCAGGCCCAGGGCCACGCCGAGTTCCCGCACCTCGTCCTTGAACAGTTCGCGCAGGGGTTCCAGCAGCTTGAGGTGCATGTCTTCCGGCAGGCCACCGACGTTGTGGTGGGACTTGATGGCGTGGGCCTTCTTGGTCTTGGCGCCGGCGGACTCGATCACGTCCGGGTAGATGGTGCCCTGGGCCAGCCATTTGGCGTTCTTGAGCTTGGCGGATTCGGTCTGGAATACGGCGACGAACTCGCCGCCGATGATCTTGCGCTTCCTCTCCGGGTCGGAGACACCGGCCAGCTTGCCCATGAACTGCTCGGTGGCATCGACGTGGATAACCTTGACGCCGAGGTTCTTCGCGAAGGTCTCCATGACCTGCTCGGCCTCTTTCAGGCGCAACAGGCCGGTATCCACGAAGACGCAGGTGAGCTGGTCGCCGATGGCGCGGTGGATCAGGGCGGCCGCGACGGAAGAATCGACGCCGCCGGAGAGGCCCAGGATGACTTCATCCGAGCCCACCTCGGAGCGGATCTTGCCGATCGCCTCCTCGATGTAGTCCGGCATGTTCCAGTCGGTGCCACAGCCGCAGATGTCATGCACGAAGCGGCTGAGCATGGCCTTGCCTTGCAGGGTGTGGGTCACTTCGGGGTGAAATTGCACACCGTAGAAATGGCGGGTGACGTCCGCCATGCCGGCGTTGGGCGTGGCGGCGTTCTCGCAGATGACCTTGAAGCCGAGTGGCAACTCGGTGACCTTGTCGCCATGGCTCATCCACACGTCCAGCCAGGCCGCACCGGAATCCTCCACACGGTCCTGGATGTCGCGCAGCAGCGGCGTGTGGCCATGGGCGCGCACCTCGGCGTAGCCAAATTCCCGCTTGGCGGAGTTCTCCACCTTGCCGCCCAGTTGCGCTGCCATGGTCTGCATGCCGTAGCAGATGCCCAACACCGGCACGCCGGCACTCCAGACGGCATCCGGTGCGCGCGGGGTTTCATCTTCGTAGACCGAGTTCGGACCGCCGGAGAGGATGATGCCCGCCGGTTTGAAGTCACGAATGAAGTCATCGGAGACATCATGCGGATGCAGTTCGCAGTAGACATTGTGCTCACGCACCCGGCGGGCGATGAGCTGGGTGTACTGGGAACCGAAGTCGAGAATGAGGATTTTCTGGTGCATGGCTGGGCGAAAGGCGTAAGGCGAGAGGCGGGGAAAAGCGCGGGCCATCGCCTCGCGCCTCACTCCTCACGCCTCACACATGGTAGTTCGGGGCTTCCTTGGTGATCTGCACGTCGTGGACGTGGGATTCCTTGATGCCGGCGGAAGTGATTTCCACGAAGCAGGCATTGGCATGGAAGTGCTCGATGCTGGAGGAACCCAGGTAGCCCATGGAGGAACGCAGACCACCCATCAACTGGTGCAGCACCGCCAGGGCGCTGCCCTTGTAGGGCACGCGGCCTTCGATGCCTTCGGGCACCAGTTTGTCGGCGTTGGCCTCGTTGTCCTGGAAGTAGCGGTCCTTGGAGCCTTTTTGCATGGCGCCCAGGGAACCCATGCCGCGATAGGACTTGAAGGAACGGCCCTGGTAGAGCTCGATCTCGCCCGGTGCCTCGTCGGTACCGGCGAGCAGGCCACCGAGCATGACGCAATGGGCGCCGGCGGCGATGGCCTTGGCGATGTCGCCGGAATAGCGGATGCCGCCGTCGGCGATCAGCGGCACGCCGGTGCCTTGCAGGGCGGCGGCCACGTTCTGCACGGCGGTGATCTGCGGCACGCCGACGCCGGCGACGATGCGGGTGGTGCAGATGGAGCCGGGGCCGATGCCCACCTTGACGCAGTCGGCGCCGTGGTCCACCAGGGCGCGGGCGGCGTCGGCCGTGGCGATGTTGCCGCCGATGACCTGCACCTGGGGATATTTCTGCTTGACCCACTCGACCCGTTTCAGTACGCCGTTGGAATGGCCGTGCGCGGTATCGACAACGATGACATCGACGCCCGCCTCGACGAGGGCCGCGACCCGTTCCTCGGTATCGCCGCCGACACCCACCGCGGCGCCGGCGCGCAGGCGACCCTGCTCATCCTTGCAGGCGTTGGGATAGGTGCTGGATTTGTCGATGTCCTTCACGGTCACCAGACCGCGCAGTTCGAAGGCGTCGTTCACCACCAGCACCCGCTCCAGGCGATGGCGGTGCATCTTTTCCATGGCCTCCTCCCGGCTGGCGCCCTCCTTGACGGTGACCAGACGCTCCTTGGGGGTCATGATGCTGGCAACCGGCTGGTCCAGATTGGTCTCGAAGCGCAAATCCCGGTTGGTGACGATGCCCACCACCTTGCCCACCTCGTTCACCACCGGCAGGCCGGAAATCTTGCGCTGGCGGGTAATCTCCAGCACGTCGCGGACAGCCATGGCCGGGGAGACGGTGACCGGATCCTTCACCACGCCGGCCTCGTGGCGCTTGACCCGGGAGACGCGGGAAGCCTGCTGGGCGATGTCGAAATTCTTGTGGATGATGCCCAGACCACCTTCCTGGGCCAGGGCGATGGCCATGCGGGCTTCCGTCACCGTATCCATGGCGGCCGACAGGACCGGCATGTACAACCGGATCTTGCGGGTCAACTGGGTTGCCAGCGAGACATCGCGCGGCAGGATTTCGGAAAAGGCCGGAACGAGCAGGACGTCGTCGAAGGTGAGGGCTTTCTGGAGGATACGCATGGCGAACCTTTACGCGCAAAACCGCATTATACCGGCCGCGTCCGTCACGCCAAAAGCCGGCATGGCGGGCACCGCGTTTGACTACGCGACGCGCGGGAATTATGGTCCGCGCCGTGTTCCGCTTGTCCACCCACCCGAAGTCGTCTCGGAGTCCCGCATGAAGTTCAATCTCGCGTCCACCATGGCATGTGTCTGCCTGGTGGCCACCCTGGCCGCTTGCGGACAGACCCCGGACAAACCGGCGCAAGCCCCCGCCCCGCAGCCCGGACAGCCCGTGATTACGGCGGCGGCCAGCCAGGCCCTGGCGCGTGCCGAGGCCGACGTGGCCGAGGCTCGCGGAAAATTCGCCCTGTGGACCAGTACCGAGAGCGCCTTCGCCAAAGCGCGCGAGGCGGCTCGCGCGGGGGACAGCGCTGAAGTGCTGCGGCAGGCCGGCATCGCCAGCGAGCTCGCCAGGCTGGGCATCGAGCAACTCAACTATCCGTCCACCGCGCCACGTTGAACGGGGCGCGGGCGGCTCATTCGGCGTCGCCGGCCTCGCCACCGCCCTTCTTCATCACCTTGCCTTCGGCCGCGCGCTGACGTCGCACTTCCTTCGGGTCGGCGATCAGGGGTCGGTACACTTCCACGCGATCGCGGTCGCGCAGGATGGCATCGGTCTTGGCGAGCTTGTTCCAGATGCCCACCTTGTTCCGGACCAGGTCGATTTCCGGGAACTCCCGCAGCAGACCGGATCGCTCGATGGCCTGGCTCACGCTGGCCCCCTCGTGCAGACTGAGGTGGATGACCTTCTGGTGGCCCGGACAAACGTAGACCACCTCGACATGGATCTGGGAACTCATCACGTAGCCGTCATCGTTGACCGTAGACGTCCTCGGCCCGGCGCACGAAGGCATCCACCAGGTTGTTGGTGATCATGCCGAAAACCGGTCCAAGCACCTTTTCCAGCAGCGCGCTGGAGAACTCGTAATGGATCACGAACTCCACCTTGCAGGCGGCTTCCGCCAGCGTCTTGAAGCGCCAGGATCCCTCCAGCTTGCGGAACGGCCCGCTGACCAGGCGGATGGCCATTTCCTCTGGAAAGCGCTTGTCGTTGCGCGTGCTGAAATGCTGGCGCACATGCAGGTAGTGGATATGAATGGTGGCCTCGGTGACGGCCTCGTCGCGCGCATGCAGTTGCGAGCCGCCGCACCAGGGCAGAAAGCGGGGATAGTCCTCGACGCCGTCCACCAGCTCGAACATTTCGGCCGCCGAATAGGGCACCAGGACAGATTTGACGACTTCGGCCATGCACGGCGGGAAGGAGGTTGGGGCCTGTTAAAATAGCACGAACCTTGCCCGGCCCACCCCTCCCATGAGCATCATCGACAACAAGAAGGCCTTCCACGACTACTTCATCGAGGAACGCTATGAAGCGGGCCTCGCCCTCGAAGGCTGGGAGGTCAAGGCCATCCGCGCCGGTCGCGTGCAATTGAAGGAGGCCTACGTGGTACTCAAGCAGGAAGAGGTCTGGCTGATCGGCTGCCACATCTCGCCCCTGCCCACCGCCTCCACCCACATCAAGCCGGATCCCACCCGCTCGCGCAAGCTGCTGCTGCACGCCAACGAGATCCGCAAGCTGATCGGCAAGGTACAGCAGGCCGGATTCACCCTGGTGCCGCTCAACCTGCATTACGCGAAGGGCCGGGTGAAAGTGGAGATTGGCCTGGCCAAGGGCAAGAAGCTGCACGACAAGAGGGCCACCGAGAAGGAACGCGAGTGGCAGCGCGACAAGGCCCGCATCATGCGTGACAAGCACGCATGAGTGGCGTCGAGGCCGAACCGCCGCGACGCCGGGAAGGCAGCGTCGGTATCGAGGAAGCCCTTGCCTTCGACGAGATCATCGACACCCGATCGCCCGCCGAATTCGCCGAGGACCACATTCCCGGCGCCGTCAACCTGCCGGTGCTGGACAACGAGGAACGGGCGCGCATCGGCACCCTGCACAAGCAGGTTTCCGCCTTCGAGGCGAAGAAAGCCGGCGCCGCCCTGGTCTCCCGCAACATCGCCCGCCACCTGGAAACGGTGCTGGCCGACCGCCCCCGCAACTACCGGCCCCTGGTCTACTGCTGGCGCGGCGGCAACCGCAGCGGCGCCTTCACCACCGTACTGCGCGCCATCGGCTGGAATGCCTGCCAGCTCGAAGGCGGCTACAAGGCCTATCGCCGCCATGTCATCGCCGAATTGGCGTCCCTGCCGGAACGCCACCAATTCAGGGTGGTGTGCGGCCCCACCGGCGTCGGCAAGAGCCGCTTCCTCAAGGCCCTGGCGGAATGCGGCGCGCAAGTGCTCGACCTGGAGGACCTCGCCGCGCACATGGGCTCGGTGCTGGGCGCCTACCCGGACCGGCCGCAGCCCCCCCAGAAGCTGTTCGAGACCCGCGTCTGGCACGCCCTGCGTGGCTTCACCGCGGACAAGCCGGTCTTCGTCGAATCGGAAAGCAAGAAGATCGGCAACCTGCACACCCCGGAACCCCTGCTGGCGCGCATGCGCGCGGCGCCCTGCCTGCGGCTCAGGGCGGACATTCCCGTGCGGGTGACCCTGCTGAAAGAGGAATATGCGCATTTCCTCGCCGACGCGGAGGCCCTCAACCGGCAACTGGACTGTCTGCTTCCCCTGCTCGGCCGGGAAAGGGTGGAAGCGTGGAAAGCTCAGGCCCGCGCCGGGCAATGGGACGAACTGGTGGCCGACCTGCTCATCCACCACTACGACCCCGCCTACGCGCGTTCCCTGGAAAGAAACTACTCGCTGACCGCCGAGGCGGAAACGCTGACATTGCCCTGCGCCGATACGGATTCCCTGCGCACCCTGGCCGGAGAATATCTCGCGTTGACTCATAATAAAAGGTAACCGGAGGTCAGATACGTTGCCTCACATTGGTGGT
>VIKE01000031.1:47678-98362 GCA_008080565.1 Rhodocyclaceae bacterium | reverse complement strand
AGACCTATTTCCAAATAATTGAAGCTGGCGACGATGCTGACGACCAGCGCCAGCCCGAGAAGCCGTCGGCGGCGAAAACGAGGACCATGAAGGCGAGCAGGATGGTCGCCGCCTCGCCGCCGTTGAGCATTTTCATCGCTTGATCCATGAGCTGGCCGAGCCCGCCGGCGCCGACGAAGCCCATGACCACCGAGGCGCGAATGGCGCATTCCCAGCGATAAACCGTGTACGAGGCCAGTTCCTTCGAAGCCTGCGGAATCAGCCCGTAGAGGATGGCCAGCGGCCGGCCGGCGCCGTTGTGACGCAGCGCCCGGGCTGGGGCGGCGTCGACCGATTCGAGGATTTCGGCATAGACCTTGGCCAGCATGCCGCCGTAAGTCAGGCCCAGCGCCAGCACGCCGGCGGCCGGACCGAGGCCGAAGACCCGGACGAAAACGAGCGCCCAGACCAGCTCGGGAATGCCGCGCAGGATGGTCAGCAGACTGCGCGTGACGGGGTTGAGCGTCGCCTTTTCGCGCCCGGCGCCGGTCGCCAGATAACCCATCGGCACGGCGATCAGAAAGGCCAGCGCCATGCCGGCCGTGGCGATGGCCAGCGTTTCGAGCGTTGCCTTGGCCAGATAACCCATGAATTCGCCACCGGTTTCCGGCGGCAGAAAGCCGGCCAGGAAGTTGCCGATGACTTTGAGGTTGCTCGGGTCGAACAGCACGCCGGGCTTGACCTCGGCAGCCTGAAACAGCGGCCAGAGGATGACCAGCGTGGCCAAGGCGCCGATCAGGCGGGAGCGTGCCGCCGGGTCGCGCTCAGCTGGATTCAGCAACATGCGGCGCGGGTGGCCGCGTCGTTGGCGGCGGCTGGCGGCTGGAAGTGCTGCTCGTGCGCCTGCACCGGCAGCTCCTCGCCTTCGCTGGCGTAGAGCTCGTGCAACATGGGCACGCTGACTTCGCTGGCCGGCAGGTCGAAGGCGATCTGCCCCGCTCGGACGCCGACGATCCGCGAGAAATTGCCGATGGCCAGATCGACGGCGTGCAGGCTGGCGACCAGCGTCGCGCCGCGTGCTTCGGCGTCGGCGATGAGCAGGCGGATGGTGGCCAGGGCCAGCGTCGGGTCGAGGGCGGAAACCGGTTCGTCGGCGAGGATCAGCTCGGGCTGCTGGTAGAGCACGCGTGCTATGCCGACGCGCTGCAACTGGCCGCCGGAAAGCTGGTCGCAACGGGCGAACAGCTTGTCGGCCAGATCGACGCGTTCGAGCGCGGCACGGGCGCCCGGAACGTCGAGCGGATAGAGCAGCGAGGCCAGCGACTTCCAGGCCGGCCATTGACCGAGCTTGCCGGCCAGGACGGCCGTGACCACCCGCTGCCGGCCGGGTATCGGCGGCGCTTGATGGACAGTGCCGATGCGGGCGCGCAGTTTGGCCAGTTCCACGGTCAACCGCGCCCCGAAGGAAGTCCCCTTGGGGGAGATATTTTGGCCAAAATCCAAAACCTCGGCCGTGCCGGCGGTCGGCGCCAACGCCGTGCCGAGCACGGAAAGCAGCGAGGTCTTGCCTGCGCCGGAAGGGCCGATCAGGGCGATGCGCTCGCCCTTTTCCGCCCGCAGCGTAACGTCTTGCAGCGCGGCAAAACCATTGGCGTGGGTCAGCCCCACGCCATTCAAGGCAAAACTCACTTCAACAAGCCGGCGGCGTGCGCTGCCTTTTCGATGCCGTCGTAGTTTTCCTTCTTGGTCGGGATGAACCTGGCGGCGCGTTGCAGGGCGAGGATTTCCTTGTGTTCCGGGTTGGCCGGGTCGAGCTTGAGGAAGGCGTCGGTCAGTTTCTTGATGATGACCGGATCGAGATCGCCGCGCACCGTCCAGTTGTAGTCGAAATACGGCGGCGTGGTGGCGAAGACGCGGACCTTGTCGGTATCGACCTTCCTGGCTTCGACCAGTTTGTCCCAGACCGAGGCGTTGAGCACGCCGGCTTCGGCCTTGCCGGCGGCGACGAAGGCCACCGTGGCGTCATGCGCGCCGGAGAAGGCGACGTTCTTGAAATCCTTTTCCGGGTTCAGCCCGGCTTGCTGCAGGTAGAAACGCGGCATCAGGCTGCCCGAGGTCGACGACGGCGCGCCGAAGGCGAAGGTCTTGCCCTTCAGATCGGCCAGCGCCTTGATAGCCGGGTCGGCGGTGATGAATTTGGAGGTGAACTTGGCATCCTCCTCGCGCTGGGCGATGGGAATGGCCGTGCCGTTGGTGCGGATTTTGGCCTGCACGAAGGTGAAACCGCCGAGCCAGGCGAGGTCGATTTTCTTTGTAGCCAGCGACTCGACGACGGCCGCGTAATCGGTCACCGGGGTGAACACGACCTTCATGCCGGTCTGCGCTTCGAGGTATTTGCCGAGCGGCGCGAACTTGCGTTGCAACTCGGTCGGCGCTTCGTCGGGAATGGCCGAAACGCGCAGGATGGCGTCGGCGGCAACGGCCGGGATGGCAGTGATGGCAGCGCAGGCGACCGCGCCCTTGAGCGCCATGCGGCGCAGGGTGGAAAATTTCATTTTGTACTCCGTTTTGTCCAGCAACCGCCGCCGTGCGGATGTCACGGCAGCTTACAAGGCACCGGGGTGCCACCTCTTCAATGCGGTACTCAGACCGCGCGCCGGCATTATAGCCGGCGCTTGGTCGCAGCAATTTCGGTGCCTGCTACGGTCGACCGGAAAAAACGGCCAAAATCGAAATAGCCGGCCCGGCGTTGCGACATTTCGGCGCACCGGGCAGACAAAATGACCCGCCACCCGGCTGCCGAGGCATGCGAAAATCAGCCGGAAATCACCAAAATAACGATCATGGACGAGACAAATCCTAGCCATCACGCCGCCCCCTGGCAGCAATACTCGGTGCTCATCGTCGATGACGAACCCGGCATGCAGAGCTTCATGCAACGCGCGCTCAGCACCCGTTGCGGCGTTGCCGATTGCGCTGGCAGCGTCGAGCAGGCGCGGCCGATGGTCAGCCGCAGCCACTACGACCTGATCGTCCTCGACATCGCCCTGCCCGGCCTGTCGGGCATCGACTGGCTGCACGAGCTGCGCGACGAAGGTTATGTCGGCGACGTCGTGCTGATGACCGCCTACGCCGACCTCGACACCGCCATCGATGCCCTACGGGCCGGCGCCGCCGACTTCCTGCTCAAACCCTTCTCGCTGGCCCAGGTGCTCAACGCCATCCAGCGCTGTTTCGAACGTTCCAGCCTGGCCCGCGAAAACTTCGTGCTGCGCCGCGAAGTGAGCACCAACTCGGCTGACATCGAAGGCGTCATCGGTCAGTCGGAAGCCATGTTCAGAGTCTGCGAACGCCTCAAGCGCATCGCCCCGACACCGGCCACCGTGCTGCTCAGCGGCGAATCCGGCACGGGCAAGGAAGTCGCCGCCCGCGCCGTGCATCGCATGAGCCCGCGCGCCGGCGGCCCCTTCGTGCCGGTCAATTGCGCGGCGATTTCGGCCGAACTCATCGAGTCCGAGCTGTTCGGCCACGTCAAGGGCGCCTACACCGGCGCCGCGCAAAGCCGCGAAGGCTTGTTCTACTACGCCCGTGGCGGCACGCTGTTTCTCGATGAAATCTCCGAACTGCCGCTTGCCGCGCAGGCCAAGCTGCTCCGCGCGCTGGAGGAAAGACGCATCCGGCCGGTCGGTTCGGAACAGGAAATCGCCGTCGACGTGCGCGTCATCGCCGCCACCAACCGCGACCTCAAAGCCGAAGTCGCCGCCCAACGCTTCCGGCCCGATCTCTATTACCGGCTGCAGGTCCTCGAAGTCACGCTGCCGCCCCTACGCGACCGGCCGGAGGACATCCCGCTGCTCGTCGAGCATTTCATGGCCCTGCTCACCCCCAGCCTCGGCGTGCCGCCGCTCAGCCTCGACCCGCGCACCCAGGCCCGGATGGCCGATTACGACTGGCCGGGCAATGTGCGCGAACTGCGCAATCTGGTCGAACGCTCGCTGATCCTCGGCTGGTTCGACATCGGCAGCGAACCGGAAATCGGCATCACGGCCATTTCGAGCAACGCCGAGACCCTCGAAGCCGTGGAAAAACGCCACATTCTCGCCGTGCTCGCCGCCAGCGACGGCAACAAGTCCGAAGCCAGCCGCCGGCTCGGCATCTCGCGCAAGACGATGGACCGCAAGTGTCAGGCCTGGGGAATCTGACTCCCCCGGAGACCCCGCCGATCCGGCGCTCGATCCGCGCCCGGCTCCTGCTGCTGGCGCTCATCCCGCTCGGCATCGTGCTGCCGCTGACGATGGCTGCGCTGGCCTATTGGGGCGGCGATTATCTCGACCGTCTGCTGGTCACCAAGGTGCGCTCCGACCTTGCCGTCGCCCACGGCTATTTCGAACGGGTGACCGATGGCGTCGGCCGCTCGGTGGCCAGCCTGGCCGCTTCCGAACGGCTGGCGCGCACCCTGCGCAACGCGCGCGGCCAGCCGGAACAAGTCGTCGCCAGCCTGCTCGACTCGACGCAGCTCGAATACAAACTCGATTTTTTGCACTTTTTTGACGTTGACCGTAGCAAACAGGATGCCGCCACCTGGTCGGTGATCGCCGCCGCACTCGAAGGCAAGGCGAGCACCGAAACGGAAGTGTTCTCCGCCCCCCAACTGTTCACCATCAGCCCCGAGCTGGCCGCCCGCGCCCGCACGCCCATCGTCGCCACGCCCAATGCCCGTCCCGACCCGCGCGAGGCAGAAACGCGCGGCCTGGTCATCCACTCGGCCGCCCCGGTGCACGATGCCGAGGGCCGGCTGATCGGCGTCCTGACCGGCGGTGTGCTGCTCAACAAGAATCTCGATTTCATCGACCGCCTAAACGCCATCGTGTACCCCGAAGGCGCCCTGCCCTTCGGCAGCGCCGGGACGGCGACGCTGTTTCTCGACGACGTGCGCGTCGCCACCAACGTCCGGCTGTTTGGCGACACCCGGGCCATCGGCACGCGCGTTTCGCAGGCCGTCCACGACACCGTGCTCGGCGCCGGCCAGACCTGGCTGGATCGCGCCTTCGTCGTCAGCGACTGGTACGTCTCGGCTTACGAGCCGCTGCTCGACAGCCACCAGCAACGGATCGGCATGCTCTACGTCGGCTTCCTCGAAGGCCCCTTCGTCGATGCCCGCAAGCAGGCCTTTGCCGTCGTCATCGTGCTCTTCGGGCTGGCCATGTTGATCGCCGGCGTCTTTGCCGTGCTCTGGGCGCGTCGTGTTTTCAAGCCGATCGAGCGCATGCACGCCACCATGCATGCCATCGAAAACGGCCAGGACGAAGCCCGCGTCGGCGCGGTGGCCAGCCAGGATGAACTCGGCGTCGTCGCCGCCCACTTCGACCGCATGCTCGACCGCCTGCAGGCCCAGGCCACCTCGCTCAAACGCTGGGGCGCCTCGCTCGACGTCAAGGTGGCGGAACGCACAGCCGAACTGGAACAGGCCGTGGCCGACCTCAAGGCCGCCCAGTCGCAACTGGTCATGAACGAAAAACTCGCCGCCATCGGCCAGCTGACGGCCGGCATCGCCCACGAAATCAACAACCCGATTGCCGTCATCCAGGGCAACCTCGACGTCCTGCGCGACCTGCTCGGCCCGCAAGCCGAACCGGTTGCACCCGAGATCAAGCTGATCCACGAACAGGTCCAGCGCATCCGGCTGATCGTCGCCAAGCTGCTCCAATTCGCCCGGCCGCAGGATTACGTCGGCTATCTCGAACCGACCGACCCGGCCCAACTGATCCAGGACAGCCTGCTCCTCGTTCGTCACCTGTTGAAGACCGGCAATATCGCCATCGAGCAACAAGTCGATTCGACCCGCCAGATCATCTGCAACAAGAACGAACTGCAGCAAGTTGTCATCAACCTGCTGGTCAACGCCATCCAGGCCATGCCCGACGGCGGCGTGCTGAAAATCGCCGTCGACGACTGGGACGAGGCCGACATGCCGGTCGGCATCCAGCTCTATGTCGAGGACTCCGGGCCGGGCATCAGCAAGGCCGACCTCGAGCACCTGTTCGAACCCTTCTTCACGGCCAAAAAGCCCGGCGGCAACGGCCTCGGCCTGTGGGTCAGCAAGAACCTCATCGAACGCTACGGCGGCCACCTCACAGCCACCAGCGCCCCCGCCGCCGGAGCCCGCTTCACCGTCTGGCTGCGCTGCGAACCGTTGGGCTGATTGCCACGGTCAACCGGAAAAAACGCCCAAAATTGAAATCCTTCACCCCTCCCCTGGCTAGGGGAGGGCCGGGGACGGGTTTCGTTTAGCCAATGAACTGTTCCCCGCCCCCCGCTGTCCCAAGTTGCGACAACAATCAGTCCGAGAAAGCCCCCATGTCCGACCCGACCACTTACACCCCACCCAGGATCTGGACCTGGGACAAAGCCAACGGCGGCCGTTTCGCCAACATCAACCGGCCGATTGCCGGTGCGACCCATGAGCAAGCCTTGCCGCGCGGCAAACACCCGCTGCAGCTCTATTCGCTGGCCACGCCCAATGGCGTCAAGGTCACGCTCATGCTCGAAGAATTGCTCGCCCTTGGCCATGCCGGCGCCGAATACGATGCCTGGCTGATCCGCATCACCGAAGGCGATCAGTTCGGCAGCGGTTTCGTCGAGGTGAACCCCAATTCCAAGATCCCCGCCCTGCTCGACTGCAGCGGCCCCGAACCGGTCCGGGTCTTCGAATCCGGATCGATCCTGCTCTACCTGGCCGAAAAATTCGGCGCCTTTGTTCCGACCGACCCGGCCCGCCGCGCCGAATGCCTGTCCTGGCTGTTCTGGCAGATGGGCAGCGGCCCGTTCCTCGGCGGCGGCTTCGGCCATTTCTATGCCTACGCGCCGAGCAAAATCGAATACGCCATCGACCGCTTCGCCATGGAAGTCAAACGCCAGATGGACGTCCTCAACCGCCGGCTGGCCGACAACTCCTACGTCGGCGGCGACGACTACAGCATCGCCGACATGGCCATCTGGCCCTGGTACGGCGCCCTGGCCAAAGGCCAGCTCTACGAGGCCGGCGAATTCCTGCAGGTCGATCAATACACCCACGTCATTCGCTGGGCCGACGACATCGCCCAGCGTCCCGCCGCCAAACGCGGCCGCATGGTCAACCGGGTGACCGGGCCACTCGAAGAGCAACTTCACGAGCGCCACGACGCGAGCGATTTCGCCACCCGGACGCAAGACAAACTGCAAGCCCGGCCATGATGCCCGCCCACGCCCTTGAAGATCGCGCCATGGGCGCCCTGATCGGCGCCTTCATCGGCGACGCCCTGGCCCTCGGCCCGCACTGGTACTACGATCTGGACCAACTCCATGCCGATTATGGCCAGTGGATCAGCGACTACAGCGCCCCCAAACCCGGGCGCTACCACGCCGGCATGCAAGCCGGGCAGCTTTCACAATCAGGCGTCCTGCTGCGCCTCACCGTCCAGTCGCTCGTCGATAGCGGCCGCTACGACGAAGCCGACTTCTGCCGGCGCCTCGACGACGAACTCTTCCCCCAGCTTGACGGCACACCGATGAACGGACCAGGCGGCTACACCAGCCAGTCGATCCGCGAAGCCTGGCGCCTGCGGGTGAAATCCGGCTTGCCCTGGGGGCAGGTAGCCGGCAACGCCGACACCACCGAAGCCGCCGAACGCACCCTCGCCATCGCCATCCGCTACGCCCTGCAGCCGGCACAACTCGCCGCGGCCGTCAGCCGGAACACGGCGCTGACACAAACAGACGGAACGGTCATGGCAATGACCGTCGCCTTCGGCGCCGTCCTCGGCATGCTGGTTGAAGGGCAGAAACTCGATGCCAACATCTCGGGCAAACTGATGGCCCGGGTCAAGTCGGGCGAACTCCCCTTCCACACCGTCACCAGCGGCAACCTGCAGGCACCGCAAGCCGGCCAGCCCGAAGCGCCAACCGCCGGTCGCTTCCCCTCGCCCGACGCCCTGCTCAGCCAGTCATCGATTGCCCTGGCCGCCACCGACCCCGACATCCACATCGACCCCGCCTGGAAAGTTTCCCTCGTCTACGGCCTGCCCTGCGCCGTCTACCACCAGTTCCCCGCCGCCTACTACCTGGCCGCCCGCTTTCACGACGACTTCGAATCAGCCGTGCTCCACGCCATCAACGGCGGCGGCCAAAACCAGTCCCGCGCCATCCTCGCCGGCGCCCTGACCGGCGCCCAAACCGGCCTCTCGGGAATTCCCCGGCGCTTCCTTGATGGTCTGGAAAATAGCGGGGAGTTGCTGGATCTGGCGGGACGACTGGCGAAACAGATGGTTGAGTAGCGGGGCGTTGAAGTGGGCAATTGCTACTGTATTACGGCCTTGGCTTAGCGACTGCCGAGGCGGGACTTTTGGCAGATGGAACGTATCGGCTGGAGGCGGGGTGTCGGCCAAAAGAGACCGCAGCCTGGGCGTCAATTTCGATCAGCAATGCGGCGATTAGCTAACTTTCAACAACTACTGTGTAGACAGACCAAGCTTATCGACTCCGATTACGAACTGGACCTTTGAGCAGAAGATTCGGGTGTGCTCAAGTGCCAAGCGAAGGATATCGTAAGCATAGGACGTGAAGACTGTGATCAACTCGTCTTCTCGACGGCCATGTGCCGTCATCTGGGGCTGGCCCTGCAGCCAATAAATTTGCCGGATGACCTGCTGAACGGATTCGCGATCATCCCCTTCACGAGCGAGAAGGAAGCTCATCCGATTGGCAACACTATGCGCCCGTGGTTCCATCTCGTGCTTGAGAAGAACTCCTTCGAGGGCAGAAAGACTGTTTCGTAGGCGATCCAGTGGGTCCACCAAGGTGGTGCCTTTGCTAAAGGTTAGGAGGCTTGCTCGCACGGCAAGGGCGAACTCGCTCAGCCCCTCCGGCATTACAAGCGAAGCTGCGGTATCCAAAAGGCCTGCCTTTAGCTCAGAAATTTGCTGCGCAGGTAGACGCCAGTACCCTACTTGCTTGGGCAAAATACTTTGATCGTGGAGGAAGCCACCTTCGCGCATTACAATCAGCTTAGATGTTGGAATAAACTCCGCACCCGCGAGTGCTACTGGGCTGAACAGGTACGACCTGGGTGCCGCTGGCGAGAAAAAGCGCAGCAAACCTACAGCGTCTTGAGCGATCCGTAGTGCTCGTTTCTGAACAGTTTCGGGCTCGGCTTCGATGGAAACTACCACGGCGGCATAGCCCTGCATCTCATGCCGCAATTTATCGAATAATTGGCTAACTTGCTGATCTTGCTCTGGTCGATTTGAGGGCACCCTGCTACGCAAATTCTCCATTACGGTAGCGGTAATTGATTCAATACGAACGGGACCGAAGTCGAAGCCCTGTTCGACTTCCATATTGGCGATCGGCGCCCAGACCTCGGCCACCGTGACGCTTTCCCGGGCCGCTGCGCTCAAGGCTTCAGAGAAAGGCGGCCCGTCCGCACCAAATCGTTGTCTAGCCCAATCACAAAAGGTTGTTTCAATAAACTCACCGCTTAGGCTGGCGCGAGCCCACGCTGATTTCAAAACAGCGTCGATCAGACCATCCAGGCCGCAATAGTCGTTCTCCGACAGGCCATAGGCTTTGCCTTCATGGTGGATAAACATGAAGGCATCCTCTCCACTCACCTCCTGCCCCCAGAACTTGATGGGCCCGAGTAGCTCCTGATCCGTAATCGTCGCGGTTGGCCTTTCCGTCGGAAAACCTTGAGGGCGCTGCTGGAAGTGCAGCTCTCTAATCTTACCTAGAAGGTTAGAGGAGATCTGACTGAGCTCAGTGACCTGCATCGAAGTGAATTCAAAGGATTCGATGATGCCGTCGTCAGACGGTTCGATAGTTGTAGCGGAGAGCAGCTGCCTTGTCGGGCTAATCGCGTGGAACTGTATCTGAAGCTGGCCGAGCTCGTGGAGGTCTGACTGATGGTATGCCGCGAGAGTAGCATCGAGCCACCCATGGAATTGATTGACGAGCGCCAAGTATTCTTGGGCGGACTCGTGGAGGTCTAGATGCTCTCCGACCTGCTCCAAGTAAGTACGCGCTACAGGCTTCCAGCCATCCCAATCAAGAAGTGAGGCAGTGTCATAGTGCACGCCAGTTTCCGCCGTGCCGGAACCATCCGTCGCATCCGGATTGGAAGTAAATTTCATAAACATGCTGGATTTGGGCAGCCCTTTGTGCAGCATGTAATTGCGAAGGCCTTGGACGAACTGCGCTACGGACGATTGCGCAAAAGTCGCTGCCACCTGCTTCTCGTAAGCCTCCATGAGGTCGGTGCCTACGTAATGCTTCCTCATGAAGACTCGCGTGTGCTCAACGAGGGTCAAGGCAGACGAAACGAAGTTGTGGACGTGACGGTTGAGCTCGCGATGCGCCTGACGCCCGGCTTCACCGTTTTTCTCCATCATCAAGGCCATGCCCTGATCAGGATCTTTAACCCTGTGAGCTGCCTCCATGAGCTCCACGGCATTCATCCGGAACACATTGAGCGAGAAGCTGCGTTGATGGATTCGGTTGAGATATCCTGAACCCGCCGAGCCTTCAATCTGCCGCAAAAGATCGGCGGCGGTGCTAGGTTCCTTCATCAAGGTATCTCCTTGTTGGCGCTTCTTCCAAGAAACTCAAATTATGTGGTAAATCACTAGATAGAAAAGCAATCATTCGACGCATTTTTGGCAGGCCGACGGGTTGCCCACTCGTTGCAGACCGTGATGGGCAGACACAGGAACGGCTGGAAGGCCAAGAACTCGCCGCTCAGCAACCGCCAGTATGTTGCTGCACATCGTTGGCGCCAGACAATTCCTGAAAGCCTCGCAATTTCGACCAGCCAATAATTCACAGCCGTCAGGCTGAGCTTTTCCGCGTAATCAGTTGCTTAACTTGGCAGCACGAACAAGGCTCGTTAAACTACGTGCCTCTGCCGAGGAGCGCTGCGACCCTTTTCATGCTTTTGTGTGGATCCGGGGCCAGGCTCGGCAATGATCAACGGCGCTCGCAAACCCAGCCGGTTTGTGGCGCCGTTCGTTTTTGCGGCGTGCCCGGCGTAATTTTGCTTTGCCGAGGTGATCATGCAGCAACCCGACCGTACCGCCGAACTTTCCGCCCTGCTTGCCAAGAAGATGCTCGTCCTCGACGGCGCCATGGGCACGATGATCCAGCGCCACGGATTGCAGGAGGCCGATTACCGCGGCACACGTTTTGCCGACCACGCGCACGACCTCAAGGGCAACAATGACCTGCTGGTGCTGACCCGGCCGGACATCATCGGCGGCATTCACCGCGAATACCTTGAGGCCGGCGCCGACATTCTCGAGACCTGCACCTTCAATTCGACCGCCGTATCGCAGGCCGACTACAAGCTCGAAGCCATTGTCTACGAGCTGAACAAGGAAGGTGCCGCGCTGGCCCGCCGGCTGTGCGACGAATTCTCCGCCGCCAACCCGGCCAAGCCGCGCTTTGTCGCCGGCGTTCTCGGCCCGACGAGTCGCACCGCGTCGATCTCGCCGGACGTGAACGACCCCGGTTACCGCAACGTCACTTTCGACGCGCTGGTCACCGACTATCTCGAAGCGATCCGCGGCCTGACCGATGGCGGCGCCGACATCCTGCTCGTCGAAACCATTTTCGACACGCTGAACGCCAAGGCCGCCCTGTTCGCCATTGAAAAGTTCTTCGATGCCGCTGGCCGGCGCTGGCCGGTGATGATCTCCGGGACGATTACCGATGCCTCCGGCCGCACGCTGTCCGGCCAGACGGCTGAAGCGTTCTGGAATTCGCTGTCACACGTCAAGCCGGTTTCCTTCGGCCTGAACTGTGCGCTCGGCGCCAGCGAGTTGCGCCAGTACGTCGAGGAACTCTCCCGCATCTGCGACTGCTACGTCTCGGCTCACCCGAATGCCGGTCTGCCCAACGCGTTTGGCGGCTACGACGAAACAGCCGACATGCTGGCCAACGAAATCGAGAGCTGGGCCAAGGCCGGCATAGTCAATATCGTCGGCGGCTGCTGCGGCACCTCGCCCGAGCACATCAAGGCCATCGCCGAACGGGTTGCCACGGTCAACCCGAGAAAAGTGCCGAAAATCGAAAAGAAGCTGCGCCTGTCCGGGCTGGAGCCGTTCAATGTCGGCGCCGATTCGCTCTACGTCAACGTCGGTGAGCGGACCAACGTCACCGGCTCGAAGGCCTTCGCGCGCATGATTTTGGAGGGACGCTTCGACGACGCGCTGGCCGTCGCCCGCCAGCAGGTCGAGAACGGCGCCCAGGTCATCGACATCAACATGGACGAGGCGATGCTCGACTCGATCGCCGCCATGGACCGCTTCCTCAAGCTGATCGCCTCGGAGCCGGACATTTCGCGCGTGCCGATCATGATCGACTCGTCGAAATGGGAAGTCATCGAAGCCGGCCTCAAGTGCATTCAGGGCAAGGGCATTGTCAATTCGATCTCAATGAAGGAAGGCGAGGCCAAGTTCATCGAACACGCCCGCCTCGCCCGCCGCTACGGGGCCGCAGTCATCGTCATGGCCTTTGACGAGAAGGGCCAGGCCGACACCTACGCCCGCAAGACCGAGATCTGCAAGCGCGCGTATGACCTGCTGCTGAGCATTGGTTTCCCGGCCGAAGACATCATTTTCGACCCGAACATTTTCGCCATCGCCACCGGCATTCCGGAACACGACAACTACGCCGTCGATTTCATTGAATCGGTGCGCTGGATCAAGCAGAACCTGCCGCACGCCCACATTTCCGGCGGCGTTTCCAACGTGTCGTTTTCTTTCCGCGGCAACGATGCCGTGCGCGAGGCGATCCACACGGTTTTCCTCTATCACGCCATCAAGGCCGGCATGACCATGGGCATCGTCAATGCCGGCATGCTCGGCATCTACGACGATCTGGAGCCGGAACTGCGGCAGAAGGTCGAGGACGTGGTGCTCAACCGCAATCCCGAAGCCGGCGAAGCACTGGTCGATTTCGCCCAGACCGTCAAGGAAGGCAAGGCCAAGGACACCGGCCCCGATCTTTCGTGGCGCGAACAGTCCGTGGAAAAACGGTTGGAGCATGCGCTGATCAAGGGCATCACCGAGTTCGTCGTGGCCGACACTGAGGAAGTGCGCGCCCAGCTCGAAGCTGAAGGCAAGCCGCCGCTTTCCGTCATCGAAGGCCCGCTGATGGCCGGCATGAACCACGTCGGCGACCTCTTCGGCGCCGGCAAGATGTTCCTGCCGCAGGTCGTCAAATCGGCCCGCGTCATGAAACAGGCGGTCGCCCATCTGCTGCCCTACATCGAAGCGGAAAAGACCCGCACCGGACTGGGCAGCAAGGGCAAGATCCTGATGGCCACGGTCAAGGGCGACGTGCACGATATCGGCAAGAACATTGTCGGCGTCGTGCTTGGCTGTAACGGTTACGACGTGGTTGACCTCGGCGTCATGGTCTCCTGCGACAACATCCTGAAAGCCGCGCTCGAACATCGCGTCGACATCATCGGCCTGTCCGGCCTGATCACGCCTTCGCTCGAAGAAATGGCCCACGTCGCCAGCGAAATGCAGCGCCTGAACATGAAGCAGCCGCTGTTGATCGGCGGCGCGACGACCAGCCGCGCCCACACGGCGATCAAGATCGCCCCGAATACCGATGGCGCCGTGGTTTACGTGCCGGACGCCTCGCGCGCCGTCGGCGTCGCCACCAAGCTGCTCTCGGTCGATCAGCGCGACGGCTACATGGCCGAGATCGTCGCCGAATACAAGGCCGTGCGCAGCGAACATGCCGGCCGCAAGGGCGCCACCATGGTCACGCTGGAAGAAGCCCGGGCCAACCGTTTCACCTGGAACCAGCCGTTCACGCCGACCATTCCGAAACAGCTCGGGCTGCAAACGCTCAACCCGAGTCTGGCCGATCTGGCGCTGCTCATCGACTGGACGCCGTTCTTCCAGAGCTGGGATCTGGCCGGCCGCTATCCGGCCATCCTCGAGAATGAGACGGTCGGCGAAACGGCCCGTCAGTTGTTCGCCGACGCCAAGGCCATGCTGGCCAAAATCGTCAGTGAAAACTGGCTGTCGGCCCGCGCCGTCTTCGGCCTCTACCCGGCCAGCGCCGAGAATGAAGACATCATCATCTACGCCGACGAGTCACGAACCACCGAACTGACCCGCTGGGTCGGCCTGCGCCAGCAACACAAGCAGCCGCCCGGCCGCTTCAATCTGGCCCTCGCTGACTATGTCGGCCAGCGCGACTACGTCGGCGCCTTTGCCGTCACCGCCGGCCACCGCATCGAAGAGCGCGTCGCCGCTTTCGAAGCCGCCAACGACGACTACTCGGCGATCATGCTCAAGTCGCTGGCCGACCGTCTGGCCGAAGCGGCCGCCGAGTGGCTGCATCTGCAAATCCGCACCCAATATTGGGGCTACGCCAACGACGAATCGCTCACCAACAACGAGCTGATCAACGAGCAATACACAGGCATCCGCCCCGCCCCCGGCTACCCGGCCTGCCCGGACCACACCGCCAAGCGCGAACTGTTCGCCCTGCTCGACGCCCCCGCCAACGCCGGCATGGAACTGACCGAGTCCTGCGCCATGACCCCGGCAGCGGCGGTGTCCGGGTTCTACATCGGGCATCCGGCGGCGGCGTACTTTGCCATTCCGAAGATCGGGCGCGATCAGCTGGAGGACTGGGCCAGGCGCAAGAATATGTCGATCAAGGATGCCGAATACTGGCTGGCCCCACTGCTCTGATCCTGCACCGGCGGACGGCGCCTATTGCGCGGCGTCGTCTGCCTTGAAGCTGTATGCCTCAGCCGCGTAGAACTGCCACCGCGTATCGCCAACCAGTTCCAGCACCTGCTTGTGGTATTTGAGGATGGCCGGACGGTGGGCAACGCTGACCAGCGTCGTCTTCATCTGCAGCAGTTGCTGGTAAAGCGCCGTCTCGTTGGCGCTGTCCAGAGCGCTGGTCGCTTCATCGAGAATGGCGAAACGGGGCTTGCTGAGCAGGATGCGGGCAAAGGCCAGGCGCTGCTGTTCGCCAACCGAGAGCACTTTCTGCCAGTCCATCTCGGTATCCAGTCCGCCAAAGCGATTGGCCAGATCGGGCAGGTTCACCTTTTCCAGCACCTTGAGCAGCTCGGCATCGGGAAACGAGCGTCCCTTGTACGGGTAGAGCAACTGGCTGCGCAGGGTGCCGAGCAGCATGTAGGGCTGCTGGGGCAAGAACAGGATGTCGTTGGGCTGTGGCCGGAAAATGGTGCCGCTGCCGGCATACCAGAGGCCGGCGATGGCGCGCAGCAGCGAACTCTTGCCGCTGCCGCTCTGGCCGACGATCATCAGGTTTTCACCGGGACGGATATCCAGCGAGAGGTTCTCGATCAGCGTTCGCTCGTAGTTCGGCGTTTGCAGGGTGACGTTTTCGAGGCTCAGGTGCGGGGCGTCGACTGACAGGATCGTGCTCGCATTGCACACGTGCCCGGCCGGATGGCCGGGAAGAAAACGGGCCAGGGCATCGAGCCGGTCGACGCCGGCGGCGAAGCGGCTCAGGGTTTCGAAATTTTCGACAATCAGCGAGAAGGCAGCGAGCACGGCAGCAAAGGCGCCGGCGGCCTGAATCGCCCGGCCGACTTCAAGCTCACCCGAGAGCACCCGGGAGGCGATGATGGCGCTGGGCAGCACGATGGTCAGCAAACCGTAGGCATGCTGGAAGAAATTGAGCCCGAGCTGGCTGCGAATCAGGCGCTTGAAGTTCTTGAAGGCGGCGGCGAAACGTTGCCTTACCTGTTGCAGCTCCTGCGCCTCGCCGCGATACAGGGCAATCGATTCGGCGTTCTCGCGAATGCGCACCAGGCTGAAACGGAAATCGGCTTCGCGGCGTAGCTGGTAGAAGTTGAGGCTCATCAGCCGGTTGCCAAAGACGAAAATGGTGATCAGCGTTCCGGCCGTGGCGTAGAAGACCAGAAAATAGACCAGCTCCCGCGAAATCGACCAGAGCACGGTGCTGAAAGCGACCAGTTGCAGCACCGAACCGATGAAGATGAGCAGGAAATAGAGCGAGCGCTGGGTGAAGGTGTTGATGTCTTCGGCGACCCGCTGATCGGGATTGTCGATGCCGGCATTGGCATTCAGCTCGTAAAAATGCCGGTGGCTGAAATAGCTGTCGAGAAAGCGATGGGTCAGCCAGCGCCGCCAGTGGATGCCGAGCGTGTCGCGGACAAAATAATACAGGGCGTAGATCGGTACGGCCGCAATCAGCAGCCCGAGGCAAAACTTGATCGACGCCCAGAAGCGCTCCTCATCACGGGCCGCCAGGGCCGAGGTGAACTCCCCGGTCTGCTCGTTGAACAGCACGGCAAAGCGGGTCTGACCAAGCAGCAGCAGAACGAGCAGGGTGAGCAATCCCCAGGCCTTGAGCTTCTCGTCCTGACGCCAGTAAGGCGAGGCTATGGCCCAGAATCGTTGCCAGAGATGCCGGTCAGGAGGCTTCATCATTTGATCGCCGCAGTCTGTCCAGGCGGGCCGGAAATCGGTCCCCATCTGTTGATCCAGTTTTACTCTCAGGATCATGCCCAGGTCAAGCCGCCAGGCAAACGCCAAACAAGCCCCGAAATCGACGAAAATCCCGCCTATGAATTCCGCTCACAACGTCGACCTGACTTCTTTCAACACCCTGGCTCTGCCCGGCAAGGCCGCCGCCTATCAAAAAATCACCGCCGCCGGGCAACTGACGGCGCCGGAATTGGTCGGCCAGCGCCGCTTCATTCTCGGCGGTGGCAGCAATCTGGTCCTGACCGGCGATTTTGCGGGCCTCGTCCTGCACATGGCGATTCCCGGCAAGCGCTTGCTGAAGGAGGACGCCGAGGCTTTCTACATCGAAGCCGGGGCTGGCGAGAACTGGCATGATTTTGTGCAATGGACCTTGCAGCAAGGCTGGCCGGGGCTGGAAAATCTGAGCCTGATTCCCGGCACGGTGGGCGCCGCGCCGATCCAGAATATCGGCGCCTACGGGCTGGAAGTCGGCGAATGCTTCCATTCGCTGACGGCCTGGGACTTTGAAAAACAGGCGTTTTTTCCGGTTGACCGTGGCAACTGCCGGTTCGGCTACCGGGACAGCGTTTTCAAGCAGGAAGGCTGGCATTTGAGCGGGCGGATGGCGATCACTTCGGTTGTTTTCCGGCTGCCCAAGGCGTGGATACCCAACCTGCGTTACGCCGACGTGAATCAGGAATTGGCGGCACAAAAGATCGCGACGCCAACACCGCAGGATGTCGCCAAGGCGATCATCGCCGTTCGTCAGCGCAAGTTGCCTAACCCGGCGATCATTCCGAACACCGGCAGCTTCTTCCACAACCCGGTCGTCGAAGCGGCACAGGCCGAGGCGCTGGCCGCCGATTTCCCGAACCTGCCGCGCTATGCGCAGCCGGATGGCCGGGTCAAGCTGGCCGCTGGCTGGCTGATCGAGCAGGCCGGCTGGAAGGGGAAGAACCTCGGCCCGGTCGGCATGTATGAAAAGCAGGCGCTGGTCCTGGTCAATCGCGGCGGGGCGACGGGTGACGACGTCAAGCGCACGATGGCGGCGGTGCAGGCTGACATCAGGGCACGCTTCGGTGTCGAACTGAGCCCCGAACCGATTTTTCTTTGAACGCCTTACTCGGCTGACGCCACCTTCGGCCTGACAAACAGGCAGGCGGCGATGCCGGTGGCCAGCGCATCGGCCATCCGGGCCTGGCGCTCGGGATCGGCCAGCTCCAGTTCCTCGTCGCGATGCTTGATGACGCCGGCCTCAAAGAGCACGGCGGGCAGGGTCGTCCGGTAAAGCACGACGAGGTTGTCGTAATACCAGACCCCGTTTTCGGCGTCGGCCGCCAGATGCTTTCGCCCGTGCCAGGTCGACGGGGCGAAACCGGCCCGGCGCATCATGGCGCCGATGCTGGAGGCACAGCGCAAGCTGGTTTCCGGATCCGGATTCTGCGCCGAAACAAAGATTCCGTAGCCGCGCTTGACCTCGGTGTAGGTCTGCTCGGCGCCCTCCCAGATCCAGGGCTTCAGCCATGATTCACCGATCGAGTCATGGTGGATGGAGATGAAAAAGTCGCTGCCCGCCGCCTGCACGGGCCGCGCGATCAGGCTGCCGATGTCGCCGGCAAAATTGATTTCGCGCACCGCCTGGCCACGCTCGCGCAGGACACCGGCGAGAATCCCGGCGAATTCCTGGTTGAAGGCGAACTCCGGACGCCCGCGCGCGCTCGTCGCCCCGCCATCGAGGCCGCCATGCCCGACATCGACGGCTATCAGCGGCGGCGCGGCGATTGCCACGGTCAACCGGAAAAACAGGGCGAAAATGAAAACATTCTTGAAAGTCATCGGCCAATTATCGCGCCAAGTCGCCAATCCCAGCGGGAAAGCCATGCCGGGCATGGAACGCCCGGCAAGTTTTGCGCAAAGAGACCATCCATCCGCGCGGCACCAGCGCCCACACACCTGACCTTAACTGGAGTCAGGTTCGCGAGACCGTGCTGATGCTCGAACTCTCTGCCGTGCAGATCGAAACCGCCATGAAGGACAGCAACGCTTCAGTCGACGTGCTGACCAATTCCTTCACCAGCATGGCCAGCTACATGCGGATGATTTCCGACACCGTGCAGACCCTCCCCGACCAGGGCGAAGTCGGCGTCGCCAAGCAAAATTTGAGCGGTATCTCCGACCACGTTTCGGGCATGGTCCATCAGGCCATCATCGCCTTTCAGTTCTACGACAAGCTGGTCCAGCGGCTGGCGCACGTCGGCATCAGCCTGGGCGATCTCAGCGACCTGGTGGCCGATGGGCAACGCCTCTACAACCCCAGCGAATGGGTTTCCCTGCAGGAAAAAATCCGGGCCAAATACACGACGCGCGACGAAATCGCCATGTTCGAAGCCGTCATGCACGGCATGCCGGTGCACGAAGCCGTCGACAAGTTCATGGCGGAGATGAAAGAGAAGAACGACGACATCGAGCTTTTTTAAGCCAGGCCATTCGCGCCGCTCATTGAAGCCGAGCGCTAATGACGGTAACATCAATGCATCATAGTCAGGATGTCCGGATACCCGAAATGAATGCTCTGGAAGCCATCAGCCGTTACCCGAGAGCACGTCCGTGACGACCGGGGACGGATTACCCGACCTGCCCGGTATCGACAAGGCCGACGGCCTCAAGCGCATGCTCAACAAGCCGGCGCTCTACGAAAAAATCCTGCGCGACTTTCACGCCCGCCTGATCGATGCGCCGCAGGTCATTCGCGCCACCCTGGCCAATGGCGACTTCGTCAGCGCCGAACGCCATGCCCACAGCGCCAAGGGGCTGGCCGGAACGATCGGCGCGCTGGACCTGCAAAATGCCGCCATGGCACTCGAAAAGGCCCTGCGCGAGGGAGTATTGCCATCCGAACCGGTCTTCGGCCAGTTCGAGCAGGCGTTGCGCACCGTTATCGACGGAATCGCTGTCGGCTTCGGTATCGAATCAGCCGACTGAGCAGGCTCTCAGAAATCGGCCGACGCTTCCCAGACGATGTTGGCTTTCGGCCCGCCCTTGCTGGTCCGCTCCAGCATGTCGATCAACGGCCAGGCACGCTGGCTCATGGCGACGACCGGCTCCTTCTTTTTCCCCGTCTCATCCCGTTCATCCTCATCCGGCGGTGGCGGCGGCGCCTCGCCACGTTTCACCGCATCGCGCAAGATCTGTGCAGCTGGCGCCATCTCGGCCAGCGTAAAGGTTCCTCGCGCCGTCGTTGCCTTGCCGAGGACCTGCAACAGCGGCCGGGCCGCCTCGGCGAACATCAGCAATTCCCCCGTTTCACTGGAATAAAAGCGGACTAACATTGTTTTTCCTTTCCCTGCATGGATTCCCGGTTGTCACACTGCCCCGCCTTGGGCACAATGAGCCGGAGGGAGGCAACGAGCATGACAGCAAATATTAACGCCAATCCGCTAGAGACAGGGGCTGACGAGCTTGAGCGCTATGCGCTCGAGGAGTGCGTCAAACGTCATCGTTTCGATAACCGCGTTTCGGTGCTGATCCTTCCCGACAAACGGTGCGAAATGTCGATCAAGTTCGCCCGCCTCGGTGCCCAGGTGGTCGTTGCCGACCATCCCGATCTGCAACAGGAAATCGAGGGGCGAATACTCGCCGCCGCCCTGCGCGACGAAATCCTGTTTGCTCCCTGCGCCATGCCCGAACTGCCCGAAGACCCCCAGGGCGAGCCATTCGACATCATCATCGTCCGGCGCGGCCTGTGCGCCATGCCCTACGAAGAGGCCCGCCGCATTGTCCGGCAACTGCTGCTCAAGCTGAAAATCGGCGGCAAGTTGTATATCTCCGTCCTCGGCCTGCATTCTGAATTGAGCGAAGGTTATGCCGCCAGTGAATCGAGCGTTGACCAACGTTTTGCCGAACTTTCGCCGGCACTCGCCGAAAAATACGGGATTCACGAGCAGGTCTGCCTGTACACCGAACGCAACCTGTTCATGCTGCTGCTCGAAGCCGGCGCCAGCGTCCTGCGCACGCTGACGACCACCTACGGCAACGTCAAGGGCGTCGCCGTTCGCGTCTGATGCGCCTCGGGGTCGACCTCGGCGGGACCAAGACCGAGATCATCGCATTGGCCGACGACGGCCGAGAATTGCTGCGCCAGCGTATTCCGACACCACAAGGCGACTACATGGCGACGCTGAAAGCCATTGCCAGGCTGGTCGAAAGCGTCGAAAACAGCCTCGGACAACGGGGCACGGTCGGCATCGGCATCCCCGGTGCCGAATCGCTGGCCACCGGCCTGATCAAGAATGCCAATTCCACCTGCCTGATCGGCAAGCCCCTGAAGCGCGACCTGCAGGCCCTGCTCCAGCGTGAAATCCGCTTGGCCAACGACGCCAACTGCTTTGCACTGTCCGAAGCCGTCGATGGCAGCGGGCAGGATGCCGGGATCGTTTTCGGCATCATTCTCGGGACCGGCGTCGGTGGCGGCATCGTCATCAACCGGCAGGTGCTGACCGGCGCCAATGCCATCGCCGGCGAATGGGGCCACAATCCGCTGCCCCTGCCGAGCGGCGACGACCTGCCCTTGCCGCCCTGCTACTGCGGCCGCGCCGGCTGCACCGAGGCCTATCTTTCCGGCCCGGCGCTGGCTGCCGACCATTGCCGCCACACCGGACAAACACTGAGCGCGAGCGAAATCGACCGCCTTGCAGCCGACGGAGACCTCGCCTGCGAAGCTTCGCTTCGCCGCTACGAAGATCGCCTCGGCCGCGCCCTGGCCGGCGTCATCAACCTTCTCGATCCGCAGGTCATCGTCATCGGTGGCGGGCTGTCGAAAATGCAGCGGCTATACCGTCATTTGCCGGAATGCTGCGGTCGACACGTTTTTTCGGACGTTTTTAACACAAAGTTTCTGCCACCGATGCATGGGGATTCCTCGGGGGTACGCGGCGCAGCGTGGTTATGGGATTGATGGCAAAATCCGGCGACCATGGCACACGTATCCCTCTTCATCGGCGGCATTCGGCCGCTCCCTGAGTCCGGTCGCCCGACTGGCATGTACAAGCAGCCGGCGGTCGGCCGGCTCGAACTCGGCCCCGAAGGCTTCATCGGTGACGAGCAGGCCGACCGCCGCGTGCACGGCGGCCCGGAAAAAGCCGTCCACCTCTACCCGGCGCGCCATTATGCCAAGCTGGCCGAGCGCTTCCCGGAGGCCGCGCCGCAGCTCGTCATCGGCAGCCTCGGCGAAAACATCTCGACGGCCGAACTCGACGAAAACGACGTCCGGATCGGTGACATCTGGCGCCTGGGCAGCGCCGAGCTGCAGGTTTGCCAGCCGCGCAATCCATGCTGGAAAATTGATGAACGCTTCGCCAGCGACGGCATGGCAGCCTTCATCGCCGAACATCGACTGACCGGCTGGTACTGGCGGGTTGTCAAACCCGGCCAAGTGGCGCCGGGCGATACGCTGGAGCTGCTGCAGGCGGCCGAAGGCAGCTTCACGCTGGCTGACGCGATGCTGTGCTGGCAGGCCCACCGCCCCACCCTCGCCGATCTGGAAAAACTCGCCGCCAGCCCAGGCATCGCCAAAAACTGGCAACAAAAGATCGTTTCGCGTGTCGAATGGCTCCGAAAAAATCCAGAAAAAACATCGCCCACACCGGCGGCGTTCCACGCAAAACCCGAAAACCCATGAACGATACCGACGCTCGCCGCCTGTGGATCAGGCTATTCCTGCCTTTTGCCGCCGGCTATTTCCTGTCCTACCTCTACCGGACAGCCAATGCCGTCATCGGGCCGGTCCTCGCTCGCGAGCTCAATCTCGGCGACAACGCGCTCGGCCTGCTGACCAGTACCTATTTTCTTGCCTTCGGCGCCGCCCAGCTGCCGCTCGGCATGCTGCTCGACCGCTTTGGCCCGCGTCGCGTCGAGGCCGGCCTGCTGCTCATCGCCGCCGCTGGTGCTGCCGTTTTTGCCTTGTCCGATGCCCTCGGCGGCCTGGCCATTGGCCGCGCCATGATCGGCCTCGGCGTTTCGGCCTGCCTGATGGCTTCGTTCAAGGCCTTTGCCCAGTGGTTCCCGCCCGAACGGCAAGCCTCGCTGACCGGCTGGGTCATGGCCTCGGGCGGATTGGGTGCGCTGGCCGCCTCGAAGCCGCTGGAAATGGCACTCGGCTTCGCCACCTGGCAGGAAATCGCTTTCGGGCTGGCCGCTGCTACGCTGGCCGTCGCCGCGACACTTTGGTTCGTCGCGCCCGACAAGCCGGGCGAGGAAGGCGGCACGGGCTTCGCCGCCCAGATGGCCGGGGTAAAAAGCATTTTTTCCAGCCCGCACTTCTGGCGCTACGCACCAATGGGCTTCTGGTTTACCGGCGGCTTCATGGCCGTGCAGGGCCTGTGGGTAGCGCGCTGGATGACGGTCATGGAAGGGCTCGAAGGCGCGGCGATTGCCGCCCGCCTGACCTGGATGAGCGGCGCCATGCTGGCCGGCTTCCTGTTCATGGGCTTCTTCGCCACCGGACTGGTGCGGCGCGGAATCAAGCTCGATACCATTTATCGCGGTGCAATGTTCCTCGCCATCGGCCTGCTCGCCCTGATTACCTGCCTGCCAGGCTTCGCCGGCAACCTGCTGTGGCCTGTCCTCGGCGCCTGTTTTTCGCTCTCCAATGTTTCCTATTCGCTGGTCGCCCAGGCCTTCCCGTCGGCGCTCTCGGGACGGGCGAACACCGCGCTCAATCTGCTCGTCTTCGCCGGCGCCTTCGGCCTGCAATGGGGCATCGGCATACTCGTCGATGCCCTGCAGGCCCAAGGCTGGGCTGGCGATGCGGCTTTCCGCACCGCCTTCTTCACGCTCTTAGGCGGCCAGTTTCTGGCCCTGCTCTGGATGCTCAGACCCCGCCGGCAAGTCTGAGACAACGAGGTCGACCTGCTGCATGTGGCCGACCTCCCCCGCCTCGGAGAGATAAAGCCCGGCCGCCCGAATCTGCCCAAGCAGTTCGTTGGATTTCGTTTTTAGCGAAAATTCCGCGTTGACCGTGGAAGTGAAGAGGGCCCCGACGCCCTGCTGCTTGAGCGAGCCGAAACCGTCGCCCGACCAGACGCCGAGCTGGCTGAAAGCGGCGTCGGCCTCATCGATCCAGCCGTTGTGGTCGTCGTCGAGTTTGGCCAGATCGGCGAAACCATTGCCGCTGGCCACGCCAAACAACTCACTGCCATCGTCGGCCTTGCCATTGCCGTTCCGGTCCAGAACCAGATAGCCACTACCCTTGCCGATGCCGGGAATCTGCTCGGCCGTGCCATCGGCGTTCAGATCGAAGCTGATGTAATCCTCAGTCAGCTCGCAGGCCATACCGTTGAAACTGAGCATCAACGGATCGCTCAGCTTGACCGTGCCGCTCTCTTCTTCGACCTTCGCGCTGGCGTAATTGCGCTCCATGGCCAGCGCGTAGTCGAACTTGATCACCTTGCCATCGCAAGTCGTTACCGAACCGTTGCCGCAAACTGTCGTCTTTTCTGACTCAGTGACGCTTTCCCGGATCGTACGCTGCCAGTTGATTTCCAGGCCACGTCTCGGCGCAGCCGACTCGGCCGACTTAGCCGGCATCGCGTCGCCGGCGGCAAACTTTTCCTCAACTTTTTTGCCATCCATTGCCGCCATGATGGCGTCGATCAGCGATTGTAAAAGCTTCTGGAAATTCTGCCGTTCTGTAGTCCGCGCCTCATCCGGGCTCAGCGCAAGATGACTGAAAATGCCGCGAAACTCTCGCTCCGTGGTTATCTCCAGCGAATGGCTGCGGCTGGCTTCATGCGTGGCCGACAGTTGAACGTTCGATTCCTGAATTTTCATGATGAACTCCTTGCACGGTTTGGAATGACTCCACTGCAAGGGACGTGCCGCAATCGTCGAAATCAATCAACTCAAAACTCGAGCGGATCAACCTCGATGTGCCAGCGCAGTTTCGACGGCGCCTTGATGCCTTCGATCGCCTCCCGCCAGCGCGGCAGGAAATTCTGCAAGGCCGGGCGCGAACAGGATTCGGCGAGCAACTGGCCACGCTCCAGATTGGCCAGCCGGGCCAGCTTCATCGGCACCGGGTCATAGATCATGACGTTTTCGTGCTCGCTGATCATCGGCAAAGCGGCAGCCGTGTTCAGGAAGGCAATGGAATCGGCCATTTCCGGCGCCTCGGCGCGCAACACGGCCTGGAAGGCGTAGGGCGGGAAGCCGGCCTGCTCGCGTTCCTTGAGCTGCTGCGCGGCGAATCCCGGGAAGTCGTGATCGGCCAGCGCGGCAAACAGCGGGTGATCCGGATACTCGGTCTGAATCAGCACTTCGCCCTTCAGTTCAGCCCGGCCGGCCCGCCCGGCAACCTGCATCAACTGTGCGAACAGGCGCTCCGGTGCTCGCCAGTCAGCGGCGTAGAGGGCGGCATCGGCGCCGAGCGCACCGACCAGCGTCAGCTTGGGAAAATCGTGGCCCTTGGCCAGCATCTGGGTGCCGACCAGAATGTCGGCCTGACCACCATGGATGAGATCCAGCATGGCCTCCCACTGCTTGCGACTCTTCACCGAATCACGGTCGACGCGCAGGACGCGCGCTTCGGGAAACTGCTCCTGCAGCCACGCCTCAAGACGCTGCGTACCGCGCCCAAACGGGTGGATGTCCTGATTGCCGCAAGTCGGGCAGGCTTTCGGAACACGGTGCTCGCAACCGCAGTGATGGCAGCGCAGGCGGCGGTCGGCGAGGTGCAAGACCATGTTGGCCGCACAGCGCGTACACCGCGAAATCCAGCCGCAAGCCGGGCAAGCCAGCACCGGCGCATAACCACGACGGTTGAGGAAGACAAGGCTCTGTTCGCCACGCGCCAGACGCTCCGTGATGGCGGCAATCAACGGCTCGCTGACCCCCTCCTTCAAAACCATTTTGCGCGTATTGATGATGTGCACTGCCGGCAGCGTTGCTTCCGGATTGGCTCGCTGATTCAGGGTCAGCAGGCCATATCGCCCGCCCTGCGCATTCGCCCACGACTCCAGCGATGGCGTCGCCGAGCCGAGCAGAATGGGAATGCCCAGCTGATGCGCCCGAAAAACCCCGACATCGCGCGCCGAATAGCGCATGCCGTCCTGCTGCTTGAATGATGGATCGTGCTCTTCGTCGATAACAATCAAACCAAGCCGGGGCATGGGCGTGAAGATCGACAGCCGGGTACCGAGAATGATGCTCGCCTCGCCGGCAAAAGCTGCTCGCCAGTTGCGCTCGCGCGCCGCCTCGGCCAGTTCGCTATGCAGGGAGACGACGCCGGCCTCGGGAAAGCGTGCGCGAACCCGGCCCTCCAGCTGTGGCGTCAGGTTGATTTCCGGGACCAGCAACAGGGCTTGTCGTCCAGCTGCCAAGGCCTGCTCGACAAGGCGCAGGTAGACCTCGGTTTTGCCGCTACCGGTCACGCCATGCAACAGATGAACGGAAAAACCAGTGGCCGGGTCGATGGCAGCCAAGGCCATGGCTTGTTCGTCGGTCAGCGCTGGTGGCTGAATTGCCTCCGGCTTTCGCGTGGCGCGTCCGCTGCGGCGATCCGGCGGATCGAGACGCTTGAGCCCGACCGGCAAGGCCTGCAGAACGACTTCGCCATATGCGGCCTGATAGTAAGTACTTGCGAATTCGCAGAGCCGAAAGAAATCGGCCGGCAGTGGCGGCAAGTCGCGCAAAATTTCGACTGCCTGCTTCAGCTGATCCAGTGGCCAGTCGCTTTCGCCAACCACGTCAACGATAACGCCCAGTTTCTCGCCACGCCCGAATGGGACGCGAACCCGGTAGCCGATATCTGCGGTCGACGCCGTTTCAGCCAGATAATCAAAAAGGCGATGTAACGGCAAATCGAGGGCGACGCGTAAAACGGGCATGGATTTACCGGCCAAAGCCGTTATTTCTCCAAAAATTCGGATTTATTGCGACCCAAAACCGGGGTTTTTGAGTTGTCCACAAAAACTGTGGATAACTTTGTGGATTTCTTTTTGACTTTGGCGCCAGGTAACGGTTTGGTAAGGATTACGTCACTTTGCCGAAATATTGAGCAACATCATTATTCGTTTAAATTCAATAATTTAAATAAACAATGCTGAGTCAAGGGGTTTTTGGAGTTTATTTTTGGCGAGAGGCAAAACTCTGTGCATAAGTCAAGCCTTGCCCCTCACTTATAGCTATTACTTACGTAATACTCGGCTGTATGAATGGACCGTCTCGACGAGTGCGGTAACGCTATCCGGCGGAGTGAATTGGGAAATGCCGTGCCCAAGGTTGAAAACGTGGCCGGTATTGGCCGGGCCGAAGCTGTCGAGCACTTTTTTCGCTTCGGCTGCGACGATTTCCGGCTGCGCAAACAGTACATTCGGGTCAAGATTGCCCTGGAGCGCTACCTTGTCACCAACGCGACGGCGGGCTTCGCCGATGTCGATGGTCCAATCGAGGCCGACCGCATCGCAGCCGATATCAGCTATTTTTTCGAGCCACAGGCCGCCGTTTTTGGTGAACACGATGCTCGGAATACGCTGGCCGTCTTTTTCCTTCTTCAGGCCGGCAACGATGCGACGCATGTATTGCAGCGAGAATTCCTCGTAGGCCGCGTTGGACAACGAACCGCCCCAGGTGTCGAAGATCATCACGGCCTGGGCGCCGCAGTCGATCTGGGCATTCAGGTAGGCAATCACGGAATCAGCCGTCACTGACAGGATGCGGTGCAGCAGGTCCGGGCGGTTGTAGAGCATGCCCTTGATGTTACGGAAATCGCTTGAGCCCTCGCCTTCGACCATGTAGCAGGCCAGTGTATAGGGGCTGCCAGAGAAACCGATGAGGGGCACCGAGTTATCCAGGGCGCGGCGGATTTCCGAGACGGCGTCCATCACGTAGCCGAGATGCTCGTAGGGATCTGGCGCGGTCAGGTTATTGATGGCCCATTCTTCGCGCAGCGGGCGCTCGAACTTCGGCCCCTCGCCTTCGGCGAAGTAGAGGCCGAGGCCCATGGCGTCGGGCACGGTCAGGATGTCGGAGAACAGGATGGCGGCATCGAGATCATAGCGGGCCAGCGGTTGCAGCGTGACCTCGCAGGCCATGGCTGGCGACTTGCACAGGTTCAGGAAGTTACCGGCTCGTTTGCGGGTTTCGCAATATTCGGGAAGGTAACGGCCAGCCTGGCGCATCAGCCAGAGAGGCGTATATTCGGTCGGCTCTTTGAGAAGGGCGCGCAGGAAAGTATCGTTCTTGGGTCGGCTCACGTCGGACTCCGCCAGAAATTCGGAAAGGCGGAATTATCCGCCTTTCCGGGCGCCGGGTCACTTCCGCCAGAAGGCGGGGGTCAGAACAACGAGCAGGGTGAATATTTCAAGCCGGCCGAGCAGCATGGCGAAGATGCAAATCCAGGTCTGGAAGTCTTCAAGAACGGCATAGGTTGTCGACGGGCCAACTACGCCGAGGCCCGGTCCGGTGTTGTTGACGCTGGCGACGATGGCCGTGAAGGCCGATACGATATCGAGTCCGGTAAAGGCCATGAGCAAGGTCAGAGAAACGATACTGACCATGTACATGAAGGCGAATGAGAGAACCGCAAACAGGATAGGCTGCGCCGCCGTCTGGCCACCAATTCTGATGTTGTATACGGCATTCGGGTGCATCGCCCGCACCAGTTCGCGATAGACCTGCTTGTAAAGCAGGATCGCCCGCATCATCTTGATGCCGCCCCCGGTCGACCCCGCGCTGGTGGCAAAACTGGACAGGAACAGCATCCACAATGGCGCGAAGATCGGCCACAACGCAAAATCAACGCTGGCGTAACCAGTCGTTGTCGCAATCGAAATGACATTGAAGGCTGAATGACGAAACGCCGTGTCAAGATCAGCGTAGGCACCGTCTTTCCAGATATAGAGCGCGACAACGAGGATACTGGCAGCACAGACTCCGATGAACCAAGCGGCTTCCGGATCACGTAGATAGGGACGCAAGGAGCGTCCGCTAACGGCCAGAAACAGCGTCCCGAAATTCATGCCGGCAAAAAGCATGAAAACGATCGACACTAACTCGATAACTGGCGAGTTGAAATACCCGAAACTGGCGTCGTGCGTCGAGAAGCCGCCCAGCCCCATGGTTGAAAAACCGTGGCAAACGGCGTCGAACCAAGTCATGCCTGCCCACCGGTAGCCCAGAATGCAAGCCATCGAGACACCGAAGTAAACCAGCCACAATCCCTTGGCTGTCTCGGCAATGCGCGGCGTCATTTTTGAGTCCTTCATCGGACCCGGTGTTTCCGCCTTGAACATTTGCCGACCACCGATACCGAGCAAAGGCAGAATGGCGATGGCCAGCACGATCAGACCCATGCCACCAATCCAGACCAACTGGTGGCGCCACAGGTTGATCGACATGGGCAGCGTATCCAGATTGGACAATACCGTTGCCCCCGTGGTGGTCAACCCGGAGACCGTCTCGAAATAGGCGTCGGTATGGCTGATGCCAAGCTGCAGCATGAGCGGAATAGCCGCAAAAGCCGGCAAGACTGACCAGACCAGAACAACCATCAGGAAGCCGTCGCGGATGTTCAACTCCCGCTTGCAGCGACGGTAGCGATACCAGAGAAAGGCGCCACACAGCATGGTCAGCGCGAAGGCTTCGTCGTAGGCCGTCTGGGCACCGTCGTTGGTGACATAGGACAGTATCAGCGGTGCCAGCATGGTCAGGCCGAAGAGCATGATGATCATGCCCAGTGCCCGATAAACAGGGGCAAAACGTGTCACGGTCTACCCCTTAAAAGAAGTGAAAACTGACCTGGAACAGCTTTTCGACCTTCTTGACGAGCTTCTTGCGGGTGCAGAAAACGATCACATGATCCTCCGCTTCAATCACCGTGTCGTGGTGCGCGATGACGACCTCGCCGTGACGGGTAATCGAAGTCCAGTCATCGGTCTGGCCAACGATCACAGCCCTGTCAAAATGCCGCACCAGCGCGGCAACCGTGACGCGCCGCAGCGAATGGACCTCCGCCACGTCGCCATGCCGGACATGGGCCAACAGGGCACCGATCGAAACCTGGGACGGCGAAATGCCGATGTCGATCGGCCCGCCTTCTATCATCTCGGCATAGGCACGACGGTTGATCAGGGCAACCACGCGTTTGCTGCCCAGACGCTTGGCCAGGCTACCGGACATGATGTTGTCTTCATCGTCGTTGGTCACAGCAAGAAAGAGGTCCATCTCGGCGATGTTCTCCCGCTCCAGCAGCTCCTCGTCAGTCGCGTCGCCAAGCAGGACAAGGGTGTTGTCCAGTTCATTGGCGATCAATTCGGCGCGTTCCTTGCGGCCTTCAATCAGCTTGATTTCGTAGCGTTTCTCCAGCGACTTGGCCAGACGCAAGCCAATATTGCCACCGCCGGCGATCATGATCCGCTCGACCGGCTTCATCATCCGCCTGAGCTGCCGTAGGACCGGCCGGATGTGCTCGGCAGCAGCCAGCAGAAAGACTTCGTCGCCAGCCTCAACGACCGTTTCGCCTTCCGGAAAAACAGCCTGGTCACGGCGAAAAATGGCGGCGATCCGGGCATCCATGTCGGGCGGCAGAAACTCGCGCATCTGCTTGATCTGCTTGCCGACCAGCAAACCGCCCTCGTAAGCGCGCACAGCCACCAGGCTGACCCGCCCCTTGGCAAAATTGAGCACCTGCAGTGCTTCGGGAAACTCGATCAGGCGACGAATATACTCGGTAATCACCTGTTCCGGGCAGAGCGCGAAATCCACCGCAAAATTTTCCGGCGACAGCAGGCTCTCGTCCTCGAGAAAGTCGCGCGAACGCAGACGGGCAATCCGCGTCGGCACATTGAAGACGCTGTGCGCCAGCTTGCACGCCACCAGATTGGACTGGTCACTTTGAGTCACCGCAATGACCATGTCGGCGTCTTCCGCCCCGGCTTCGCGCAGCGTCGACGGCGTCGCCGCGTTGCCGACCACCGTGCGCAGATCGAGCCGGTCCTGCAACTGGGCGAGCCGTGCAGCATCGTAGTCTACGATCGTAATGTCGTTTTCTTCTGAAACCAGACCTTCAGCGACACTGGCGCCAACCTGCCCGGCACCGAGAATGATGACTTTCATGTCTTCCCCCTTGTATCCGGGTAATTATTCTTCGCTGCGTTTGCCGAGCTTGACGTCCAGTTGTTTGAGTTTTCGGTACAAATGCCAGCTTGGTCATGTTGCCACCTTCAAGACGCAGATGATGCTCGAAGTACATTTTTTCAAAAGCATCGCGTGCCTCGCGCAAGGGTTGATCGAAGAGCGGCAGCAACGAAAGCATCTCAGGGTTGCCACCAGCGTCTACCGGCATGACACGGGCAACGTCGTCGGCGCTGATTTCTTCTTCGAGGGAAGTGATCGCCAGATTGCGCACCAGCGCATAAAGGTCGTTCCAGCTTGATTCCGGGTTGGTTTTCCAGGACAAGGTGCGCAGTGCATTGAGCGCTCCGCTCGACAAACGACGCGCTTGCACCTCGCCGCGCTCGACGAAATTGGTCAGCAGAAGGCTGGCGATTTCCGGCAGCTCATCACCATGCCCGGCCAGCGACGGCATGGCTACCCAGATTTCGCCAAGACGGGCCAGCAGCTTGCTGTCCCAGCCCGCTTCGCTGAGTGCGCTGGCACTGCTCAGCGTGGCGGCGATCATTTGCAAATTGAGCTTTTCCAGCCGGTCGACCGCAAAAGCCATATTCATTTGCTGCATTTTGCCAAGCCCGGCCATATCCGGCACGAACAGGATGCCTCCGGACACTTTTTCGAGCATTTCCTGCGTCAGGGCACTGCTCACACCTGACAAATCAAGCCATGGTGCACGCGGCGGCTGCAGGGTCCGGGCGCAAATTTCGGCCATGCCGCCATTGGCCCCCTTGATCAGCAAAATGGGGGACTTTGCCGCCGCCTGCTCAAGGCGCCGCTTGAACTCCTTGACGAAGGAAAGACGACTGAACGCCTCCAATGTCAGCGCCGGGCGGGTCGGGGACTTGTCGTGCTTGAGGGCTTTCTGGACGGTAGAAAGCAGTTTTTGCAGGGCGATTGGCTTTTCGAGGAAATCGAAGGCGCCGAAGCGCGTCGCCTCAACCGCCGTATCGATCGTGCCGTGTCCGGACATCATCACCACCGGCATATTGAGATGCCCGGCCGCGTGCCACTCCTTGAGCAGCGTGATGCCATCGGTGTCGGGCATCCAGATGTCGAGCAGCACGAGGTCTGGACGCAATTCGCTACGGATCAGGCGGGCAGCCGTGGCATTTTCGGCGACACGCACGTCGTAGCCTTCGTCGATCAGGATTTCCGACAATAGTTCGCGAATACCGACTTCGTCGTCAACGACCAGAATGATTGCCATTTTTGACTTCCTCCGCTTTCACCAGGGGCAGGCGAATATCGATCCGCGCGCCGCCCTCGGGTGCATTGCTTATTTCGATGGTACCCAGGTGTTCTTCGACAATTTTTTTGACAATGGGCAAGCCGAGGCCTGTGCCACGGGCCTTGGTGGTGACATAAGGTTCGAAGATGCGCGGCAACAGTTCGACCGGAAAACCGGGTCCGTTGTCGGCAATGGTCAGGCTGGCTTGACGGCCGACGGCTTCGGTCTGGATCAGGATGCGCGTCTCGTCACGGCCTTCCAGCGCGTCTTCGGCGTTGCGCAGCAGATTGTGAATGATCTGCCGCAATTGCGTGGCATCGCCGAGAATGGGTGGCAAATCGGCGGCCAGTCGCGTTTCGATGGTCGCCGATGAACTTTCGTAGAGTCCCAGCACTTCGCCGATCAGTTCGTTTAGGTCGAGCTCCGCCACTTCCGGTGCCGGCATCCGGGCGTAATCGCGGAAATCGTCGACCATGCGCTTCATGGCCTGAACCTGATTAATGATCGTCTGCGTGCCGCGCGCCAGCATCTCGGCATCGCCGTTGGAAAGCTTGTCGGCCAGCTTGAATTGCAGGCGCTCGGCCGAAAGCTGGATCGGCGTCAGCGGATTCTTGATTTCATGCGCCAGACGACGTGCCACTTCGCCCCAGGCAGCGCTGCGCTGGGCGGCAATCAGGCGCGTAACGTCGTCAAAGACCACAACATCGCCACCACCGCTGGCTTCCGGAAGACGAGAGCCGCGCAACAACAACACCTGCGGCATGCCGTTCGGCCGTTCCATTTCGAGCTGAGCTTGCCACTCGGCTTCTTCGGTGCCGGAAAAATGTTCCCGGATAAAAGCACCAAGGGCCTGTTGGCGCGGCCAATGATCAGCCGCAGACCCAACCAGGCCCATGAAATCGTCGTTCAGGATGGTCAGGGCCCCCTCGTTGACCGTGCGCAGGACGAAATGGCGGTCAAAAACCAGCACCCCGGTGGACAGATTGGCCAGGATCGATTCGAGATAGCCACGCGCCGATTCAAGTTCCGCCCGATGGCGCTCGGTTTCGCGTCGGGCATCATCAAGCTGGCGGGTCATCCGGTTGAAGGACTGGGTCAAAACACCCAGTTCGTCGCCGCTGTAGATGGCCTGGCGCGGCGAAAAGTCGCCTTGCGCCACAGCCTGCGTGCCTTCAGCCAGAATATAGAGCGGCGCGGCCAGCCGACGGGCCATCACATAAGCCAGCGCGAAGGCGCCAAAGAGGGCAACGAGCACGGTCAGCGTCAGCGTCAGGGCATAAATGCGAGTCAGACCTTCGCGGGCCAGATGCAATTCCTGATAATCGCGATAAACGCCCTGCACGGCATCGGCGTCATGGGCCAGTCCCGGCGGCACCGGTTGGGTCATTTGCAGGATGCGCGGCTCCTCGAACATACCGCGGGAGCTGACCGGTACCAGCACGCGCAGGTAAAGTTTGCCGCCATCGCCTTCGATGGTACTCACCATCTGCGTGCTGCGCGCCTGTTTGAGCTGTGCCTGGCTGGGCAAATCGGGGAGCAGGCTGGACAGTTCGGTGGTGGCGCTCGACAGTAATTGGCCGCCGACTGAAAACAGCGCTACCGACTGAACGCCCTTCTCTTCGCGCAGGCGCAACAGGGCCGAGCGGCGCGACGATTCTTGAATGTCGGACAATTCTGCAGCGACACTGCGCGCCTTTTCGCCGAGATCGAGCAACAGCGAATCAAGTGCCGAGCGGCCGAGTTGCAGGCCGGATTCGAGGGCCTTCTCGACGCGCACATCGAACCAGCTTTCGATCGACCGGGTAACAAACTGCACCGACACGCCATAGACCAGCGCCCCCGGCAATACGGCGATGACGCCGAACATCAGCATCAGGCGCAGCTTGAGGCGGGCGCCGAAAACCTGGGCCTGATAATCACGCCACAGCGTGCGCAACTGCCAGCCGACCAAGCCGAGCATACCAAGCGCCAGCACGACATTAAGCGCGATGAGCAGCGGATAGTTGCGGGAGAAAAGCACGGTATCCGCTGCCGTGGACATCAACAGCAGGAACCACAGGATGCCGCCAATGGCTGCCGCAAATGCCCCACCCGCTGCGACGATACGCTTCACTTGGCCTCCGCCGCGGGCAAGTTGGCCGGCCAGGTTTTCCAGTCGGACCCGAGGCTCCAGTCCTTGTTGCCAAGAGCGCTGATCTGGAAGGGACGCGGCAATTGGGTGACGTCGAGCCGCATGCGCAACGATGCTTCGTAAGGTTCGCCAGGACGGACCAATTTTTCGTTCTTGTCGATGACCGTCCAGCTGCGCAGCCGGGCCAGCACCTGCATGGCCTCGGACAGGGTCTGGAACGACTGATGCAGACCACCAGTGGTCAGCCGGTATTGCCGGGTCAACGCGTGGTAGGACAGGCGATAGGTCTGGCTGCGGCTGACCAGTTTTTCATCGAGCCAATACCAGCGGGCTTTGCTCAACTCGAAATCGGCGACGAAATAGAGCACGACGCCCTTGGTCACCGCTTCTTCGAGGCGCGGATTCAATTCGAACTTGAAATCGGCAGAAAGAACATAGCCATCTTCGCTGGCTGAAAGCTGCGGATTGCTGATGTCGATTTCTGCGGTCCACGCCAAAACAGGCACCAATAGCAGCAACAGCAGCCATCGGCGCAGAGGATCAAGCACGCTTTTCGAGCAAGCAGTAGAAAAAGCCATCGTGTTCAGCACTCGGCAAGAGCTGTTCTTCATGACAACAGTGAGCCTGCGGCTGGCGCGCCAGGAAGCGCGAAATCTGCCCGCCATTTTCGGCCGGAAAAACCGAGCAGGTCACGTAGAGCAGTTTACCGCCCGGCCGCACGACCTGCCACAAGGCGTCGAGAATTCGCGCCTGTGTTGTGGCAAAACTGGCGATGTCGGCCTCGCGACGCAACCACTTGGCGTCCGGATTGCGACGCACGACGCCGCTGGCTGTGCATGGGACGTCAGCCAGTACCGCGTCGAAAAGGCGACCATCCCACCAGCTCGTCAATTTGGCGCAGTCGGCATCCTGAATCTCGGCGCTCAGGCCAAGGCGCGACAGCGTTTCGGCGACGCGCCGGCAGCGCGAAGGTTTCAGATCAAGCGCCAGCAGGTCGATTTCGCCGCGCTCGAGCAGATGCGCCGTCTTGCCGCCCGGTGCGGCGCAGGCGTCGAGCACGCGACTGCCCGGCGCCGGATCGAGCAGCGTGGCAGCCATTTGTGCCCCGGGATCCTGCACCGATACGAGGCCATCGGCGAAACCGGGCAATGCGTCGACCGGCACCGGCTTGTCGAGAGCCAGTCCGCATTCGCCGACGGGTTTGGCGGGAATACCTTCGGCCGCCAGCTTCATGATGTAATCGTCGCGCGAAACGCGGCGGGTGTTGACGCGCAGACCCATCGGCGGTGGCGAATTGCCGGCGGCGACGATGGCCGGCCAGTCCTGCGGATAAGCAGCCTGCAACTGGGCCAGCCACCAGTCCGGGTGCATGGCCGAAGCAACGGGATCGGCGGCAAATTCGGCGGTCAGTGCCGCTTGCTGGCGCAAGAAATTGCGCAAGACACCATTGACCAGCGCCTTGAAATTCCCGCCCGCTACCGCGGCGGCCGCCGAAACGGCCTGATCGACAACCGTATGCGCGGCATCCGGACGGGTTTCGAGGCGATAAATGGCGACCAGCAACAGGGCGCGCACTTCGTCGCTGGCCAGCGGTTTTTGCAGCAGCTTGGATAGATAGAAATCGCCGCGCCCGTAGGCGCGCAGGCTGCCATAGACGAGATCCTGCACGGCCGGACGGGCCTCCGGCTCGACCCGGCCCAGCAGGCCGTCGGCCAGACTCTGTCCGCCGAAAACGGCGGTATCGATACGGGACGCCTGCAACAGGGCGTAAGCGAGTGAATTGAGCGGCAAACTGGACATAGGCGGGCATTATCGCACGCGGCATAATGGCGGAATGCGGCAAATCCTCCTCGCCCTGCTTTTCTTTGCCGTAGCCGCTCCGGCCTGTGCCTGGAATGGGGCCGGCCACCGTCTGACCGCGGTCATTGCGTGGCAGCAACTATCGCCCGCGACGCAGACGGCGCTCAGCGAAGCACTGTCCCGACATCCCGACTACGAACGCTGGATGGAAAAGTCGCGCTCCATTGCTCGCATCGATATCTTCGCCGAAGCCTCGACCTGGCCAGACGACATTCGTAACGACCCGCGCTTTTACGACGAAGACCGCGACCCCGCCACACCCGCTCTCACCGGGCTTTCCGACACGGCACGTCACAAACGCTGGCACTACGTGGACCTCAATGCCGCCGGCCAGACCAAATCCGGCGAACTGGACGCTCAAATCGAGCGCCTGAGCCGAGTTCTACGGTCAACCGGAAAAAAGGCCGAAATTTCAAATGTCCTGCCCTGGCTCATCCACCTCGTAGGCGACATCCACCAACCGCTGCACGTCGGCCGCCATGGCGACGAGGGTGGCAACGAGGTTGAGATCGAAAATCCGTTCAACAAACGCCTGCCGTTCAGCAGCCTGCATGTTTACTGGGACGATCTGCCCGGCCCACCCTGGCTGCGCGGCAAGCGCCTGCAACAAAATGCAGCGCGCCTGCTGGAAAACCATCCGCCACCAAGGCAAGGCAATGTCGGGCTGTGGCGCAACGAAAGCCATCGCCTGTTGACCGAGGCCTACCCGGAGGCCAGCGGCAGCCTGCTACCGATCGTCACCGAGGATTTCCGCCGGCGCAGCCGGGAAATCGCTGACCGCCGCATCGTCGAAGCCGGCTACCGGCTGGGCGGACTGCTCGAAGCCATTTTCGGCCAGCGCATTTCACGTGAAACGCCATAAAATTGTCATATGAACGGCCTGCACCTGATCGCTGACCTCCACGACTGCCGCTGCGCCCCCACCTTTTTGCTCGACGCACCGGGGCTCGAAGCGTTCTGCGTCGACGCCTGCCAACGCCACGGCTTGACCGTCGTCGGCCGGCTGTTCCATACCTTCCACGACGCCGGTGGCCAATCGGCCGGCGTCACCGGCACCGTCGTCCTCGCCGAATCCCACCTCGCCGTGCACACCTGGCCCGAGATCGCCAGCGTCACGCTCGATGTTTACGTCTGCAACTTTAGTGGCGACAACAGCTCCAAGGCTAGTGCCCTGTTCGACGAAGTCATCGACCGATTTGCGCCGGAGGTCCGACAGTGCACGAGCGTCGGACGCGGCCGTCTGGCACCGGCAAAGTAGCAGCCGGCTGCTACCCGCCCGCCGGAAAATCCTCCGACAATGTTTTTGCCCGCCGACCATCTTGCCGGCGGCATGACAAAGGAGACAAACATGGCTGCCAAGAAAATTCTCATGCTGACCGGTGACTACACCGAAGATTACGAAACGATGGTGCCCTTCCAGGCACTGCTCATGGTCGGCCACACCGTCCATGCTGCCTGTCCGGGCAAAAAGGCCGGCGACTTCGTGCGCACTGCCATCCACGACTTCGAAGGCGACCAGACCTACAGCGAAAAGCCCGGCCACAACTTCACGCTGAACGCCAGCTTCGCCGACATCCGCGCTGAAGACTACGATGCACTGGTCGTTCCCGGCGGTCGCGCCCCCGAATACCTGCGCCTGAACCCCGAGGTCCTGGCCTTGGTTCGCCACTTTGCCGACACCGGCAAGCCGATTGCAGCGATCTGCCACGGCGCACAACTGCTGGCGGCAGCGGGGGTTCTGAATGGTCGTTCGTGCAGCGCCTATCCGGCCTGCGGCCCCGAAGTCCGCTTGGCCGGCGGGCAATATGCCGACATTCCGGTCGATCAGGCCCACGTCGATGGCAATCTGGTCACCGCCCCGGCCTGGCCCGCGCACCCGGCCTGGCTGGCCAAATTCCTGCCGTTGCTCGGCACCCGGATCACGCTTTGACCGATGGACCGGGCGACATCACCTTGGTGTTGCCCGATCCGACCAGGAGGCAACATGTGTGAAATCTACGTCAAGGCCGACCCGATGCTCTATGAGTCGCGGGCCCGCTCGCTGCGCATTCATGGCTTCGTCACCAAGATCAGGCTGGAAAACCTGTTCTGGGACATCCTGGCCGAACTGGCCGGCAACGAGGGAATGACGACCAACCAGTTGATCGCCAAGCTCTATGATGAAATCGAGGCCTACCGCGGCGAAGTCGAAAACTTCGCCTCCTTCCTGCGCGTCACCTGCCTGCGTTATCTGACACTGCGCCACCAGAAACCGGGCGAAAGGCCGAGTCTGGCCGTCGTCGGAACCCTGCCCCCAACCATTCGTGAACAGCCGATCCGCGTTGCAGCTGGCTGAAGCTGTTCAGCGGAAATCAGGCGGGAATATCGAAGCGGTCGCCAACCTTCAACGGATGCCCGGCCAGGAATTGCTGCACCGGCAAACGCTTGCCACCGGCCTTCTGCAATTCAGTAACGGCCAGCGCGCCTTCGCCACAGGCGATAACGACACTGCTACGGTCAACTGCCAAAATCGTGCCAATTTCACCCTCACCGGCCACCGGCGTCGCCAGCCACAATTTCACCGTCTGGCCGCCAAAGAGGGCTTGGGCCCCGGGGAAGGGGTTGAAGGCGCGGATATGGCGATCCAGTTCCGCCGCACTCTTCGACCAATCGATCAGCGCCTCGGCCTTCTCGATCTTGTGCGCGTAAGTCACCCCCGCAGCCGGTTGTGGCTCGGCCGGCAGCGGCAACTTGCCCAGCGCCTCGACGACCAGCTTCGCGCCCAGTTCGGCTAATCGGTCATGCAACGTAGCCGTGGTATCGCTCGCCTCGATGGGGAACGCCCCACGCAGCAGTACCGGCCCGGTATCCAGACCGGCCTCCATCTGCATGATACAAACACCCGTCTCGGCATCGCCGGCCAACAGGGCCCGCTGGATCGGCGCCGCACCGCGCCAGCGCGGCAGCAGCGAGCCATGAATATTGATACAGCCGAAACGCGGCATGTCGAGGACGACCTGCGGCAGGATCAGACCGTAGGCCGCGACCACCATGACCTCGGCGCCAATCGCCGCAATCTTCGCCTGCGCCTCGGCGTCCCTCAATGTCAGCGGCTGGAAGACTTCGATGCCATGCTCCAGCGCCACCTTCTTGACCGCCGACGGCTGCAAACTCATGCCACGCCCGGCCGGCCGATCCGGTTGAGTCAGTACCAGCGCCACATCGTGCCCCGCCGCAACAATGGCCCGCAAAGCCTGCGCGGCAAATTCCGGCGTCCCGGCAAAAATCAGCTTCATGCCGTGACGCGCGCCTGTTTGGCCATCTTGTTCTTGATCCGAGTCTGTTTAAGTAGCGACAGGTGGTCGACGAAGACCGTCCCGTTGAGATGGTCGATTTCGTGCTGGATGCACACCGCCAGCAGGCCCTCAGCCTCCAGCGTGTGCTGCTTGCCGTCGAGATCGAGATAGGTCACCGACACCCGTTCGGCACGCTCGACCTTGTCGTAGATGCCGGGCACCGACAGGCAACCCTCCTCGCCAATCTGCGAACCCTCGCACCGGCCAAGCGTCGGATTGATGAAAACCTGCAGTTCGCTCTTGTCTTCAGAAACATCGATCACGACGATACGCTTATGCACATCGACCTGAGTCGCCGCCAAGCCGATTCCCGGAGCCTCGTACATGGTTTCTGCCATGTCGGCGACCAGTTTTCGGGTGCTGTCATCGACCTTGGTAACAAGGGCTGCGACCTTTTTCAGACGCGGGTCGGGGAAACGCAAAATGGGTAAGAGGGCCATATGAAAATAGGAATAAAAGCTTGCTCGATTAGGTTATTACGTGCAGAATCTAAAGCAATTCCCGAGATATGGAACGCAAATTGATCGCCGCTGTATTGAGACTGCGACGACGGTAATGCGTTCCGCCGGCACGTGAGGTTACGACTATGGTTCGCATTATATCCGCGCTCATCCTGGCCGTGACGGCCGCCTGCGCATCGGCCGCCGAGCCGCTAACGCTCGTCGATAACCCGCCCGACCGGCACATCGTCGTCAAAGGTGACACCCTGTGGGGCATTTCGGGCAAATTCCTCAAGCAACCTTGGCGCTGGCCGGAAATCTGGCAGATGAACAAGGAAGAAATCAAGAACCCGCACTGGATTTATCCCGGCGACATCATCCTGCTCGATACATCGAGCGGATCACCTCGCCTCAAAATGGCCAAACGCGTCACCGGCCAGGACGGCAAGGTCCAGCCAATGGTCTATAGCACCCCGGGCGAATTGGTCATCCCCAGCATTCCGTCGAACATCATTGAGCCATTCATTTCCCAGCCGTTGATTGTCGAATCAAGCGGCAGCAACAGCGAAGCAGTCATTGTTGCAGCCCAGGAAGACCGCATGCTGCTCGGCACCGGCGACTCCTTCTACGCCAAGGGCATCGCCGATGGCAGCATCGAAAAATGGCAACTTTTCCGCAAGGGCAAACCGCTGAAGGATCCGAAAACCGGAGAGGTCCTCGCTTACGAAGCCTTTTACCTCGGCAATGCCCGTCTGATCAAGCCAGGCGAACCCGCTACGCTGCGCGTCACGCTGGCCAAAGAAGAAATTGCGCGCGGCGACGAACTGATCCCGGCCCAGCCACCGGAAATCATCTCCTATGTTCCGCACCGTCCGGATCAGGCAATTGAAGCCAGCATCATGTCGATCTACGGCGGCGTTCAGGAAGGCGGAACAACATCCGTCGTATCTCTGACCCGCGGCAAAAACGACGGTCTGGAAGTCGGCCACGTCGTTGCGCTATTCCGCAATCGTGTTTCAACGAATATCGACGATAACGGCATTCGAACCGATACTCCAGTCCCCGAAGAACGCTACGGATTGGCCTTCGTCTTCCGAGTCTTCGACCGGGTAGCCTACGCTCTGGTCGTCAGCTCATCCAAATCCGTCATCGTCGGGGATTCGGCAAGAAATCCGTGATCATCTCCGAAGGCTTGGCCGCCTGGTTGCGGCTGACGCTTATCCCCGGTATCGGCGGCGAGTCGCAAAGAAAGCTACTCGCCGCTTTCGGTTTACCCGAGGCTGTTTTCTCAGCCGGGCGGCTCGCTGCACGTAGCGTTATCGGCGACCGCGCCGACCTGCTTTTTGATTTTGATCCGGCAGCAGAGGTTGACCGCAGCATCGAGTGGGCCAGCCGACCGGGCCAGCATATCCTTACCCTTGTCGACGACGCCTACCCGAAAGCGCTGCTCGAAATCGCCGATCCGCCCAGCCTGCTTTACGTTCGCGGCAATCCCACCATACTCAAGATGCGCTGCCTTGCAATGGTCGGCAGCCGAAATGCGACACCTCAAGGCCTGCAAACCGCGGAGAACTTTGCGCGGACGCTGGCGGCAAAAGGCCTCTGCATCGTCAGCGGCCTGGCCCTGGGGATTGACGCTGCCGCCCACCGCGGCGCGCTATCAGCCGGCGGCGACACGATTGCCGTCATCGGTACCGGCGCCGATCGCATCTACCCCGCCCGCAACAAGGAACTGGCGCTGGCCATTGTCGAACATGGCGCCATCATTTCCGAATTTCCGCTCGGCACCCCGTCCATTGCCGCCAATTTCCCGCGGCGCAACCGCATCATTTCCGGCCTGTCGTGCGGGGTGCTGGTCGTTGAGGCGGCGCCCGAAAGCGGTTCGCTGATCACGGCACGCCTGGCCGGCGAACAGGGACGAGAAGTTTTCGCCACCCCCGGCTCCATTCACTCACCCGTCGCCCGCGGCTGTCACAAACTGATCAAGCAAGGCGCCAAATTGGTCGAAACCGCGAACGATGTTCTCGAAGAGCTGGGTAACCTCACCTCTCCTGAAGAACCAGAACAAAGCACGTCTACTGACGACGAACACACTGTTCTCGCCGCCCTCGGCCACAATCCATGTGGCCTGGACGACCTGGTCGAATACACCGGACAGAGCGCTGAACAATTGCTTCCCGAACTCCTGATGCTCGAACTCTCGGGCAAAATCGCCCCCCTGCCCGGCAACCGCTACCAGCGCCTGAGCTAGGCCCCCCATATATAGAGACGGCTTGCCAAGCCGCGCACCGGGCACTTATCATGCCCCGGACTCCACAGGCCCCAACATGACCAAAAAGCTGATAATTGCCGAGAAACCTTCCGTCGCTGCCGACATCGCCAAGGCGTTGGGGGGCTTCACCAAGCACGACGACTATTTCGAAAGTGACACCCACGTCATTTCCTCGGCTGTCGGTCACCTGCTGGAACTCGCCTGCCCCGAGGAATTCGAGGTCAAGCGCGGCAAATGGTCGTTTGCTCACCTGCCCGTCATCCCACCGCACTTTGCGCTGAAGCCGATCGAGAAGACCGAATCCCGACTCAAGGTGCTGGCCAAGCTGATCAAGCGCAAGGATGTCAGCGCCCTGATCAATGCCTGTGACGCGGGGCGCGAAGGTGAATTGATCTTCAACTACATCGCCCAGCACACCAAGTCCGGCAAACCGGTACAACGGCTGTGGCTGCAATCGATGACGCAAGGCGCCATCCGCGACGGTTTCTCGCGCCTGCGCAATGGCAACGAAATGCAGGGCCTCGGCGACGCCGCCGTCTGCCGCTCCGAATCCGACTGGCTGGTCGGCATCAATGGCACACGGGCGATGACCGCCTTCAATTCGAAGACCGGCGGCTTCCACCTAACCACCGTCGGCCGCGTTCAGACCCCGACGCTGGCCATCGTCGTCGAGCGCGAAAAACGCATCCGCGAGTTCAAGCCGCGCGACTATTGGGAAGTCGAAGCTGAATTCACCGCCAAAGCCGGCAGTTACAAAGGCAAGTGGTTCGACGAAGGCTTCAAGGGCAAGAACGAAGACGAACATGCCCGCGCAGATCGCCTGTGGGAACAAAACAAGGCCGACGCCATCCGCGCCGCCACCCTGGGCAAGCCGGGCGACGTAACCGAGGAAGCCAAGCCGGAAACCCGTTTGTCGCCGGCGCTCTTCGATTTGACCACCCTGCAGCGCGAAGCCAACAGCCGTTTCGGCTTCTCCGCAAAGACCACGCTGTCACTGGCCCAGGCGCTGTACGAAAAGCACAAGGTCCTGACCTACCCACGGACCGACTCGCGCTGCCTGCCGGAAGACTATCTACCCACCGTCAAGGAGACCCTCGCCGTGCTGACCGGCGAAGGTGCCGGCAAGGGTCACGACGAGGTGCTGCTCGCCCGCTATTCGCCGTTTGCCCACCAGATTTTGGCCCGCAACTGGGTGTTGCCGAACAAGCGCATCTTCAACAACGCCAAGATCAGCGATCACTTCGCCATCATTCCGACGCCGCAGGCCCCGAAAAGCCTCAACGAACTGGAACAGAAGCTCTACGACTTCGTCGTTCGCCGCTTTCTGTCCGTCTTCTTCCCGGCCGCCGAATACATGGTGACCACCCGCATCACCCGCGTCGAAGGCCACCCCTTCAAGACCGAGGGCAAGGTGCTGGTCAATCCGGGCTGGCTTGCCGTGCATGGCAAGGAAGGTCAGGACGGCGATGAAGGCAATCTCGTTGCGGTCGACGCCAAGGAAAAGGTCAAAGCCGACGAAGTCACGGTCAAAGCCAACGCCACCAAGCCGCCGCCGCGCTACTCTGAAGCCACCCTGCTCTCCGCCATGGAAGGCGCCGGCAAGATGGTCGACGACGAGGAACTCAAGGCGGCCATGGCCGGCCGCGGCCTCGGCACGCCAGCGACACGCGCCCAGATCATCGAAAACCTGATCGGCGAGCAATACATGCACCGTGAAGGCCGCGAGCTGATCCCGACAGCCAAGGCTTTCTCCCTGATGACGCTGCTCAACGGCCTTGGCATCAACGAATTGACCCAGCCGGAACTGACCGGCGACTGGGAATGGAAGCTCGGCCGCATCGAAAAGGGCGAATTCACGCGTGAAGAGTTCATGCGCGAAATCGCCGAAATGACCCGCCACATGGTCGAACGCGCCAAGCACTACGAAGCCGATACGATTCCCGGCGATTTTGGCGTGCTGACCGCGAAATGCCCGCGCTGCGGCGGCGAAATTCGTGAAACCTACAAGAAATTCCAATGCGGTGGCTGCGACTACTCGCTATGGAAGATTGTCGCCGGCCGCCAGTTCGAACCGGCTGAAATCGACACCTTGATCAACGAAGGCACGATTGGCCCGCTGACCGGCTTCCGCAACAAGATGGGCCGCACTTTTTCTGCGGCCATCAAGCTCAATGACGACAAGCTGCCGGAATTTGACTTCGGCCAGGACAAGGCGGACGCGGCCGATGCCGAGCCGGTCGACTTCTCGGCGCAGGAAAGCATCGGCAAATGTCCTAAATGCGCCAGCAACGTTTTTGAGCATGGCAATTCCTATGTCTGCGAAAAATCTGTCGGGCCGGACAAGACCTGCGATTTCCGCTCCGGCAAGATCATTCTTCAGCAACCGATCGACCTCGGCCAGATGAAGAAATTACTGGCCGAAGGCAAGACTGACCTGCTCAAGGAGTTCGTCTCCAACCGAACCCGCCGCAAGTTCTCGGCCTATCTGGTGGCCAAGGACGGCAAGGTCGGCTTCGAGTTTGAGAAGAAAGTCGCCAAGCCCAAGGCGCCAGCCAAGAAGAAAACCGACGCGGCGACCTGATTCACCGCCAGCCACACAGCAAAAAGCCCTCCGCGAACGCCGAGGGCTTTTTTTCGCACTGCGAAATGAGCGCTATCAGACTTGCCGTTCCACGTGAAACCTCAACGAACTGCCAAAGCTCCCGGTAGCTGGCAGGAGAGCAGTGCGGCGCGCACGGCGTCGATGGCTTGCGGGCGCGGGAAGGTGATGCGCCAGACTAGGCCGACGGTGCGTTTGGGCTGGGTTCCAGCAAAGGGCAGCACCCTGACCATCGGTTCCTTGGTGATCAGCGGATCGGCAGCCGTGCTCGGCATCACCGCGACGCCGGCGCCGCTGGCCACCATGTAGCGGATGGTTTCGAGCGAGCTGCCTTCGAGCGAATGTTCGAGCGCATCCGGTGCGCTGAGGCGGGGGCAGGACTCGAGGACCTGATCGCGGAAGCAGTTGCCCTGGCCGAGCAGAAGCAGGTTCTGGCCATCCAGCTCATTGCCATTGACGTCCGAACGGGACGCCCACGGATGGCTGGCCGGGACGACGACGCGGAAAGGCTCGTCGTACACCGGCTGGGCGACCAGACCGGGTTCGGCAAAGGGTAGCGCGATGACGATGACGTCGAGTTCGCCAGCCTTGAGCGCGGGAATCAGATTGGCCGTGAAATCTTCCTTGAGGAAGAGCGGCATTTTTGGCGCCTGCTTGCTCAGCGCGGGAATCAACTGGGGCAGCAGGTAGGGCGCAATGGTGTAGATGATGCCGACGCGGAGTTGGCCGCTCAGCGGTTCGCCAGTCGCTTCGGCGATCTCTTCGAGCTTGACGGCTTCTTCGAGAACACGGGTGGCCTGGGCGACGATACGCTCACCGAGCGGCGTGATGCGGACGTCGCTGGCCCCGCGTTCAAAGAGCGGCGAGCCGAGCTGGCCTTCGACCTTCTTGAGTGCCACCGACAGGGTCGGCTGGCTGACGTGGCAGGCATCGGCTGCCTTGCCGAAATGCCGCTCGCGGGCCAGAGCCACGATGTAGCGCATTTCGGTCAGGGTCATTTGGAATATCCGAGTTTTTGCAGGTCGACCGCAGAAAGCCAACGCCACTCGCCGGGCTTGAGGTCTGGCGGTAACGTCAGTTCGCCAACAGCTTCGCGGTGCAGCGCCTCGACGCGATTGCTGACGGCAGCGACCATACGTTTGACCTGATGGTATTTGCCTTCGGTCAGGGTCAGACGCAGCAGCTTTTCGCCGACAATTTCGGCGGCGGCAGCGGCAATCGTTTCGTACTCGTCGGCGAGCAGGACACCGGCCAGTAGCTGATCGATCTGCGCCTGATCGAGCGGGTGTTTGGTCGTTGCCAGATAGACTTTCGGCACCTTGCGTTTGGCCGAGGATAGCTGGTGGTTCAACTGGCCGTCGTCGGTGATCAGCAGCAGTCCGGTAGTGTCTTCGTCGAGCCGGCCGATCGGCTGCACATCGCGTTCACGCAAGGGCACCGGCAGCAGTTCGAGGACGCTGGCGTGGTGTTTCGGTTTGCGTGAGCATTCGTAGCCGGCCGGCTTGTTGAGCATCAACGTGGCGAATTCGGCATAGGGCCAATCGACGCCATCGACGGTAAAAACCAGACCTTCGATGTCGAGTTCGACGAAAGGATCGTCGCAAACCTGGCCATTGATCGCGACACGTCCGCGGCGGATGAGGCCCCGGCATTCCCGACGGGAGCCAAAACCGTGTTTTTGGAGGATACGTTCTAGTTGCATGGCCGAGATGTTAACATCCGCCCCATGAATTTCGAACATCTCATACAAATCAACGACCCGGAAAATCCGCTGGTCGAAACCATGACCCGTGATCAGCTCTGGCAGGGCCTGCTCCATCGCGTTGAAAACGCCGTTCCTTTCCTGCCCGGACTGGAATCCTGCACCATTCTCGAGCGGCAGGCCGATACCCTGCTCCGCGAACTCGATTTCGGCCCGGCCGTGATTCATGACCGGGTGACGCTGCTCGCCATGGAATGGGTGCGTTTCGATATCCAGCCCTCCGAGGTCCATCCCGGCGGCAGCCTGATGATCACCATCGAGGAGCCGGAACCCGGTTTCCTGTTCCTGCGCTTCGCTTACCAGACAACGTTGGCAACCGATCCGAACTCCGAGGAACGAGCCTACATCGAGTACGTAAAATCGGCCTACAACCAGTCCGACATCGATTGTGTGCGGATCATCCGCACCCTGGCAGCCGGCGGCAAGATTCAATAAAAAAGGCCGAAAACGCGTTGCGTTTCGGCCTTCTGCGATCAAACCGGGCTTGCCACGGTCAACCGGAAAAATGGCTAAAAATCAAGTTTCGTTGAAAGCCTGAACGGCTCTCAACAAAGGTTTTACTCGACGCCCTGCGAAGCCAGGTAGTCTTCATAGCCGCCAAGGTAATCGATGATCCGGCCATCGCTCTTCACTTCCAGCACACGGGTGGACAGCGAGGAAACGAATTCGCGGTCGTGCGAGACGAAGACCAGCGTACCGGGGAATTTTTCCAGGCCGCTGTTGAGCGCTTCGATCGATTCCATGTCGAGGTGGTTGGTCGGTTCGTCCATGAGCAGCACGTTATGCTTCGACAGCATGAGCTTGCCGAACAGCATGCGGCCCTGTTCGCCACCGGAAATGACATTGACCGACTTCTTCACTTCGTCGCCGGAGAACAGCAAACGACCGAGCGTGCCGCGGATCAGCGTTTCGAGGTCGCCGCCCTCGTCGATGGTGGCGCGGGCGTAACCGGCAATCCATTCGGTCAGGCTCTCGGTGCCGGCGAACTGGGCGCTGTGGTCCTGCGCGTAATAGCCGGGATAGGCCTTTTCGGCCCATTTGATGGTGCCGAATTGCGGCGTAACTTCACCCATCAGCAGCTTCAGCAGCGTGGTTTTACCAACACCGTTTTCACCGATGACGGCAATCTTCTCGCCGGCGTTGATGGTCAGCGTCAGGTTGTTGAAGATCTTGCGCTCGCCGCCTTCGTAGGTGAAGGAAACATTCTCGATCTCGACCGCCTGGCGGTGCAGCTTCTGCTTCTCGTCGTAGTCGAAGCGAATCCACGGGTACTGGCGGGACGACGGCTTCATGTCTTCCGGCTTGAGTTTTTCGATCAGCTTGACGCGGCTGGTCGCCTGCTTGGCCTTGGAGGCGTTGGCCGAGAAGCGGCGGACGAAGGTCTGCAGTTCGGCGATGCGCTCCTTGGCCTTGGCATTGGCATTCTGCAGGCGCTCGCGGGCCTGCTGGGCGGCTTCCATGAAGTCGTCGTAGTTGCCGGCGTAGGTCGTGATCTTGCCGTAGTCGAGGTCGGCCATGTGGGTACAGACCTGATTCAGGAAGTGACGATCGTGGGAGATGATGATCATCGTCGAGTCGCGGGCATTCAGCGTGTCTTCAAGCCAGCGAATGGTGTTGATGTCGAGGTTGTTGGTCGGTTCGTCGAGCAACAGGATGTCCGGGTTGGCGAACAGCGCCTGGCAAAGCAGCACACGCAGCTTCCAGCCGGGCGCCACCTGGCTCATCGGGCCGTTGTGCTGTTCGGTCGGAATGCCAACGCCGAGCAGCAGTTCGCCGGCGCGGGACTCGGCCGTGTAGCCGTCGAACTCGCCAAATTGATGCTCGAGATCGGCAGCCTTCATGTAGTCGTCTTCGGTCGCTTCGGGATTGGCGTAGATGGCGTCGCGCTCGCTCATGCAGGCCCACATTTCCTCGTGGCCCATGAGCACGACGTCGAGGACGCGCATGTCTTCGTAAGCGAACTGGTCCTGCTTGAGGTAGGCCATGCGCTCGTGCTTGTCCTTCGAGACATTGCCGGCCGAAGGTTCGAGGTCGACTTGCCGGCGCCGTTGGCGCCGATCAGGCCGTAGCGATAGCCCTCGCCGAATTTGACATTGACGTTCTCGAACAAGGGTTTGACCCCGAACTGCATGGTGATGTTGGCGGCGACAAGCACTACGATTCCAATCTGAAATAACGGTAAAACGAAGGGCTGAATTTTACCTGTTTTCAGGGAGTTAACGGCAGCAAGGCAGCACTTTTGCTGCACTGCGGTGTAAGATTTGCAGCCAAAATAAAAACCCCTGGATTGAGACACAGCACATGGTTCCACACCTCACTACCGCCCTCACCGGCCCCCTGCTCGAGCTCGAGCGTCGCTTCCTCGCCGCCAGCCCGCAGATCGAACACTGGCTGCGCGGCCAATGGCTCGAGCACACGCCGCCGTTTTACTCGTCGTGCGACCTGCGCAATTCCGGCTTCAAGTTGGCGCCGGTCGACACCAACCTCTTCCCTGGCGGCTTCAACAATTTGAACCCCGCCTTCCTGCCGCTCTGCGTTCAGGCGGCGATGAGCGCCATCGAAAAATTCTGTCCGGAAGCGCGCAGCCTGCTGCTCATTCCCGAAAACCACACGCGCAACCAGTTCTACCTGCAGAACGTCGCGCAGATCGCCGCCATCCTCAAACAGACCGGCCTCAACGTGCGCCTTGGCTCGCTCAACCCGGACATCACCCAGCCGACGCCGGTCGACCTGCCGAACGGCCAGCAACTGCTCCTCGAACCGCTCGTGCGGACCCAGCACCGCCTCGGCCTTGACGGCTTCGACCCCTGCGCCATCCTCCTCAACAACGACCTGTCGGCCGGCATTCCGGCCATCCTGCAAGGTCTCAACGAGCAGGTCGTGCTGCCGCCGGTGCATGCCGGCTGGGCCGTCCGCCGCAAGTCCAACCACTTCGCCGCTTACGACCAGGTCGCCAACGATTTCGCCAAGGCCATCGGTATCGATCCGTGGCGCATCAATCCGGCCTTCTCGGTCTGCCGCAGCGTCAATTTCCACGAGCGGCAGGGTGAAGAGTGCCTGGCCGCCAACGTCGAAGCCGTGCTTGATATCGTCAAGGAAAAATACCGCGAATACGACATCGAAGAGACACCCTACGTCGTCGTCAAGGCCGATGCCGGCACCTACGGCATGGGCATCATGACGGTGCGCAACGTCGATGAAGTCATCGCCCTGAACCGCAAGCAGCGCAACAAGATGAGCGTCGTCAAGGAAGGCCTTGAAGTCTCCGAAGTGCTCATCCAGGAAGGCGTCCATTCGTTCGAAACGCTCAACGAGGCGGTAGCCGAGCCGGTCATTTACATGATCGACCGTTATGTCGTCGGCGGCTTCTACCGCGTGCACACCGGCCGCGGCAAGGACGAGAACCTCAACGCGCCGGGCATGCATTTCGAGCCACTGGCCTTCGAGACAGGCTGCAACATGCCTGACTACGGCTGCAACAACCCGGACGCCGCGCCGAACCGCTTCTACGCCTACGGCGTCGTTGGCCGGCTGGCCTGTCTGGCGGCGGCCATCGAACTCGAGCGCACGGCGCCAGAAAACGACTGAGCGCCGTGGCTCAGCAACTTCATTTCGAAAAACACCTGCTCGGCGGTAGCGCCCAGTCGTTGAAACTGGCCTTCATCGTCGATCCGCTCGAGCATCTCAAGGCGTGGAAGGATTCTTCCATCGCCATGATGCGCGCCGCCGAAAACCACGGCCACGATGTTTATGCCATCGACGCCGCAACGCTCGGCTGGCGCAAGCCGGAGACCGGTCACCCCGGCGGCGTGGTCGGCGAGGCGACGCACCTGCTGCTGCGCCCGGACGACCACGACTGGTACCGCGAAACCGGCCGCGAATGGCTGCCGCTGACCGCCTTCGACGGGGTGATCATGCGCAAGGATCCGCCTTTCGATTTCGAATACCTGACGGCGACCTGGCTGCTCGAACGAGCCGAGGCCGATGGCGTCAAGGTTTTCAACCGGCCGCGGGCCCTGCGCGATCATTCGGAAAAGCTGGCGCTCATGGAGTTCGCCCACTTTGCCCCGACCACCGCGATCAGCCGCGACATGGCGCAGATCCATCATTTCATCGACGAGCAGCGCGATGTCATCCTCAAGCCGCTCGACGGCATGGGCGGCAGCCAGATTTTCAGAGTCCATCGCAACGACCCGAACCGCAACGTCATTGTCGAAACGCTGACCCACGAGGGCGCCCGGACCATCATGGCGCAGCGCTACGTGCCCGAGATCAGCCACGGCGACAAACGCATCCTGATCATCGCCGGCAAGCCGGTACCCTTCTGCCTGGCGCGCATCCCCAAGGCCGGCGAAACGCGCGGCAACCTTGCCGTCGGCGGCA
>VIKE01000031.1:0-47647 GCA_008080565.1 Rhodocyclaceae bacterium | reverse complement strand
TGATCGGCGACTGGCTGACCGAAATCAACGTCACCAGCCCGACCTGCATGGTCGAGATCCGCCAGCAATCCGGCTTCGATGCGGCCGGCGCTTTCATCACCGCCATCGAACACGCATGCGGCCTCAGCTGACACCTATCCTGAAGCTTTTCCTGACGGCCCTGACTGTCGTCTCCGCCCTGCTCCTCACCGCCTGCGGCCGTACGCCATTGCAGGAACAACAGGCCTACGTCTTCGGCACCCGGGTCGAAGTGCTGGTCGTCAGCGAAGACCCGGAACAGGGGCGCAAGGCCATCGCCGCCGTATTGCGCGAGTTCGACCGCCTGCACCGGGCCTACCACGCCTGGCAGGAGTCCGAACTGACGACTTTGAATTCGGCCATTTTTTCCGGTCGACCGTGGAAAGTGACTCCGGAACTCGCCGAATTCATCCAGGAAGCCCAGTCGCTGTCAAAACAGGGCGACTACCTGTTCGATCCCGGCATTGGCCAGCTCATCAAGCTGTGGGGCTTTCAGGCCGATGAATTCAAGGCCGAACTACCCCCGCCGGCCGACATCAAGGCCTGGCTGGAGAACAAACCGTCAATCGCCGATATCAGCCTCGACGGCACCACCGTGCGCAGCCGCAACCGCAACGTCGCCCTCGATTTCGGCGGCTACCTCAAAGGCGTCGCCCTCGACCGCGCCGCCGCCATCCTGCGCGCTCAGGGCATCAACAACGCGCTGATCAACATCGGTGGCAACGTCATGGCGCTCGGCAGCAAGCAAGGCAAGCCGTGGCGCGTCGGCATCCAGCATCCGCGCCAGCCCGGCCCGCTGGCCACCGTCACCCTGGCCGACGGCGAAGCCATCGGCACCTCGGGCGACTACCAGCGCTTCTTCGAAGTCGACGGCGAGCGCTACGCCCATCTGCTCGACCCGCGCACCGGCTATCCGGCCAACCACACGCAGGCCGTCACCGTGCTCATTCCAGCCGGGCCGCGCTCCGGCACCTTGTCGGACGCCACTTCCAAGCCGATCTTCATCGCCGGCCCGGATGGCTGGCGCGACATGGCACGCCAGATGGAAATCGGCCTCGTTTTGCGCGTTGACCGCGACAACCGCATTTTCATCACCGAAGCCCTGCGCCAGCGCCTCGAATTCATCGGGCAGACGCCTGAACTGACGGTACTTCCCTGAGATAAATTCATTCTCCTGACATGTATACGCGCGATAGTGATTTCTCGTAACATTGCTGTTGAAACAAAAACAATAATTCATCGACAGGGGAGCGTAGGCATTCACGAACAGGGGACAGAATGCTGCGGGGTGGTTTCTTCAACAAGCCGGGGTTCGCCAACAGTCTGGTACTACGTATCGGCCTGCTCATCCTGCTTTCGCTCGCCGTCTTCGCCTTCGCCCTGTATCAGCTGATCGGCCGGCCCACCGTCGACCGATTGGCCGAATCGCAGATGCGGCTCGCCGCAGAACAACTCGAAGCCCGCGTCACGCACCTTTTCAAGACCGTCGAAGTAACCTTGCGCAGCAGCCATGGCTGGGGCGTCAATAACGATCTCGACCAAGCCGAGCTGCTGCGTTTCAACGAGTATTTCTTCCCCATCATCGCCAATCATGGCGAGATCACCTCGGTCATCTTCGCCCACGAATCGGGCCGTGAAATCCTGCTCCTGATGACCGACGATGGTCGGTGGACCAACCGCATCAGCAATCCGGCCGAATGGGGCAACCAGACCTTCTGGATCACTTGGGACAAGAATCGCCGGATCGAAAATATCGACATGCGCGAGCGCAACTACGATGCCCGGGAACGCCCGTGGTTCAAGGGCGCCATGGCGCTGACCGACGCCCAGGCAGTGCACTGGACCGAACCGTACATCTTCTTCACCACCAAGGACCCCGGCATCACGGCCGCCATGCGGTGGACGGCCAGCGACGGCTCGACCTACGTCATTGCCCACGACGTCCGGCTCATCGACATCGCCGAATTCACCACCCGGATGACTTTCGGCTCGCAGGGCAAGGCGGCGCTCTTCCTCAAGGAAGTTTCAACGACCGCCAGACCATCAACCAGGCCTTGCTCAAAACATCCGAAGAGCTCGAATTGCCCGAACTCTCCGATGCTTTCCACCGCTGGCAGGCGATGCCGGCGACCGTCCATGGCGTCCACAAATTCGATCGCCCCGACGGGCGCTGGGTCAGCCTGTTCCGCCCGCTCGAAGGCAACGCCAGCGGCATCCTGCTCGGCGTCATTGCTCCGGAAAACGACTTTATCCCGATTTCCCGCGAAGATCTGCTGCTGCTCGCCCTCATCACCCTTTCCGCCCTGGCCCTGGGCATGGCCGTTGCTATCCACATCGCCCGCCGCTTTGGCGAGCCGCTGCACGCCTTGGCCGAGGACAGCGCGCGCATCGGCCGGCTCGAACTCGACCAGCCGGTGGCCACCACGGCGCCATGGCGCGAAGTCACCCAGCTCGCTGCCGCCCTCGAAGGCATGCGCCAGCACCTGCGCGGCGCCCGCCGGGCGCAGGAAGATGCCCAGATCGAACTGGAACTCAAGGTGGCCAAACGTACGCACGCCCTGCGCCAGAGCCAGGACATCCTGCAAAAGCGCGAAGCCTTCTTCCGGGCCATTTTCGACAACGCCGCGGTCGGCATCGTCAGCCTCAGCCCGGACCGCAAGCCGACGCTGGTCAACCCGGCCTTTGCCCGTTTTGTCGGCCAGCCAATCGATAGCTTGCTGGCCCACCCGGAAAGCATCGTTTTTCCGGTCGAAATTCACACCCGGATGAATGAAGTCCTGCCCCAGATCGCTTCCGGGCAAAGCCAAAGCGTTCGCCAGGAATTCGAGTTCCTCGACCCGCATGGCAAGACCAGCTGGGGCGATGTCCAGATCGCCCCGATCCGCGACGAGGATGGCAAGCTCGACTCGCTGCTCGTCACCGTCCTTGACATCTCCGAGCGCCGCGAAATCGAAATCGAGCTGATTCGCCAGTTTGCCTTCCTGCAGGCCTTGCTCGACACCATTCCCAACGCCATTTTCTACAAGGGTGCCCACACCCGTTTCCTCGGCTGCAACCACGCCTACGAGGAGTTTTTCGGCGTCGACCGTCACCACTTCATCGGCAAGCGCGTGCTCGATCTCGACTATTTGCCGGAAGACGCCCGCCAGGCCTATCAGGCAGAAGACGAAAAGGTCATCGCCGAATGCAGCAGGGTTACCCGCGAAGTGCAGATGGCCGATGCCACCGGCAGGCTGCGCGACACACTGTACTCGATCAGCGGCTTCCGTTCGCCCGACGGCACGCCGGGCGGCCTGATCGGCATCATCGTCGACATCTCGCCGCTCAAGGAAGCCAAGCGCGAGGCGGAAAGAGCGCAGGCTGCCGCCGAATCGGCCGCGGCGGCGAAGGCCGACTTCCTGGCCAACATGAGCCACGAAATCCGGACGCCGATGAATGCCATCATCGGAATGACCCACCTTGCCCTGCAAACCGAACTGACTCCCCGCCAGAAAAACTATCTGAGCAAGGTCGACAACGCCGCCAAGGGCCTGCTCGGCATCATCAACGACATTCTCGACCTGTCGAAGATCGAGGCCGGCATGATGCATTTCGAGCAGGCGCCCTTCAGCCTCGACGCCAGCCTGCACCACCTCGGCGACCTGTGCGCCCAGAAGGCCCGCGAACGTAGCCTCGAACTGCTCTACGACGTTGCCGCCGACGTTCCCGACCACCTGATCGGTGATTCGCTGCGCCTTGGTCAGGTCCTGCTCAATCTGGTCGGCAACGCGATCAAATTTACCGAAGCCGGCGAAATCACGGTGGTCGTGCACCGGCTGGCCAGCCACGACGGGAAGGTCGAACTGGGCTTCGAAGTGCGCGATACCGGCATCGGCATGAGCCCCGAGCAGCAGGCGCAACTGTTCTCGGCTTTCACCCAGGCCGATACCTCGACGACCCGAAAATACGGCGGCACCGGCCTTGGCCTGTCGATCTGCAAGCGCATCGTCGACCTGCAGGGCGGCAGCATCAGCGTCACCAGCCGGCTTGGCGCCGGCAGTTGTTTCAGCTTCCATCTTGGCTTCGGGATGGTCATCGGCGATGACGCCATGCCGCGACGCATCGGGCTGCCAAATGACCTGCGCGCCCTGGTTGTCGATGACAGCCCGGGCGCCTGCGAAATCTTTACGCAGATGCTGATGGCGCTGGGCATCGCCAGCCATGCCGTAGCCAGCGGCAGCGCGGCGCTGGACGAACTTGCCGCCGCCAGCCAGGCTGGACAATCCTACGGACTGCTCATTATCGACTGGAAGATGCCGGGCATGGATGGCGTCGAGCTGGTCAGGCGAATCGGCCAGTCGGCAGCGGCAGGCAAGGCAGCCATCGTGATGGCCACCGCCTTCGATCACGAAGAGCTGCAGGCGGCGCTCGGCAGCCTGACAGTGGGTGCCATCCTGAGCAAGCCGGCGACGCCGTCGTCGTTGTTCGACAGCATCATGGTCGCGCTGCATCGTGAAACGGCCCTGGCCGCCCTGCCGCTGGTGAGGCCGGACAATCTGATGCGCCAGCTCGCGGGCCGGCGCGTCCTGCTCGTTGAAGACAACGAGGTCAATCGCGAACTGGCCGAGGAGATGTTGCGCAACATCGGGCTGAGTGTCGACACGGCTGAAAATGGCCAGCAGGCCGTCGACGCCGTGCAGCAAAACGCTTACGAACTGGTCCTGATGGATTGCCAGATGCCGGTGATGGATGGTTATGCCGCGACCGCCATGATCCGCGACGAGTTGCAGCTAGGTCAGTTGCCGATCGTCGCGATGACCGCCAATGCACTGGCCAGCGACCGTGAGCGCTGCCTGGCGGCCGGCATGAACGACCATATTCCCAAGCCGATCGACGTTGCCGTCCTCCACGCCACGCTGGCCCACTGGCTGAAGCCACGCGATGGCGACAGCTCGCCTCGCTCCGCTGTCGCCATCCCGGCAAGCCCGACTGATACAGCCGACATCGACACCGCCGCCGCCCTGGCGCGGATGGGTGGCAATCGCAGCATGTACGACCGCCTGGTCATCCGCTTCCGCGAGAATCAGGCTGACGTGATCGAGCGGCTTCGGTCTGACCGGCAACAGGGCGACAGCGCCGCCATGATCCTGCGCGCTCACACCTTGCGTGGCCTGGCCGGCAACCTCGGCGCCGTCGCCCTCGCCCGTCTGGCCGGCGAACTGGAAGAGAAGCTGAGAAAAGGAACACCGGCCGACGACGAGGCCATCGACACGCTGCTGGCCGAACTGGGCACCGCGCTGCCGACCGCCCTGAGCATTCCGGCGACCCTGCCGGCGGCTGCGCCACCGATCGCCTCAGGCAACGCTTCCGAAATGCCGGCCAATGCGCTGGCCACGCTGCGCCAGCTGCTGGACGACGACGATGCCACCGCCGTCCAGCATTTTGAAGAAATATCCGCTTCGCTTCGTCAGCATTGCGACCCGCATCTGGTCGAACAGCTTGCCCGGCAGATTGGGCAATATGACTTTGAGGAAGCATCAGCAACCCTGCAGCAGCTCGCCCCGATTCACGGCAAACCCTGAGCCAACCTGACGAGAACCATAAATCATGTCCCCCTTGCTCCCCAAACAATGCATCCTGGTCGTCGACGACAGCCCGGAAAACATCGATCTGCTCAGCGAATTGCTGCGTGACGACTATCGAATCCGCATCGCCACCTCGGGCGAGAAGGCGCTCAAGATCGTCTATTCCGACGAGCCGCCCGACCTCATCCTGCTCGACATCATGATGCCCGGCCTGAGCGGCCTGGAAATCTGCCGGCGCCTCAAAGCGAACCCCGACCGCCGACGCATTCCGATCATTTTCGTCACCGCCATGACCAGCGTCGAAGACGAACAGCGCGGCCTGGAAACTGGTGCCGTCGATTACATCACCAAGCCGATCAGCCCGCCCATCGTCAAAGCCCGCGTACGCACCCATCTGGCGCTCTACGACCAGTCGCGCGAACTCGAACGGATGGTCCGCCAGCGCACCCACGAGCTGCTCACGACGCGCCAGCAAATCATCCGCCGTCTTGGCCGGGCCGCCGAGTTCAAGGACAACGAAACCGGCAACCACGTCCTGCGCATGAGCCATTACGCCCGCATCATCGCCGTCGCCCACGGCCTCGGCGATGAGGCGGCAAACATCATCTTCAACACGGCGCCGATGCACGACATCGGCAAGATCGGCATCCCCGATGCCATCCTGCTCAAGCCGGGAAAGCTCGATAGCGGAGAATGGGACGTCATGCACCAGCACCCGATCATGGGCGCCGAAATCATCGGCAAGCACGACAACGAGCTGCTCGAAACCTCCCGCATCATCGCCCTGACCCACCACGAAAAGTGGGATGGCAGCGGCTACCCGCAGCAGTTGGCGGGCGAGAACATCCCGCTCGAAGGCCGGATTGTGGCCATCGCCGACGTCTTTGATGCCCTGGTATCGGTACGTCCGTACAAGAAAGCCGTACCGGTCGAGGAAGCCCTGCACTACCTCTACGAGCAATCCGGCAAGCATTTCGACCCCCAACTGATCGACGCTTTCCGGCAAGCCATACCGGAAATCCTCCGCATCAAGGAAATCTACGCCGACGAACACGGCGCCCTCACCGATCTGGAATTCCAGATCAACGAGATCTTTCACCACAAGGACGATCCGGCGGGCTACCCGGGCGTGCTGTCCAGTACCGAGGGCGGCCTTGACTGAGCCCCGGTGATTTGAAATTTCGGCCTTTTTCCCGGTTGACCGTGGAATTGGGTGGAGAAACCGTGCCTGACCGACAATTGGCCCTAAACCTCGCCCGGGCGGCCGAATGGCTGCGTCGAGCCGACGGCCTGCTGGTCACCGCCGGCGCCGGCATGGGCATCGACTCAGGGCTGCCCGACTTTCGCGGGCCGGGTGGCTTCTGGTCGGTCTATCCAGCGCTCGGCCGGGCCAGAATCGCCTTCGAATCGATCGCCAACCCGGCCGCCTTCGAAACCGACCCGCGCCTGGCCTGGGGCTTCTACGGCCATCGCCTCGCCCTCTACCGGCAAACCACGCCGCACGCCGGCTTCGCCCTGCTCCGCGATCTGGCGAAAGACATGCGGCACGGGCTCCGCGCCTTCACCAGCAACGTCGATGGCCAGTTCCAGAAAGCCGGTTTCGCTTCCGATCAGGTCTGCGAAATCCATGGCTCCATCCATCACCTGCAATGCGCGGCCAGTTGCGGCGAACAAATCTGGCCGGCCGACGATTTTTATCCCGAAATCGACGCCGCCAACTGCCGTCTGCTCGACGAATTGCCCCATTGCCCGCACTGCGGCGCCCTGGCCCGACCCAACATCCTGATGTTCGGCGACTGGGGCTGGGTGGAGCGGCGCACGACGCTGCAATACCAGCGTCTACAACAATGGCTGGCGATGACCGAGCGCCTCGTTTGCATCGAAATCGGCGCCGGGAAGAACATCCCCACCGTCCGCCATTTTTCCGAAGATAGCGGCGGCAAGCTCATCCGCGTCAACCCCGGCGAGCCGGAAGTGCCCGACACGGCAAACGGCATCGGGCTAGCCATCGGCGGCCTCGACGGCATCAGCCGCCTCCACCAAGCCTGCACCAAAGACTGAAGCTGCCTACTCCGGCGTATTCGAATCGATCGTCAGCGTGACCGGCCCGTCGTTGATCAGGCTGACCTCCATGTCCGCCCCGAATACCCCGGTCGGCACCGGCTTGCCGAGCTCAGCCGACAACCGGGCGACAAATTGCTCGAACAGCGGCTGCGACACATCGCCGCGCGCCGCCCGGCTCCACGACGGCCGATTGCCCTTTTTCACCGAGGCATAGAGCGTAAATTGCGAAACGGCCAGAATCTCCCCGCCAGCCTCAACAATGCTGCGATTCATCACCCCGCTCTCATCGCCAAACAGCCGCAGGCGAACGATCTTGCCGGCCATCCAGGCCAGATCGGCTTCGCCGTCAGACTCTTCAAACCCGGCCAGCACCAGCAAGCCCGATTCGATTTTTCCGCAAATTTTCCGGTTGACCGTGACACTGGCTTCCCTGACCCGCTGAATGACTACCCGCATACCGAATTCCTTGTCAAAATGGACCAAACACCCCGCCAACTCCCGCCAAAGCCGCAATGAACGACGTCCTCAGCACCGCGCTCACCCGCCCCATCGTGACCAACGCCATTCGCATCGCGCTCGTCGTCGGCAGCGTGCTGAACCTGATAAATCAGGGCGAAGCGCTCATTTCATGGTCCGGAATTTCCTGGCCCCACGTCGCGCTCAATTTCATCGTGCCCTATTGCGTCGCCAGCTACAGCGCTGCCAAAAACCAGTTGAATATTGCCCGGAAATAAACGGTGCTCAAGCAGTCGGAATAAAAAGAAAGGCCCCAAATCGGGGCCTTTCTATCCTCAGAATAGCGAGCGTATTTCCGAAAATTTTTATATCAAATATCGACCCGCGCGCTCAAGGCATTGGTTTCGATGAAGGCCCGACGTGGCTCGACGTCCTCGCCCATCAGGGTCGTGAAGATCTCATCGGCGGCAATCGCGTCGTCGATCTGTACGCGTAGCAGGCGGCGGACCTTCGGGTCCATCGTCGTTTCCCACAATTGCGACGGGTTCATCTCACCCAGACCTTTGTAGCGCTGCTTGCTGATCCCGCGCTCGACTTCGTTGAGCAGCCACTTCATGGCGTCACCGAAGTTGGTCACGACCTGTTTCTTCTCGCCCCGCGCCATCACGGCACCGGCGCCGAACATGTCGGCCAGCGTCTCGGCCGTCCGGCGTAGCTGCATGAAGTCGCCGGACAAAAGCAGATCTTCGTCGATCAGGCCAACCTTGAGGTTGCCGTGGTGCATGCGTTCGACGCGCAGTGTCCAGCGTTCCTGGATGTCGTCGTACTTCGGCACCATGCGCGTGCCGGCCGGGATGTAGGAAGCGATTAGCTCGGCACTGGCCCGCGTTTTTTCTTCGCTGGACAGGTCGACCGCAAGGTTGTGACGAACGATGGACTGCAGGACTTCCGGATTGATCAGATGCGACAGGCGATCGATGACGGCTTCGGTGGCCAGCCAGGAGCGGGCCAGACCTTCGAGCGCCGGACCGGTAACCGGCTCGACACCGGTGCGCGGCGTCAGGGCGGCTTCATCGAGCGCCATGTTGAGCAGGAACTGGTTGTATTCGAGGTCGTCCTTGAGGTAGCGCTCGGTCTTGCCGTGCTTGACCTTGTAGAGCGGCGGCTGGGCGATATAGACGTAGCCGCGGTCGATCAGCTCGGGCATCTGGCGATAGAGCAGCGTCAGCAGCAGGGTACGGATGTGCGCACCGTCGACGTCCGCGTCGGTCATGATGATGATGCGGTGGTAACGCAGTTTCTCGACGTTGAAGTCGTCCTTGCCGATACCGGTGCCGAGCGCGGTGATCAGCGTGACGATTTGCTCGGACGAGATCAGCTTGTCGAAACGTGCCTTCTCGACGTTGAGCACCTTGCCGCGCAGCGGCAGGATCGCCTGGAACTTGCGGTCACGGCCCTGCTTGGCGGAGCCGCCGGCGGAATCACCCTCGACAATGTAGATTTCGCACAGCGCCGGGTCTTTTTCCTGGCAATCGGCCAGTTTGCCGGGCAGGCCGACGCCGTCGAGCACGCCCTTGCGGCGCGTCATTTCACGGGCACGGCGAGCGGCTTCGCGGGCACGCGAGGCTTCGACGATCTTGCCGCAAATCATCTTGGCATCGACCGGGCGTTCGAGCAGGAAGTCGGCGAGCTTCTGGGCGACGACTTCCTCGACAGCAGCGCGGGCTTCCGACGAGACCAGCTTCATCTTGGTCTGCGAGGCGAACTTCGGATCGGGCATCTTGACCGACAGCACACAGGCCAGGCCTTCGCGCATATCGTCACCGGCGATATCGACCTTGGCTTTCTTGGCGATCTCGTTTTCGTCGATGTACTTGTTGATGACCCGGGTCATCGCGGCACGCAGACCGGTCAGGTGGGTGCCACCGTCCGATTGCGGAATGTTGTTGGTAAAACAGAGCACCTGTTCCTGGTAGGAGTCGTTCCACTGCATCGCCACTTCAACGCCGATGGTGATGGCGGAATCGGCAGCACCCTGACCCACCTTGGCGTCACCGGCCGAGTAGAAGATATTCGGGTGAAGGACCGACTTGGTGCGGTTGATGTATTCGACGAAGCTCTGCACGCCGCCGGCGAATGCAAAAAGCTCTTCCTTGCCGGCACGCTGATCGACCAGCTTGATGGAAACGCCGTTGTTCAGGAAGGACAGTTCGCGCAGGCGCTTGGCGAGGATTTCGTAGTGGAATTCGACGTGACCGAAGATTTCTTCATCGGCCAGGAAGTGCACTTCGGTACCGCGCTTTTCGGTTTCGCCGACGATCTTCAGCGGCGACACTTCGAAGCCGTCGCGGACCTCGATGCTACGGTCGACTGGCACACCACGGCAAAATTCCATGAAGTGCTTCTTACCGTCGCGGCGAATGGTCAGGCGCAGGAACTTTGACAGCGCATTGACACAAGAAACGCCAACACCATGCAGACCGCCGGACACCTTGTAGGAGTTCTGGTTGAACTTGCCGCCAGCGTGCAGTTCGGTCAGCGCGATTTCGGCTGCCGAGCGCTTCGGCTCGTGCTTGTCATCCATCTTGACGCCGGTCGGAATGCCCCGGCCGTTGTCGATGACGGAAATCGAGTTGTCGGTGTGAATGGTGACGATGATGTCGTCGCAATGCCCGGCCAGCGCTTCGTCAATCGAGTTATCGACGACTTCGAAGACCAGATGATGCAGACCGGTACCGTCGGAGGTATCGCCGATGTACATGCCAGGGCGCTTGCGGACAGCCTCCAGGCCTTCGAGGATCTGGATGCTGGCTTCGCCATAGGCGGGTGACTCGGCTTGCGGTTGCGGGACGTTCTCTTCACTCATTGTTTTGGTTCCACGTGAAACTGCAAAAGGCCTGCCCGGCTGGGCAGGCCTTCTTGGGTTGTTGCCTGGTCGGTCAGATGCGCATCGGCATCACGACATACTTGAAGCGGTCGTTGCCGGGGACAGTAATCAGTGCGCTGGAATTGGCGTCGTTGAAACTCCACTGGATTTCTTCAGTGTGGATGTTGTTGAGCACGTCGAGCAGATAACCGACGTTGAAGCCGACATCGATGACGTCGCCGGTGTAATCAACTTCGATTTCTTCGACGGCCTCTTCCTGCTCGGCGTTGGCGGCGATCAGCTTCAGGCTGTTTTCACCGAGAACAACACGAACGCCACGGAATTTTTCGTTGGTCAGGATGGCGGCGCGCTGCATGGCCTGCATCAGGGTCTGACGACCAACCTTCATGTGATTCTTCAGGGTCGCCGGTACGACACGTTCGTAATCCGGGAACTTGCCATCGATCAGCTTGGAAACCAGCACCACGGAACCGAAAGCAAAGCGCACCTGATTCGGCGTTAACGTGATGTTCAGCGCATCATCGTTATCGAGCAGCAGACGGTTCAATTCGAGCACGGTCTTGCGTGGCAGGATCATTTCCTGACGCGGCAGATCGGTGTCGATCTCGACGCTGGCGTAAGCCAGGCGGTGACCATCGGTCGCCACGGCACGCAGTTCCTTGCCTTCGACCAGCAGCAGCAGACCGTTCAGGTAGTAACGCACGTCCTGTGCCGCCATCGAATACTGGGTCTTGCTGATCAGCTGGCGGAAAGCCTTTTGCGACATCGAAAACTGTTTGGTTTCGCCTTCGTTGACCGTCATGCGCGGGAAATCATCGGCCGGCAGGGTCTGCAGGCTGAACCGGCTCTTGCCGCCGCGCACGAGCAGACGCTTGTCTTCGAGAACCAGACTGACTTCGGTGGTATCCGGCAGGGAACGCAGGATTTCCTGCAGCTTGCGGGCACCGACCGTTACGGCGCCATCGCCATCACCGCCAGCACCTTCGGTACTCGTGGTGATCTGAATTTCGATGTCGGTGGCCAGCAAGGTCAGGCGATCACCCTTCTTTTCCAGCAAGACGTTGGACAGGATAGGCAGCGTATGACGACGCTCGACAATTCCCGATACCGACTGCAGCGGGGCCAGAAGCGTGTCTCTTTGGGTTTTGATAAGAACCATAAATTAAATTCCTAAGTAGACTATATCGGGAACAATTCTGTGAATAACTGAAAAATATTGTTTAATTTCAGATGTTTGAATCAAATTTTACGGTCTGCGAAAACAACTGGATTGCCTGTGGGTGAAATCCGGACAATTTTCCCACAAAGTGGGTAATTCCATATGATCCACAATTCATACACAGCTTTTCCACAGACTTATCGACAACCTCATCCTTTCAATACCTGCAGCAACACATGCAGGTCGTGGTTGAGTTCATTTTCCTTGATGCGCAAAGCATCGATGGTCTTGACGGCATGAATGACCGTGGTGTGATCGCGGCCACCGAAGGCATCGCCGATTTCCGGAAAACTGTGTGAGGTCACTTCCCGGCACAGCCACATAGCAACCTGACGCGGCCGGGCAATGGCGCGAGTGCGCTTTTTCGAAAACAGCTCGGCAACCTTCATCTTGTAATAATCGGCTACGGTCTTCTGGATGTTGTCGATGCCGACATTGCGGGCCGAACCAATGACGTCCTTGAGCGCTTCCTTGGTCAGGTCGAGCGCAATGGCCCGACCATGGAAGGACGAATAGGCCAGCACCTTCTTCAATGCGCCTTCAAGTTCGCGCACGTTGGAACGCAAATGCTTGGCAATGAAGAACGGAACCTCATCGTCGAGATGAATGCCTTCCGCTTCCGCCTTCTTCTTCAGGATGGCGACGCGCATTTCCAGTTCCGGAGGCTCGATCTGGACAGTCAGGCCCCAGTCGAAGCGCGTGACCAGCCGATCATCGAGTCCGTTGATATCCTTCGGATAGGTGTCGCAGGTAATGATGATCTGCTTGCGAGCCTCGATCAGTGCATTGAACAGGAAGAAGAACTCCTCCTGCGAACGATTCTTGCCATTGAAAAACTGGACATCGTCGAGCAACAACACATCGAGCGAACGATAGGTGCGCTTGAACGTGTCGAAGGATTTTTGCTGGTAGGCCCGCACCACATCCGAGTAGTAATCCTCGGCATGAACGTAGCGGACGATCTTTTCCGGGTTTTCGGCGACGATGGCGTTGCCGATGGCGTGAATCAGGTGGGTCTTGCCGAGGCCGGCACCACCATAGATAAACAACGGGTTGTAGGCGCCACCAGGGTTGTTGGCGACCTGAACAGCAGCAGCACGTGCCAGGTCATTCGCTTTGCCGACAACCAGATTGTCGAAGGTAAAGGACTGAAACAGCCGCGACTTTTCGTAATTGCCACTCTTGGCGCGTGGTTTCTCGGGCGCCGATGCTTTCTTTTCGCTGCCTGAAACCGGTTTGGCAGGTAATTTTTCGCCCGTATCGCCGCCGGTTTCAACCCGGCTGGCTGTTTTTCCACTGCCAATAACCAGCGCGATACTGACCGGGCCGGAGAAAAAGCTCCGGCTGTATTCTTCAATGCGGGTCAGATAGCGGTCACGTACCCACTTCAAAATGAAAGTGTTCGGCGCGATAAGACGCAAGCCGTCGTCCAGAGCCGTGGTTTCGCCTTCGAGCCGCAATGGCCTGATCCAGGTGTTGAATTGCTGCGCGGGCAATTCCTGCTCGAAGCGCTGCAAACAGGATTCCCAGAAACCGGCCATTGACGAAAACACTCCTCCCCGCGCATTCGATTTTGACTTCGATGGCGGTTATTAGATACTTGATTTAAAAACCGTTTTTTGAATAGGCTGATGACCGGACGGAGACCAGCGAAGCCAAGATTCTACCCGCCATCCGGGAAGTTATTCACAGCTTTGAAAAATAATTGATCTTGACAAAGCACCTTCAAACAAGGTGTAATCACGCGTTTTTCTTCGCACATCAAGGGACAACAACATGAAACGCACGTATCAACCGTCGGTCGTGCGCCGCAAGCGCACCCATGGCTTCCTGGTCCGTATGCGCACCAAGGGTGGCCGTGCAGTCATTGCTGCTCGCCGCGCCAAGGGTCGCACGCGTCTGGCCGTATAAACCGGACGTTCGGCGAGGTGGAACAAACCTTCGCCCGACGCTATCGCCTGACAAAAACGGATGAGTTCTCATCCGTTTTTGGTTTCAGGAGGGCAATTCGAGGCAAGCTGCTGATGTTGCATTATCAGCCACGCCCCGAAGGAAATACCGAAGCACGTCTGGGTCTTGTCGTCGCCAAAAAACTGCTCAAACGGGCGGTTGATCGGAACAAGGTCAAGCGCGTGGTTCGCGAGCAGTTCCGTCTGCGACTGGCAGGCTTGCCACCAGTCGATCTGGTGATCCGGCTGGCAGCAAAACCGGCACCGCTCGACGGCAAGTTGCTGGCTGAAGATTTCCTTGCCCTGCTGAATAAACTGCAACGGCCACGGCCGAAGCGGGAAGAATGATGAAGCACCTGTTGATTGGTCTGATTCGCGTCTATCAATACGCAATCAGTCCGTTTCTCGGGCGCAGCTGCCGACATGAGCCGAGTTGCTCGGCGTATATGGTGGAAGCTGTACAGAAATATGGCGCCTTCCGGGGTGGCTGGCTAGGCTTGAAAAGAGTCGGCCGTTGCCACCCATGGCATCCTGGTGGGTATGATCCTGTACCCTGATTCAAGAATTCTTTTGTAGGTTGTTCATGGATACTCGACGCCTGATACTGGTTATGATCTTCACTTTCTCGAGCTTCATGCTCTGGGAAAACTGGCAGAAATACAACCAGCCGAAGCCGACCGCCGATGCGGTAGCAACAACCCCTGCTGGCAGCGCTGCCCCAACACCGTCTGCTTCGCTGCAGGCCAAGGCATCTCCCATCACCCCTGCAGTTTCAGCACCGGTTTCTTCCGCCGAGACTTTTACGGTGACCACCGATCTGCTGAAGGCAACCATTTCCGCCCAAGGTGGCGATCTGGTCGGTCTTGAGCTCCTGAAATACAAGGAACATGACAACAAGGACAAGACCTTTGTCCTGTTCGACCCGGCACACCAGTATCTGGCGCAGGCCGGCCTGATTGGCGAAGGTTTGCCGACCCATCGTTCGGTTTTCAAGCGTGTCGAAGGCGCCACGACATTGGCTGACGGTGCTAACGAGCTGAAACTGCGTCTGGAATCGACGGACCAGAACGGTATCAAGGTTGCCAAGATCCTGACCTTCAAGCGTGGCTCCTATCAGGTTGATATTGCCTGGGAAATTGCCAATGGCAGCGACAAGGCCATCGCTCCGCATGCCTACTACCAGTTGCAGCGTGACGATGTGGCGCCGGCGGGCGAAACCAAGATGGTCTCGACCTTTACCGGTCCGGCGGTTTATACCGACGCGGAGAAGTATCAGAAGATCGATTTTGGCAATATTGCTGACAACAAGGCCAAATTTGCCAAGACAGCCGACAACGGCTGGCTGGCCATGGTCCAGCACTACTTCGTAGCCGCCTGGGTACCGAAGGAAAAGACCCAGCGCGAGTTCTACATGCGCAAGGTTGAAGGTAGCAACGTCTTCCAGACTGGCGTCATTGTGCCGGTTGCCGAGATCGCACCGGGGGCCAAGGGCGAAACTTCGGTCAGCCTGTATGCCGGTCCGCAGGAACAGTCTGCCCTCAAGGAAGTAGCTACCGGACTTGATCTGGTTGTCGACTACGGCTGGCTGACTGTTGTTGCTGCACCCATTTTCTGGGCGCTCGAAGCGATCCACAAGCTGGTTGGCAACTGGGGCTGGGCGATTGTCATTCTGACCATCATCATCAAGGCCATTTTCTTCCCGCTGTCGGCCGCTTCCTACAAGTCGATGGCCAAGATGAAAGTTCTGACGCCGCGCCTGATGCAGTTGAAAGAGCGTTTTGGCGACGACAAGCAGCGCCTGAACCAGGAAATGATGAAGATGTACCAGACGGAGAAGGTCAATCCGCTTGGTGGCTGTCTGCCTATTCTGGTCCAGATTCCGGTCTTCATTTCTCTTTACTGGGTGCTGCTCGGTGCAGTCGAAATGCGCGATGCTCCGTGGATCCTTTGGATCAAGGATCTGGCTTCGGCTGACCCGTACTACATTCTGCCGGTCATCATGATGGTCTCGATGTTCGTCCAAACCAAGCTTAACCCGACGCCGCCGGATCCGATCCAGGCCAAGGTCATGATGGCCATGCCGCTGATCTTCGGTTTCATGTTCTTCTGGTTCCCGGCCGGTCTGGTCCTCTACTGGGTCGTTAACAACGTGCTCTCCATTGCCCAGCAGTGGCAGATTACGCGGGTTATCGACGCTGGCGGCAAGGCTGCCAACGACGCGAAAGCCTAAGGTGTGAGTGGTGTAAAGCCCGCAGACACCATCGCCGCCATCGCTACGGCCCCAGGCCGTGGTGGTGTCGGCGTCATTCGCGTATCGGGCAGCAAATTGCTGCCCTTTGCTTTTGCGCTGACCGGAAAAATACCCAAACCGCGCTACGCGACGTTGGCTGAATTCAAGGCAGCCGATGGTTCCACGGTCGACAGCGGAATACTGCTGTTTTTCCCGAATCCCCAATCGTTTACCGGCGAAGACGTGCTCGAGTTGCAGGGCCACGGTGGCCCGGTCGTCATGCAGATGCTGCTCAGCCGCTGTCTCGATCTCGGGGCTAGGCTGGCCGAACCGGGCGAATTCAGCCGTCGTGCCTTCCTGAACGGCAAAATGGATCTGGCCCAGGCCGAAGCCGTCGCCGATCTTATTGATGCCGCCACAAGCAGCGCAGCCCGTTCTGCGGTCCGTTCGCTGCAAGGCGAGTTCTCGCGGGCTATCGGCCAACTGAACGACGAGTTGATCAACCTGCGCATGCTGGTCGAGGCAACGCTCGATTTCCCGGAAGAGGACATCGATTTCCTCAAAGCGGCCAATGCCTTTGGTCGTCTCGAAACTTTGCGGCTCAAGCTGGCCGAGATTTTCGACCGCGCCGGCCAGGGAAAACTACTGCAATCCGGCCTGCATGTCGTACTGGCCGGGCAACCCAACGTCGGCAAGTCCTCGCTGCTCAACCGGCTGACTGGCGACGATCTGGCCATTGTCACGCCGATCGCCGGCACCACTCGCGATGCGCTGCGGTCGACCATTCAAATAGAAGGTATTCCTCTACACATTATTGATACTGCTGGTCTTCGCGAGACCGAAGACGAGGTTGAAAAAATAGGCATTGCCCGCAGCTGGCAGGAAATAGAACGTGCCGATGCCGTTCTCTTGCTGGTTGATGCGAGAACTGGCGTCACCGCTGCCGACAAGGAAATACTTTCCCGTCTGCCGGAGCGCCTGAAACGGGTCACTATTTACAACAAGATTGATCTCTCGGGTGCCCAGGCCGAACGACACGATGAGCCGGATACCACGGCAATCTCACTGTCAGCGCGTTCCGGAGATGGAATAGATCTGCTGCGTCAGGAGTTGCTGCGCATTGCCGGGTGGCATCAGGCGGAAGACGTTTTCATTGCCCGTGAACGTCATCTGCGTGCCTTGTCGGATGCGCAGGAACATATTGCCGCCGCTCGAAATGTTGTCGAAAGCACTTTTCCTGCACTCGAACTTTTTGCCGAAGAGCTCCGTCTGACTCAACAGTCCCTGGGCCAGATTACCGGCGAGTTCACCGCCGACGACCTGTTGGGCGTTATTTTCAGTCGGTTCTGCATCGGAAAATAGACAACAATCACTTCATGACTTTCAAATGAATACTCGAAACGTACTCAACCATTGGAAAATAATTCACGCGAAAGCGCCGGAAAATGGTCAGTACCTTGCATGTATTGAAGGTGAAGTAGCGAGTTCGAACCCCCGCTTTCCGCAAGCGTCGATAATCCGGACTTCGTACCTGACAGCGTATGAGATCGAAGCGGAGTCGTTTGTCGTAATCACTGCCCGTCGATCCGAATATGTTCTGGGTCCCCGCGATCCATTGGAGTTTCTTACCGAAGATTTTCTGAAAAGCATCCTGCCGGAAAGAAAACAGGTTCAATCACCATCCACCTTTGATGGTGCTGGCAGTCAGATCATTGCCTACAACGAGATTGATCGCCTGAATGACCCATCTTCGGAGACAGACAAACGTTGAATAGGGTAGCGCGATAGTTCAAAAATCGCTGCTACGAGTCGTTTTCCATAATTACCATGTAAAAACCTACCCGGCCGCGTGCCGGGTTTTGCATTTCTGGGGCAAAGTATCGGTCATAGTTCTGCCTGGATTGCCTGTTTTAAGCCTGTAGATAAGCCTGTGTACAAGCTGTCCAGCGATTGTGGGCAAGTCGGCTATTTCCGAAAAACGAAAAACTATCCGGAATCCATCCACAGGCAAGCCAGTAGGTTACCAAGCGAGAAAAGCCATATTCAAGTATATGAAAATAAAACATAATTTAAATTTATCCACAGACTTGTTGCTAAGTTATTCTCAGTAGTTGGTTTACATATAGTTATTATCAAAAACCCTATACACCACACTATCTTGAAATCTGGACTCATAACTTGGACTTCATCACACCGGAAATAGCTGTTTTATTGTTTGCTGCCCTGATGGCTGGTGCCGTTGATGCGGTCGTTGGTGGTGGGGGATTGATTCAAATTCCTGCTCTGTTTGCCATCCATCCAGGAGAATCGGCAGCGACACTTTTTGGCACGAACAAAGTCGCCAGCGTTTTTGGAACTGCCAACGCAACCTGGCGCTATGCCCGGCAGGTTGTAATGCCGTGGGGAACCATCCTGCCGGCAGCCTTTGCAGCTTTTGTCTTTTCCTATATCGGCGCTGCTGTAGTTGCTTGGCTGCCAAAGGACGTGGTTCGGCCACTTATCCTGCTGTTGTTGATCATTGCTGCGGTCTACACGCTAAAACGCAAGAATTTCGGCCTGATTCACAAACCAACCCATGCTGGCCATCGCGAACTTGTTTTAGCTGTTTTCCTCGGCGCAATCATTGGTTTTTATGATGGTTTTTTCGGACCGGGAACTGGCAGCTTCCTGATATTTCTGTTTGTCCGCTTCTTTGGCTTTGATTTCCTGCATGCCTCGGCTGGCGCCAAGGTAGTCAATGTGGCAACCAATCTCGCAGCGCTTGGCTATTTCCTGCCACACGGCCATGTTTTACCGCTGCTGGCTGCGGCAATGGCCGTGGCCAATGTCACGGGGTCGGCAATCGGTACACGGCTGGCCTTGAAGCATGGCAGTGGTTTCATTCGACAGTTGTTTCTCGTTACCGTCGCTGTCTTGATCGTGAAATTTACCTGGGATACGTTCAGGCTTTTGTAATACTTTTTCCGGAACTGAAGTGCGTCAGCATTTTCTAATAAAATTTAGCCACTTCGTTTGAGGAAAACCAATGCGTATCACGCTTGTTCACCCAGCTGGCTTCAATTTTGTCCCTGGCCAACCCGATTTTTCGGTACTGGCCAATCGGATGCCGCCGATCGGCATCATGCAACTGGCCAGCTGGCTGGAAAAATTTGGTCATAGCGTGCAACTGCACGATTGCCTAGGCCCTTACGCACCACCGACCACCGCTGAAAATGCCGAAATCGTGCTGGCGACCGATCCGGAAATGGTTGGTTTTTCGGCAACGACTTCGGGCTTCATGGATGCGTTCGAGATTGCCGCCTATATCCGCGAGCGTCGGCCGGAAATCAAGATCGTTTTTGGCAACGTCCATGTTTCTTCACTGGGCGCGCCCATCCTCGAAAAATTCCCGGAAATCGATTATCTGGTCATCGGCGAAGGCGAAGGCGCCATGCTCGAACTGGCCGATGGCAAGCCGCTGGCGACGATTGGTAACCTGATCTGGCGCAACGACGCCGGGGGAATCGTCGCCAATCCGCGCCGCGACCGCATCACCAGTCTCGATGAATTGCCCTTCCCGGCATACGAAAAACTCGCCGGTTTTCCGCACGCCTATCATTTGCCGCTGTTTGCCTATGAAATGCGCTACGGCGCGACGATGATCACCTCGCGCGGTTGTCCCTACACCTGCTCGTTCTGCGACCGGACGGTTTTCGAGCGGGCCTACAAGACCAATTCGCCGCAATATATCTACGATCACATGAAGTATTTGCGGGACAACTTCGGTGTCTGGCACATCAACATGTACGACGACTTGTTCACGGCCAAGAAACAGCGTGTCCTCGATCTCTGCGACCTGTTGATCGAAAACCCGCTCGGCATGCAGTTCAACTGCGCGATCCGCGCCGGCCATACCTCGGATGAAATGCTGGCCAAACTCAAGAAGGCCGGAGCGCTCATGGTGTCGATCGGCATCGAATCGGCTGATCCGGAAATGATGGAACGGCACAAGGCCGGCGTGACCTTGGAAGCGGTGCGCGAAACCGTCCGTTCGATCCACGCTGCTGGCTTACGCGCCAAGGGCCTGTTCATTTTCGGCATGCCGGGCGAGACGCCGGAAACGGTGCGGACGACCAGCGATTTCATCCTCTCGCTTGAACTCGATGAAATGAACATGACCAAGTTCAGCCCGCTGCACGGGGCGCCGATCTGGGATGAGTGTATCAACGATCCGACCGGCGATTTCATCGAGGACTGGCGGCTCATGAATTGCTTGAATTTTGTCTATCTGCCGGAAGGTTTCAAGTCGCGCGAAGAGATGGACGCGCTGTACAACTGGCACGTCAAACGCTTCTACGACAGCAAGGGCTATCGGCGCCGTTTTGCCAAGCGTTTGTGGCAGCATCGCTGGAGCCTCTGGCACGTGCTCAAGCACTTGCCGGAAACCATCGCCGCCGCGCGTTACTTCAGTTCCAACAAGGAACAACTGGAAAAGGCGGCGCGCGAATTCAAGTTGCATCCACGCCAGCCGCTCGGCCTCAAGCCGCAGCTATCGACTGAGCTGCTGATCGACAACATCGTCTCCCTGTCGCCGGTCAAGTTGACCCGGCGCGATGCGGCCAAGCAGATCATTCCGGTTGTCTATGAAGCTTCGGCATGCTGTACGCCGCCAGCCGTACAGGCAGCGGTATAATCGCCCCTCTTTCGTCATGGGCATTGGGGAACGCTGACATGAAGGAACATTTCATTTTTGGCCGTTTTTTCCGGTTGACCGTGGCAGCCTGCGTCGTCGTTGCGCTGGGCGCCTGCAAGGGCAACGAAACCAGGCCGGAAGACGGCACGCCGACGGCCGAGGTGAAAAAGGATAACGCGGTGCGTACTGGTTACGCCTGCTGCAACCTGCACTATTCGGGCGACTGGATCAGCGATTCGAATCTGGCCCAATTGCCATTCATTCCGGTCGGCACGCCGATCAAGGTTCTGAAGATTGACGGCTATCGCGCCAACATCGAAGTCGAAGGCAAGCCGTATCGCCTCGGCCATGATTACGGTCGGGCCGAAGAAACGACCGAACAATGGGTCAGCAAGATGGTGGTGCTCGCCGACCCGAAAGTGAAGATGGCGAAATTTTCGCCAGCCGTGCGCAATGCGATCACCAAGGGCCAGCTCATGAAAGGCATGACCAAGGAACAGGTCATCATGGCGGTCGGCCATCCGCAAACCAATGAAAATCCGCGCCTGGATGGTCCCTACTGGCGCTACTGGTGGTCGAGTTTCGGCCCCTATTACGTGTATTGGGCCAAGGGAAGCGTCAGCAAGATCGACGGCCATTCCGAAACAGTGGGCTACATGACCTACAAAGGCAAATAACTCATCGCCGCCACAGAGAACAAAACAAGGGTTTCAATGATGGAACAAGTGCAGGGAGTGGAGCGAAAACAGTGCGATGTGCTGGTCATCGGTGGCGGGCCGGCCGGATGTACCGTAGCGCCGATGCTGGCCGAAAAAGGCTACAAGGTGGTGGTTCTGGAAAAGGCGCACCACCCGCGTTTTCATATCGGCGAATCGTTGCTGCCAGCCAATCTGCCGCTCTTCGAGCGGATGGGTATCGCCGAGGAAGTGAAGGCCATTGGCATGCACAAGCCAGGTGCCGAATTCGTTTCGCCGAACCATGAAATGTCGTCGGTCTTTGTCTTCGCCGAAGCCTGGGATAAGTCCATGCCCCACGCCTATCAGGTCAAGCGCGACCAATTCGACACCATCCTGATCCGCAACGCCGCGAAGAAAGGCGTCGAGGTTCACGAAGGCTGCAAAGCAAAATCGGTTGATTTCCTGCCGGACAACACGGCCACCGTCCGAGCCATGCATGACGACGGTCGTGAAAGCGAGTGGCAGGCCCGCTTTGTCGTCGATGCTTCCGGCCGCGACACCTTCCTGGCCAACCGTTTCCAGATCAAGCACCGCAACCCCAAGCACAACAGTTCGGCGATCTATGGTCACTTCACCGGCTGCAAACGTCACGAAGGCGTGGCCGAGGGCAACATCACCATTTTCTGGTTCGAGCACGGCTGGTTCTGGTTCATCCCGATGCAAAACGATATAACCAGCATCGGCATGGTGACCTGGCCGTACTACATGAAAACCAAGGGCGAGCGCAGCCTTGAGCAATTCCTGCGTGACGGCTTTGCCCAATGCCCGAAGCTGACTGAGCGCCTCAAGGACACCAAGCTGATCAACGAGATCGAGGCCACCGGCAATTTTTCCTACGTTTCCGAGCGCAATCACGGCAACAACTACGTCATGCTCGGCGACGCCTATGCCTTCATCGACCCGGTGTTCTCGTCCGGCGTGCTGCTCGCCATGAACAGCGGCGTCATCGCCGCCGAGGCCATCGATACCTGCTTGAAGACGCCGGCCAAGGCGCCGGCTGCACTCAAGAAATTCGATGCGCTGATGAAGCACGGGCCGAAGGAATTCTCGTGGTTCATCTATCGTGTGACCAACCCGATCATGCGTGAATTCTTCATGGGACCGCGTAATTTCTTCCGCGCCAAGGAGGCTGTTCTGTCGATGCTGGCCGGCGACATCTTCGGCAAGACCCCGATCTGGTCGTCAATCTTTGCTTTCAAGATGCTCTATTACATCGCCAACATCACTCAGCCGAGGCTCGCCTTCAAGGGCTGGAAACAGCGCCGCTTCAACATCCGCAAGGTCGACGACGCGGTCGTTTACAACGCATAGTGGCACTCCAGTTCGTTTCCTCGCCGTCTGCTGTTTCACGTGAAACCGGCAGCGAACTCGGTGGTGCCCTGGTTGGCGAGCCGCCCAGCGGTGCCGTCCCGGTCTGGCCGGTGCAACGGGTTTTTGCCCCGTTGCTCGGGGCGACTTCAGCGGCCATTCATGAAACCTGGTTGAGTGATCAGCCGGTCATTGCTGGTCACTGTGAGGGCATCATCTGGCGGCGCACGGATGGTCTGCTTTTTGGCGTGATTGAACTCGATGAAGCAGATTTTGCAGCATCGCCTGGTTGTTCGCCCTTGCAGGCGGCCAGCAAGGAGGCCTATCGCCGTATTTTCAGGTTGCTTGATGTTGAAGAAGTGCCGCACCTGTGGCGGGTCTGGAACTATCTGTCGGCGATCAATCTGGAAACCGATGGTCTGGAACGTTACCGCCAGTTCAACATCGGCCGTCAGGATGCCTTCCTTGACTGCCATCGCGGCGCCACCGGCAACGTGCCGGCTGCCTGCGCCATCGGTCTGGCCGGCAGCCCGCTGAGCATTGCCTTCATGGCCGGCGCCTCGCCGGCGGTTCCGCTCGAGAATCCGCGTCAGGTCAGCGCCTACAACTACCCGGCCGATTACGGTCCACGCAGCCCGACTTTCTCGCGCGGCGCACTGGTTTACCCACCGGCTCAGGAAATCCTGTTCATTTCCGGCACGGCCAGTATCGTCGGTCATCAGACCGTGGCATCGGGCGATGTGGCCGGACAATGCCGCGAATCGATGGCCAATATCGCCGCCGTCGTCGCCGAGGCCAATCGGTCATGCCGCACCGCGCCATACGCGCTGACTGATCTTTCCTACCGCGTTTATATCCGTCAGGCTGCCGATTTCCGGGTCATCCGCGAAACGCTGGCGCCATTGATTGGTCAGGCCGAAATTGTCTACATGCAGGCAGATATCTGCCGACATGATCTATTGCTGGAAATCGAGGCGATGGCCTCACACTCGCTGGAGGAAGCTTGATGGCCATGTCGAAAAAATTGAGCAAGGGAGCGCTGGCGGCGCTGGGGCTGGTCGCCATGGCAAGCGGTGCGCAGGCTGCCGGTGACCAGCCGTTGTGGGAGCTCGGAGCAGGCATGGCCGCCTTCAGTTTCCCGTCGTATCGCGGCTCGGACCAGACCGACAATTTCCTCATGCCGGTGCCGCATTTCACCTATCACGGCGATTTTCTGAAGGCCGACCGCCAGGGTATCCGCGGCAGTTTCTTCGACTCCGACCGGCTCGACCTGACGGTCAGCCTGGCCCTTGCCCCGCCGGTGAGCAGCGACGACATCACGGCGCGCGCCGGCATGCCTGATCTTGAGGGAACCTTCGAGATCGGGCCGCAAATGGACGTCACCTTCTGGCGTTCCGAGAATCGGGCTCGTTTTGTTAAACTGCTGCTGCCCCTGCGCGCCGCCATCACGGTCCAAGGCTCACCCAAGGACATCGGCTGGGTCTTCCATCCCAAGCTCAACATGGACATCACCGACATCCCCGGCATGGGTGGCTGGAATCTCGGCATGCTGGCCGGCCCGCTGTTCGGGGACAAGCGTCAGCACGCCTACTACTACTCGGTCGCCCCGCAGTATGCGACTGCCGACCGTCCGGCCTACGAGGCCAAGGCGGGCTACGCCGGGGTGCAGTATCTCGTCGCGCTGTCCAAGCGCTTCCCCAAATACTGGGTCGGCGGCTTCGTCCGTTACGACAACCTGAGCGGTGCCACCTTCGAAAACAGCCCGCTGGTTCGCCAGAAGGACTATTTCGCCGCCGGCATAGCCTTCACCTGGGTTTTCGGGGAGTCCTCGACCCGCGTCAAGGTCGATGACTGATCGTCCGCGCGCAGGCAATCCCCTGTGGATGGCCTACGAGTATCTGGCCATGGTTGTCGGCCTGGGTGCGCTGGCCGTGCTTTGCCTGATCTGGCTGCCCTGCGCGCTGGTCCTTGATTTTCTGCTACCCCGCAAGCTCGGGCAAACAGTTGGCCGTGCCGTCATTTCATGGGGTTTCCGGTTTTATCTGGGCATTCTGAGTGCTTTCTGCGCCTGCCGTTTCGAACTCGACGAGATCGACCGCCTGTGCGACCAGGGGCCGCTCATCGTTGCCGCCAACCACCCTTCCCTGCTTGATGCGGTGATGATCGTCTCCCGGCTGCCCAACGCCGTTTGCGTCATGAAGGCGGCGCTCATGGACAACCTGTTGTTCGGGGCCGCCGCCCGACTGGCCCGCTACATCCGCAACGATGCGGCACTCGACGTGATACTGGGGGCGCGCGACGAGCTGCAGCAAGGCGCCCATCTGGTTATTTTTCCCGAAGGCTCGCGGACGCTCGATTTCCCCTTTGGCGCCAGCTCGCCGAGCGTCGGGCTAATTGCCAACCGCAGCAAGGTCGACGTTCAGACCCTGCTCATCGAATTTTCCACCCCGTATCTCGGCAAGGCCTGGCCACTCTTTCGTCGTCCCGAACTGCCGCTCACCTGCCGGGTCCGCCTCGGCCGCCGCTTTCCGCCACCTGCCAACATCCAGACATTTACTGCCGAGCTCGACGCCTATTTTAATTTCGAATTTGGCCAAAATTTCCGGTCGACCGTGGCAATCGCTGCCTGAACCTCTGTCCGCACCCTTTTCACCATGCCCGTCGCTTCAAAAACCCATCTCGTCCTGATCCCCAGCTACAACCCCGGTCCCAAGGTGCTGGCCACCGTGCAGGCGGCCCGGGCGCAATGGATGCCGGTGTGGGTCGTGGTCGATGGCAGCACCGACGGCAGCGCCGAAAAGCTGCAGGCGATGGCCGCCAGCGATGAAGGCCTGAAAGTCATCGTCCTGCCCGAAAATCGCGGCAAGGGCTCGGCCGTACTCGAAGGCATCACGCTGGCCGCCGCCGCCGGCTTCACCCACGCCCTGACCATGGATTCGGATGGCCAACACCCGGCTGACCTGATCCCCGCCTTCATGGCCGCCTCGCAAGCTGAGCCGGACAAAATGGTACTCGGCAAGCCGGTCTTCGCCGCCGACGCACCGGCGCTGCGGGTCAATGGCCGCAAGGTCTCCAACGGCTGGGCCAATCTTGAAACGCTGTGGATGGGCATCGGCGATTCGCTCTACGGTTTCCGCGTCTATCCGATCCAGCCGCTCATCAAAATCATGCGCGCCAACCGTTTCATGCGCCGTTTCGATTTTGATCCGGAAGCCGTCGTCCGCCTGTGCTGGGCGGGCGTGAAGCCGCTCAACATCGACGCCCCGGTGCGTTATTTCCGGGCCGAAGAGGGCGGCGTTTCGCACTTCAAATACCTGCGCGACAACACGCTGCTGACGTGGATGCACACCCGCCTCTTCATCGGCTTCGTGCTACGTCTGCCCTGGCTGATCCTGCGTCGCCTGAGATGAACACGACCGAAGTCTTCCTGATCGCCATGGCGATCATCTTTACCGTGCCCTACCTGATCTGGCGACTGGGCAACACCGACTATTACGCGCCACTCGTCGTCGTCCAGATCATCACCGGCATCCTGCTCGGGCCGGGCGTTCTCGGCCGGGCCTTTCCCGAGTACTACCAGTTCGTCTTCAATCCGGCCGTCATTCAGTCGCTGAACGGCATCGCCTGGTGGGCGGTCATGCTTTTCGTGATGATTGCCGGTGTCGAGCTCGATCTCCGGAAAGTCTGGGCCTATCGGCGCGAGAGCGGCATCACGGCGGGGCTTGCGCTCGGCACGCCGCTCGCCTTCGGTTGCGCTGCGGCGCTGCTGATGCTCGGTTTCGACGGCTGGATCGGCGAGAAGGCGATGACCTGGCAATTCGTCGTCGGCGTTGGCATGGCCTGTGCGGTGACCGCCCTGCCCATCCTGATCCTGTTCATGGAAAAACTTGAAATCCTGCGTCAGCCGATCGGCCAGCGCATCCTGCGCTACGCCAGTCTCGACGACATCGCGATCTGGGGTGTTCTGGCGCTGATTCTCATGGATTGGGAGCGTATCGGTCGGCAGGTCACCTTCCTGCTCGTTTTTGCCATCGCTGCCTGGTTGTTCCACAAATTGATGGTGCGCATTCCGGCCCGTGACCGCTGGTATGTCGCGCTGATCTGGCTGGCCGTGGTCGCTTTTGGCGCCGACTGGGCCGGGCTGCACTTCATGGTCGGCGCCTTCCTGGCCGGAGCGAGCATGGAAGCCGAGTGGTTCGACCAGGAAAAAATGGACCTCCTGCGCCACCACGTGCTGCTCGTCTTCATGCCGGTCTTCTTCCTGTCCACCGGCCTGCGCACCAATTGGGATGTCGGCGGTGCCGCCGTTTTCATTGCTGCCGCCCTGCTCCTGGTGGCCTCGGTCGCCGGCAAGCTGATTGGCGTCCGGATCGCCGGTCGCATCCTCAAATGGGCGCCGGGCGAGGCCAGCATCATCGGCTGGCTGCTGCAGACCAAGGCGCTGATCATGATCATTTTTGCCAACATCCTGCTCGACAAGCGGATCATCACCAGTGAGACCTTCACGGCCTTGTTGTTGATGGCCGTTGCCAGCACCATGCTGACGGTGCCGCTGGTCGCCCCGAAGCTGGCCCGACTGAAATCGCTGATTCTGCGTTCTGCCTGAGGAGACAAGCATGAACTATGTGGCCAAATACCAAGAAGCCGCACCGGACCGGGCTGAAATCGATGCCCTGCCCGGCGCCCTTTTGATCGAATTTGGTGTCGACTGGTGCCCGCACTGTCAGGGTGCCCTGCCCTTCATTGAAACGGCCCTTGGCGCCCAGCCCGATCTTCGCCACATCAAGGTCGAAGATGGTGCCGGTCGGCGGCTGGGCCGCTCGTTTCGCGTCAAGTTATGGCCGACGCTGATCCTCATGCGCGACGGTCAGGAAATCGGCCGCGTTGTTCGGCCCACCAGCACTCAGGAAATCAGCGAACTGCTCGCCGGCTGATTGGTTCAGGCCGGCTGGCGGCGCCGTTGTTGCCAGGCATCCAGTTCGGCGCGCTCGATGAAAGTTTCCAGCCGGTTGATATTGCCCGGCAATTGCCGCCCTTCCCATTGCTCGGTCGCCCAGCGCTTCACATTGGCGTGTAGCTCGCCATGCTCGATGGCGTGGGCCAGGGCGACTTCAATATCGTGCTGGCCGTCCGGCCCGGTGCCCAGGGTTAGCGCCGCGTCGTGCAGGCTCAGGCAGCTGTCATTTGGGGGATTCATGAACACCTCCTTCAAGGTTTCGGCAGCTTTATTCTAGCCCTGCACCACAGCGGTCAGGCGCGTTTCGCGACCTTTTTCGGCGTCCGGTGGCCGGCCTTGATTTGCTCGATGGCCTCGAGCTGGAAGCGCAGCTTGGTGATGGCATCGCGCTCGGCCGGGGCCAGTTCGTCCAGCTTGACGTGCTTGATGAGCACCGCCAGCGCATCGCCTATGCAACCGAGCTGCTTGCCGTAGCTGCCGACTTCATCGAGCACTTCCTGCTCGACTTCCGGGTTGGCGCTGCGCCCGAGGTTGATATTGACCAGCCCGAGCTGGCTGGTCGCTGAGCCAAAGGTCCATGACCACGGATTGATCGCCTGCGTGACGTCGCCGGACAGTGGCATCTGGAACGATTGCCAAGCCGACAAAGGGTTCTGGAAAAAATCTAGGGGAGCCTTGGCTTTGGCCTCAGGCGAGGTTTTCGGGGTGAGACGAGGGTAGAAATCGGGCATGGCGGATTCTCCTTGGCGACGGATCGAATCCGATCATCCGGCATCGGGACGGCGCATGCAAGGTGAATTATTTTCGGGGCCCGAAGGCCGGCCTCAGATCATCGCGCCGTTGATCGAGATGACCTGCCCGGAAATATAGGCGGCTTTTTCCGAGGCGAGGAAAGCGACAAGATCGGCCACCTCTTCCGGTTTGCCGGCGCGCTTCATCGGCACCAGATTCTTGATCGCCTCGGCGTCGAAGGTGCCGTCGATCATGTCGGTGGCGATGATGCCCGGCGCCACGGCATTGACCGTGATGCCGCGGCTGGCCAGTTCGAGCGCCAGCGATTTACTGGCGGCGTGCAAGGCGCCCTTGGCGGCCGAGTAATTGACCTGGCCGCGGTTGCCGGTGATGCCGGCAATCGATGAAATATTGACGATACGACCCCAACGTGTGCGGATCATCGGCATGGTCAGCGGCTGGGTGACGTTGAAAAAGCCGTTGAGCGAGACGTCGAGAACCGAATGCCACTGCTCGGCGCTCATGCCCGGGAAGACGGCGTCGGCGTGGATGCCGGCGTTGTTGACCAGAATCTGGATCGGCCCCGGCTCGAGCAGTTTTTCCAGCGCGGCAGCCGTTGCGGCGCGCTCGGTGACATCGAAGGCGACGGCTTCGGCGCTGCCGCCGGCAGCGATGACCTCGGCGCTTGCAGATCGCAGCACCGATGCCGCCGCTGCCGCCGGTGACGAGAGCACGTTTTTTCATCCTTGAACCCTCAGTTGACCGCTTATCCATATCTGACCTGCTGCGAAATTACTGGCTTTCGAGCCTCCGAGGAGACTCATCCATGGGGTGATAGCGCTATGTGGCCGCTGGCACACCTGGTCGGGCGCCCGGCTTTGTCGCTCCTTCTTGCAGGCACGAGCCTGCCGCGGCGTCGCTTCGCGCCGGCCATCCCACCCAGGCGCACCATCAGCCACATCCCACCGGGGTTTCAAGGATGACATTTCCTTTTTGGCCATTTTTTCCGGTTGACCGTAGAAGTCTCAGCCCAGCGCTGCAGCATCAAGCACCACGGCGGCGCGGCCTTCGAGCAGGCAGCGGCCGGCGTGGCTGAGTGAGAACTGGTAGAGGATGTTGTTGCTGTCGCCCGACAGGCGCTCGGCACACACATCGAGTTCGCCCGGCAGGTCGTCGAGACGCGCGACATGCAGGCCGACGCTACGCACGCTGGTCAGGTAGCCCTGGCGTGGTGCGGCATCGTCACCGGCAATTAGCGCGCCGTGAACGGCCATGGCCTGCGCGGCGTATTCAATGCCGTTGGCGGCGCCCAGACGACCTTCGGCGCGCAGCGGATTGGCCGGGTCGGTATGGCTGCTGGCGCCGCAGGTGATCGCCGAGTCGGACCACTCCTTGACCGCATCAAGCAGGCACATGCTGCCCTGATGCGGGATGTGGGCGGCGATCCAGCTTTGATCTAGCACGGCCTGATGGCGACCTGCAGTTGCATTGGCGGCAGGTAGTCGAGACAGACCTCGCCGGCTTCGCCGCGCGCCAGTTTCTGCAGCAGCGGCAAGGCGCGCAGGGCCGGGATGGAGACGCGCAGGGCTTCCAGCGCGGCGTCGGCCAGCGGCTCGGCGACAGCGCTGGAGGGTGTCACGGTGATCGATGCGAGCGAGCGCTCACTGCGTTCCAGTGTAAGTAAAAGCGAGACGCCGGCAACGTCCGGCACCGGCCGCTTGGCAAACAGCGGCTCGGGATATTCGCTGTCGTAGGCGATCAAAAGTGTGGGCTGGCGGTCGAGAACAACCTGCCCGAGCGCATCGATCAGGCCGGCGCCAAAGCTCGCGTCGTAGGCGCAGATGACCTGGCAGGGTGCCATCGCCCCGGTGGCGATGCCCCAGTAACCGGCGGCGGCGTTGTGCACCGAATTGTGGAATCGGGTCGGCGAAATCTGGCGGTCGTCGGTGGCCAGTTGCTCGCACAGGGCGTGGCAATTGTGGCCGTCGGCGCCCGAGGCGGAGAAGACGGTGGCCAGCGTCGCAACATCGGCACCGGCATGGGCGGCAGCTTCGAGGCCGACGGCCAGCGTCAGCTTGACGACGCGGCTGGCCCGACGGCGCTCGGCCGGCGGCAGGATGCTCGGCGCCGGCAAAACGGAAGGGGCTACGGTCAACGGCGCTTCACCGCGCAAAACGGCGCGGGCGGTCGGCCAGTCGGGCAGACCCGGGGCGAGGAAGCCGATGCCTTCGATCCAGGCAGTCAGCGGGCGGCTCACGGCGCGACTCCGAGAATCAGGCTGCAATTGCTGCCACCGAAGCCGAAGGAGTTGGTCAGGGCGCGACTGACTTTGCCCACCCGGGTTTTCAGAAGGTAATCGACCGGAATCGCCGGATCGACGTTTTCGGTGCCCGGGCTGCCGGGCAGGAAGCCGTCGGTCAGTGTCAGGGCGCAGATGATCGCTTCAACCGCGCCGGCTGCGCCCAGCGTGTGGCCGGTGGCGCCCTTGGTCGAACTGCACGGGACGCGCTGGTCGAACAGCGCGGCGACAGCCTTGCCCTCGGCGGCATCGTTGGCTGGCGTCGAGGTGCCGTGCAGGTTGATGTAGTCGATGTCAGCGGCAGTTAGTCCGGAGGAGCGCAGTGCGGCTTCCATGGCCATCCGGGCACCCAGCCCTTCCGGGTGGGGCGAAGACATGTGATAAGCATCGCTCGATTCACCGGTGCCGAGCAGCAGCACCGAGCCCGGCGTCGGTTGTTCGCAGCGTTCGAGCAAGGCAAACGCCGCACCCTCGCCGACCGATATGCCGTTGCGTGCTGCGTCGTAGGGACGGCACGGCTGGGTGGAGGTCAATTGCAGCGAGGCGAAGCCGTAGAGCGTGGTCAGGCACAGCGTATCGACGCCACCGACGATGGCCGCGTCGATGCTGCCGAGTTGAAGCTGGCGGGCAGCGGCGGCAAAGACCTTGGCGCTCGACGAACAGGCGGTCGAAATGGCCATGGCCATGCCTTCCAGCCCGAAATAATCGCGGGTGAATTCGGCCAGCGAGAAGGAGTTGTGCGTCGTGCGGTAGTGGAAATCGTCCGGCAGCGCACCGGTTTCGGGATCGCGCCGACGATAGGCTAGCTCGGTCTGCAAAATGCCGGCCGTGCTGGTGCCGAGGAAAACGCCGACTCGTGACTTGCCGTAGCGAGCGATGGCTTCGCGCACGCGGTCGCCGAAGCCATCGGTTTCGAGGCCCATTTGCGTCAGACGGTTGTTGCGGCAATCGTAGATGGCCAGGGCTTCCGGCAGCTTTTCGGCGTCGACCGCAGCCACTTCGCCCATCCAGGTATCGAGTTGCACCGTTTCGAACGCGCATGGCACCAACCCGCTCCGCCCATTGCGCAAAGCCTCGCGCATGGCATCAAGCCCGCGCCCGAGGCAGGTTGTGGCGGTGTAGGCGGAAAGCAGCAGCGGGGTCACGGTGGCGCTCGAAATGGGGTGAGGTGGATTTTAGCAGAGGGGGCGCCTGTAAATGGATGGCATGATTGCCTATCTGTGGCGCAGCCAGCCTGTTTCGGGCTTGTACACTATCGGGCAAATCCGTCAGGCTCATCGGAGCATGGACTTGTTATGATTTTTTCGCGGGAAGATGGGCCATGAAGATGCATCATTTACTGAAAAACTGGCGGGGCCTGGTCTTGTGGTTTTTCGTTACTCTGGCTTTCGGCCAGACCGGGGCCACGGTCGTCGACATCCCAACCCGCCCCGGCGTCACGCAGCGCCTGCTGGTGCTCGCTCCGCCGACACCCAAGGCGGCGGTCATTCTCTTCGCCGGCGGGCATGGCGGTTTGCAGATTGCGCCGGATGGTTCATTTGGCTGGGGCAAGGGGAATTTCCTGATTCGCAGCCGACAGCTGTTTGTCGATCAGGGCTTGCTGACAGTGGTCATCGACGCGCCGTCGGATCGCCAATCGCCACCCTTTCTGGCCGGCTACCGCCAGGGGCCTGAGCATGCGGCGGATGTCCAGGCGGTGATCGCCTGGGTGCGCCAGCAAGCGGGCTTGCCGGTGTGGCTGGTCGGGACCAGCCGGGGAACGCAGTCGATTGCCGCGGTGGCGACACGCCTGAGTCGGGCCGACGGGCCGGATGGCCTGGTCCTAACCTCAACCATTCTGACCGACCCGAAGGCGCCCGCGGTGCCGGCCATGGCGCTCGACAAGCTGAGCATTCCGACGCTTGTCGCCCATCATGAGCTGGACGGTTGCAGCCATTGCGCCTTCAGCGACATGCCGAAGCTCATGCAGAGGCTGGAAGGGCTGCCGCGCCAGCAGTTGCTGTCCTTCCGCGACGGCATGAGCCGGGGCGATCCGTGCGAGGCGATGGCCTATCACGGCTTCAATGGCATCGAGGGCGAAGTGGTCGGGCAGATCGCCGGCTGGATGCTGGGTCGCTGATCGCCAATTTCATTTTTGGCCGTTTTTTCCGGTTGACCGTGGCAGGCGCTGCTTTGCCTGATACAAGTCAACTGCCGTCCAGATTTACCTTGTCTGCAGCCTGTTGTCGCCCATCCCCCTGTGGCATAGTGACCTGAAATTGCTGCGCTGCAGCATATAAGGGTTTGCTTAAGGGGAACACCATGTTTGATTTCTGGATTCAGTTTGCCTTGGTTCTGACGGCTATCCTGATCGGTATCCGGCGCGGAGGGGTGGCGCTTGGCCTGATTGGCGGGCTGGGCGTGGCGGTGCTCAGTTTCGGTTTCCGCGTTGCACCATCCGAGCCGCCGATCACCGTCATGCTCATCATCCTTGCCGTGGTCACCGCTTCGGCGACGCTGCAGGTGGCCGGTGGCCTCGATTGGCTGGTCCAGCAGGCGGAGCGAGTGATGCGCAAGCATCCGCAGCAGATCACGATTCTGGCGCCGCTGTCCACCTTCCTGCTGACCGTCTGCGTCGGCACCGGCCATGCCGTTTATTCGCTGCTACCGGTCATTGCCGACGTCGCGCTGAAGACCAAAATCCGCCCGGAACGGCCGATGGCGATTTCCAGCGTGGCTTCGCAGATGGGCATTACGGCCAGCCCGGTGGCGGCGGCCGTGACGACTTTCCTGGCGATGACGGCGAAGACCGATGCGCCCGTGACGCTGGCCCAGATCCTCATGGTGACCTTGCCGGCCGGCCTGATCGGCGTGCTGGCGGCGGCTTTCTGGAGCATGAATCGGGGCCTCGATCTCGACAAGGATTCGGAATATCAGGCTCGCTTGCAGGACCCCGATTTCCGCGCCTCGGTCGAAAAATCGGTGACGACGCTCAACAAGACCCTGCCCGCATCGGCCCGCCTGTCGGTCGTGCTGTTCTTCACCGGCATCCTGACCATCGTCGTCCTCGCCCTCTACCCGAGTGTGCTGCCGCTGGCCAAGGGCAAGCCGATTCCAATGACCACCGTTGTCCAGCTCGTCATGCTCGCCTTCGGTGCCTTCATCCTGTTTGCGGCCGACGTCAAGGCGGCTGCCATTGCCAAGTCAGAGGTTTTCACGGCCGGCATGATCGCCGTTGTCTCGATCTTCGGGATCGCCTGGATGAGCGACACCTTCGTCAAGGCCAACGAGGCTTTCCTGGTTGAAAACATCAAGGCCATGGTCGAATACGCTCCATGGACTTTCGCGCTGGCCATGTTCGCCGTCTCGGCCTTCGTCAAGAGTCAGGCGGCGACGCTGACCATCATGCTGCCCTTCGGCCTGGCTCTTGGCCTCAGCCCGCAACTGCTGCTCGGCCTCATGCCCTCCTGCTACGCCTACTTCTTCTTCGCCTTCTATCCGAGCGATCTGGCGGCGATTAACATGGATCGCAGCGGCACGACGCGCATCGGCAAATACCTGCTCAACCACAGCTTCATGATTCCCGGCTGGATCGGCGTCATCACTTCGACCATCGTCGCCTACTCGCTGGCGCAGGTCTATTTCTGATTTCGATTTTGGCCGAAATTTCCGGTTGACCGTGGCAGTCGGCTACTTGCCGCTGCTCCGGCCAAGACAGGTCCGGTAACGCCCTTCGACCCGCTTGGCGAACCATTCGGTGGTCAGCTTGCGGCTGATTTTCGGACTTTTCAGGTCGATTTGCGGCATGGCCTGACGAGCCATCGGCTTGGCACCTTTTTCGGCCAGTTCGAAGACGCGGTTGAACAACGGACTGCGGCCGAAAGCCGGAGATTTTTCCAGGAGCAGGTCGCGGCGAATCTGCGGGCGGCTCATGTCGAGCTTGCTGGCGATGCCGATGGCGGCTTCCTCGACGCTGCTCGGGACGGTTGCCGGCTGGCCGTTTTCGTAGCGCATCAGGTCGCCGTCCGGGGCCAGCGGTTTGCCGGTGATCTTGCCGAGTGCTAGCTGGAAAGCGGCGTTGCGGCTGCTGTAGCGGCCGGCATTGAAGTCGGCAAAACGGTAGACGATGCTGTCGTAGGGCACTTCGTAATCGAGCAGGATGGCGCTGCCGAAATAGACGCCGCCACGTCGCGTGAATACCTCGTCGCGCACCTTTTTCGCCATCGGGTACGGGTAGTCGCCTTCCTTGACCTGCTGCGTGGCAAAGTCGATGCTGACCTGCATCGGCCCGCCGGTGCGCACGGGGTTGTAGTCGGCGAACAACTGGCGGCCGAAAGGCAGCTCGCCGGTCATGTCCTCGAACAGCGCATTGACCTGCTTCTCGGTTTTGAGCGCGTCGATGCGCTCGTTGTAGCTCTTGCCGTCGGGCGACTTCTTGCCCAGTGCGGCATTGACGAGCAGCGACGGCACGCCGTAACGGCCGGCCCGGTTGTCGAGTTCCCGGCGCACGATGTTGGGCAGGCCGGGCACGCTTGGGTCGGCCTGGAAGCTCGATTCCTGCTCGATGATGGCGATGGCGGCGCAATAGGTTTGCGTCGCGTGCGGCACTTCCAGCGCCTTGAAGGCGGTGTGCAGGTCGTCGGCCCAGCCTTGGCGGTCTTTTGCGTAGGCGGGAATCAGGCGGACGATGCGCTTTTTGACGTCGGCTTCGGCCAGCGAAGTCGGCCAGGCCGTGGCCGTCTTGCCATCGGCCCGGCGCGCCATGTCGGACGGCAATGCGCTGCCCTCCTCCTCGCCTTCTTCGAACAGCGAGCAGCCGGCCAGCGTGGCGAGCAGGAAAGCGGTGAGGATGGCCGGACGGCTGAAACGCATGGCGTTAGGTCGGAACGCGGCAGACCAGCATGACGTTGGCGAAGGGCTTGATGTCGTTCATCGGGTCGGTTTCGACCGTGAAACCAAGGCTTTCAAGCAAGGCGATCCACTCGGCGAGCGGCCGGCAATAGAGGCGTGGCAGGCGATGGCCGCGCACGAAGGTCACGGCGTGGTCGACCCAGTTGCACAGGTGGTAAGGCAGCCCGGCCGAGGCGTCGCCGACGCGGGTCAGGAACAGGCCGCCCGGTGGCAGCGCGGCGCGTATGCGCTTGATCACGTCCTTCTGGTGGGCGTGGTCGAAATAATGCAGGGCGTCGAGGATGGTGATGACGTCGGCCTGGCCGAAATCAGCCTTGGTCATGTCGCCCTGCTCGATGCGCAGCACCGGGTGATCGGCGCCGAAAGCACGGGCGGCGCGGTCGACATCCTTCTGCATGAGTTCGATGCCGCGCAGGCTCAGGGCCTTGGGCGCGGCCGGCCAGCCCTTCGGCCAGTTGCCGGCGTCGTACAGCTTGCGGGCGGCGAGCAGCCAGGAAAACAGGCTGCCCTGGCCGCAGCCGAGGTCGAGGTAACGGCCTTCGGCCGGGAACAGGCCGCGCTTGAGGATCTCGCGGAAGATGCTGTCGGAGGACAGCTTGCCGCGCGAATAGTGGTAGGCGAAATGGCCGCCGCCGATGAAGGGGCGGCTGGCTTCGTCGAGCAGGGTGCGCAGGAAACGCTTGGTCATGAGGTGGCGTCGGGCAAGGTGACGGGGTTGAGTGAATGTAGTGAATGTTGGCGCAGCGCGGTGATCAGGCGCGGCAGCACGGCGAGGATGACCGGCTGACCGTCAGGTGTGCGGGCGGCGTGGCCGTCGTGCAGGAGCAGGATGTCGCCCGGGCCGAGGTCGCGGCTCAGGCGCCGGAAAACAGTTTCCGCGTCGCCGCAGCGCGTGTCGTAGGAGCGGCGCGTCCAGCTCGCCAGCTTGAGTTCGAGCTTGTGCAGGACGGCGTCGAGGAAAGGGTTGCGCAGGCCGGCCGTGGCGCGGAAGTAGCGCGGCGTCTGGCCCGTGATGTCGGCAAAGGTGGCCTGCGCTGCGGCGATGTCGGCTTTCATGCGGCCGGGGCCGAAGAAGGCGAAGGCCTTCGAATGGCTGTCGCCGTGATTTTCGACGCGATGGCCGCGGGCGACGATCTCGCGGCACAACGCCGGGTTCTCGCGGGCCCGCCAGCCGATGCAGAAGAACGTGGCCTTGGCGTCGGCGGCGTCGAGCAGGTCGAGGACGCGCGGCGTGACTTCCGGATCGGGGCCGTCGTCGATGGTGATGGCGACTTCGCGGCGGGCGACAGCGTCATCCGGCAGGCGGGTCAGGTTGGGGCCGAGCAGGGTCGTGCGCGGCAGCAGGCCGGCGGTGGTGATGATGGCGTGGTTGATGACCAGTGCGCCGACCGCCCACGGCCAGATGGCCGGCGCCAGCAGGCAGCCGACGGCGGCCGCAGCGTGCACGGCGAGCGTGGCTTTGATGGCGAAGGTCGGTTTCCAGCGCGTCGACATGTCAGGCAGCGAAGTGGCCAAGGTTGAGAAAATGTTCCCACAAATCGCGCCACACCGGCCAGTCGTGGTTGCCCGGCAAGGCACAGCGGGCGGCGGCCGGGAAGCGGTTGGCGATGTCTCGCATGCCTTCGGCGAAGCGGTCTTCCGTACCGTAGCCGACGAACACCGGGAAGCCTGCCGGTGGCGCCTTGAGCCAGCGGTAGGCGCGGAATTCGGGGTCGGTCAGGTCGACTTCGGTCGGCTCCCAAACATCGAGGCCGCCGGCGCGATTGATGGCGTTGGTGGTCAGCCGGCTGCCGGGGTACGGCGCGATGAGGCAGAGGCCGTCGACGAGGCCGGGATGGTCGGCGTTGAGGCACAGCGCGAGCAGGCCGCCGAGCGAGATGCCGCCGAGCCAGACCTGCCGGTAGCTGGCGCGGGCCGGGACGAGGATCTGCTCGATGACCGCCGGCAGTGCGTCACCGCTCGACACGGCGTCGAGGCCGAGGTCGACGGCGACGATGTCGAGCTTGAGGTGGCGCACGGCGGCGTCGGCGAAAAAGCCGTTGTCGGCGAAGTGCTCGGGCGTCATGTAGGCGCCGGGGAGCAGGACGAGAAGGTTGTCCCCGCCACCGTCATGGCGCAGGGTTCTTAGCGCGGCGCTCATGCGGCGGTTTCACGTGAAACGTGAGTTTTCATTTTTGGCCGTTTTTTCGGGTTGACCGTGGGAATGGGTTGAAACACGCCCTCAAGCACTTTCGCACTCCGAAAAACAGGCGGCGAGCAGCAGCGCCAGCACAGCGCCCGGCCCGACCGTGATGCCGACGGCGTGCAGCACCGGCACGCTGGACAGGGCGAGCGTGCCGAAGCCGATGGCGGTGGTCAGGTTGGCGATGGCCATCGAGGCCAGCGTCGGCGCATCGAGCCGGTGTTCCTTGCCGGCCCGGTCGAAGAACAGCGCGTAATTTGAGCCGACGGCGACGATCAGCAGCATGCCGATCAGGTGCATGAGATGCAGTTGTTCGCCGGCCAGATGGACGCCGGCGATGACCAGGATGACAGCGAGGAGCAGCGGCAGCAGGACGGCGCCGAGCCGGCGGGGGGAGCGCAGCGTGACGGCGAGCAGCGCAACGATGGCGGCGAAACCGGCCAGCGAGAGCAGCGTCGCTTCGTCGAGATAATCGTTGTAGAGCCGGTCGAACTCGAACTTCATGTCGATGAATAGCGCGCCGCTGCCGGCCAGTTTGGCGCGTACCGGCTCGATGTCGATGTCCACGCCCTTGACGCCGGCTGGCGGGCGCAGCGGCAGCAGCACGCTCCAGCTGTCCGGTCGCTGCATGAGCAGCGAATCGACGGCCAGCGCCAGGCTGGTGCCGTTGAGGGTTTCGCGGGTGATGGCACCCTGCTCTTTCGCCTTGGCGACTTCGTCGAGGAAGGGGGCGAGCTTGTTGGCAGCGAGCGGGGAATCGGCCTGCGCCAATTGCAGACGCGCCGCCAGTTCGTCGCCGGCTGGCAGGCTGGCCCGGCGGGTGGCCTGCATGGCCTGGCTGGGCAGGAAGCGGGCCGGGCTGTCGTAGCCGCCGATGATGCCTTGGGCGACCAGCGCGTCGAGCTGCTGCCCGGCCCGCTCGGCGGCCTGCAGCGCGGCTTCGCGGTCGGGCGCGGTGATGACGGCCATGTAGCGTGAATCCGGGGCGCCAATGTCGGCGCGTAGCGCCATGTCGGTGGCCGAGTCTTCGGCGCTGACCGTGCTCAGGGCCGACAGGTTCGGGTGCCAGAGCTCATCCCGGTTAATGACGAGGACAGTGGTCGCTGCGAGGGTGAGCAGAATGACCGGCCAGCGCAGGCCTTGCAACACCCGGATGCCCTGCTTGAGCGGCGGGGCGAGGTGGCTCAGGTCGCGCACCGGGTGATCGTTGCCGGCCAGCGCCGGCAGGATGAAACGGGTGACCAGCGCGGCGGTCAGCACGCCGCTCAGCGAATAGAGGCCGAGCTGGGCAAGGCCGGGGAAGCCGGAAAAAAGCAGCGCGGCGAAGCCGCAAATGGAGGTCAGCACACCGAGGCGGACGGTCGGCCAGAAGCGCGCCCGCCATTCGGCCGCGCCGAGCCGGCCGGACTGGACGAAATAATAGATCGAGTAATCGACCGCCTCGCCGATCAGTGCTGCGCCAAAGCCGACGGTGATGCCAAAGACCGTGCCGTAGACAAGGCTGACGGCGACGATGCCGGCCAGCGCCCCGCTGACCACGGGCAGCAGGCCAAGGGTAAGCAAGCGGGCCGAGCGATAGACGAAGAGCAGCACGGCGATGATGGCCAGGGTGCTAATTGCTGATAGTTTGCTGACCTCGCTCTTGATCGTTTCGCGCGATTTGACGGCGAAAACGCCGGGGCCGGAAATCACGATGCGGGCGTCGCTGAAGCCGGTCTCGCGGGCGCTCTCGGCAAACTGGCTGCGGATCGTGGCAATCGCTTTTTCCTGGGCGTCGGTGTCCGAGCCGAGGGCGGCGCTCTGGATCAGCAGCATGGCCCGTTCGCCGTCGCGCGAGGCCCAGACGCCTTCACTCACATTGGGCTGGGCGCCAGAACTGAGGCCGGAAAGCAGTTCGATCATTTCGCCGGTCGGGTCGCGCGGCAGCAAGGGTTTGATCATCATGCCGGCCGGTGAGGCGAGCAGATCGACGCTGTTGGCGATGCTCTCGCGCAGGCCATCCACCGTGAAACGCTCGGGCTTGACGGCCGGGCTCAGCAGGTAGCGGTAGCGGAACAGGAAGTCGCGATCAGCGTCGAGGCTGCCGGCCTGGCCGTTCTGAACACTGACGAATTCGGGCAATTTTTCCAGTCGACCGTGCAACTGGCGTGAGGCTGCCGCCCGCTGCGCCGCATCGCCGCCTTCGATGGCGACCATGAGCAGCCGGGTGACGGCGCCTTCCTTGAGTTGATCGACCAGCACCTGCTGCGCGGCGCTCGGCCGGCCCGGCAGGAAGAAGGACATATCGGCCGAAAAATGGCTGTTCCAGACCACGGCGGCGCCGGCCAGCATGGCCAGCAGCCAGATCAGGAAGGCACGAGCCGCCGCGCTCATTTGATCTCGATCGGCTCCATGTTGAGCACCGAGCGGTCACCATCGGCCTGCAGGTACTCGATGCTGCGCACCAGCCCGCGGCTGCCGCTCACCGTGATGCGCAACACGAGCGCCGAGATTTTCTGGTCGCTGGGCAGTAGCGTGAGCACCCATTTGTCGGCATTGCCGGAAAGATGCAGGGCGTAGTTTTTTTCGAGCGCCGCCCGGTTGCCCGACAGCGTGCCGCGAATGCTGTCGACGAAGGCCAGCGCTTCGGGCTGGTTGGCCAGATTGATGCTGAGTTTCTGTTTCTCGCGCTCGATGGACAGCATGTCTTTGTCGAGCAGCAGGGTTTCGACCTTCGGCTGCAAGGTCCGTTTTTCGAGCCGGTCGGGCGCCGTGTAGCTCATTTCGCCGGACGAGACGACGGGCTTGTCGAGCAGCGAGATGTACTTCTTCTCGGTGAATTTGGCCTTGCCGCCCTTGTTTTTGGCGAGATCGGTCATGAGCTGGCCGACATCGAAGGCGGCCGAGGCTGGCAGGGCAAAAACCAGCAGGAAAAGACAGCCGAGGAGACGTTTGATCATTTTTTCTGCCAGAAATCGAAGAAATTGAACCAGTTGTACGGCGCCAGATGGCAATAATGGGTCAGACGGTCGGCGTAGTGTTGCATGGCGGCGTGGATTGCCGTGTCACGTTCTTCACGCGTCGTCTGCGAAAAATCGGCGAGTGGTTCGAAATGCAGCTGGTAGCGGTTGCCGCCGAGGTAGAGGCCGGTCATGAAGAAAACGGGACGGCGCAGCATGGCGGCCATGCGGAAGGGGCCGAGCGGGAACGGCGCCGGTTTGCCGAGAAAATCGCAGTCCACCGTGGCGTCGTCGCCTAGTCCACGATCGGCCAGCATGCCTACGAGGTAACCCTCGTCGAGCCGGTCGCGGGCCTGCAGCATCGAATCCATGCGGCCGAGCGCGATGATGTCCTGGCTGGCCGCCGGGTTGATCGCTTCAAGCGTTGAATTGATTTTGCGGGCGTTTTGCTCGTACATCATCATCGCCACCTTGAGGCCTTGCTGCCCTCGCCCGACGGCGCGCAGGACTTCGAAACTGCCGAGATGGGCGCCGATCAGCAAGGCGCCGGGGTGCTCGGCGGCCACTTTCTGGACGGCTTCGTTGCCGACGATTTCAATGTCGAAGAGGTCGAAACGGTCGTTGAGCAGATAGATCCGGTCGTGGATCGTGCTCGCGAAGCTGAAGACGTGGCGGAAACCGTCCGACCACTCGGCCCAGCGGTTGAGCGCCAGATGCAGGTAGTCGCGGCTGCAGCGGCGGGCACGCGGCGAGAAGAGGACGAAATAGGCGGCGATGCCGTAGAGGACGAGGCGGCCGACCCGGCGGCCGAAGGTCAGCGAAATCCAGACCATGAGCTTGAGGATGGCGAGATTGCTGCGTTCCTGCTGGCGCATCCAGTCGGCGTCGGTCGGTTCTTTCCGGCTCATGGCGCGGTGGCGGTCAGGCTGCCGGAGGCGACGTCGCGCTCGGCGGCGCGCACGGTGAAGGCGATGGCCCCGCTTGGCTTGGTTACCAGCGAGAAAGTGAGCGCTTCCTCTGGTCCGACCGGGCTGAAAAACTTGGCGTTGCCGACCTGCCAGTTGAGGCTTGGCTTACCGAGCATTTCTTCGGCGAACAGGATGGCGCGGTCGAGCAAAACGACGCCCGGGACGATGGGCCGGCCGGGAAAATGGCCGGCGAAGGCCGGGTGGTCGGCCGGGACCAGCCAGCGATATTCAGCGTCCGCCATGGCTGACTTTCTCGGCGTACAGCGCCTGCAGATCACCGCGCGGCAGCTTGCCGGTACTGTTGCGTGGCAACTGGTCGACGAGGACGAGCGGTCGGGGCAGGAAGATGGCATCGATGCGCTGGCGCAGCTCGACGCTGACTTGCCGGGCGCTCAGGCCGGGGGCGACCACGAAAGCGGTCAGGCGCGTGATGCCGTCCGGACCTTCCTCTTCGGGCAGGAAGAAGGCGCCATCGACGACGCCGGGTACGGCGCCAAGCTGGTGATTGAGGTAGGCCAGCGAGGTGCGCTTGCCGGCGATGTTGACCAGATCGGCGTGGCGGCCATGGAGCAGGAAGCGCTGGTCTGGCAGCAGTTCGATAAGGTCGGACAGCGCGACCCGGCCTTCGACGTGGCCGTCACAGGCAACGGTGTCGTCGCCGTCCTGTTCGAGCCGGACGCCGGGCAGCAGGGTCCACGCGGCGCCGTCGGTGGTGCGCCGGGTGGCCAGCTGACCGGATTCGGTCGAACCGTAGATTTCATGCATCGGCGCGCCGGTGCGAGCTTCAGCTTGTGCGGCCAGCGTCGTCGATAGCGGCGCGGTGGCCGAGAGCAGCAGGTCGACGGGCGGCAGGTCGATTTCGGCCGAGAGCAGCGCCGAGAGGTGGAAAGGCGTGGTGACGAGCAGGCGCGGCTGCGGCACGGCGGCCAACGCGCCGGCGATGTCTTGCGGGTAGAACGGCTTGCCGGCCCAGAAGGCGCAGCCGCCGTGCAGGGCGAGCAGGAAGGTCGATTCGAAACCGTAGCTGTGCTGGACCGGCACGGTGCCGACGATGGCGTGCGGCTGGCGGTCGAGGCCGAGGGCGATGGCCTCCGAACGGCCGTTGGCGACGAGTTTGCCCCAGGTCTTGCGCTGGGCCTGCGGCAGGCCGGTCGAGCCGGAGGTGAACAGGATGGCGGCAAGATGATCGGCGGGAAATTCGGGGATGGCCGATTTCGTTTTTGGCCGATTTTTCCGGTTGACCGTGGGAGTCTCGGGGAAATCAAGGCGCGGCAGGTCGAGCGTATCGGCGGCACCATCGCACAGGCAAAGCAGCCCGGCGTACTCGGTCTGCAGGCGGCGGAAGGTTTCCGCTGATTGCGACGAGGGTTGCAGACTGGTCATGCCGCGCAGCAGGCCGGCCGCGAAGCCGACGGCAAAGCGGTAACGGTCGTGGCAGAGGTTGAGCAGATAACCGGTGGCCGGCAATTGTTCGGCCAGCCAGTAAGCGTCGGCCAGGTAGTCGCCGACGCTGAGCGGGCCGTCGGCCGACCAGGCAAAAACGGCGTCGAGGTCGCCGTGGGCGAGCAGTGGAACCATGTTCATGACGGATTGGCGGGCGGCTGCGGTGTTTCGAGATCGGCGGCGGACGCTTTCTGCTGGCTGCGCATGCGGTAGGCGCTGACGACCTGGGTGATGCTTGGCCGCTCGTCCGGCGGCAGGGCCTTGAGCCGCCAGATGTGTTCGCCGATGAACATGGCGCCGAGCAGTGGCGCCGACAGCAGGTTGGCGTAGATCGACCAGATGGTGTGTGGCGCGAGTAGCCAGAGGACGGCCGAAATGAGCGCATTGCCCAGGAAAAACAGCGTCCACGCCAGCGTCGCCTGGCGCGTGTAGCGGCGCTTGAGTTCGGATAGATTGGCTTCATGCACCGCCCGGGCGAGCTGGGTGATCAGCGCTTCGCCGCCGCCGAGCAGGCTGCGCCCAAACAGGGTGCCGAGCGCCAGATTGGTGCCGAGATGCTGGATGAAGAAAAGCAGCGCGATGTTTTCGCGCAAGGTTGGCCAATACCAGGCCAGCGCGCCGAGCATGGCGAGAATGCCGGTGCCGGTCAGCGCCGGGTGGCTGCTGCGCCAGAGCAGCAGGCCAAGGGCGGCGACAATCGGGGAGATGCCGAGCAGTACGGAGAGATCGCCGGAGCCTTCGCCGGCGCTGCCGGTGTGGGCCAGGAAAGCCCAGACGGCGAGAAAGACGACGACGGCCAGGCCGCGCAGCAACTGGCCCGGGGACAGGCTCATTTGGTCCGTTGGGTGGCGATGTGGGCCGACAGGGCGCGCAGCGACGAGAAGATGCGCAGGTTGTCCTCATTGTCCGACTTGAGCTGGAAGCCGTATTTCTTCGAAATGACCAGGGCGATTTCGAGCACGTCGATCGAGTCGAGGCCGAGACCTTCGCCGAACAGCGGGGCATCCGGCTCGATTTCGGCTGGCGGCATGTCGAGATTGAGCGCCGTGACGATCAGCTCGGCGACTTCCGGCAGCAGGGCTTCGATGATTTCCGGGGAAATGGCTTCAGACATGGCGGTACATCCGTGGGGTTACAGGTCGACGGCGCGGAACGCGAGGACCGCGTTGCTGCCGCCGAAAGCGAAGGAATTGGAGAGCGCGGCGCGCAGCGGCTGACCGTGGCGGGCCGTGGTGACGTGGTCGACGCCGATACAGGCCGGATCGAGTTGGCCGAGATGGGCGGTGGGCGGGATCGACCCATCACGCAATGCGAGGACGGTGACGATGGCTTCGATGGCCGCCGAGCCGCCGAGCATGTGGCCGTGCATCGACTTGGTGGCGCTGACCGGCAACGATGCAGCGTGCTCGCCAAAAACGGACTTCAGCGCAGCGACTTCAACCGGATCGCCTTCGGCCGTTGCGGTGCCGTGGGCGTTGACATAATCGATGTCGGCGGCGTTCAACCCGGCGTCGGCCAGCGTGAGCCGGATGGCGCGGATCTGCCCTTCGGCCTCCGGGCGGACGAGATGGCTGTGGTCGCAAGTCGTGCCGTAGCCGACGATCTCGCCGTGAATACGGGCGCCACGGGCGACTGCATGCTCCCAGTCTTCGAGAACCAGCGCCGCCCCGCCCTCGCCCAGCACCAGGCCGTGGCGATCGGCCGAAAATGGCCGGCAGGCGGTGGCCGAGGTATCGGCATCGCCCGGCGCCATGACGCGCAGGGCTTCCCAGGCGCGGGCTACGCCGTAGGCTTGCGGTACGTCGGAGCCACCGGTCAGCATCACCGTCGCTTCGCCACTGCGCACGCGGCGGAAAGCTTCGCCGATGGCGATGGCCGACGAGGCGCAGGCCACCGTGTGGCTCATGCTGACGCCGCCCAGCCCGAGCTGGATCGAAATGTGGGCGTTGGCCGAACTGTTCATGCCGAGCAAAACGGTCAGCGGCGACAGCCGTTCACGGCCCTTCTGCCACAGCTCGCGGTAGCCTTTTTCGTAGGCCATCGTGCCGCCGAGGGCGGTGCCCCAGGCCACTCCCCAGTCGTCGCGGTCTTCACCTTCGCCCTTGCGGGGCAGGCCGGCGTCGTCCCAGGCGCTGAAGGCGGCAGCCATGGCAAACTGGGCGAAGCGGTCCATCATGCTGGCCAATGGTTTGCCGAGCGCGACATCGGGATCGAAAGCGGGACAACTGACGAAGGGCATCGACAGCGGCCGTGGTACATCGTCGGTCTGCAGGAAGCCGATGGCCGACTGGCCGGCGCACAGGCGCGTGAAGAAATCAGCGAGGTCGCCACCGTAAGGACTGACCAATCCGAGGCCAGTAATCGCCACCCGCCGCTGGCTCATCGCTCAGCTCTTTGACTTGGCAATCAGCCCGTCCATCAGCGAAACCATCTCGCCAACCGTCCGGGGGGTTTTTATGTCGCGGGAAAGCTTGATGCCGAAGCGGTCCTCGAACTCGAACATCAGTTCGAGCATCATCAGCGAGTCGACGCCAAGTTCAGCCAGCAGGGCGCCGGGAACGACATTTTCCGGCTCGACACCGAGGCGGTCCTTGAGAAAATCGCGAATCAGGCCAATAGATTCCATAACCTGTGAATTTTAGCCGAAAGGCCATGTTTTCCAAAGGCTTGCCGGGCTGTTGTCGGTCGGTCGCCTGACTATCCGTTCGGGAAATCTAGCCGGCAACGCCAAGTTGTTGCAGGCTTTTCTGGAATTGCCGGGCATCCTGAAAACCGACGATGCGGACGGCTCTGATTTCCTGCCCTTTGCTATCGTAAAAAATAATGCCCGGCGGGCCAAACAGTTTGAATTTGGCCAATAAAGCCTTGTCGTCATCCGAATTGGCCGTGACATCGGCCTGCAACAGCGTGAAACCAGCCAGTTTGGCCTGAACAGCGGGGTCGGAGAAGGTGAAACGTTCCATTTCCTTGCACGAGACGCACCAGTCGGCGTAAAAGTCGAGCATGACCGGCTTGCCGGCGGTTTTGATTCGGGCTTCCAGTTCGGTCACCGAGGTGACGCGTTCGAAAGGCAACCTTTTCTCTTCGGCGGCGACCGCCTGTCCGCGTAATCCGGCCAACGGTTGCAGCGGATCGCGGCCCCCGGCCAGCGCACCGATGAGCAGCGCGGCGCCGGTCAGCAACATGACGATGCCGATGCCCTTCCAGAAACGGTGCCAGCCCTTGGCGTGCGGCGGCAACGGGTCAAGGGCGTGGAGGTAGATGGCCGGAATGATGAGCAGCGCCGCCCAGGCCAGCATCGACGCCACCGGCGGGACGACCGGCGAAACGAGCCAGACGGCGGTAGCCAGCAGCAGCACGCCGAACGCCTTCTTGACGCCTTCCATCCACGGCCCGGTTTTCGGCAGCAGCGAACCGCCGGCGATGCCAACGGCGATCAGCGGCGCGCCCATGCCGAGGGCCATGACGAACAATGCAGCGCCACCGAAAACGGCGTCGCCGGTCTGCCCGATGTAAAGCAGCGCACCGGCCAGCGGGGCGGCAACACAGGGTCCGACGATGAGCGCCGACAGCGCGCCCATGAGGAAAACGCCAATGCCGCGTCCGCCCTGCAGGTGGCCGGATTCTTCCGACAACTTGCTTTGCAGCGCGGTCGGCAATTGCAGTTCGTAGAAGCCGAACATCGAAAACGAGAGCACGACGAAAACCAGCGCGAAGCTGCCAAGCACCCACGGGTTTTGCAGCGCCGCGGAAATCAGCGTGCCGCTCAGGCCGGCGGCGACGCCGGCCGCGGCGTAGGTGACGGCCATGCCGAGGACGTAGGCCATGGACAGCGCGAAACCGCGGGCGTGGGAATTCTTGTGCCCCTGACCGGCGATGATCCCGGACAGGATGGGGATCATCGGGAAGACGCAGGGGGTCAGCGACAGGCCGAGGCCGGCGATGAAGAAAAAGGCGAGGCTGGTCCAGAAGCCTGCGTTCTTGAGCGTGGCGGCGATCTGGCCGCTTTCGTCGCCGTCGGCCGGGGCTGCCGCGGCTGCCGGTGCGCTGGCCGGGTCGGGCAGCTCGACGCTGAGCGGCTGGATTTGCGGCGGATAGCAGACGCCGGCATCGGCGCAACCTTGCGAGGTGAC
>VIKE01000030.1 GCA_008080565.1 Rhodocyclaceae bacterium | reverse complement strand
AACCCATCCGTCACGCCGCCGTTCCAGCTGGATGAAGACAATCTTTCCGAGAACGTTCGCCTGCTGCATCGCGTCATCGACCTGCGCCGTCCGCAAATGCAGAATAATCTGATGCTGCGTTACAAAACCTCCCGCGCCTTCCGCCGCTTCCTCGACGACAACGGCTTCATCGATATCGAAACACCGATGCTGACCAAGTCGACGCCGGAAGGTGCCCGCGATTATCTGGTTCCTTCACGCGTCCATCCCGGCCAGTTCTTCGCCCTGCCGCAATCGCCGCAACTGTTCAAACAGTTGCTGATGGTTGCTGGTTACGACCGCTACTATCAGATCGTCAAATGCTTCCGCGATGAAGACCTGCGCGCCGATCGTCAGCCTGAATTCACCCAGGTCGATATCGAAACCTCGTTCATGAGCGAGGCCGAGATCATGGCGCTGACGGAAAAACTGATCCGTACCGTCTTCAAGGAAGCGATTGACGTTGATCTGCCCGACTTCCCGCGCATGACCTACGCTGAAGCCATGCACCGCTTCGGCTCCGACAAGCCGGACCTGCGTGTCACCCTCGAACTGACCGAAGTCACTGATGCCTTCAAGGATGTCGCCTTCAAGGTCTTCGCCGGCGTCGCCAACAGCGAAGGTGGCCGGATCGCCGCCATGCGCATTCCCGGCGGCGCCACGCTGACCCGTGGCGAGATCGACGCCTACACGCAATTCGTCGGCATCTACGGCGCCCGCGGCCTGGCTTACATCAAGGTCAACGACGTTACCCAGATCAACGAAACCGGCCTGCAGTCGCCGATCGTCAAGAACCTTTCCGAAGCTTCGCTCAAGGCAGTCATCGAGCGCACCGGCGCCCAATCCGGTGACCTGATCTTCTTCGGTGCCGACAAGGCCAAGATCGTCAATGACGCCCTCGGCGCGCTGCGTATCAAGATCGGCCACGAGAAGGGCTTCGTTACCGGGGCCAAGTGGGCACCGCTGTGGGTCATCGACTTCCCGATGTTCGAGTACGACGACGAAAACAAGCGCTGGTCAGCCTGCCACCATCCCTTCACCAGCCCGAAAGACGAACATCTTGACCTGCTGGTCACCGATCCGGGCAAGTGCCTGGCCAAGGCCTACGACCTGGCACTCAACGGCTGGGAGCTGGGTGGCGGTTCGGTCCGTATCCACCGTTCCGACGTGCAGGAAAAGGTTTTCTCCGCGCTCAACATCGGTCCGGAAGAACAGCAGGCCAAGTTCGGCTTCCTGCTCGACGCCCTGAAGTACGGCGCGCCCCCCCACGGTGGCCTGGCCTTCGGTCTGGATCGCATCGTCACGATGATGACCGGTGCCGAATCGATCCGCGACGTGATCGCCTTCCCGAAAACCCAGCGCGCCCAGTGTTTGCTGACGGATGCGCCGTCCGGCGTCGACGAGAAACAGCTGCGCGAGTTGCATATACGCTTGCGCCAGAAGGTTGAAACACAAGTCGAAGTCAGCCCGACCTAAACGCTGATGCAGATTTGCCTGCGCCTCCTGATCGTCGCCTGGCTGGCGATCGGGAGTGCGTTCGGTTTCAGCTTCGGGCGCGATGCTGCGGTCGACACGATTTACGCGGCAAATTTGCCGGCTGAAGCCCGGCAGACACTTGCCCTGATCAAGGCTGGTGGCCCGTTTCCCTACGAGCGTGATGGGATCGTGTTCGGCAACTTTGAAAAACGGTTACCACTGCATCCACGTGGCTACTATCGCGAGTACACGGTAAAAACCCCGTGGCGCAAGGATCGCGGACCTCGCCGGATCATCGCTAGTCGCGACAACAGCTACTATTACACCGACGATCATTACCGGACCTTTCGGCAAATAGTGGAATAGGGATCCATCCATGAGCGAAAACCTGCTGGAAAACGCCAGTGCCTCCGGAGTCTTTCACCTGGCAACAACACAACAGGCCACCATCGAGATGGCTGCCCACCAGGCGGATTTGTGTGTACTGACGGCCGACATCGCTAAACACACTTCAACACAGGACGTTTTGCTTCAACTGGGTAGCGCGCTGAATTTCCCGAGCTGGTATGGCAACAATTTTGATGCGCTCTACGACTGCCTGACCGATCCCGATTGGCACCCTGCGAAGGGTCACGTTCTGTTCATCAACGGCATAACCCGCTTGCGCGCATCGCAACCGGCGGATTTCGCAACCTTGATAGAGGTCTTACAGGCTGCCGCAGAGGACAGGCGAAACGCGCATACGCCCTTCTGGATACTGATCGACGCCCCGGCGCGGGGCATTCCGATGCTTGCCGAGGCATGACCACCGGCCACAAACAGCCGGTTTCCGTTCTGGTCGTCATTCACACGGCGTCCCTTGACGTGCTCCTGCTGGAAAGAGCCGCCCACCCAGGGTTTTGGCAATCGGTGACGGGTAGCCGCGAAGACAGCGAGGCATTGATCGACACCGCACGCCGCGAAGTCCTCGAAGAAACCGGGATCGACACTGCCCTAGGCGAGCTGATTGACTGGCAGATGACCAACACCTTCGAAATTTTCAGCGAATGGCGGCACCGCTACGCCCCAGGAATAACCCAAAACGTTGAACATGTATTCAGCCTGAAGCTGGCCGATCGACCGCCCATCGTTACGGCCCCCGACGAACACCGCGACTGGCAATGGCTTCCCTGGCGAGAGGCTGCCGAGCGCTGCTTTTCATGGAGCAATCGCGACGCCATTCTCATGCTGGCAAATAGCTGGCGCTCCGGCACTTGAATCTGCCAAAACCTCTCCTATATTTGGTCCACGACAGCTTCATTCACCAAGGAGAAAACCATGGCAAACATTACCCGAATCGACCCATTCGACGACTTGTTCCGCGGATTTTTCGTACGCCCCGTGGATTTTGAAGGCACCCCCGCCCAGCCTCCGTCGATCAAGATGGATGTCAGGGAGCAGGGCGACAGCTATCTGATCCATGCCGACCTGCCGGGCGTCAAGAAGGAAGACATTCATGTAGTCGTCGATGGCAACCAGATATCGATCAGCGCCGAAGTCAAACAGGAAAAGGAAACCAAGGAAGGTGAGCGCGTACTTCGTTCCGAGCGTTACTTTGGCAAGGTGTCCCGTTCGTTCCAACTGGGGCAGGAAATCGACGATGGCAAAGCCGTCGCCAAGTTCAACGATGGCGTACTTGAACTGACCCTGCCAAAACGGACTGAAACCACCAGCAAACGTTTAAGCATCGTTTAACGCCAGCACCGTTCACACAAGGCCGGACCCCGTTCCGGCCTTTTTCTTTGTACAATCCGCGGCGATTCCACTTGGAGCCCGCCATGAGCATTGAAGACCTCACCCCCGGCATCAAGGCCGCCGTTCTGGCCGAAGCCCTGCCCTACATCAAGCGTTTCCACGGCAAGACCATCGTCGTTAAATACGGCGGCAATGCGATGACCGACGAGCACCTGAAAAGCTGCTTCGCCCGTGATGTTGTGCTGCTTGAACTGGTCGGCTTTAACATCGTCGTCGTGCATGGCGGCGGCCCGCAGATCGAAAGTCTGCTCGGCCGTGTCGGCAAGAAGGGCGAGTTCGTTCAGGGCATGCGCGTCACCGATGCCGAAACGATGGAAGTCGTTGAAATGGTGCTTGGTGGCCAAGTCAACAAGGACATCGTCAACTTGATCAACCAGCATGGCGGCAAGGCCGTCGGCCTGACCGGCAAGGATGGCAACTTCATCCGTGCCAAGAAGCTGATGCTGGAAAACAAGGACCACCCGGGCGACCTGATCGACGTCGGCCAGGTCGGCGAGATCGTTTCCATCGACCCGACCCTGATCGACCACCTCGACAAGGGGTCCTTCATTCCGGTCATCGCCCCGATCGGTGTCGGCAAGGATGGCGAGACCTATAACATCAACGCCGACGTCGTCGCCGGCAAGATTGCCGAAGTCCTCAAGGCCGAAAAGCTCGTGTTGCTGACCAACACGCCGGGGGTGCTCGACAAGAACGGTGATCTGATTACCGGCATCACCCCCAAGCAGATCGACGAAATGGTCGAGGATGGCACCCTGTCCGGCGGCATGCTGCCAAAAATCGGCTCGGCGCTTGATGCCGCCCGCAATGGGGTCAAGGGCGTGCACATCATCGACGGCCGCGTCGAACACGCGTTGCTACTGGAAATTCTGACCGACCATGGCGTCGGTACAATGATCAAGTCGCACTGATGCTTGATTGCACTCCCAAAAGCCCGCGACAGCGGGCTTTTTCCTTTCCGCAACGGAAATGGCCATGAAAAACCCGGTCTGGCTGTTCGACCTCGACAACACACTGCACAACGCGACGCCCCATATCTTCCCCCACATCAACCGTTCGATGCGCCAATACATCGAGCACCACCTCGGCGTCGACGAACATGAGGCGACGCGGATTCGACAAGGCTACTGGGAACGTTATGGCGCCACGCTGCTCGGCCTGATGCGCCACCACGACACCGACCCGCGCCACTTCCTGCGCGAAACCCACCGGTTTCCCGACCTGCCGCGCATGGTTGTCTTCGACAAGCCCCTGCTCCACACGCTACGCCGGCTGCCCGGCCGCAGGATCATTTTCTCCAATGCGCCGCGGCATTACGCCGAAGCGATTCTCGAGATAACCGGCCTCGACCGTTGTTTCGATGCCGTCTATACGGTCGAAAACCTGCGTTTCCAACCCAAGCCCATGCTCTCGGGATTCCGCACCCTGCTCCGCGCCGAGCACCTCGACCCGCGTCGTTGCATCATGATCGAGGACAGTCTGGCCAACCTCGTCACCGCCAAAAAGCTCGGTATGAAAACTGTGTGGGTGAGCGCTGGCTCACGCCAGTCGCCTTTTGTTGACGTTAAAATCCGCTCGGCAACACAATTATCAAAATGCTACGGTCGACTGGAAATTTCGGCCAAAAATGAAATCTGAGGAGGGGGAAACATGGCGACAAAACCGGGCGAACGCCGCCTGCAAATCCTGCAGACGCTAGCCGAAATGCTGGAAACCCCGAAAGGGGAAAAAATCACCACTGCCGCGCTGGCCGGCAAACTGGATTGCTCCGAAGCGGCGCTTTACCGCCATTTCGCCAGCAAGGCCCAGATGTTCGAAGGTCTGATCGAATTCGTCGAGCAAAGCCTGTTCAGCGTCATCAACCAGATCACCACCGAGGAAAACGAAGGCTTCAAACAAGTCGAGCTGATCATCGGCCTGCTCCTGCGTTTTGCCCAACGCAACCGCGGCATGACCCGGGTCCTGATCGGCGACGCCCTGGTCAATGAAAACGAGCGCCTGCAAATCCGCATCAACGCCCTGCTCGACAAAGTCGAAGCGGCCATCAAACAGGCCCTGCGCATCGCCGCCACGCAGGAAAACCTCAAGCCCGATGCCGATTTCGGCGCCCTGGCCAATTTGCTGCGCTGCTACGTCGTCGGCCGCTGGGAACAATACGCGCGCAGCGGCTTCACGCGCGAGCCACTGACCCAATGGCCACAACAATGGCCGATGCTCTATTTCGCTTGCCTGTCGCAATCCGGCGCACCGGGCGCCTGAAAAACAAAATGGCGGCCAAGGCCGCCATTTATCCATCCTGGAAGCTGACCTCAGGCCTTCAGATACTCCGCCGCGTCGAGTGCAAAATAAGTCAGGATGCCGTCGGCCCCGGCCCGCTTGAATGCCAGCAGGCTTTCCAGCACACAGGCCTTCTCGTCCAGCCAGCCGTTCTGTGCCGCTGCCTTGAGCATCGCGTACTCGCCGCTGACCTGATAGGCATAGGTCGGCACCTTGAACTCGTCCTTGACGCGCCGCACGATGTCCAGATATGGCATACCGGGCTTGACCATGACCATGTCGGCACCCTCTTCAAGGTCAAGCGCAACTTCGCGCAGCGCCTCGTCGGTATTCGCCGGGTCCATCTGGTAAGTGTACTTGTTACCCTTGCCCAAATTGCCAGCCGAACCAACCGCATCGCGGAAGGGTCCGTAGAAGGCAGAGGCGTACTTGGCCGAGTAAGCCAGAATACGCGTGTAGATCTGTCCAGCGCCCTCCAGTTCGGCCCGAATACGGGCAATACGACCATCCATCATGTCCGATGGTGCGACGACATCGGCCCCGGCCTGGGCATGACACAGCGCCTGCCTGGCCAGGACTTCCAGCGTCTCATCGTTCAAGACGTAGCCCGTTTCGTCGATCAGCCCATCCTGGCCATGGCTGGTATAGGGATCGAGCGCCACATCGGTAATCACCCCGAGATTCGGGAATTCGCGCTTGAGCGCCTTGATCACCCGCGGCACCAGTCCGTTGGCGTTGTACGCCTCTTCGGCCCCGAGCGACTTCAGCGAAGCGTCGATTACCGGAAACAGAGCCAAAGCCGGAATCCCGAGTTTTACAGCCCGCTCCGCCGTCTTCAACAAAACATCGAGCGACTGGCGCTCAACGCCGGGCATGGACGACACTTTTTCGACACGCCCTTCGCCCTCAAGTACAAAAACCGGGTAAATGAAATCGTCGGCTGTCAGCACCGACTCCCGCATCAAACGGCGGGAAAAATCATCACGCCGCATCCGGCGCATCCGGGTTCCGGGAAAACCACCAGTCACAACAGCCATGCCTCAACCTCGATCAATTGAACACAGAAAAATTTTCATACTCGGCGGAACTTCCCGCCATGACGCGCGTCAGATTCGGCAGATGGCACGCGCTGTCTCCCGCTTCACCTCCCTGAGCGGGCGCCTTGACCCTGTTAAGGCTTTTTGGCCCCCGGACTCCCCTTATCCGGGGGCCCTTTGTTTTCTTTTGGCTTGATTTCGATCTCCAGCCAACTGGCGAGAACGCCCTCAGCCTCTTCGACACCGGTCTTTTTCAAGCTGGAAAAGAGCTGAACCGAATACAGGTCAGCATCACCCCAGGTCGCCACCTCGGCCTTGACCGATTTCAGGGCTTTCATCTGCTCCTGGCGGCTCAACTTGTCGGCCTTGGAAAGCAGGATATGGATCGGCCGCCCGGTTGGGCGAAACCAGTCAATCAGGCGCAAATCGAGGTCGGTCATCGGCCGACGGATGTCCATGATGACAACCAGCCCGGCCAACTGATCCCGCTTGCTCAGGTAGGGGCCAATCAGGCCTTCCCACTGCGAGCGAATCGCCTCCGGCGCCTTGGCATAACCATAGCCCGGCAAGTCCACGAAATACTTGCCGTTGGCCAGCGTGAAATAATTCAAATGCTGCGTACGACCCGGTGTTTTGCTGACGTAGGCGAGACGAACACGCCCCGCCAGGGTATTGATGGCAGAAGATTTTCCGGCATTGGAACGGCCGGCGAAGGCCACTTCGCGAACAGAATCCTGCGGTAAATCACGGAGATTGGCGACGGTTGTCAAAAAAACCGCCTGCTGGAACAGAGGCATAAAAAACTCGGAAGACCCGCCAAGAGGGCGGCGAACTGATATAGAATAACAGGTTTGTAACCTCCGTTCCGGCCAAAGCGCCCATAAACGCGCACTAGGAGTTCGAAATGATCCGTAAAGCGGCACTGGCGATCCTTTTCGCCACCAGTTTCGTCACCCACGCTTCCGAAGAAGCGCATGCCAAGGCTGACCCAGCCAAAGGCAAGGCTATTGCCGAATCCATCTGTGTTGCCTGTCATGGCGTCGATGGCAACAGCCCGACTTCGGCCAATCCGAATCTGGCAGGCCAGGTTGAGGAATACATCGCCAAGCAACTGAAGAACTTCAAGCCGGTTGGCGACAAGCCGCCCGTGCGCAACAACCCGATCATGGCCGGTATGGCTGCCCCTCTCTCCGACGACGACATCAAGAACGTCGCTGCCTGGTTCGCCAGCCAGAAGCAGAAGCCGGCCGCTGCCAAGGACGAAAAACAGATCGCGCTGGGTCAGAAAATCTGGCGCCAGGGTGACTTCAAGAAAGGCGTACCGGCCTGTGCCGGCTGTCACGGCCCGGCTGGTGCCGGCTTGCCCGCCCAGTACCCGCGTCTGGCAGGTCAGTTCCAGGAATACACCGAAGCCCAGTTGAAGGCTTTCCGTGTTGACGAACGCGCCAACGATCCGGAAAAGATGATGCGCACGATCGCAGCCAAGCTGTCCGACGCCGAAATCAAGGCAGTCGCCGAATACGCCGCCGGCCTGCGCTGATTGGCGCACCAGCATGAGAAAGGCAGCCTCGGCTGCCTTTTTGTTTTTCTGGCGCTTGGCAGTCTACGTCGACGCGACTAGACTGGACACACAATACCCCAACGGAGTAGGAGACAAAACATGAAGACGCTCAAACAGCTTCTCGCGGGCCGGAATCGCCCATTGGCCGTCGTCGCGCCTGGCGATACCGTTTTTCACGCTCTAACCGTAATGGCCAAGCATGAGGTCGGTGCCGTGTTGGTTCTGGACGGCGAACAACTGGTCGGCATTTTTTCCGAACGCGACTATGCCCGGAAAATCATCCTGCACGGCAAGACATCCAAGGAAACCCTGGTCAAGGAAATCATGAGCGACAAGGTTGCCTACGTGACTCCAGGGGTTTCGCTTGACGAGTGCATGGCCCTGATGACCGAAAAGCACTTCCGCCACCTACCGGTACTGGATGACGAAGGAAATGTGCTGGGCATCATCTCCATCGGCGACCTGGTCAAGGAAACAATCTGCGACCAGCAATTCCTGATCACCCAGCTGGAACACTACATCGCCAGTTGAAATGAGCAGCGGTAGCAGTATCCACTTTCGCATCCTCGAAGATATCGCCCGCGATCTGTCGGGCGATATCAATTTTCCGACCTGCCTGGATGCGGCCATTCTCGTCCGTAACGCACTGAAAGATCCATTTGCCAGCACCGAACAAGTGGTTCAGGCGATTAGCGTCGAGCCGCTGATCTCCAGCAAGCTTTTACGACTGGCCAACTCGGTCGTCTACAACCCTTCCGGCGATGAGGTTTCGAACCTCAATGCCGTAGTCAAGCGGCTTGGGTTCGACATTGTCCGAACAACATCCTTGGCCGTGGCCATGGATCAGATGCTGAGGTCCAGGAATCTGGCGGCCTACGATCATATTTCCCGGCAAACCTGGGAGCACTCCTTGCAGGTTGCGGCAATCGCGCGTGTGCTGGCCCGCAATCTGGGCCGCGTTCAGCCGGAAAACGCAATGCTGACCGGTCTGGTCCACAACATCGGCATTTTCTACCTGCTGTTTCGTGCGGCGGAATACCCGGAATACCGCAACAACGAGCCGGCAATGATCGAACTGCTGGCCGGCTGGCACGAAGGGATAGGCGAGAGCCTGTTGCACATCCTGGGGCTGCCGGCGGCGATTACGGATGCCGTGCGCGACCAAAGTCATTTGAGCCGGGTCGAAAAGCCCTGCACCATCAGCGATATTCTCTATTTTGCCATCGCGCTATCCGACAACAGCCTGCCGTGGCAACGCAACTTGGTGGATGCCGAGGAAGAGGCCAGACGCGAGGCGGACCGTGTGCGCTACGCCGATCTCCTGAAGAGCGCCGAAGAGGACATCATCGAGTTGCGCGGCGCGCTTTCAGCCTGAACCTGCGGGCATCCTGACAGTCTGAAATTCATTGCGTCGGACCTTCTCTGTAAGGATTCGGGAAGGATACCGACTAATGGATATGCAAGCCCTCAGGAACCATCATGCTGATTTGCCCCCGCCCGGAATTACCCAGCTCTGAAATTACCGATTCGCAGGTTTACGCCGGTCGCCGGGACTTCGTTCGTTCTCTGGCCATCGGCCTCGGCGCAGCCAGCCTGGGACTGGCCCATGGCGCGGAGCCCCGCAGTGGCAGCGGCCGTTTCGAGAATCTGCTCGCCAGCCCGTTCTCGACGCGCGACGACAAACTGACGCCGTACCAGTCGATGACGACTTACGGCAATTTCTACGAATTCGGACCGGACAAGGACAGCCCGGCGAAAAATGCCCATCGCTTGCGCACGCGGCCGTGGACAGTGACGATCGACGGCGAAGTCAAAACGGCAAAGACCTTTGCCATCGAAGATATCCTGAAATGGGCGCCACTCGAGGAGCGCATTTACCGGCTGCGTTGCGTTGAGGGGTGGAGTGCTGTTGTGCCCTGGGTCGGATTTCCGTTCGGCGAACTGCTCAAACGGGTCGAACTGACCGGCAACGCCAAGTTCGTCGAGTTCTGGAGCCTGGCCGATCCCGAACAAATGCCCTACGTGCGCATTCCGCTGCTTGATTGGCCGTATGTCGAAGCACTCAGGCTCGATGAAGCACGACATCCGCTGACGCTTCTCGCAGTCGGCATGTACGGCGAGGTCATGCCGAAGCAGAACGGGGCTCCGCTTCGCCTCATCGTGCCTTGGAAATACGGCTTCAAGGGGGCAAAATCGATCGTTCGCATTCGCTTTGTCGAGAAGCAACCGCAAACGGCATGGATGAAAGCCGGGCCTGACGAGTATGGCTTCTACTCCAACGTCAATCCGGATGTCCCGCACCGGCGCTGGAGTCAAGCCAGCGAACGCCGTCTCGGCGAGTTTCTCAAACGCAAGACGCTACCCTTCAATGGCTACGCCGAGCAGGTCGCCGGCCTGTACGCCGGCATGGATTTGATCAAGATCGCCCTCTTCGCCCTCTGCCTGATCCCCGCAATGCGCCTGGTGTGGGCTGCTTATACCGGAGACTTCGGGGCCAACCCGGTGGAATTCGTCCAGCGGTGGACCGGCACCTGGACCTTCAACCTGCTGCTCATCACGCTCTGCGTGACGCCGCTGCGGGCGATGACGCAAATGCACTGGCTGACCCGGCTGCGGCGCATGCTCGGGCTATTCTGTTTTTTCTACGCCACGCTGCACTTCCTGAGTTTCATCGGCTTCGACCATGACTTCGTACTCGATGACATCGCCAAGGATATTTTCAAGCGCCCCTTCGTGACAGTCGGCTTTGCCGCCTTCCTGTTGTTGATTCCACTGGCTACCACCTCGAGCAACTGGGCCATTCGCAAGCTGGGCGGACGAAAATGGCAGGAACTGCACCGCAGCATCTACCTGATCAGCATTCTCGCCACAGTGCATTATTTCTGGCTGGTCAAGGCCACCGCGCTGCTCTGGCCGCTGGCGTATTCCGTGGCCGTCGCCATGCTACTCGGCTGGCGGATTCGTGAACGCCAGCGCAAGGCGATCCCGGTACCGCAATTTCAGGGAGTGAAGCCGCTGAAATTCTTCAAACAGAAACCGGATTGATCCGTCCGGCAGCTTGCCACGGTCAACTGGAAAAAACGGCCAAAATTGAAAGCCTCGGGACTAGGCCTCAGCCTTTCCGGGTCAGATCAAAGCGGACGATGGCGCGACCATCCGGCGTTTTCTTCGGCTCTGCCTTCCAGGCGTGACCGTAGATGACCTCGAAGGTCGCCGGTAGCCTGCCATCCTTGCGCATCGCTTCGTAGGCGGCCTTGCCGCTCGCCCACGACTTTCGGCCGGTCATCCCGTGGCGCCGGGCCTTCATGGCGCAGGATGAGCCGGCAGCACGCAGTTCGGCAAACATGGCGTCCACATCGTCGTAGGTCAGCGTGATGACCTCCATGTCCATGACCGGATCGGCAAAGCCGCAGCCGACCAGCATGTCGCCGAGATCGTGCATGTCGGCAAAACGCTGGGTGTGGGCATAGCCATCGGCGAAAGCGGAGCGCAGCTCCTTCAACGTATCCGGGCCGAGCGTCGAGAACATGAGCAGACCGCCGACTTCGAGCACACGATGCGCTTCGGCCAGCGCCGGAATCGGATCGTCCAGCCAGTGCAACAGCAGGTTGGACCAGACGATTGCGGTCGACCGGGATGTCAGGGGTAAATTGGCCGCATCGGCCGCCAGGCGAAGCGGTTCAGAATTCTTCCCGATACCCAGCCAGCGTTGCCAGCCGGCGCGCGGGATACGGCCGGCAGAAAGCATGGCCGGCGCGACATCCAGACCGATCAGTTCAGCCTCGGGATAGCGGGCGGACAGACCGGGAAAGCTCCCACCGCGACTGCAGCCGAGGTCGAGAATCCGCTTCGGTTCGACCTTGACGAAATCGAGCCGCTCTTGCATCCGGCGATCGACTTCGCGGGCGAAAAAATCGCCTTCGCCATAGGTTGCGGCGACTCTGGCAAAGCGCCGACCGACGTGTTGCCGGTCGACAAAACCTGAATGCGGGCTGGCTGAGCTCAAATTGCCTTGACGCCGAGACGGGCAAACAGCGCGTCGTCGCGTTCGATGTCCGGGTTGCCGGTGGTCAGCAAGAAATCGCCATAGAACATCGAATTGGCACCAGCCAGGAAGCACAGGGCCTGCAGTTCGTCGCTCATCTCCTGGCGACCAGCCGACAGGCGAACCCACGAGGTCGGCATCATGATGCGGGCGGCGGCGATGGTCCGCACGAACTCGAACGGGTCGAGGCGATCCTTGTCGGCCAGCGGCGTACCGGGAATCGGCACAAGATTGTTGATCGGCACGGACTCCGGCGCCTTGGGCAGGTTGGCCAGTTGAACGAGCAAACCAGCGCGGTTCTTGCGCGATTCGCCCATGCCGATGATGCCGCCGGAGCAGACGTTGATGCCGGCATCGCGGACCTGCTCGAGGGTATCGAGACGGTCGTCCTGAGTGTGCGTCTTGATGACCTGACCGTAGAACTCCTTGTCGGTATCAAGATTGTGGTTGTAGTAGTCGAGGCCGGCGTCCTTGAGCTTTTCGGCCTGGCCTTCCTTGAGCATGCCGAGGGTCACGCAGGTCTGCATGCCCAGCGCCTTCACTTCGCGCACCATGTCGAGCACGCGGTCGAGATCGTTGTCCTTCGGCCCCTTCCAGGCGGCGCCCAAGCGCGAAGCGCCCTTGGCCTTGGCGGCCTGGGCAGCGGCAACCACCTCGTCGAGCGGCATCAGACGCTCGCGCTCGGTGTCGGTGTCATAGCGGGCCGACTGCGAGCAATAGCTGCAATCTTCCGAACAGCCGCCGGTCTTGACCGAAAGCAGCGTCGAGCGTTGAATGGCGTTCGGATCGAAGTTTTCGCGGTGCACTCCCTGCGCCCGCCAGATCAGGTCCATCAGCGGCAACTCGTAGAGCGCGAGTACTTCAGCAACCGACCAGAGACGGGCGGGAGCAGACTGGGAAACAGACGAAACGGCGGCGGTGGAGCTAGCTTGCATGAAAGGCCTTGCGTGAAAAATGCTATAAAAATCAGATACGAAACGCATCGGTAATTATGGATTATCGCGGACGCTCCGGCTGGATGTCAATTTTACCCCAGCCCGAAGGGCTCAAACGGCTTGGCCGGAAAATCCTCGACGCCGCCCTGCCAGGCAGTTGCCTCCTTTGTGGCGCCGACAGCCGGGGGAACCTGCTCTGCCCGCCATGCACGAACGATCTTCCTCCCTTGCCCACGGCCCTGTGCCCGATCTGCGCCGTCCCGACGACGCATGGCGAACGCTGCGGCGCCTGCCTGCGTGAGACGCCGCACTTCGCGCGGACCATCGCCCTTTACTGCTACGACTTTCCGGTCGATCGAATCGTTCATGCACTCAAGTACGGGCACCAACTGGCGGTGGCCGGCTGGGCTGGGCAAAAACTGGCCGGGCTAAGCAGCACCGAAGCATTCGATTGCATCGTCCCCCTGCCCTTGCACCCCGAACGTCTGCAGGAAAGGGGCTTCAACCAGTCAGCCGAGATCGCCAGAGCATTTCAATTTTGGGCAAAAATTCCGGTTGACCGTGGGAATGTCCTGCGCACGCGAGTAACGCCGCCACAAACCTCGATGCCGCACAAGGAGCGCCACAAAAACGTCCGTGGCGCCTTCGAGTGTCGGCGGGACTTCACCGGCCAGCGCCTGCTGCTCATCGACGACGTCATGACCACCGGCGCGACAGCCAACGAGTGCGCCCGCATCCTCAAACTGCATGGCGCCGCCGAGGTCACCGTTGCCGTCATCGCCCGTGCGCTAAAGCACTGAATCCGTGCTCTAATTCGCCCCCTTCCCTCGCCAGAAAGTGGTCGCGTGTTTGCCGTCGTTCTCTACCAGCCCGAAATTCCGCCCAACACGGGCAACATCATTCGCCTGTGCGCCAATACCGGGGCCGAGTTGCATCTGGTCGAACCGCTCGGCTTTGACATCACCGACAAGGGTTTGCGCCGGGCCGGACTGGATTATCACGAATACGCCCGCGTCGTGCGTCACGCCGACTGGGCAACCTGCAAGGCGGCACTTGCCGGGCGACGCCTGTTCGCCATGACGACGAAGGGCACCGGCAGTCCGTTCGATACTGCCTTGCAAGAAGACGATGTGTTTGTCTTTGGTCGCGAAACCAGCGGACTGCCGCCGGACGTGCTCGCCGAGTTTCTGCCGCAACAGCGACTGCGCCTGCCGATGCAGGCCGGGCAGCGTAGCCTCAACCTCTCCAACGCTGCCGCCGTCACCGTCTTCGAAGCCTGGCGCCAGGCCGGCTTCGCTGGTGCCAGCTAGGCCAACTCTTCTTTCGGATCGCGCGCCATCAACTGCTCGACGGCTTGCGCAGCACTCAACCGACCATCCAGCACGGCCGCCACGGCGGCACTGATCGGCATATCGACGCCGAGTTGGCTCGACAGGCGATCGACCTCACGCGCCGTATAAACGCCTTCGGCGACATGGCCCAGTTCTTCGAGGATCTGTGGCAACGATTTGTTCTGGGCCAGCGCCAGACCGACGCGGCGGTTGCGCGACAGATCGCCGGTACAGGTCAGAATCAGGTCACCCATGCCGGCCAGGCCCATGAAAGTCTGGCGGTCCGCCCCCAGCGCCAGACCAAGCCGGGCGATTTCAGCCAGGCCACGCGTCATCAGCGCCGCCCGGGAATTCAGGCCTAGCCCGAGTCCGTCGCAAACGCCGGTGGCGATGGCCAACACGTTTTTGACCGCCCCGCCGACTTCGACGCCAACCAGATCGTCATTGGCGTAGATGCGCAGACGCGCCGTATGGAGTTGGCGCGCCGCTTCGCGGGCGAAGGCCGGGTCATTGCCGGCCAGCGCCACGGCGGTCGGCTGCCCGGCCGCCACTTCCTCGGCAAAGCTGGGGCCGGACAGTGCGCCGCACAAGGCCTGCTGGCCGAGCACTTCAGTCACCACCTGGTGTGGCAGCTTGCCGCTCCCCGCCTCGAAACCCTTGCACACCCACAACACCGGCAACGTGCAGCCGATCGCCTTGAGACGTTCGACGGTTGGCCGCAAACCGGCAATCGGCGTCGCCACGATGAGCAACTCTGCCGCGGCGACAGCTGCCTCGAAATCCGTGGATACGGCGACCGATTCCGGCAGTTTGTAGCCGGGGAAAAACCGATGGTTTTCTCGGGTGGATTTCAGGTCGGCAGCGACATCCTCTTCGCGCGACCACAGCGTCAAATCATGCTTGCCGGCAAAGGCAATCGACAGCGCCGTGCCCCAGGCACCAGCGCCAAGCAGCGAAATTTTCATAGGCCCCAGACCTGCGTCGAACGAATGTAGCCGGTCGCGCCATCGCGATGGCGTACCTTGGCCCAGCCCGGCGAAGCGGGTTCGATGAATTCAACCGCCACCCATTTGTCCAGTTCGGCCAGGACGGCCGATTCCAGCTTGTCCGACTGGCGAATTTCAGCTTGCGGCGCGGTCACAACGAGCGTCCGTTTCTCAACAAGGTTGCGCGACTCCAGCCAGGCCAGCGTCCCTTCGGCATCGCGCACCTTGAACCAGCCTTCGAGCTTGACGACGACCTCGACTGGCGTCTGTGCCTTGATCAGGTAGAGCTTCTTGCCTTGCAGCGACGGCGCATCGAACAGGATGGCTGCCGGCACACCGACTGAGCGGTAGTCGATAGCCAGCGCTGCTCCGGCAGCGCTGATCAGCGACAGGGCGACTAGCGCACGACGCCACATGGCGATCACCTTACTGGATCGACACTTCAACCGGCGCGCCAGACTGCTCCTGCTGCTGCAGGCGCTGCATGTACATGCCTTCAAAGTTGACCGGCTGCAGGACGATCGGCTGGAAGCCGGCGCGGCTGACCGAGTCGGAGACTGCTTCACGGGCGTAAGGAAAGAGGATGTTCGGGCAGGCAACAGCAATCAGCGGCTCGATCTGCTCTTCCGGCACATTCTGGATGCGGAAGATACCGGCCTGGCCAACTTCAACCAGGAAAACCGTCTTGTCGCCCATCTTGGCGGTAACGGTAACGGTCAGCACGACTTCGTAGACGCTGTCGCCGACGGTGCGGCCACCGGTATTGAGCTGGATCTCGACTTGCGGAGCTTCGCGCTCGAGGAAGATTTCCGGCGCATTCGGCACTTCGACCGACAGATCCTTGACGTAGAGTTTTTCAATGCCGAAGACGGGCTGAGCGTTTTGTTCCATGATTTTCTTTCAGAAGTTAAATCGGTTTAATCAGCCTTCGAGCAGCGGCTTCAACTGACCGGATGCATCGAGGGCATAGAGATCGTCACAGCCACCCACGTGGGTTTCGCCAATGAAGATTTGCGGCACTGTACGCCGCTGAGTTTTCTGCATCATTTCATCGCGGCGTTCCGGATCGAGATCGACACGAACCTCCTCAATCAGCTCAACGCCGCGCGCCTTGAGCAATTGCTTGGCGCGCGTGCAATAAGGGCAGACTGCCGTCGTATACATCAGGACATGGGCGCTCATTTGCTCTTGGCCCCCTTCTTGATCGGATAACCGGCCCCCACCCAGGCATCAACACCACCGGACAGGTTGTACAGCTTTTCGAAGCCCTGCTTCTTGAGCTCGCCACAGGCCTTGTTCGAGCGCATGCCGGAGGCACAGCAAACGATGATCGGCTTGTCCTTGAACTTGTCCAGCTCGCCGATACGCTCGGCCAGCGCGCCGGTCGGAATATTCTTCGCTTCCGGCAAATGCCCGGCCGCATACTCGGCAGCTTCACGAACATCAAGGATGTGCGCATCTTCACGATTGATCAACTGAGTCGCCTCGGCCGGCCCGACGCTATTGCCGGCGGGGCGCATCACCATCGGCCAGAGCAGGGAAAGGCCACTGACAGCGACCAGCGAAACCAGAAGGATATTCTGGTTGATAAATTCCATCGGTATCACTTAAGCCTCCGTCCCGCAAAAAACTTCGCGCATCATGCTGACCAGTTGCAGCGTACGTTGGTCACCAACCCGGTAATAAACACGGTTGGCATCCTTGCGGGTCACCAGCACGCCTTTTTCGCGCAGAATGGCCAGGTGCTGGGAAATATTGCTTTGCGATGTCCCCACCGCTTCGACGATTTCCTGCACACACGCCTCCTGTTCGCCAAGCACGCAAAGGATTTTCAGGCGCAGCGGGTGGGCAATGGATTTCAGCGCACGGGCGGCCAGCTCGATGTGCTCCTGCTTGTCGATCAAACTGAAGGAAGGCGTTTCCAAGATAAAACCTCGTTTCGGTGAATGGCGCATTATAAAATAGCGTTTTACGTTTCGCTTAATCGAAATCAATCCGCGATGACCTTTGGACATACCCGGCACGGCCAGCGCAGCCCTCGGCCATCCGGCAAAAGGCTGACAGCGGCACTGATTGCCGCCATTTTCACGGGCGCGGCACCGGTCGGCGCCAAGCCTGCCGCGGTCGAAAAAAAACCGGCCCAGATCGTCGCTTCGCCCGACATTGCCGAAAAACAGGCCGATCTGGGCGAATTGCGCAGCCGCATCGAAGGGTTGCGCAAGGAATTATCCAGCAGCGAAGAGAGCAAAGCTGACGCCGGCGACCGCCTGCGCGAATCCGATCGCCAGATTTCGCGCCTGCAACGCGAGCTGCACGAATTGAACGATTCCCGCGGTCAACTGGAAAAAAAGCTCAAAAACCTTGAGCAACAATCACAGGAACTCGGCGTCACGCTCGGCCAGCAACAAGCCCAGCTGGAAAGACTGATCTACAAACAATACCTGCGCGGCACCCCGGACTCGCTGCAACTGCTGCTCAATGGCGATGATCCCAACCAGATGGCGCGCGACCTGCACTACCTGTCAGCCATCGCCCTGACCCGTGCCGAACTGATGGGCGAAATCAACGCGACACTCGACAAAAAGAAAGCGCTGGCCGCCGACGCCAAGGAGCGCAGCGCTGAATTAGCCGAGGTCGAAGCGGAGCAGAAAAAACGCCATGCCGATCTACAGAGGCAGCGCGAGGAGCGCCAGGCGCTGTACGCCCAGCTGGCCAGCAAGGTCAGCGCCCAGCGCAAGGAAATCGGCACCCTGCAACAAAACGAAAAACGGATGACCCAGCTGATTGATCGGCTGTCAAAAATCCTCGCCGCCCAGGCGGCAAAGGCGGCCAAGGCAGCCGAAGCGGCACGCCTGGCCGAAGTGCGCCAGGCCGCGGCTCGGCAGAAGGAAAAAGAGCGCGAGAGGGAACGAGAAAAGGACAAGCGACCTTCGCATCCGGAAGAGCGGGAAATCGCCCGCCCGACTCCCGCCATAGAACCCACTCGCCCAAGAACCGTTGAAGCCGAAAACCACTACGAACCCGCCCCGAGCAACGGCAGTTTCGCTCGCCAGCGCGGCAGCCTGCGCCTGCCGGTACGCGGCGCGGTCTCTGGCCGTTTCGGTTCGGCCCGTGACGGCGGCGGCACCTGGCGCGGCCTGTTCATCAAGGCTGGCGCCGGCAGCGAGGTCAAGGCCATTGCCGGCGGCCGCGTCGTCTTCTCGGAATGGATGCGCGGCTTCGGCAACCTGCTCATCGTCGACCACGGCGACGCCTACCTGTCGATCTACGGCAACAACGATGCCCTGCTCAAACAGGTCGGCCAGGCCGTCAAGGGTGGAGAAACGGTGGCCACTGTGGGGAACAGCGGGGGCAATCCTGAATCCGGTTTATACTTTGAACTCCGCCACCAAGGGCAACCGATCGACCCGATGAAATGGGCCAGCTTGAAATGAGCAAAACTAAAACCATTAGCTTGACCGTTGGCGCCTTTGTCGCCGGCGCACTGATCAGCCTGAACTTCCCGGCCATGGCCGAAAAGGAAGTCAAACCCGGCCTGCCTATCGATGAGCTACGCACCTTTGCCGAGGTGTACAGCGCCATCAAGCAGGGCTATGTCGAGCCGGTCGAAGACAAGAAGATGATCACCAATGCCATTTCCGGCATGCTCTCCAACCTCGACCCGCACTCGACCTACCTCGACGCCGATGCCTTCAAGGATCTGCAAGTCGGCACGCAGGGCGAATTCGGCGGCCTGGGCATTGAAGTCGGCATGGAAGACGGCTTGGTCAAGGTCGTTTCGCCGATCGAGGATACCCCGGCCTATCGCGCTGGCGTCAAGGCCGGCGACCTGATCTTCAAACTCGACGAAACCCCGGTCAAGGGTCTGACCCTGTCGGATGCCGTCAAGAAGATGCGCGGCAAGCCGAAGACGCCAATCAAACTGTCGATCATCCGCAAGGGCGAAACCAAGCCGATCGAGCTGACCCTGATCCGCGAAGTGATCAAGGTGCAGAGCGTCAAATCCAAACTGGTCGAGCCCGGCTACGGCTGGGTGCGCGTCACGCAATTCCAGGAAAATACCGTCGCCGAACTGGCCAAGCATGTTTCCGCCCTCTACAAGGATGGCAACAAGCTGAACGGTCTGGTGCTCGATTTGCGCAACGACCCGGGCGGCCTGCTCAACGGCGCCATCGGCGTTTCAGCAGCTTTCCTGCCACCCGACGTCAAGGTCGTATCGACCGATGGCCGCACCGCCGACGCCAAGCAGGAATTCCGGGCGCGGGCACAGGATTACCTGCGCGGCAGCAAGGAAGATCCGCTCAAGAACATGCCCGTCGAAGCCAAGAAGGTGCCGATGGTCGTTCTGGTCAATGGCGGCTCTGCCTCGGCTTCCGAAATCGTCGCCGGCGCACTGCAGGATCACAAGCGCGCCATCATCGTCGGCACCCAGAGTTTCGGCAAAGGCTCGGTGCAATCCGTTCTGCCGCTACCGGGCAACACCGCCATCAAGCTCACCACGGCCCGCTACTACACGCCGGAAGGCCGCTCGATTCAGGCCAAGGGCATCACGCCGGACATCGTTGTCGAAGAGAGCGCCAACGGCGCCAGCCCGGGAATGCGCGTGCGCGAAGCCGACCTCGACCGCCACCTGAGCAACGACCGCGACAAGGAAGCAACCAAGGAACCGGCCAAGCCGGAAGCCAAGGGAGCGACCAAGACACTCAAAAACGGCAAGGACAAGAAGGAAGATGCCGAGGAAGAAATGCCGCAACGTCTGGAGTACGCCACCAAGGGTGACTACCAGTTCCAGCAGGCGCTGAATCTTCTCAAGGGTCTTCAGATCATGCAGAATAAGGCGCAATAGTTCATTGATCGGGAGGGATGATGGCCGACACAGACCTCAAGAAAAACCGGGAAATTCTGTTCTCCAAGTTTCCGCCGGGCCAGGTGCCCGAAGCGGCGGATGATCTGCAGCATCTGGAGGAAGTCGAGGTTCAGGCCAGATTCGAAAAGCGCTCGCTGGGTGTCTGCTACGATCTGCAGCAGCACACCCTGCGGGAGCTTGACGAGCATCTGGTCGACAAAGGCTTTCATCTCGACAACACGTTATTCACGAAACTGACCCGGGCGCTGATCTACTACGTCGAAGAGACCCAGCTGCACAACATCGGCGCCCCGGAAAAACGCCTGAAACGCTCGGCCCAGGAAGCCTACGTCAACGCCTGGGAACATCACCCGCACGGCGACCATGACGACACGCCACCGGAGTGGCGCGAATACAAGTAGCTCACGGGATCGAGGATCGGGTTTTAACCCTCCTTGATCACAATGGCTGACAATGCACCAAATGACCGACGAGCAGCTACTCCGTTACAGCCGACACATCCTGCTCGACGCGTTGGGCATCGAAGGTCAGACGCGAATTCTGGATACCCACGCATTGATCATCGGCGCCGGCGGTCTTGGTTCGCCAGCGGCGCTCTACCTGGCCTCGGCCGGGGTCGGCAGGATCACGCTGGTCGACGACGACACGGTCGATTTCACCAACCTGCAGCGGCAGATTCTGCATACATTCTCGACTGCACCGACAACTTCGCCACCCGCCACGCCATCAACCGCGCCTGCGTGCATCACCGCAAACCGCTAGTGTCCGGTGCGGCCATCCGCTTCGATGGCCAGATCAGCGTCTACGACCTGCGCCGCGACGATTCACCGTGCTACCACTGCCTGTTTCCCGAAGGCGAGGATGTCGAGGAAGTGCGCTGCGCCGTGATGGGCGTTTTCGCCCCGCTGACCGGCATCATCGGCACCATGCAGGCGGCCGAGGCGCTCAAGCTGGCGGCCGGCATTGGCGAGGCTTTGACCGGACGGCTATTGCTGCTCGATGCGCTGACCATGGAATGGCGCACCGTCCGTTTCAAGAAGGACGACGACTGCGCCGTGTGCGGACCTAAGGGAAACGTGCGATCAGGCGAATATCTTCGCCAAGCTGGCGCAGATCGCGAATCTTCAAGCGCCGCTTGCCGTCTAGCGTAATCAGCTCGGGCAGGTTGAACAGGCCGCTCGCCTCGTGGCCAATCAGGCAGGGCGCCAGATAGAGCAGCAACTCATCAATCAGCCCTTCGCCCAGCAGCGAACCATTGAGCTTGAAGCCGGCTTCGGCGTGAACCTCGTTGATGCCGCGCCGGGCCAGCAATTCGAGCAGGGCTTTGAGGTCAACCTTGTCGCTGCCGTTATTCAGAATTTCGACGAAATTTCCCGTTGACCGTAGCAATGCCATTTTTTCGGCATTCTCTATGGCGCCGACGATCAGCACCGGCTCGCCTTGCAGAATGCGCGCCGTCGGCAGAATTTCCAGCCGGCTATCGACCACCACGCGCAAGGGCTGACGCGTCGTCGCCACGTCGCGCACAGTCAGATTCGGATCGTCGTCGCGCACGGTACCGATACCGGTCAGGATGGCGCAGGCACGGGCCCGCCAGGCGTGACCATCACGGCGCGCATCGGGGCCGGTGATCCACTGGCTGACGCCGTTGTTGAGCGCAGTCTTTCCATCCAGACTGGCCGCCGCCTTGAGGCGTAACCACGGCCGGCCACGCGTCATGCGCGAAACGAAGCCGATATTCAGTTCGCGCGCCTCGCTTTCCAGCAAACCGCTTGCTGTCTCGATACCCCCCGCCTGCAACAAGGCCAGCCCTTTGCCGGATACCAACGGATTGGGATCGGTCATCGCCGAAACGACGCGCGCAACGCCCGCGGCAATCAGGGCCTCGGCGCAGGGCGGCGTCCGGCCATGATGGCTGCAAGGTTCAAGCGTCACATAAGCCGTGGCGCCTTTCGCCCTCTCACCGGCGGCGCGCAGGGCATGGACTTCGGCATGCGGCTCGCCAGCCTTCTCGTGCCAGCCTTCACCGACGATTTCACCGTCGCGGACCACGACGCAACCAACGCGCGGATTGGGCGAAGTCGTCCACAGGCCGCGCTCGGCCAGTTGCAGGGCGCGCGCCATCATGCCGTGGTCGACGGCTGAAAAGCTCATTTTTTCTTGGCGGAGGGCGAAACTTCGCGGATCGCCTTGGAGAAGGCATCCACGTCTTCAAAGTTGCGATAGACCGAGGCGAAGCGGATGTAGGCCACCTTGTCGAGCTTCTTAAGCTCGCGCATGACCAGTTCGCCCAACTGCTGCGTCGTCACCTCGCGCTCACCGGCCGAGCGCAATCTTTCTTCGATATCGGCGACAGCGGCATCGACCGACTCGATCGACACCGGCCGCTTGCGCAGCGCCAGTTCCAGACTGGCGCGCAGCTTGGCCCGGCTGAACTCGGTGCGCAGGCCGTTTTTCTTGACCACTTGCGGTAGCTGGATTTCAGCCCGCTCGTAGGTGGTGAAACGCTTGTCACAGGCATTGCACTTTCTGCGGCGACGCACGACATCCGCCTCATCGGAGAGGCGGGTATCAACAACCGCCGTGTCGTCGTTGCCGCAGAAGGGGCATTTCACTTCAAACTCCCGAAAATCTCAGCGCGCCGCCCGAACAAGGCAACGCCGTGTGGGCAAACGCTGGAATTTTCACGCGCCGTAGACCGGGAACTTGGCACACAAGGCAGCGACCTTGGCACGCACGGTAGCGGCAACAGCTTCGTCGTTCGGCGCCTCGAGCACGTCAGCCACCAGATGGGCGATGGTTTCAGCTTCGATTTCGGTGAAACCACGCGTCGTCATGGCTGGCGAACCGATGCGGATGCCGGAAGTAACGAACGGCTTCTGCGGGTCGTTCGGGATGCCGTTCTTGTTGACCGTGATGTGGGCACGGCCGAGGGCAGCTTCGGCTTCCTTGCCGGTGATGTTCTTGGCGCGCAGGTCGAGTAGGAAGACGTGGCTTTCGGTGCGACCGGAAACGATGCGCAGACCGCGCTCTTCGCCGAGTACCCGGGCCATGACGCGGGCGTTGTTGATGACCTGTTCCTGGTAGTTCTTGAACTCCGGCGTCGCGGCTTCCTTGAAAGCAACAGCCTTGGCTGCGATGACGTGCTCGAGCGGGCCGCCTTGCAGGCCGGGGAAGATGGCGGAATTGAGGGCCTTTTCGTGCTCGGCCTTCATCAGGATGACGCCGCCGCGCGGGCCGCGCAGGGTCTTGTGCGTGGTCGAGGTCACGACATCGGCGAAGGGCACCGGGTTCGGGTAGAAGCCGGCGGCAATCAGGCCGGCGTAGTGAGCCATGTCCACCCAGAAAATGGCGCCGACCTCCTTGGCGATCCTGGCGAAGCGTTCCCAGTCGATGCGCAGGGCGTAGGCCGAAGCGCCGGCGACGATGATCCTCGGCTTGTGCTCGCGGGCCAGCGCTTCCATCTTGTCGTAGTCGATGGCTTCATTGGCATCGAGACCGTAGGAAACGACGTTGAACCACTTGCCGGACATGTTGAGCGCCATGCCGTGGGTCAGGTGACCGCCTTCGGCCAAGCTCATGCCCATGATGGTGTCGCCCGGCTTGGCAAAGGCCATGAGGACGGCCTGGTTGGCCTGCGAACCGGAATTCGGCTGGACGTTGGCGGCATCGGCACCGAACAATTTCTTCAAACGGTCGATGGCGATCTGCTCGACGACGTCGACGTATTCGCAGCCACCGTAGTAGCGCTTGCCCGGGTAGCCTTCGGCGTACTTGTTGGTGAGCTGGGAGCCCTGGGCTTCCATGACGGCCTTGCTCACGTAGTTTTCGGACGCGATCAGTTCGATGTGGTCTTCCTGACGCTGCACTTCGGCCTGCATGGCCTGCCAGAGTTCAGGGTCAACTTTTGCCAGGGTGTCTTTCGCGGAAAACATGTTAAATGCCTCAAGCCATTGAAAAGGGGTCGAATTTTATCACGCCGGAAGCTCGTCAAGGGCGCCCGGCTCCAGATGGTCGGTTTCGCCCCAGGTTTTGAGGGTCCACTGGCCGTCGACCGTGACAATCCAGTTGATGCCGGCGTTCGGAATCAGGAAATCGCGCGGCGTTTCCAGCGAGTTGCCACGCACAAAGCGGTTGATGATATCGAGCACGCCGCCGTGCAGCACAATGGCGATGGTCTGGCCGGGATGCAGTGCCGCCAGCTCCTTGAGCTTGCCGGTCACGCGCGCGAACATGGCAATCAGGCTTTCACCCTTCTCGAAATCGTAGTCGGCGTTGCGCCCTTCGAAGGCGGCGTAGCCTTCCGGATGATTGGCTTTCGCCTCGTCGTAAGTCAGCCCCTCGAAAACACCGTAGCGCCGTTCACGCATTTCGGGCACCGGCGTCGGCTCCAGCCCGAGTTCGGCGCCAATCGATTGCGCCGTCGTCCATGCCCGCTTGAGATCGCTGCTGTAGAGCGCGACAATACCGGCCGATCTGAGCCAGCGCCCGGCCGCCATGGCCTGGCGCACACCGGTTTCGTTGAGGCCGATGTCGATCTGCCCCTGGATGCGCCGTTCGGCGTTCCACTCGGTCTCGCCGTGGCGCACCAGACAGATTTGCGTTGACCGGGTTGTAGGGATTTCCACCATTCTCTGCCTCTCGCCTTCGCTGTAAATTTGGCCCACTCAGATTTTCAATTAACCCCGGCCACTTCAGAAGTCGGGAATTCTATCAACCGAGGAGGACTTTTTCGTGACCCTTCTGCTCAAGCTCTCGCAGCTGATCGACTGGCTCAATGAGCGCGTCGGCAAAAGCGCTTTCTGGCTGGTGCTGATCATGGCCCTGATCAGCGCCGGCAACGCCAGCTACCGCTTTGTTTTCAATGACAGCTCCAACGGCCTGCTGGAAATCCAGTGGTACCTGTTTGCCGCCGTCTTCCTGCTCTGCTCGCCTTACACCCTGCAAAAGAACGAGCACGTCCGCATCGACGTCCTGTCCGGCAAGTTGTCGCCGCGTGGTCTGGCCGTTATCGACATCATCGGCACCCTCTTCTTTTTGCTGCCCATGGTGGTCGCCGTGCTCTGGCTCTCCCTGCCGCTGGTTGCCGAGTCATACAAGATTCAGGAAATGTCGGCCAACGCTGGCGGCCTGATTCGCTGGCCCGTCAAGATCCTGCTGCCCATAGGCTTTACGCTGCTCGCCCTGCAGGGCATTTCCGAACTGATCAAGCGCATCGCCTTCCTGGCCGGACGAATTGACGACCCGAACAACAAGGAAAAGGGCCCGACGCCTGAAGAAGAACTGGCCGCTGCCATTGCTGCAGCCAAAGCACAGGAGGCCAAATAATGGCGGAGTTCATGATTGCCAACATGGCGCCGCTGATGTTTGGCGCCCTCGTTGTATTCCTTTTCCAGGCTCTGCCGGAGCGCATCTTCGGCATCATGGCCAACGACACCTTGCTGGCCATCCCGTTCTTTACCTTCATGGGCCTCATCCTCGAGCGATCGGGCATGGCCGAAGATCTGCTCGACACCATCGGCCAGTTGTTCGGCCCGATTCGTGGCGGCCTGGCCTTTGCCGTCATCTTCGTCGGTGCGCTGCTCGCCGCAACCACCGGCGTCGTTGCTGCCTCGGTCATCTCGATGGGTCTCATTTCGCTGCCCATCATGCTCCGCTACGGCTACGACAAGAAGCTGGCCTGCGGCGTCATCGCCGCCTCCGGCACGCTGGCCCAGATCATCCCGCCATCGCTGGTGCTGATCATCATGGCCGACCAGCTGGGCAAGTCGGTTGGCGACATGTACGAAGGCGCCATCTTCCCCGCCCTGGTCCTGACCAGCCTTTACGTCGGCTACGTGGTGATACTCACCATCCTCAAGCCCAATGCCGCCCCTGCCCTACCGCCCGAAGCCCGCACGCTGCGCGGCGTCAAGCTGATGCTGCGCGTCATCACGACGATGGTCCCACCGTTGATGCTGATCTTTCTCGTACTAGGCACCATCTTCCTCGGCATCGCAACACCGACCGAAGGCGGCGCCATGGGCGCGGCCGGTGCGCTGGCTCTGGCGGTGGGCCGCAAGCGCCTGAGCTTCAAGCTGCTCAGGCAGGCCATGGAAACGACCGGCAAGCTGTCGTCGTTCGTGATTTTCATCCTGGTCGGTTCGACGGTTTTTGGCCTGATCTTCCGGGCGGTCAACGGCGACCTGTGGGTTGAACATCTGCTGCTCGGCCTGCCGGGTGGCCAGGTCGGCTTCCTGATCGTGGTCAACTTGCTGGTCTTCCTGCTCGCCTTCTTCCTCGACTTCTTCGAACTGTCTTTCATCATCGTGCCGCTGCTCGCCCCGGTGGCCGACAAGCTGGGCATCGATCTGGTCTGGTTCGGCATCCTGCTTGCGGTCAATATGCAGACTTCGTTCATGCACCCGCCTTTTGGCTTCGCGCTGTTCTACCTGCGCTCGGTGGCCCCGAGTTCCATCAAGACGACCGATATTTACTGGGGCGCCATTCCCTTCGTCTGCATCCAGATTCTCATGGTCGCGCTGATCATCATCTTCCCGAACATCGTCAGCTATGGCGACGAGGCACAGAAGGAAATGCAACGCCTGGAGAAGGAAGGCAAAGCCCCGGCCGCCATCGATCTCGACTCGCTCATGAAACAGAGCGAAGAGGAGCCCGACGAGAAGAAGGAAGGCAACGAGGACGCGGATGCAGCAGCCCTGCTCAAGGGCTTGCAGAGCGACAGCAAGTAATTACGTCGGCTCGCATCAGGGCGGGGTCTGCGGACCCCGCTTTTTTTTCGTACGGTTCAGAGGATGAAGAGGAAGACCAGCCCACGGGCCTCATTCGGCAACTTGCTAACTTCCTACCAGGCGCACCAGACTCACTCAAACGCCTGTTCGACGCCGCCCCGCCAAATAACTGATCTGGCCTATGGCGAATGCCCTGCAACATCTGTCGATGTTTCTTACAGTCAACGAAGACTCAAGGTGACCACAGAGACACACTGAAAATAATATTTCATAAATTCAATAGGTTAAGAACACGTATATCCAATGGCTTTTTTCTTGCTTTTCTGATCGCGAGCATGCCAATAGAGATTACAAAATCAGGAGAGGGGCATGCGGTGACTAGCCTGTCAAACTGGTGCGCTCAAGACTCATGGGTACCAACTCAACTGGAAGCCTACTGTAGGAGTATTTCTTCATGAAAAGAATTCTCACGTTTCTAGCGCTGTTGGTCGCAACCACTCCATCGTGGGCGGCATTGACCCTATATACCAACGAGACAAGCTATCTCGCAGCGGTTGGCGCCAGTCGTTCATATATTGACTTTGCGGGGTCACCGGCCGCGACAGTCAGTGGCTTTGGTTTTTCTCCCAACGTGGCATTTGGGTCCTGTACCGACTCGACCAACCAATCCACCTGCGGGACAAGCGTATTCCACAACGACAACGCAATTTCCGACATTGGCGGATCGGCAGCAAACAACGGCGTGGGAAGTCTCGCCTGGAGATTTCTCCTGCCTGACGTTTTCGCCTTCGGCTTCAACTACGCCAGCGGCGACATCGCCGCCATCCAGATTGTGGATCCCTCAGGCCTCTCAAGCCTTGTAGACACCACATCCGCCACGGACTTCATCGGTCTTGTTGCCGACACCGCGTTTTACGGCGCCATCGGTGTAAACGCACTGTTAGCGGGAGATGCCGGAAACGACCGCTACTTTATTGATGATTTCCGTATCAATGCACTAAGAACCGTGCCCGAACCGGGAAGTCTTGTGCTGGTTCTCGTGTCGCTCGGCATAGCCGCCTTGATCAGAAAAAGCGGGCGCCCGACACACCTGGAACATATGTCCCCCGCCCACTGAAAAACCCGCCATCTCCACAATTTCAATATGGGGTCTTTGGACCCCATTTTTTCGTCAGACTCAGGGGATGAAGGGCAGGTTCAATTCGCTGGTGTCGCTGGCCCCGGCCGAAAAACGCAGACACTCGTCGATGAACATTTGGGTTGCGCTGCTGACATGCCGCTGGCGCTGACGAACGAACTGGAAGCGCCGACGCAGCGCCAGTTCCGGCGTTTTGATCTCGACCAGACTGCCGCGCCGCAAGGCTTCGCGCAGGGATAGCCGGGACAGGCAACCAATGCCCAGGCCGGATTCGACGGCCCGCTTGATCGCCTCGGTATGCTCGAGCTGCAGACAGACATCGGGATCGACGCCGATGGCCCGCACGGCCCGGTCGAACAGGGCGCGCGTTCCCGAACCCGGTTCGCGGACGATCCATTTCTGTGCCGCCAGCGCGGTCGACCGTGCCAACCCGGCTGCCGCCAGAGGATGTGAGGGGGCGCAAAAGACAACCAGTTCATCATCTAGCCAAGGTTCGAAAATCAGATCGGAATCGCTCGCTTCGCCCTCGATCAGGCCGAGATCGAGCTCGAAGCGGCGCAGGCGTTCGATCACCTGCTGCGTGTTGCAGACGCTGAGATCGACCCGGCTGCCGGGGTTCTTTTGCAGGTATTCAACGACGACCAGCGTCGCCAGATAGTTGCCGATGGTCAGCGTTGCGCCGACGGCGACCGGTGCCAGACGACCGCCGGCCAGGTAGCCCTCGACCTCGCTGGCCCGGGCCAGCATGTCCTCGGCCTGCGGCAGCAGGCCACGCCCGCTGCCGTTGAGGCGCAGCGATTTGCCGACGCGGTCGAACAGCGGGCAATCGAAATGGCGCTCGAGTTCGAGCAGGGCTGTACTAGCAGCGGATTGCGACATGTTGAGCTGCGTTGCCGCCCGCGAGACGTTCTCCAGGCGGGCAATGGCGGCAAAGACTTCAATCTGGCGCAGGGTGATTTTCATATCTGCATTTTAGATGATCGATATACAAATTACCCGCTTTTATCAATAAACGATGTAGCCTAAGATCGGTCTTATTCTGTACAAGAAGGAGCATCAGCATGAGCAATCTGGCCACCGAAACTGTCACTTCCGTTCATCACTGGAACGACAGTCTGTTTACCTTCCGGACGACGCGCGACCCCGGCCTGCGCTTCACCAACGGCCAGTTCGTGATGATCGGCCTGGAAGTCGATGGCCGCCCGCTGACCCGCGCCTACAGCATTGCCAGCGCCAACCACGAGGAATATCTCGAGTTTTTCAGCATCAAGGTCCAGGACGGCCCGCTGACTTCCCGTCTGCAGCACCTCAAGCCTGGCGACGCGTTGCTGGTCAGCAAGAAGCCAACCGGCACCTTGGTTCTGCGCGACCTGAGGCCGGGCAAGCGTCTGTTCATGTTCGCCACCGGCACCGGACTGGCACCGTTCATGAGCCTGATCCACGACCCGGAAACCTACGAGCGTTTCGACAAGGTCATCCTCATCCACGGCGTCCGGTGGACCAATGAATTGGCCTATCACGACTACATCGAGCAGGATTTGAAAGAGCACGAATACTTCGCCGACTGGGTCAAGGAAAAGCTCATTTACTACCCGACCGTGACGCGCGAACCCTTCCGCAACGAGGGACGATTGACTGACCTGATTGAGTCCGGCAAATTCTTTGCCGACATCAACCAGCCGCCGCTCAACCCGGCGACCGACCGCGCCATGATCTGTGGCAGCCCGGCCATGCTCGAAGATACGGCAGCCATGCTCGATGCTCGTGGCTTCGAAGTCGGCAACCATCACACCGGCAAGCTCGGCGATTACGTGATCGAACGCGCCTTTGTTGAAAAATAGGCTTTTTTTCGGTTGACCGTGAAAAGTGGGCAGGGCTATCGTAAGAATAGTCAGAATGAATTGGCGGCGCGCCGGCAAGAGGCGCATCATTCAATTGTCGCCTGACCAGCAAGCAAGCTGGTTGCCCTCCACCCGATCAACAAAGGGAGAAAATCATGGATATCGGAATCACCAAGAAGGATCGTGAAAAAATCGCCGAAGGCTTGTCCCATCTGCTGGCCGACTCATTTACCCTCTACCTGAAGACCCACAACTTCCACTGGAACGTCACCGGCCCGATGTTCAACACGCTGCACGTGATGTTCATGGACCAATACACCGAACTGTGGAATGCACTGGACCTCATCGCCGAACGCATCCGCGCCCTAGGCGTCGCCGCCCCCGGTACCTATACCGAGTTCGCCAAGCTCACGGTGATCAAGGAAAGCGAAGGCAAGGTCTCGGCCGAGGACATGATCAAGCAACTGGTCGCCGGCCAGGAAGCCGTCACCAAGACCGCCCGCGGCATTTTCGCCATTGTCGACAAAGCCGGCGACGAGCCAACCGCCGACCTGCTCACCCAGCGCATGCAGATTCATGAAAAGAATGCCTGGATGCTGCGTAGCCTGCTCGAATAATCGGCCTCCACGGTCCGCCGGCCTTGCTACGGTCAACCGGAAAAAACAGCAAAATTTGAAATTTTCAATCGGCCAGACGTAAAAAAACCCGCGAAGTTCGCGGGTTTTTTTGCGGCATTTTTCGGGTTGACCGTAAAAACCTCTACTTCCCGGTCTGCAGGAAGCCGTCCATTCGCCGTTCGGCCAGGCTGAACCAGGCCGACTGCGTTCGACGGTACTTGTCGTACTCGGTGAAGATTTTCTTGAACTCCGGGTTCTTGCCGGCTTCATCAGCGTACAGTTCGGTCGCAGCCGTGTAGGTCGCCTTGAGAATGTCCGACGAAAACTCCTTGACCTTGACACCGGCCTGCATGAGTTTGGCCAGTGCCGCCGGATTCTTGTGGTCGTATTCGGCCATCATCGTCACATTGGCCTCGTAGGCCGCGGCCTGGAAGGCTTCCTGATACTCCTTCGGCAGCTTGGCCCATTCGGCCTTGTTGACGAAGAAGTGGATGACCGGGCCCGGTTCCCACCAACCCGGGTAGTAGTAATTCTTGGCAACCTTGTAGAAGCCCAGCTTTTCGTCGTCGTACGGACCAACCCATTCGGCTGCGTCGATGGTGCCCTTTTCCAGCGCCGGGTAGATGTCGCCACCGGCGATCTGCTGCGGCACCACGCCGAGTGCCGAGAAAACGGTACCGCCGAGACCGGCGATACGCATCTTGATGCCCTTGAGGTCGGCGACGGTCTTCACTTCCTTGCGCCACCAGCCGCCCATCTGGGTACCGGTGTTGCCGCCGGCGAAGGAGAGGACGTTGTAGTTGCTGTAGAACTCGTCGAGCAGCTTCTGGCCGCCGCCGTAGTAGATCCATGCATTCATCTGGCGGGCAGTCATGCCGAACGGAATCGAGGTGCCGAAGCCGAAGGTCTTGTCCTTGCCGACGTAGTAATACGAACAGGTGTGGCAGCATTCGACGGTGCCTTGCTGCACGGCATCGAGCGCCTGCAGGCCGGGGACGATTTCGCCGCCGGGGAAAACGCGGATGTCGAACTTGCCGCCGGTCATCGCACGCAGGCGATTGGCCAACACTTCGGCACCACCGTAAATTGTATCGAGGCTCTTCGGGAAGCTCGAGGTCAGGCGCCACTTGATGTTGGGCAGAGCCTGGGCGATGGCCGGTGCGGCCAGAGTGGTAGCTGCGCCGGCAACGGCACCGACAGAAGCCTTCTTGAGAAAATCACGACGTTGCATATTGTCTCCTCCAAAAATAGGGATCGTCATTCATGACGATTGCCCATTCTTCACCAAGAGGCCATATTTTGCGAGTAGTGGAAAACCCTAACCTCCCGATACGCGCCGAATCGCCGTGATTTCGCCGTTCACACAATCCAAAAAAAAGGAGCCGAAGCTCCTTTTTTGATTCTATGGCTGGAAACGATCAGCGATGCGCCTGAGAGAACTGATCCATCGGCATTTCAGCGACGGCAAACCAGGCACGCTGGCTCTTTGCATATTTGGCGTATGAATCGTAGATCTTCTTGAAAGCCGGATTCTTGGCCGACTCGTCGGCATAGAGTTGTTGCGCCGACTTGTGAGCAGCCTCCATGATTTCCTTGGAGAAGCTGTGCAGCTTGACGCCGTTTTGCAGCAACTTGGCCAACGCGATCGGATTCTTGTGATCGTATTCGGCGGTCATCGTCACGTTGGCTTCAGCGGCGGCACAAGCGAAGGCGGCCTGATACTCCTTGGGCAGCTTGTCCCATTCCTTCTTGTTGACGAAGAACTCGAGGCAGGTGCTCGGCTCCCACCAGCCCGGACCGTAGTAATGCTTGGCGACTTTGTAGAAACCCAGCTTCTCGTCATCGTACGGACCGATCCACTCGGCGGCGTCGATTGTGCCCTTTTCCAGCGCCGGGTAGATATCGCCGGCCGCGATCTGCTGCGGCACGAGGCCGAGCGGCGACAGCACGGCGCCACCGAGGCCGCCAATGCGCATCTTGATGCCCTTGAGGTCGGCCACGGTCTTCACTTCCTTGCGCCACCAGCCGCCCATTTGGCAACCGCTGTTGCCGCCAGGGAAGGAGACGCAGTTGTAGCCGGCATAGAACTCGTCGAGCAGTTGCTGACCGCCGCCCTGGTACATCCAGGCGTTGGTCTGGCGGGCGTTCATGCCGAAAGGAATGGTCGTACCGAAGGCGAAGGTGCGATCCTTGCCGACGTAATAGTAGGAAGCGGTATGGCAGCACTCGACGGTACCCTGCTGCACGGCATCCAGCGCCTGCAGGCCGGGGACGATTTCACCGCCCGGGAAGACGCGGATGTCGAACTTGCCGCCGGTCAGTTCGCGCAGGCGGTTGGCCAGCTGCTCGGCGCCACCGTAAATGGTGTCAAGGCTCTTCGGGAAGCTGGAAGTCAGGCGCCATTTGATACTCGGCAAATCAGCAGCGATCGCCGGTGCGGCGATGGTGGCGGCGGCTCCAGCGGCGGCGCCGATGGAAGCCTTTTTCAGAAAATCACGACGTTGCATCTTGTCTCCTAGACAGTGAATTTTTGAGGTTTATTACAACGGACCCCATTCTAGGAAACTAAGGGAAAAGCGCGATTGGAGAAAACCCGATCAGGAAAATCCCTGATTGCAAACGAAAAATAGCCAGTTAGCATTGAAAAAGCCAGCTAACACGCCCGATGCCAGACAGCTCAGTCGCCGGCCACTGTCATCCGCTCCAGCATGATCGAGCCGGTCTGCTTGCTGCCGCGTACCTGAACGTCATTGCCGACGGCAACGATACCGGCCAGCATGTCCTTGAGATTTCCAGCGATCGTAATTTCCTCGACCGGGTAGGCGATCTTGCCATCCTCGATCCAGAAGCCGGCGGCGCCGCGCGAGTAATCGCCGGTCACATAGTTAATACCATGGCCAAGCAGTTCAGTGACCAGCAGGCCGCGGCCCATCTTGGCCATCAAGCCTTCCAGACCAAGCTCGCCGGATTCGATGATCAGATTGTGGCTGCCACCGGCATTGGCCGTTGTCTGCATGCCCAGCTTGCGCGCCGTGTAGGTGCTCAGAAAATAACCCTGCAGAACGCCATTGCTGACCACGTCACGATCACGCGTTGCCACGCCATCGCTGTCGAAGGAAGCACTGCCCAGTCCACACTTGATATGCGGGCGTTCGGCGATATTGATGAAGTCGGGCATGATCTTCTTGCCGAGCTGATCGAGCAGGAAAGAGGACTTGCGATACAGCGCCCCGCCGCTGGCGGCATGCACCAGACTGCCGAGCAGGCCGCCGGCCAATGGCGCCTCGAGGATGATCGGGAATTCACCGGTCTTGACCTTGCGTCCGCCGAGCCGGGCCACAGCGCGTTCAGCTGCGATGCGGCCGACCTGCGCCGCGTCATCCAGACGCCGGGCATCGCGATGCGTCGTGTACCAGTCGTCGCGCTGCATCGCATCCTGCTCGCCGGAAATGACCGAGCACGAAATGTAATGGCGCGAAGTCGGGTAGCCGCCCATGAAGCCAAGGCTGTTGGCCGAGACAAAATGTGCCTGCTGCGTCGAGATTGATGCCCCCTCGGAATTGCTGACCAACGGACTGGCCTCGAAAGCCGCCTGTTCGCAACGACGCGCCGTTTCGATGGCGTCTTCCACGGTTAACGCCCACGGGTGATACAGATCCAGATCAGGCACATCCTTGGCCATCAACGCTGCATCGGCCAGGCCGGCGCAATCGTCCTCAGCCGTGAAGCGGGCGATGTCGAGCGCCGCCTCGACCGTTTCGCGCAGCGCCTGGGCCGAAAAGTCGGAGGTACTGGCGTAACCCTTGCGCTGTCCGGAGTAAATCGTGATGCCGATCCCCTTGTCGCGATTGAACTCGATGGTCTCGACCTCGTTGCAGCGCACCGTCACCGACTGCCCGAAGCCTTCGGACACATCGACCTCACAGGCTGTCGCCCCCTTGCTCCTGGCGTGCTTGAGGACATCTTCGGAGAGCTGTTGCAGGGTGGCGTGGGAATAGGAAAATGTGGCAGTTTCGGACATGGAGGCGGCGTCGGAGCGGGAAAGTCGCTATCATAACAGCCCGTTATTGCCAGCACCGGACGCACCCATGCAAGAAGAAGATTTCACCGAAGACACCGGCCGCCCCTCGAAGACAAAAAAGAAAGAGGCGATGCATGAATTGCGCGATCTCGGCGCCGAACTGGTCGAGCTTTCGGTCGGCCAACTGAAGGCGATCAAACTGCCGGAAAACATTTTCGAAGCGGTGCGCGAATGCCAGAAGATCACCGCCCACGGCGCCCATCGCCGCCAGGTGGCCTATCTCGGCAAGCTCATGCGCGGCGTCGACGACGAACCGATCCGCGCCGGTCTGGCCATGCTGCGCGGCGAATCGTCAGCCGAGACGGCCCGCCTGCATCGGCTTGAGCGTTTTCGCAATCGCTTCCTCGAAGACGAAGCCTATCTGGCTGAAATCGCCGCCGTTTGGCCCTCCATCGACCTCCAGCATATGCGCCAGTTGCGCCGCAATGCGCTGAAGGAACAGGAAAACAACAAGCCGCCAAAGAATTTCCGGGCCATTTTCCAGATCCTGCAAGAGCTGGACAAACAAGGCACCCCGCCAGCCGAAGAGGAAGCCGGCGATGAATGAGGAGCTGGTCGTCGGCCTCGTCTCGATCAGCGACCGCGCGTCGTCCGGCGTTTATGAAGACAAGGGCATCCCGGCCTTGCAGGAGTGGCTGTCGTCAGCCCTGACCACGCCGTGGCGCGTCGAAACGCGTCTGATCGCCGACGACCGCGAGACAATTGAAAATACGCTGATTTCTCTGGTTGACCGTAGCAAGTGCCATCTGGTCCTGACCACCGGCGGCACCGGCCCGGCCTTGCGCGACGTTACGCCGGAAGCCACGCTGGCCGTCGCCGACAAGGAAATGCCCGGCTTCGGCGAGGAAATGCGGCGGATCAGTCTCAATTTCGTGCCGACCGCCATTTTGTCGCGGCAGGTCGCCGTCATCCGCAAGCAGGCGCTGATCATCAACCTGCCCGGCCAGCCAAAATCGATCAAGGAAACCCTGGAAGGCGTCCGCAACGCCGACGGAACCGTCGCCCACGTCGGCATTTTCGCCGCCGTGCCGTACTGCATCGACCTGATCGGCGGCCCCTACGCCGAAACGAACGAGGCGGTGATCAAGGCTTTCCGGCCCAAATCGGCGATTCGGGCCAAACAGCCGTAATCAGCCAAGGGGGCTCCGGCGGTAACGAGCCAATTCATAGTCCCCCGTCTGCTCGACCAGTGAAATCGGCGTCAGCTGAAAGCGCTTGCCATCCCGGGCGTACTCCATGCTGTCGCGCGGATCGAAAGTCATCGGCGGCAGAATGAGCCGAAACTCGTCGGGTTCATTGCCATCGAGCAGCATCAGGGCCGGCGTCGCCCCTGCGGCCGCCATGTAGATCGAGGAGCCCCGCGGCCGAACCTCGATCGAAAGAGCCTTGGTCGCCAGCGCCTGAATGCCAACGCGGGCATCCTTTTCGGATAGCCGGTGGTAACGGCGAATCACGCCGAGCAGCCAGTTATCACCGCCTTCGGGCTGCATGGCGAGCAGGGCACCCACCTTCAGCCATTCGCCGGGAATGCTGTCGAGCAAGGCCCCGAAGCCGCCGCGGCTGACATTCTCGGCAACCCAGACCTCAGTCGGCAACCCGGCCGGGCGGCCGCCAAATTCATCGGAAAACACCACAAACGCGTTGACCAGCCCGTTCAGCACCGACATCCGATGCGTCACGCGATGACGGTCATGCAGGCGCTGCGGTGGGATCGGCGACAGGTAATTGGTCAAATGGCGGAACACCGTGACCAGAAGCTTGACCGGATACTGCCCGCCCAGGTTGATCTCGGCCGGCATGTCGCCGCCCCGCTCCAGGGTATCAAGGACCGCTCGCATTGCTTCGTGGGCGGCGCCGGGTTTGAGAAAACGTTGCGTCGGTGCTGCCTGTGCCGGCATGCGGGCCAAGCGTTGCGGCGACTGGGCCAGCTTGAGATCGACCCAGTAAACGCTGTCAATCTGGGCCTGGGCAGTAAACACGAAACCCGGCAGAAAATGGGCGATCACATGCTCGGCAAGCTCGATGCCAACAGGCAGGAGACTATCGAGCGACGCCGCCTGGAAAATCATGACCTTTTCGTACTCCTGCTGCGGCGAGGTCATGCCACTTCGGCCCGGCAAGGCCACCGCCTTGCTTGCCCCCCCCGCCTCCTCGGCGCTCAGCAGGGCACGCCCGAGGCTCTGCCAGGAAGTATCCGGCGAAGGGCCATAGTGGAATTGCTCCCATTTGAGGGCACGCCCGAACGCGATTATCAGACGAACGCACAAGGTTGGCAGTACCGCCTTCGCCAGATCGCCAGGCCGGGCTTTCTCGCCAATCGACAGAAGGCAACGCTCATAGGCTGCGGCCAGCCGGGTCCAGAACCCATAGTTGATCGACCACAGACGGTTTTCTTCGGATTTCGACAGACGGCTAGTCCCAAAATATTCGCGGGAGAGCCGCTTCAGATGCGGCTGGGCCGTCTCCTCGAACTGCTCGAGCACCTCGTACAAGGTACTGACGGGAAAGTTGCTGACTCCGTCCAGAGACTCCAGCCAGCCGGAAATTTCGTCCAGTGCCTTGAAGGCATTGTCCGTAGGCAATTCGCTCAGGACCCGGCGCAACTCACGCGCATTGGCCAGTGGATGATCTGTTTTCTGGGCAAACAAACCACCCAGATTGGCAACCTTGTTAAGCACTGCTTCTCCTCGAACAATTTCTTTTTTTCCAGTGTAGACCGATATTCCGCCTTCCGCCGCGAGTAATTTCCACCTTCTGAAATATTGCCATTGGATAATCGCAGCCAAGCGTGCAGACGATGATTGTGTCTGCCATGTAAAATAGATCGCTTAATAATAGCCTCGGACAGCCGACTCGATGCAGCCCTACCTTGACCTGATGCGCCACGTTCTCGATAACGGGCACGACAAATCCGACCGCACGGGGACCGGCACGCGCTCGGTCTTTGGCTGGCAGATGCGCTTCGATCTGGCCAAGGGTTTTCCGATGGTGACGACCAAGAAGCTCCATCTGAAATCGATCGTTCACGAGCTGCTGTGGTTCCTGCAGGGCGACACCAACATCGCCTACCTCAAGGAAAACGGCGTTCGCATCTGGGACGAATGGGCTGATGAAAATGGCGACCTCGGCCCGGTTTACGGCAAGCAATGGCGGCGCTGGGAAACCCCGGATGGCCGCCTGATCGATCAGATCACGCAACTGGTCAACAGCCTCAAAAACAATCCCGACTCGCGCCGCCACATCGTTTCGGCATGGAACCCGGGCGACGTGGACAGCATGGCGCTGCCGCCCTGCCACTGCCTGTTCCAGTTTTACGTTGCTGACGGCAAGCTGTCCTGCCAGCTCTACCAGCGCAGCGCCGACATCTTCCTCGGCGTACCCTTCAATATCGCGTCCTACGCCTTGCTGACAATGATGCTGGCGCAGGTCTGCGGTTATCAGCCGGGTGATTTCGTCCATACCTTCGGCGACGCGCACATTTACGCGAACCATTTCGACCAGGCCAAACTTCAGCTTTCGCGCGAAACGCGCCCACTACCGACGATGTGGATGAATCCCACGGTCAACGACATTTTTGCCTTCAAATTCGAGGATTTCCGCCTCGAAGGCTACGACCCGCATCCGCACATCGCCGCCCAGGTGGCCGTCTGATCATGCAGGTGCCACTGCGTCCAGCCTGGCTCGCGCTGTCCGAACACGCGCGCAGCATCAAGCATCGCCACCTTCGCGAGTTGTTTGCGGCCGACCAGGCCCGCTTTTACCGCTTCTCGGTGCAGGTCGACAATTTCCTGCTCGACTACTCGAAACAGCGACTCGACCAGCACACCATGGGTCTGCTCCGGCAACTGGCCGAGCAGGCCGGCCTGCCGACCTGGATGGAGCGGATGCGTAACGGCGAGCCGATCAACCACACAGAAGGACGCGCCGTTCGCCATGCCGACCTGCGGGCCGGCGACGCCGCGCCGCCCGAAGTCAAAAGCGTGCTGGCCCGTCTGGCCGGTTTCTGCGAACAGATTCACAGCGGCCAATGGCGGGGCTTTTCGGGGGATCGCATCACCCATGTCGTCAATATCGGCATTGGCGGCTCCGACCTAGGCCCGCGCATGGCTGTCCGGGCCCTCGGCGCCTTCCAGCAGCCCGACGTCACGGTGCATTTCGTCTCCAACCTCGACAGCGCCGATCTGGCCAGCACCCTAATCCACCTCAACCCGCGCAGCACGCTGTTCATCGTCGCCAGCAAAACCTTCACGACGCTGGAAACAATGGCCAACGCTCGCACGGCGAGAAACTGGGTGCTAGCCGCCGCAGGTAACGAGCAAGCCCGGAAAACGTCTTCGAATTCTGGGACTGGGTCGGCGGCCGCTTCTCGATGTGGTCGGCTATCGGCCTGCCGATAGCGCTGGCCGTCGGTTTCCGCCATTTCGAGCAGCTTCTGGCTGGCGCCCACGCCATGGACACGCATTTTTTCAATGCCCCCCCCGAAGGCAACCTGCCACTGACGCTGGCGCTGATCGCGCTGTGGAACACCAATTTTCTCCGCGCCCACAGCAACGGCGTCTTCCCCTACAGCCACTCGCTGGCCTTGCTGCCGTCCCATCTGCAACAGCTCGAGATGGAGAGCAACGGCAAGCGCGCCAACCGTGACGGGGTGGCTGTCGACTACCCGACCAACCCGATCCTCTGGGGCGAAGCCGGCACCAACGGCCAGCATTCGTTCTTCCAGCTGCTGCACCAAGGCAGCGAACTGGTCGCCTGCGATTTCATTGCGCTGGGCAAATCCGACTTTCCGCTGCCCGGCCACCACAGCGGCCTGCTCGCCAACTGCCTGGCGCAGTCGTCGGCCCTGGCCTTCGGCCAGACCGTCGACGAAGCGCGGGCCGCCGGCATTCCCGAGCATTTGTTGCCCTTCCGCCGCTTCCCGGGCAATCAGCCGTCATCGACGCTGGTTCTGCCCGAACTGACACCTTTCACGCTGGGCCAGCTCATCGCCCTCTACGAGCACAAGGTCTTCTGCCTTGGCGTGCTGTGGAACCTCAATTCTTTCGACCAGTGGGGCGTCGAACTCGGCAAGCAACTGGCCGGCAAGCTCGCCCCGTGCATTCGCGACGAGGCACCAACTGACGGTCTCGACCCGTCGACGCGCGGCCTGATCAACCATTTGCGCCGTTTCCGGAGCGAACCCCATGACTGAAGTCGTCGTCATCGCCGCCGTGGCGAAGAACCGAGTGATCGGCAAGGACAACCAGCTGATCTGGAATATCCCGGAAGACATGGCGCACTTCAAGGCGCTGACTGCCGGCCACACGGTGATCATGGGACGCAAGACCTGGGAATCGCTGCCGCCGCGTTTTCGCCCGCTGCCCGGCCGGCGCAACATCGTAATCAGCCGGCAAACCGACTACGCTGCCCCCGGTGCCGAATCGGCCGATTCCCTGGAAAACGCCCTGAAACTGGCGTCGACCGCAGATACCGTTTTCATCATCGGTGGCGAGCAGATTTACGCCCAGGCGATGGCGCTGGCTGACCGTCTCGAAATCACCGAAGTCGACCTTGAACCCGAGGGCGATGCGTGGTTTCCCGAGATTTCCACGGTCAACTGGAAAAAAACGTCAAAAACAGAAGATGCCGGCCACGCCTTCGTGACCTACCGGAAGCAGTAATTCATCGTCGCAGTGCCGCGTTCAGCTCGCGGCACCGGACAACGCTTCGCCCCTGTCAGCGCACGCAATCCACGTAGTAACGCCCATCGGCGCCCTTGACCAGACCATGGACGTCGGTCTCGAAACCGGGGAAACGCGCATTGAATTCGCGGGCAAACTTCAGGTAGTTGCAGATCGTCGCGTTGAAACGCTCGCCCGGGATCAGCAACGGAATACCCGGCGGGTAAGGCGTCAGCAGCACCGCCGTGACACGACCTTCAAGTTCATCAACCGGGACGCGCTCGATGTCGCGATGCGCCATCTTGGCGAAGGCATCGGCCGGACGCATGGCCGGCACCATGTCCGACAAATACATCTCGGTGGTCAGGCGGGCCACGTCGTTCTGCTTGTAAACGCTGTGGATCTGCGTACACAGGTCGCGCAGGCCGACGCGCTCGTAGCGCGGGTTTTTTTGCACGAACTCGGGCAGCACCTTCCACAGCGGATGGTTCTTGTCGTAATCGTCCTTGAACTGCTGCAAGGCCGTGACCAGCGTGTTCCAGCGGCCCTTGGTGATGCCGATGGTGAACATGATGAAGAAGCTGTACAGGCCGCACTTCTCGACGATAACGCCGTGCTCGGCCAGGTACTTGGTGACGATGGCGGCCGGGATGCCGAATTCGTCGGCGAAATCGCCATCGACGTCGAGACCCGGGGTGATGATCGTTGCCTTGATCGGGTCGAGCATGTTGAAGCCATCGGCCAGATTGTTGAAACCGTGCCAGCGCTCGCCGGGCTTCAACATCCAGGCGTCGCGCTCCTCGATGCCCTCTTCGGACAAATCGTCCGGCCCCCAGACCTTGAACCACCAGTCGGCGCCCCACTCCTCGTCGACCTTGCGCATGGCGCGGCGGAAATCGAGGGCCTCGGCAATCGATTCCTCGACCAGCGCCGTACCGGCCGGCTCTTCCATCATCGCCGCAGCGACATCGCACGAAGCGATGATCGAATACTGCGGCGAAGTCGAGGTGTGCATCAGATAGGCTTCGTTGAAGATATCGCGGTCGAGCTTCTGGTTCTCGGCATCCTGGACCAGAATCTGCGACGCCTGCGATAAACCGGCCAGCAGCTTGTGCGTCGATTGCGTCGAGAAAATCATCGACTCCTTGCAGCGCGGGCGGTCGGCGCCGATGGCATGGTAATCGCCATAGAAATCGTGGAAAGCGGCATGCGGCAGCCAGGCTTCGTCGAAATGCAGCGTGTCGATCTTGCCATCCAGCTCCTGCTTGATGTCCTCGACGTTGTAGAGGATGCCGTCGTAGGTCGACTGGGTGATGGTCAGAACGCGCGGCTTGGCGGTCTTGTCGGTAATGAACGGGTTGGCGGCGATCTTCTTCTGGATGTTCTCCCAGAGGAATTCCGATTTCGGGATCGGCCCGATGATGCCGAAGTTGTTACGCGTCGGCATCAGGAAAACCGGGATCGCCCCGGTCATCATGATGGCGTGCAGGATGGACTTGTGACAGTTGCGGTCGACGACCACGATGTCGTTCGGCGCCACGGTCGAGTGCCAGACGATCTTGTTCGACGTCGAGGTGCCGTTGGTGACGAAGTACAGGTGGTCCGAGTTGAAAATGCGCGCCGCGTTGCGCTCGGAAGCGGCAACCGGCCCCGTGTGGTCAAGCAACTGCCCGAGTTCCTCGACTGCATTGCAGACGTCGGCGCGCAGCATGTTTTCGCCGAAAAACTGGTGGAACATCTGGCCAACCGGCGACTTCAGGAAAGCAACGCCGCCGGAATGACCCGGGCAGTGCCAGGAATAAGAACCATCAGCAGCGTAATGCACCAGCGCGCGGAAGAACGGCGGCGGCAGCGAATCAAGATAGGCGCGGGCTTCGCGCTTGACGTTGCGGGCGATGAATTCCGGCGTGTCTTCGAACATGTGAATGAAGCCATGCAGTTCACGCAGTACGTCGTTCGGGATATGGCGCGAGGTGCGCGTCTCGCCGTGCAGGAAGATCGGGATCTCGGCATTGCGGTTGCGGATTTCCTTGACGAAGGCACGCAGCTCGGCCAGCGTCTCTTCCGGCTCCAGCGCCAGTTCCTCGTCGTCAATCGACAGGATGAAAGCCGAGGCACGGCTCTGCTGCTGGGCAAACGAGGTCAGGTCGCCATAGCTGGTGACGCCCAGCACTTCCAGACCTTCCTTCTCGATGGCGTCGGCCAGCGCCCGGATGCCGAGACCGGACGTATTCTCCGACCGGAAGTCTTCGTCGATGATGATGACGGGGAAGTGGAAGCGCATGTTGAATCCTTAAAATGCGGCGACCCGCCGCAGCGGGTCACAGAATAAGACGATTTCGTTACGGTATCGCGTCAGATTTTAGGGAGGGTGACGCCAACTTGCCCCTGATACTTGCCGCCGCGGTCCTTGTAGGAAGTTTCGCAGACTTCGTCGGACTCGAAGAACAGCACCTGGGCACAACCTTCGCCAGCGTAGATCTTGGCCGGCAGAGGCGTCGTGTTGGAAAACTCCAGGGTGACGTAGCCTTCCCACTCGGGCTCGAAAGGCGTGACGTTCACGATGATACCGCAACGGGCATAGGTGCTCTTGCCGAGACAAACGGTCAATACCGAGCGCGGAATGCGGAAGTACTCCATCGTGCGGGCCAGCGCGAAAGAGTTAGGCGGAATGATGCAGACATCGGACTCGATCTCGACGAAGGACTTCGGATCAAAGTTCTTCGGATCGACGACTGTCGAGTTGATATTGGTGAACACCTTGAATTCGCGGGCGCAGCGGATATCGTAGCCGTAGCTGGAGGTACCGTAGGAGACGATTTTCTCGCCATTGGCCTCGCGTACAAGCTCGGGTTCGAACGGCTCGATCATGCCGTGCTCAGCCGCCATACGGCGTATCCACTTGTCTGATTTGATGGTCATTTTTTATCGTCCGCGCCACAAAAAGCAAAGGCGGGATTTTACCCGCCTTTGTCTGGGGTTTTGGCAAAAAACTTACGTATTCTGAACCACGATATTCGGGAACTTCGAGGTCATGTCCTTGGCTTTCTCGCCGATCTTGACGGCAACCCGGCGGGCGATGGTGCGATAGATCTCGGCTGTCCGCGAATCCGGCGCGCCGACCACGGTCGGCTTGCCACCATCGGCCATTTCGCGAATCGCCAGTTCGAGCGGCAGACTGCCGAGGAATTCGACGTTGTAATCGGCACACATCTTTTCGCCACCGCCCTCGCCGAAGATATGTTCTTCGTGGCCGCACTTCGAGCAAATGTGGATGCTCATGTTCTCGACGATGCCGATGATCGGGATATTGACTTTCTCGAACATCTTGAGGCCCTTGCGGGCGTCGATCAGCGCAATATCCTGCGGCGTGGTGACAATTACCGCGCCGGTCACCGGCACCTTCTGAGCCAGCGAGAGCTGGATATCGCCGGTACCCGGCGGCATGTCGACGATCAGGTAGTCAATGTCGTGCCAATTGGTCTGACCGAGCATCTGGTCAAGCGCCTGGGCGACCATCGGGCCGCGCCAGACCATCGGCGTCTCGACGTCGACCATGAAGCCGATCGACATCGCCTGCACGCCGTAAGCTTCCAGCGGCTCCATGCTTTGGCCATCCTTCGATTCCGGCTGCCGGCCGGCCAGACCAAGCATTTGCGGCTGCGACGGACCATAAATGTCGGCGTCGAGAATACCCACGCGCGCGCCCTCCTGAGCCAATGCCAGCGCAAGATTTACGGCTGTCGTGCTCTTGCCGACGCCACCCTTGCCGGAAGCGACGGCGATGATGTTCTTGACCCCCGGCAACAACTTGACGCCAAGCTGCACGGAATGGGCGACGATCTTGCTGAAAACATTGGCGGACACGTTACCGACCCCCGGAAGGGTGCGCACGGCTGCGATCACCTGCTTGCGGATCGGATCAATCTGACTTTTTGCCGGGTAGGCCAGTTCGATATCAAACGACACGTCGTCGCCATCGATTTTCACATTCTTGAGCACCTTGCCGGCGACGAAATCCTTGCCAGTATTGGGGTCGACCGCAGCAGAAAGCGCCGCCCTGACTTGCTGTTCTGTAAGACTCATGGAAACTCCGGTTTTGGGGTGAGCAACGGGCAATACCCGAGTGATTTTGTCCAGTATACCCAAAACCTTGGCAGAAATCAGCCTTGGTGGACGGTATCCAGGCGGTAGCCCTGCCCATAGACTGACGACAACATCAACCCACTCTCGCCGGCCAGCCCGAGTTTTTTGCGCAAACGACTGGCATGGGTATCGACGGTACGCGTATCGACACCGGCATCTCGCGCCCAGACGCTGCTCAGCAACTCATCCCGCGACAGAACGCGGCCGACGTTGTGCAAGAGAATGACTGCCAGTTCGAATTCACGCTGGGTCAGATCGACATCGACCCCGGCCAGCCTGATCCGCCGACCTTCCATGTCGATCTCGATGCTACCGAACTGCACGGTGGCCGGACGCACTTGACGGCGGCGCAACAGGGCATGAATCCGTGCCATGAATTCCATGTAGCGGATAGGCTTCGGAATATAGTCGTCAGCACCGAGACGCAGGATGTCGGAAGCAGCCTCCTCGTCGGTGCGGCCTGTGCAGAAGACAACCGGAACCTCCCAACCGCACTTTTCGCGCACATGGCGGAGCACTTCGTCACCGCCAATATCAGGCAGGATCCAGTCAATGACAAAGAAATCGAAGCTTCGGGTCTGGAGCGCCTCGACGCAGGATTTCCCGTCCACAAACACTTCAACCTGGTGCCCCTCGCTTTTCAACAGCGCCTTGAGCACTTCAGCCTGGCTTCTACTGTCCTCAACCACCGCAAAAATCATAGATCCTCCCGTTCCGCGCCGAATTCTGCGCCCTTCGTACAACTTCGGCAATCATTCATCGATCATGTTTTACCAATCGAGCACACTGGTTTACGTTCCCTAACAATTGTCGCGGAAAGGTGTCGGCCTGATTTCTGAATCGTCTCCCTGCTTCCTCGCGGTAAAATTGCCCTTTATTTTTCCAGCCTTGCCCATCCATGTCGCGCAAAATACTCGTCACCTCCGCCCTGCCCTACGCCAACGGCGCCATTCACCTTGGCCATCTGGTCGAATATATCCAGACTGATATCTGGGTAAGGTTTCAGAAGATGGCCGGCAACGAATGCTGGTACGTTTGCGCCGACGACACGCACGGCACGCCGATCATGTTGCGCGCCGAAAAGGAAGGCATCACGCCGGAAGCGCTGATCGCTCGAGTCCATGGCGAGCATTCGCGCGACTTTGCCGGCTTCGGTGTCGGCTTCGACAATTTCTACAGCACCAACTCCGACGAAACCCGTGACTGCGCCAACGATATCTACCTCAAGCTGCGCGCCGCCGGCCTGATCGAGACGCGAACGATCGAGCAATACTACGACCCGGTCAAGCAACTGTTCCTGCCCGATCGCTTTATCAAGGGCGAATGCCCGAAGTGCGGCGCCAAGGACCAGTACGGCGACAACTGCGAGTCCTGTGGCGCAGCCTACGCGCCGACTGACCTCAAGGAGCCGTATTCCGCCATCTCTGGCGCCAAGCCGGAACTGCGCAGCTCCGAACATTACTTCTTCAAACTGTCCGACCCGCGCTGCGAGTCTTTCCTGCGCCAATACACCAGTCGCGACAACGGGGTTCTGCAAAACGAAGCCGCCAACAAGATGCAGGAATGGCTGGGCGCTCCCGGCGAGAACAAGCTGACCGACTGGGACATTTCCCGCGACGCCCCCTACTTCGGGTTCGAAATCCCCGATGCGCCGGGCAAATATTTCTACGTCTGGCTTGACGCGCCGATCGGCTACATGGGTTCGTTCAAGAACCTGTGCAGCAAGAACGGTCTGGACTTCAACGAGTACTTCAAACCGGACTCAACGACCGAGCTCTACCACTTCATCGGCAAGGACATCCTCTACTTCCATGCCCTGTTCTGGCCAGCCGAGCTGCAACACGCTGGCTACCGGACGCCGACCAAGATCTTCGCGCACGGCTTTCTCACGGTCGACGGCGCCAAGATGTCGAAATCGCGCGGCACATTCATCACCGCCCAGAGCTACCTCGACACCGGCCTCAACCCGGAATGGCTGCGCTACTACTACGCCGCCAAGCTGTCGGCCAGCATGGAAGACATTGACCTCAACCTTGAGGACTTCGGCGCCCGGGTCAATTCCGACCTGGTCGGCAAGTACGTGAACATTGCCAGCCGCTCGGCCGGCTTCATCACCAAACGCTTCAACGGCCAACTGGCTCCTGCCGCCGCCGAACTGCCGGCCATCAAGGCCATCCAGGAAGCCGCCGGCCGCGTCGCCGAACTCTACGAAGCCCGTGAATTTGGCAAGGCCATGCGCGAAATCATGGCGCTCACCGATGCTGCCAATCAGTACGTCGATAGCGTCAAGCCCTGGGAACTGGCCAAGCAGGAAGGCAAGGAAGTCGAACTGCATGCTGCCTGCACCAATGCGCTCAACCTCTTCCGCCTGCTCACCGTGCTGCTCAAGCCTATCCTGCCGGTGGTCGCTGGCAAGGTTGAGAAGTTCCTCAACATCGCGCCGCTCGACTGGACCGACACGCAAAGCCTGCTTGCCGCCGGCCACGGCATCAATGCCTACGAACACCTCATGACGCGCGTCGATCCGAAACAGATTGAAAAGCTGGTCGAGGCCAACAAGGAATCGCTGGCGCCGACCCAGGAGCAGCAGTCACCGCAGCGCCACGCCGAGCATCAACAAAACGAAGTGAAATCCGAAAGCCCGTGGGAGCCGTTCTGCAACATCGACGATTTCATGAAGGTCGACTTGCGAATCGTCCGCATCGCCAACGCCGAACACGTTGAAGGCGCCGACAAGCTGGTGCGCCTGACCCTCGATGTCGGTAACAACGAAACGCGCAATGTCTTCGCCGGCATCAAGGCCGCTTACGATCCAGCGCTACTGATCGGTCGCCTGACCGTCATGGTAGCCAATCTGGCACCGCGCAAGATGAAATTCGGGTTGTCCGAGGGGATGGTTCTGGCGGCTTCGGATACCGAGGGCAAAACCCCCGGGATTTTCCTTTTGTCACCCGATTCAGGCGCTCAGCCCGGGATGCGAGTGAAATAAATTGACACCGTCCAAAACGGTTGGCGCAGCAAGGAATCGCCTGCTGCGCCGCAGCAAAATTGTGACACAACCTAAGGTTTCACTTTAACTTAGCTAGCCAATCTAGCTACACCGTTTAGGCTTTTGGAACTATCCACAAAAACTGTGGATAAGTCTGTGAATGAATCAAGGGGTAAGTCGCTAAGTGACCGTTCCACAAGGATTTTCCTTACCCTGCCCGAAACTTGAGCTTAACAACAACACACTGATTTTAAACGATATTTAATTCACCCGGCTAATCTGGCAAATCTATCACTCAGAAAGAAAAGTGGCGCACCAAAACGCCCCAACTCTGTGCATAAGTCAAGCCTTGACTTTCGCTTTGTCAAGACCATTTGATAAATATCAATAAACCAATCAACTACCGGCCCAGCACATGCTCAATCGAACCAATCGCCCACCCCGCCCGACGCTGACCGGCCCGATCTTCCTATATGCGCTGGTCGATATGTTTGGCCTGGCCTGCGTCGGCATCGGCGCCAGCTGGTTTGCCGCCGGCAAAGGCGCGATTTTGGCTGACTTTCCGACGTCGACCGTGGAAGCAGTGGCGTGCACTGCCGGCGGCGTTGCCGTCATGCTGTGGGCGGTGGCGCGAATTCTGCGCGAACTGGCCAAGCAGTCGCCGCAAATGCAGGCCAAGTTCGATGCCTATATCAGCGCAAATCACCCGGACAAGGTTCGGAAGGCCCCTGAAAACGAACAGGATTAGTCGGCGACCTTGCCGCTCGGCTTGAGCCACGCCGGCAACTCGCGGTCGCCGGCATTTTCGATAATGTATTGGCGCACCAGGCGACGAACAACCTGCGACGAGGTCAGATCCTTGGCCGCGCAGATTTCCTCGAAGATTTTCTTTTTCTGAGGATCGATCAGGATAGTCAAACGTGCCGTGCGTTTCTCCATGATTCACTCTTGTTTGATTCGTGTTGCATCATATTAACATGTGATTAACATTGACGATTAACAAGGTGATCATATAATGCTGCGCTTACCCTCCGAGCGTGCGTCATGAAAATCGCCTTCCACCCCAAGCTGCTGGATTGCCTGCCTACTTATAACCGCGCGCAATTCGGCAAGGACATTGCGGCGGGAATCACGGTTGGCGTACTGGCCCTGCCGCTGGCGATGGCTTTTGCCATTGCCTCGGGCTGCTCGCCGACGGCCGGCATCTGGACAGCCATCGTGGCCGGCCTGATCACTTCGGCGCTGGGCGGCTCACGGGTGCAGATCGGTGGCCCGACCGGCGCCTTCATCCCCATTGTTTACGGCATCGTCGCCATCCACGGCTATGCCAACCTGATGGGTGCCACCATTCTGGCCGGCATTTTTCTGCTTGCCATGGGCCTCGCCCGCATGGGGCAATTGATCCGCTTCATTCCGGTTACCGTCGTCATCGGCTTCACCAACGGCATCGCCGTCGTCATCTTCCTTGCCCAGATCAAGGATTTTTTCGGCCTGCAGATCGACAGCCTGCCTGCCGAATTCTTCCACCGAATCAAGACCCTGGCCGCCAACGCCCACACGATCGACCTGCCAACTCTCGGCCTGGCCTCGGCCTGCTTCGCCTTCCTGCTGTCGTACAACTGGCTGGCCCAGCGCATTACCTTCCTGCGCCGCGCCCCCGGCCCCCTCGCCGTGCTCCTGGTCGGCACCCTGGTTTCCTACCTGTTCGACCTGCCAGTACAGACTATCGGTAGCCGGTTTGGTGGCATTCCGCAGGAACTGCCCAACTTCGGGCTTCCCGACCTGTCGATTCACGATTTCGGCAAGCTGATCTCGCCGGCGATTACCATCGCGCTGCTCGGCGCCATCGAGTCGCTGCTCTCGGCCCGCGTTGCCGACAGCCAGATTGACGACCGTCACGACCCCAACCAGGAGCTGGTGGCCCAGGGGCTGGCCAATATCGCTGCGCCGTTGTTCGGCGGCTTTGCGGCGACCGGCGCCATCGCCCGGACCTCGACCAACGTCAAGTCCGGCGGCCGGACGCCAATCGCCGGCATGGTCCACGCCGCCGTGCTGCTCGGCATCGTCCTCGTTGCCGCGCCGCTCGCTTCTTACGTTCCGCTGGCCACGCTGTCGGCCATCGTCATGGTGGTTGCCATCAACATGGGCGAATGGCATCAGTTCGTCGAATTGCGCCGTTACAGCTACAACTACCGGATCATCCTGCTCGCCACCTTCTTGGTAACCGTACTCTTCGATCTGACCATCGCCGTCGAACTGGGCATGGTGCTGGCCAGCCTGTTCTTCATCTACCGCATGTCGGAACTGACCAAGATTGATCGTCTGCCGCTCAGCGAAGAAGCTCAGGAACCGCAGTTCCTCTACCCGGATGGCACGATGCGCGTCGCTGCCTGGCAGCTTTTCGGCTCGCTGTTCTTTGGTGCGGTAAACAAGCTCGAAGAATTGCTCGATCCGCGCGAAGGGCACCCCGAGGTCGTCATTCTCGACATGACGCGGCTGATCCAGCTCGACACCACCGGCCTGGAAGGCCTCGAAAATCTGCGCGACAAATTGGCCAAACGCGGCTGCACCCTGCTCGTCTGCGGCCTCAACTCGCAGCCCGGCTCGCTGCTTTACCGCTCGGGCTTCATCGATCATCTCGGGGACGAAAACGTCCTGACCGACCTGAGCGAAGCCCTCAAACGCGCCTACATCCTGCTGCCCAATCTGATGGGCGGCTTTGAAGAAGACTACTGAAAAGGAAACTCCATGAGCGGCTTGCCGAACTGTCCGAAGTGCAAATCGGAATACACCTACGAAGACGGCACGAACTACGTCTGCCCGGAATGCGCCCATGAGTGGAGCAAAGATGCCGGCGAAAGCACCGAGCAGGCCCGCGTCTGGAAGGATGCCAACGGCAACGTCCTGCAGGATGGCGACTCGGTTACCGTCATCAAGGATCTCAAGATCAAGGGCTCGTCCTCGGTCGTCAAGGTTGGCACCAAGGTCAAGAACATCCGCCTGATCGATGGCGACCACGACATCGATTGCAAGATCGACGGCATCGGCGCCATGCAGCTCAAGTCGGAGTTCGTCAAGAAGGCCTGATTTTCAGACTTCCACGGTCAACCGTAAAAAACAGCCAAAATCGAAATCTTCCGATTGCCTGCTTGCGGCGCCTTCTAGCGTTGCAAGCCCGCCGCCCAGGCTTCAGCCGCTGGCCTGACAATTTCGATCCATGGCCCGGGGTAGATGCCGATGGTGGCGATCATGACAATCAGCGCCACCAACACAGCCCATTCGCGCGGCCGGAGGTCGCTGGCGTTGGCCACCGCGGCCCGGCTTACCGGGCCGAAAAAGGCTTTGCGATAGAGCGACAGGAAGCCGCCGGCCGCGATGGAGAGGCCGAACAGCGCGGCCATGCCGGCGCCGGTGTGGCTTTGCAGGGCGGCGATGATGAGCATGAATTCACCGGGGAAACTGCTCGTGCCTGGCATGCCGACGCCGGCCAGGCCGCAGATCAGGAAGCCTGTGGCGAGCAGCGGCATGGTTTTGGCCGCACCGCCCAGCGCGTTGACGTCGGTTGAGCCGGTACGCTGGCGCAGGAACTCGAGCAGCACGAAGGCGCCGCCGGTCGCCACCGAGAAGCTGAGCAGCAGCGACACCGCGCCCTGCGCCGCCTGCGCCGTGTAGGAAGCCAGGCCGAGCACGGCCAGCCCGACGTGGCAGATGCTGGCGTAGGCCAGACCGATGCGCAGGTTGCTCTGGGCCAGCATGCCGACCGCGCCGTAGAGAATGGCGACGGTGCCCAGCCCGGCGAGCAGCCAGTGCAGGTCGAGCGCCGCCTGCGGCGCGAGCGGAATGGCGAAGCGGATCAGGCCGAAGGCACCGAGCTTGAGGCCGACGATCAGGGCCGTCAGCGAACCGGGCGCGGCCAGCGCAAACTGCGACAGCCAGGTATGGAGCGGGACGAGCGGCACCTTTACGCCAAAACCGAGCAGGCAGAGCAGGAACACCGCCGTCTGCGTCGATCGCGGCAGCGGAGTAGCAAGCAGGACTGTCAGGTCGAAAGTCGGCACCGGCTGGCTGGTGGCGAGGATGACGAAGGCGATGAGCAGCGGGATGCCGCCGGCCAGCATGATCAGGAAATAGCGCGCCGCGGCGTGGGCGCTGCCGCCAGTCACGCCCCAGCGGCCGAGAAGAAAATAGAGCGGGACCAGCGTCAGTTCCCAGAAGACGAAGAACAGCGCCGTATCGAGGGCGCAGAAAATGCCCAGTGTCGCCATCTCGAACAACAACAGCAGGCTGAAATGCAGGCGTGGCGCATCGGGCACCGCGTTCCAGCTGGCGACCAGCGAGCCGAGGAAAAGCAGCGCGGTGGCCGGCAAAAACAGCACGGAAATGCCGTCGACCGCGACGAGGTAATGAATATTCAGGCTGGCGATCCACGACACCCGTTCGAGCAGCTGGAAACGCGCCCCGGCCGGGTCGTAGGCGACCAGTGCGGCGGTGGCCAGAGCCAGCGTGACGAGCATGGAGAAGGCCACGACATGGCGCGTCGCCCGCGCCGGCAGCAGCCAGATCGCCGCGATGCCGCCGAGCGGCAGGAACAGGAGCAGGGAGAGCAGCGGCAGGCTCATCGCACGAACCTCGCCGCGGCCGCCTGGCTGGCCGTTTCGGTCAGGTACAGCCAGGGCTCGGTGAAGAAGCCGATGGCCAGCATGGCGGCCAGCGCGATGCCGCAGACGACGTATTCCATCGGCAAGGTGCGGTCGACATCGTGGCCACCGGCTTTCGCCTGCGACAGGAAGGCCCGCTGAAAAGCCCAGAGCAGGAAACCGGCCGCCGCGACGTTGCCGAGGGCCGTCGCCACCGTCGGCAGGGCGCCGAATTTGTCGATGGAAGCTTCGAGAATCAGGTGAGCGGCATCGAAACCCGGCGTGCCGGGCATGCCGACGATGGCCAGGCCGAAAGTCAGGAAGGCGATGGCGAGGAAGGGGATGCGCTCGAACAGGCCGGACAGTTCGTGCAACTCGGTCGTCCCGGTGCGCCGGAAGACGAAGCCGACGATGAACCACATGCCGGTCACCGCCAGCCCGAAGTTGGCAGCGAGCAGCATGGCGCCCTGGATGCCCGACTCGTGCAGGCTGAACAGGCCGATGACGAGCAGGCTGGTGTGACTGACCACGGCGAAGGCGAGCAGGCGGCGCAGGTTGCTCTGCTGGAAAGCCAGCGCTGCCGTGAAGAAGACGCCGGCCATGGCGAAGCCGACGACGTAGGGCTGCCAGGTTTCGACCGCCGCCGGGGTCAGCGGCAGGACGAAACGCATCATGCCGTAGATGCCGACCTTGACGCCGACCATCAGCGCCGGGGCAACGGCGATCAGGCCGTGCTGCGCCATGTTGGGCAGCCAGCCGTGCAGCGGGAAGAGCGGCGTGCGCACGGCCAGGCCGTAGAACAGCAGGTAGAAGGCGGCGGTCTGGAACTTGCCAACCGGCACGGCGCCGACCAGATCGAAGAGATCGAAGCTCCATCGGCCGCCGGTTGCCTCGGCGTGGCCCCAGCCGAGCACCAGACAGCCGGCCGCGAAAAGCACCCAGCCGAAGGCCTGATACTGGACGAAGCGAGCCAGCGCGTGGATTTCAGCCCGCGACGAGGCCCAGCGGCGGAGCAGGAAAACCACCGCCCACAATTCGAGGGCCGAGAAGGCGGCGAACCACGCCACATTGACCGTCACCAGCATGCCGACCAGCCCGGCTTCGGCCAGCAGCAGGACGGCAAACAACCGGCCCGGCGAAATCATGCCGCGACTCATGCCGTAGAGCGTCATGAGCAAAGTGAGCAGGGCGACGAGCAGCAAAAAGAGCAGGCTCAGGCCGTCGACCGCGACGTGGTAGGCCAGCGGCGCGAAGCGTTCAGCCAGTTGCAGGGCGGGCAGGGTCGGGTTGATGTGGCTGACGGCGACGATGCAAAGCACCAATTCGCCCAGCGCGAAGACCTTGCCGAGCGTGACGCCGGTTCGCCGCTCGTTGAGGGCATAGACCACGGCCGCGCCGAGCAGCGGCAGCAGTTGCAGGGCGAGGAGCAGCGGCAGGCTGGCTTGCTCGGTCCAGAAGATTTCGGTCAGGCCGCTCACAGGATCACCACGAAAGTCGCCATCACGGCCATCATCAGGTAGCGCGGCTGTTCAAGCAGGTTTTCCAGCGTGCGCAGGTAGGCGCCGGCCCGGTGCATGAGCTTTTCGGCGGTGCCGCCCTTGCCGCGCAGCAACAGGCGATATTCGATGCGTTGCAGGACATCCGATGCCCAGGCCAACAGGCGCCCCGGCAAGCCATCGACTATGACCAGCGGGCGGTCGGCATGAACTGCCTTGCCCTGCCCTGGCTGGCCGATGGCGTGGTCGATGAAATGCTCTTCGAAGGCGTGGGCATCGCGCGAGAAGGATGCCGTCGGCTGGACGAACAGCGTATCGGCCAGCTTGTCGAGCCAGAAACGTTGCAGGGCGGCGGTGTACAACAACTGATTGTTGCGCAGCCAGGCCGGCGGCGGAGGCGGCCGCTCGCGGGTGATGACCAGCCACGATGGCGCGACGAGGAACTGCCAGACCCGCCAGCCGGCATGCAGGCAGAGATGGACGAGGGCCAGCGTCGTCCAGCCAAGGCCGATGGCGACGAACATCAGCGAGACCTGAAAGAGCGTCGCGAAGATCAACGCCGACTTGACGTCGGTCTGCACCAGGCCGCACAGCCAGGCGTAGATGGCCGTCAGCGCACCGGCGACGACGAGGCCGAACATGACGTCGGGCACCTGGAGGAGCAATGGTTCGAGACGCAGCATCAAATAGACGCCGGCATGGACCATGACCGCGCCGTAGAAGATGGCCGACGATGGCGTCGGCCCTTCGAGCGCCTTGGTGATCCACGCCGAGAAAGGCAGTTGCGCCGATTTGGCGAGCGCCGCGATGACGAAGCCAATGACCAGCAGACGGTCATTGACGACGCTGATCTGCGAGGCTTTCGACAACAACGTCCACTCGAAGCCGCCCAGCCATGTCGCGGCCAGGCCGAGGGCGAGCAGAAAGCCGGCATCACCGCCGCGATTGGTGACGAAGGCGAACAGCGCGTTGCCGGTCGCCACCGGCCGATGCCAGGCGTAGCCGATGAGCAAGAAGGACGAGACACCGCACATTTCCCAGCCAACGAAGGCGAGCAGCCCGTTACCGGCGAGCAGGACGAGCTGGATGCCGGCCAGGAAGAAACTCAGCGCGATGAAGAAGCGATGGAAGCCGGCCTCGCGGTGCAGGTAATTGGCCGAAAAGCGGATGACCAGCCAGCCGATCAGCGCCGTCAGCGTACCCAGCGTCAGCGACAGTGGGTCGAGCATGAAGGAGAAGGTGGCCTCCCAGTTGCCGTTGCCGAACCAGTGGGCGAGGCGAAGGTGGCCGGGGGGCGCGTCGATGATTGCCAAGACGTCGATGGCGAGCATGAGAGCCAGCCCGCTGAAAGCTGCCAGCGAAGACAGCCGGGCGGTCAGCGGCTCGGCGGCATCGCCGGTGGCGGTGCCGAGCAGGACGCGGGCGGCATTGATGACGACGGCGACCAGCGGCAGGACGGGGACGAGCCAGATCCATTCGGGCAGGTTGGCGAGCAGCGGGATCATCGAACGCCTCCGAGAATGATCGCCGGCGCCAGCGGCTCCGACTCCCCAGCGAACCAGTCGGCCGAATGCGCGACCTGCGGCAGCACGGCCTTGCCGGACCACGGCAGCCAGCCGCGGCGCGGGCAGTAAAGTTCAATTGCTGCGGTCGACGGCGATTTTGCGGCCAAAACGATCCATTCGTTGTTGATCAGTTCCTGCAGCGGCGGCTGGCGATTGAGGATGGCGGTCAGGCGCTCCGTGGTCTGTTCGACAACGACGAGCAGGCGCATCGGCTCGTGGATTTCGACCATCTGCCAGGGCAGGCCGGTGCGCAGGTCGGAATCGGCGCCTTCCATGACGCCGAACAGGCCGGTGATGTTGTGGGTGATTTTCGAGCCGCAGCCGAAATGTTCGTTATCGACGGTCGAGAAATAGTATTCGAGGGCGATGCCGGCGCCGACCGGGCCGGCGGCGAGCAGGATGTCTTCGACGATGGCGCCGTCGTCATCGCTGGCCGGGTCGTAGGAAATCAGGAAGACGCGGCGATCAAGGAAGAGGCCGCGACTCATCTCACGCCGGCCGATGAAGGCCGCGGCGTTGGTGGCGTGGCCGAGTTCCGGCCGGGCCTGGGAAATGTCGCTGGCCCGGCCGAGCATGTGCTGGCGGGCTTTCCATGGCGTTGGGCGCACTGGCGCCGAGGCCAGGCGTCGGCAGCGCTCGGCCGCATGCGCCCGGCAGGCTTCGCCGATCTGGGCCAGCAGCGTATCGAGCGCGGCATGGAAATGTTCCGGCACGGTGTCGAGGTCGTACCACTCAACGCCGTCGTCGCAGGTGTTGTGCTCGGCGGCGATGAACCAGGTGCTTTCGGGAATGAGCAGGCCATGCGCGGCCAGTCCGGCGCGTACTTCGGGGCGATTGGCCATGGCGGCGAAGATCCGCGCATTCGGCCCGCCGTGTTTGCCCGAGCAGGCGCCGCAGTCGTAGGCCGAGAGGTGGGGATTGTTGCGGCTACCCGAGCCATGGCCAAAGATCAGGATGAGCGGGGCAAAGTCTCTGGCCAGGCCGATCATGCGCAGGAAATCTTCGACGTACTTGATCTGCTCGGCATCGGTCAGGCCCAGCTGCGGCTGTTCGGGCGTCGCCTCGGCTTGCCGCTCGGCGGTCAGCTGGAGCCGGGTCGGCAGTCGGCCATCGTATTGCTCGCGCCAGCGTCGGGTCGTTTCGCCGAACCAGCCCGGGGCCAGCGTCATCGCCGTCAGCGCGGCCAGCGCCGGCAGACTGCCCAGCGCGGTCAAAATCGGGCCGGCCACGGCGCGCCGGCGCGTCGCCTGATTGAAGCGTTCGCGCCAGTGCAGACGCCTTTCGCGGCGGGCGGCGCGTTGGCCCTGTTCGATTTCGGCACCGGCGACGCCCAGTTCGCGGACGAGTTGCGTCGGCCGCACGACGACCGGGCAGAGCGCTGTCCGGCCGGCATCATCCAGCCCTTGCCAGTAGATCGGCACGCCGAAGAAGCCGACGGCGCCGAAGGTGACAATGTCCGGGGCGATTTCTTCGAGGTGGCGGCGGGTGCCCTCCTCGCGGTCGTCCATGCACATGACGACCTGGGCCGATGGGGTGGCCGGCGCGGCCTGGCGCGGATGGTTGGCGGTCAGCGCCGAGAACAGTTGTTCGCGGTAATGACGTTCGTAGGCGAGCAGCCAGATCTGGCTGCGCTGTGCGGGGCTCAGACTGCCGGCACACGATTGCAGGGCGGCGACTTCTTCGCGGCTCAGCGTCTGCACGTCGGCCAGCGACAGGGCGAGCGGCCGGCTCAAGGCGGCCAGTTGCCAGGCGGTGTTATCAGCCTGGGCGCTGCGCATGGCCGGAGCGATGGCTTCGGCCAGATGGCGCCAGTCTTCGACATCGACATGACTGTTGCTGGCCAGATCGACCAGGCAGGCAGCGCGGCCTTGCAGTTCTTCGGGTAGCCAGGCGTGGTGGCGCGCCTCGCGAACGAGGAATTCATCGGGACGAGCGGCGTAGTGCTCGGGCAGTTCGGCCAGATGCAGCGGTCCGCCGGCCAGGCGGCGCAGCAGGTCGTCGGCAAGCAGGCGTTCGAGCAGGACGCGCACGGCGAGGTATTCGAGCATGGCTACCGGCGTGCCATCGCCGCGCGCCGGGTGGCGGTCGCGCCAGAGGACCATGCCGGACCAGCCGGGCAACTCGAGGCTCAGACGCTGCAAGTAGCCGGGCCACAGGTTTTCGTCGGCGATCAGGCGCGGCAGTTCTTCGAGCAGGACGTCGATCGGGCTGTCGGGCAGGTGCAAAATTTCGTCGCGGACATTGGGCAACTCGTCCATTTCCCAAGCCAGATCGAAGCCGGCACTGGCCCGCCAGGCGGCGAAGAAGCCCTGCCCCTGCGCCGGGTTGCGCCAGGCCGCGACGCCGAGGTCGAGATGCGCCGCAAGGTGGCGTTGCAGGATGCTACGCACGCGCTCGAGCACGTCCTCGCCGCTCAGGTATTCGAGCAGGCCGCGCCAAGTCCAGGATTTGCCGACCCGGCCGCAGAGTTGGGCCCAGCGGGCCTGCGCCTGTTGCTGCCAGGACGAGACATGGGCCGGGGCCGGCTGTTCCACGGTCAACCGGGAAAAATGGCTGAAAATGAAATCGTCGTCGAGGCCCGTTTCGCGCTGCAGCCAGCCCAGACGACGGGCATCGGGCACCTCGCTGCCGGCCATCAGGCTGGCGAGCAGGACATCGCGCCGGCTCAGGGCGCGGATCAAGGATTCGTCGAGATCGGCGACGCCAAAATCGTCGAGGGCAGCATTCAGGTCGTCGGCGCTGATCCGCCCATTGGCCAGACATTCGCGGAATTTCGCCTCCGGCCACCAGGTCGCCGCCCCGGTCAGCGCCGAAGCTGCCGACAGCGCTTCGGCGAAGGGCAGATGCTGGAAGCCGTGCAGCGTGTTGTGATGGACAAAATCGCGAATCGGCGCCTGCGCCGGTAGCACATGGGTCAGATGCTCGACCCAGTGGGCCAGGCGCTCGCGGATGGGCAGGTCGTCTTCGGCGCTCATCTCATGTCCCGAACAGTCGGGCGACCTGGCCGACACTGCCGGCGATCAGGTCGAGCAAAGGCGCCGGCCAGACACCAAGGCCAAGGATGCAGGCAGCCAGCAAGCCCGCCGCCACCGCCTCGGTCCGCGTCATGTCCGGCAGGTCCATAGTCTTGCCTCTCAGGCACAGGCGACCGATGACGCGCAGGCTGTAGGCGGCACCGATGAGCATGGCCAGGCACAAAATCAGCACCCAGCCGCCCCAGCGCTGATAGCCGCCGACCAGCGCGTGCAGTTCGGCGATGAAGCCGGCACTGCCCGGCAGGCCGATGGCGGCGAGCAGCCCGAAGGCCGTGAAGAAAGCGAAGCGTGGCGCCTTGCCGAGCAGCGAGCCATAGTCGGCCAGATCGCGGCTGTGCGTACGCTGGTAGAGCAGGCCGACAATCAGGAAGAGCAGACCGGCAGTCAGCCCGTGCGCCACCATCTGCATGACGGCGCCGGTCAGGCCGGTGACGTTGAGCGTGGCGATGCCGAGCAGCACGATACCCATGTGCGAAATCGACGAATAGGCAACCATGGCTTTCAAATCCTGCTGGCGCCAGGCGAGGATGCCGCCATACAGCAAACTGATGAAGGCAATGACGACCAGCCAGTCCTGCGTCGCCAGCAGCGCCGCGGGCAGCGTTTCGGCAGCACGGATCAGCCCGTAGGCCCCCATCTTGAGCAGCACGCCGGAGAGCAAAATGGACACCGGGCTGGGCGCCTCGACGTGGGCCAGCGGCAACCAGCCGTGTAGCGGAAAGACCGGCATCTTTACGCCGAAGCCGATGAAAAACCCGGCGAAGATCAGCAATTGCGTATTGAGCGGCAGGCCGCGCCCGCCCTCGGCCATGTCGGCCATCGCAAAACTGTGGCCGGGCGCCGCGTCATACAAGAAGAGCAGCGCGACAAGCATGAACACCGAGCCGCCCAGCGTGTACAAAAAGAAATTGAGCGCCGCGCGCTGCCGATTCGGCCCGCCCAGCCGGTCGATCAGGAAAAACAGTGGGAGCAGCGTCGCCTCCCAGAAGACATAAAAAAGTGACCAGTCGCGCGCCATGAAGACGCCGAACATCGCCGATTCGAGCAACAGCACCAGCACGAAATAAAGTCGCGCCCCCGCTTCCATGCGCCGCGACATCAGCACGGCAATCAGCGAAAGGAGCGCGGTCAGCAGCACCATGGCCAGCGAAATGCCATCGACACCAAGCGCAAAATAGGAACCAAGCCGGCGATTCCACGCCCGGCTCTCGAACATCTGCAGCGCCGGCCCGGCCGCCTCGAATTGCCCGGCCAGCCACAGCGCATAACCCAGCGCCCCGAGCGCAAAAGCCATCGCCACCTGCCACAGCGGCAGGGCCCGGCGCACCGGCAGAACGGCCAGCAGGAGCGCGCCCACCACCGGCAGAAAAACCAGCACCTTCAGCAACTCCCGGCCCCTCCGCCAGTCTGCTCGGCTATCATTATTTTCATACCGGGATTATGCCAGCGACCCGCGCTTTCCGGACAAGCCAAGCCGCATACATCACGAGTTGTTCCGATACGAATCCTGGTTTGACACGACATGCCAGCTTCGTTAAATTGGCCTTTTCCCCCCAACCGACAAACCACTTATTACAAGGAGTTCCCCATGGCCGTTCTCGTTGGCAAGCAAGCCCCGGATTTCACCGCCACCGCCGTATATGGCAACAATGAAATCAAGGAACTGAAGCTCTCCTCCTTCAAGGGCAAGCCCGTTGTCCTGTTCTTCTACCCGCTCGATTTCACCTTCGTCTGCCCGTCCGAACTGATCGCCTTCGATCATCGCCTGGAAGAATTCAAGCAGCGCGGCGTCGAAGTCATCGGCGTTTCCATCGACTCCCAATTCACCCACCTGGCCTGGAAGAACACCGCCATCAAGGACGGCGGCATCGGCCAGGTCGGCTATCCGCTCGTCGCCGACGTCAAGCACGACATCTGCCGCGCCTACGACGTCGAACTCGAAGCAGCCGGCGTTGCGCTGCGTGGTTCCTTCCTGATCGACAAGACCGGCGTAGTCATGCATCAGGTCGTCAACATGCTGCCGCTCGGCCGCAACATCGACGAAATGCTGCGCATGGTCGATGCCCTGCAATTCTTCGAAGAGCACGGCGAGGTCTGCCCGGCCGGCTGGAACAAGGGCAAGCCCGGTATGACTGCGTCGACCGAGGGCGTCGCCGCCTATCTGGCCAAGAACGCCAAGAAACTGTAATCGCCGCTTTTGCCCACGGGCTGGGCATCTCCGACAAAAACCCGAGCGCCAATACGCCTCGGGTTTTTTTTATTGTAGTTTCGCGCGATTACAGGATAAAATTTGGCGAATTTGTAATTTCAGCAAAGACAAAATCATGGCCGATTCCGAATATCTCAGCACCCGGCAAGCAGCCCTCCGTCTGGGTGTTTCCCTGGGCACCGTTCAGAACATGGTTGAAAGCGGCGCGCTCGAAGCGTGGAAAACAGCCGGCGGACATCGCCGGATTCCGGTTGCGTCTGTTGATGCCCTGCTCGCCCGCCGGCGCAACCTGACGCCAAGCGCCCAGGAATATGGCGGCCAGATCGAAATCCTCGTTGCCGAAGACGATCTGACCCTGCAAATGCTCTATCAGATGACTGTCGATAGCTGGAACCTGCCGGTCAAACTGCGCATCGTTGCCAATGGCTTCGATGGACTGCTGCAAGTCGGCCAGCGCGTTCCCGACATCCTGATCGCCGACCTCATGATGCCGGGCATGGATGGTTTCGAGATGATCCGCCGCCTGCGTGCCAATACTGATCTGGCGCGAATGGACATCATCGTCGTCAGCGCCATCGACCGCGACGAAATTCTCGAACGCGGCCTGCCGTCGGATATCACCGTTTTCGGCAAACCGATTCCCTTTCATGAAATCAAGGGATTCATCCTCGGCCGCCTGGCAGCACGCCAGCGCAGCAACTAAAAACCAATAGTGACGCCGCCCGACAGTATCGGGGGGACGATCACAACCGCACCGCAATCCCGTCCACTAAAAAAGATTCAGGAGACATACCATGGGATTTTTTGGCAATAGCGGCGCTCTCGAAAAGATCGACCGCGACATCGCGGCGATTGCTGACGGCAGCGCTGATCTTTCGTATTCGGTAGGGAATGTCGGGAACGACCCTGCCGGACGCATTTCCGCCAACATCAACCGTTTTTTCAGTCGCGTCCGCGGCCTGATTTCGCACGCTCGCGAACGCAGCGTCAGCATTGCTGCCGATGCCGCCCGGATGAACAGCCAGGTGCAGCAGACCGACGATGCTGTGCGCCGCCAGGAGGCTCTGGCCGCCAACGTCTTCGAGTCGAGCAATCTGGTCAATCAGGCGGTCAGCGAGGTGGCGCGGAATTCCGACGCGATCCAGGCCTCAACCCAGAACAACCTCGATCTCGCCCAGCGCTCGCTCGAGCAAATGGAAACCGTGGCCTCGACCATGCGGTCGACCAACGCCCACATCGAGCATTTCTCGTCGACGGTTGCCGAGTTGCACACCAACTCGATGAAAATCGACCAGATCGTGTCGCTGATCAACGACATTTCCGATCAAACAAATCTGCTGGCACTCAATGCCGCCATCGAAGCCGCCCGGGCCGGCGAGGCTGGCCGCGGCTTTGCGGTGGTCGCCGACGAAGTGCGAAAACTGGCGGAAAAGGTCAAGACGGCGACCCAAGTCATCGGCCAGAACACCCAGTCGATGATCAACCTCGTCTCCGACACCTCGGCCAAGACGCAGACCATCGTCAGCGAAGTGACGCGGGCCAACGGCTACATCGAAACCTCGGCAGCCGACCTGACGACCATGGTTGCTGATTTCAAGCAGACCACCGAGCAACTGTCCTCCATCTCGAGTGCGATTTACAACCTGCGCGAGAGCAATCAGACGATTCACCACGAAGTCGAAGGTATCCGCGATCACTCTCGCGACATCTCCGGGCGCATGAAACAGTGCCTGGACAGTGCCAAGACCTTGCGCGAATCGACCGAAGACCTGCAATGCACGCTGGCCGACTTCCGTACCGGCAACAGCATGTTCGACACCCTGCACGACAAGTGCGCCGGCTTCCGCGACAACGTCGTTGCCGTGCTGCAGCGAATGGCTGACCGCGGGGTCAATGTCTTCGATCAGGCCTACAAGGAAATCCCCGGCTCCAACCCAAAGCGTTACACGACGGCCTACGACAACCAGTGCGATGCCGAACTGACCCGTATGTACGACGACCTGCTACGTGACGTGCCAGGCCTGACCTATTCGCTGTCAGTCGACACCAACGGCTACGCTCCCGCCCACAACGGCGTCTTTTCCAACCAGCCGAGCGGGGATCCGGCCGTGGATCTGGTCAAATGCCGGCACAAGCGGATATTCAACGATCCGGTCGGCCTCAAGCTGGCCAAGAACCAGAAGTCCTCGCTGTTCCAGACCTACGTCCGCGACACCGGCGAAATCCTGGCTGACCTCTCGATGCCCATCATGATCGGCGGTCGCCACTGGGGCGCCGTGCGCATCGGTTTCAAGACCGATCTGGTCAAATAGAATCCGACCACCAAGGCCTGGCAAAAACAAGGGCAGCAGCCGACGGCTGCCCGATGGGTACATAAAAAAGCCTCTTGCACGCAAGAGGCTTTTTACTAACTACGCCATCCATCCGGATGGCGTCATCAGACCAATCTTTCAGACACCAATCCGGCGACGACGAACCATGGCGCCAACCACACCCAAGCCGGCGAGCAGCATGGCAAAGGATTGGGGTTCTGGAACAGCCGTCACGTTGATATCGAGGAGCACGCTCTTTTTCTCGATAAATGCGTAGCCACTGGCTGGGACGTAGGCACCGAGAATGTTTTCGATACTGACCACAGCCTTCCCGGTGGCAACCTGAACAATGCTGGCCAATGCGGTCCAATCCGTCGTAGCCAGATTGGCGAATGAACTGCTGGTTACATTCAACGGCATGGCCGATGCGATGCTATTGCTCAAGTTCACGTTGGCGTTGACCATGTCCTGGACGCGCAACTGTCCCAGAACAGCCACTTCACTACTTGCACCGATCTTGAAATAGTCACCCTTTTCGATCAGGTTGAAACCAGTCAGCTGGTAACCGGCGTCAGCCGTAATGGTCAGGGCGACAGTGGAATTGGTAAAGTCAAAGCCAGAACCGGTTTGAGCCGAAAAACCCGGGGTGCCGCTGGGGGAAAAGGCAAGATCACCCGAAGCGGTCAGCGTCGGGGTACCGAAGAGCCCGAGAAGGGAATCATCAAAACTGATGGTGTAGTTGCCGGCGTCCAGCGTCTGCGTTGCAGCCAGCGCACTGGTTGAGATCAAGGCCGTGGCGATTAATGCAGCCAGCGGTTTTAGTTGATTGAACATTAGCACTCCTGCAAAGGACTAGCGAAAGTAAAAGCGTTTGCAAAGACAATGCAAACGGAATGTCATACTAACAGCACAAATCCCAATGTCAATAACGATTTTGCATAGCAACATGTCGCTACTTAGCGACAAGCACTTAATTACATTGTGTATTTTTTATAATCACAAAATTCATGCTGCGCCGCAATATTTTTCAAAAATGACAATGTCAGCGATTGATATTACAGCGCACCTAGTCCGCTGATGAACCGAGTCACCAGAATTGGGCGACTCAGGCGAACAGGATCTGCAGTGCTTTCAGGTACACGAGGGCAGCAGGCGCTCCCTCGGCTGGCGCCCAGGGAGCGCGTTCGGTTTCGGCAATCGGCACGTAGGGGCCGGCCTTGGCCTCAAAGAAGACGGTGCCGGGTTCCAGCGCGAGAACCGTATGGAAAACGCCGTGCGGAATGTCGATGCCAATGGCTTCGCCGCCGGCCTGCAGCACGATGCTACGGTCAACGGCATTTTCGGCCCGAAAAATGACAACTCCCAGGCGCCCACGGACGACAAGCAGCGTCTCATCCTTGTCGGGATCGAGGTGTCGGTGTGGAGCGACATACGATCCGGGCTCGATGGCAATCAGCAAACGGTGGGCCGGATAGGCATCCCCCGGATGAAAGTTGCGATTCTTACGCCGACGGGGTGCGTGTTCGGCCTCGGCGGTCAGGCTATCGAGCAGCACCCGGTCGATCAGCGTCGTCACGAATAGATTATTTCCACGTTTTCCGGCTGTAGCCAGCCTGACAAGGCTTCGAGCAAGGCGTCATCGAGCCGGACCCGCAGATCTTTGCCGAGTTGCAGTTCGCACTCCGCATCGGCATTCCGGTAACGCACGCGCACATCCGCCGAGCCCGGTGCGAAAGGCGTCAGCAAGGACTTCAGTTTGCGGGCATCGGAATTGCCATTCATCTTGAGCAGCAGATGCCGGGCGAAACGGGCGCGGGCTTCGCCCAGCGTCATGAGTTTGTCGGCAGTAACGCTATTGCCGCCGGAAAAGTCGTCGTAACGCACCTTGCCTTCAATAATCAGCACTTCGTCGGTGACGATCTTGGCGCGTTCGGCTTCGAACAGTTCGTTGAAAACGGTGACCTCGATCATCCCGGTGCCGTCGTCCAGTTGCACAAACAGCATCTTGCCGCGGCGGGTCATCTGGGTGCGCACGCCGACCACGACGCCAGCCAGCGTGGTCAGTTCCTTGGAGGGTTCCAACCGGTTGAGCGGCCGGCGCACGAAGCGTGACAGTTCTTTCTTGCAGGTGTTGTACGGATGGCCGGAGAAGAAGAAGCCGAGCGCCGTCTTTTCTTCCATCAACAGCGTCTTTTCGTCCCACGGGCGAACGTTGACGTATTCCGGCGCATGTTCGTCGGCCACATCGCCGACGTCGAACAGGCTGGTCTGCATGGCGTTGCGTTCCATCTGCTCGGCAAAGTCCATGGCGATGCCGACAGTGGCCAGCAATTTGTGGCGATTCGGAAGCTTGGCACCCGCTTCGACCGGAGCGATGGCATCAAACGCGCCAGCCTTGATCAGCGCCTCTGTGGTCCGGCGGTTGACCATGCGCTTGTCGCAGCGCTGGCAGAAATCGAACAGATCCTTGAACGGGCCGCCCTCTTCGCGGGCTTTGAGGATCACGTTCACCGCCTGCTCGCCGGTGCCCTTGACCGCCCCCAGACCGTAACGGATGGTGCCGCGGTCGACCGGCTCGAAACGGTAATTCGAGACATTGACGTCCGGCCCGAGCACCTTGATCTTGTTGGCGATGGTGTCTTCGTAAAAGATCTTCACCGAGTCGGTGTTGTCGAGGTCGGACGACATCGTCGCCGCCATGAAGGCCGCGCAGTGGTGCGCCTTGAGCCAAGCGGTGTGATAGGTGACGACGGCGTAGGCGGCGGTGTGCGACTTGTTGAAGCCGTATTCCGCGAACTTGGTCATCAGGTCGAACAACTGCTCTGCAAGCGCCGGGTCGTAGCCTTTTTCCTTGGCACCGGCGGCGATGGTCTCGCGGTGCTTGGCCATTTCCTCGGCCTTCTTCTTGCCCATCGCCCGACGCAGCATGTCGGCGCCACCGAGCGTGTAGCCGCCGATGATCTGCGAGATCTGCATCACCTGTTCCTGATACACGATGACGCCGTAGGTCGGCGACAGGCAGGCGGTCAGGTCGGGGTGGAAATAGTCGATCTTCTGCTGGCCCTTTTTGCGCAGGATGAAGTCATCGACCATCCCGGAACCCAGCGGGCCGGGACGATAGAGCGCGAGCACAGCGATGATGTCTTCGAAGCGGTCGGGCGCCAGCTTCTTGAGCAGCTTCTTCATGCCCTCCGATTCAACCTGGAAGATCGCCGTCGTATTGGCGTCCTTGAGGATCTGGTAGGCAGCCGGGTCGGTGAAGCCGAGCGACATGAGGTCGAGCTTCTCGCCGGTCATCCGGCGGATGTATTCGACGGCCAGCTCGATAATCGTCAAGTTGCGCAGGCCCAGGAAGTCGAACTTGACCAGGCCGACCTTCTCGACGTCATCCTTGTCGAATTGCGACACCGTCGACGCGTCGCTGCCGGTGGCCTGATAGATCGGGCAGAAATCGGTGATCTTGCCCGGCGCGATGAGCACGCCGCCGGCATGCATGCCGACGTTGCGCGTCAAATCCTCAAGCCGGCTGGCCAGGTCGAACAGTTCGCGGACGGTTTCGCCATCGCCGTCGCCCTGCATCATTTCCTTGAGCTGCGGCTCCTGCTCGAGCGCCTCGGCCAGCGACACCGGCTTGTTCTGAACGATCGGAATGAGCTTGGAAATCCGGTCGCACATCGAATAGGGCAGACCAAAAACGCGGCCGACGTCGCGGATCACCGCCTTCGACGACATCGTGCCGAAGGTGGCAATCTGACTGACCGCGTCCTCACCGTAGTGCTGACGCACGTACTCGATGACGCGCCAACGGTTGTCCTGGCAGAAGTCGATATCGAAGTCGGGCATCGACACCCGTTCCGGATTCAGGAAACGCTCGAACAGCAGGGCGTAGGCCAGCGGGTCGAGGTCGGTAATGCGCAGGCTGTAGGCGACCAGCGAACCGGCGCCGGAACCCACCGGCACGCCGTTGTTCTTGGCCCAGTTGATGAAGTCGGCCACGATCAGGAAGTAGCCGGGGAAGCCCATCTGGAGGATGGTCTTGCACTCGAAGATGAGGCGCTCGTCGTATTCCGGCCGGCGCTGGGCGCGCACTTCCGGGTCCGGGTAAAGCTCGGCGAGGCGAACTTCCAGCCCCTTCTCGGCCTCATCGACCAGATATTCGCCGATGGTCATGCCCGGCGGGATCGGGAAATCGGGCAGGAAGTTCTTGCCCAGCGTCATCGTGATATTGCAGCGCTTGGCGATTTCCAGCGAGTTTTCCAGCGCCTCCGGCAGGTCGACGAACAACTCCGCCATCTCGGCCTGCGTCTTGAAATACTGTTCCTCGGTGTAGAGCTTCGGCCGCCGCGTATCGCCCAGCACGTAGCCTTCGGCAATGCAGACGCGCGCTTCGTGAGCGCGGAAATCATCGCGGTTCATGAACTGGATCGGATGCGTGGCGACCAGCGGAATGCCCGTTTCACCCGCCAGATCAGCCGTCTGCTGGACGATGGCCTCCTGCTGCGACTGGCCGTAACGCTGCACCTCCAGATAAAAGGCGCCGGGGAAAATCTCCTCCCAGGCCTTGGCCCGCTGGCCGGCCAGATCGAAATTGCCGTTCAACAAGGCTTCGCCGACATCGCCGAGATGCGCCCCGGACAAGGCGATCAGCCCGTCGCAGCCGACCTCGCCAAACCAGTCGCGATTGAGTTCAGCCCGGTCACGCCGGCCTTCGACCCAGCAGCAGGCGATACGCGTCGTCCGGCGACTCCGGATTGGCGATCCAGACGTCCGCCCCGGCAATCGGCTTGACGCCCTTGCCGCGCGCCCCGGAATAGAACTTGACCAGCCCGAACAGATTGCCCAGATCGGTCAGCGCCATCGCCGGCATGCCATCCCCCGCCGCGCGCTTGACGGCATCGCCGATGCGGACAATGCCGTCGGTGACTGAATATTCGGAATGGAGGCGGAGGTGGACGTAGCGCGGCGAATTCATGGCCGACATTTTACCGCGGCCGGCCGGGGCGTTTCCGTTTAAGTGCGCCGAAGGGCATTGCTACGGTCAACCGGAAAAAATGGCTAAATTTGAAATCGGCAGCACGCGTCGACGCCACCCAGGAACGCGCGCCAAAAAATGCCAATTGCAATTCCGGTCAATAATCCCTACTGTCCAGTTCGTCGCCAGGAAATTTCAGAAAACATGCAAGCAAACACTCATAACCCTTCCTGCACAATGACCTCTGGCTGTCCTATCTGCCTGCTTATTGGACAGTCCTCCGAATTAGGCGACAGCTTTGTCGTCTACTACTAGTTGGGCCTCATGAGACGCCTCCTCCTGTCACTGCTGCTTCTGCCATTGCTCGCCTGGTCCACAACTCCCATGAATACAGACTCCTACGGAAACCCTTTGCTTGATCAGTACAGTGAGGAAGGGTTCGTCGACTGCGTGCTGCGAATTGTTGATCGCTCGGAGACACCAGATCACTATCGGCTTCGGCTGCAGGCCAGTCATGCTGGCCAGGTCGTTGGCATGGACGTTCTCATAGTTAAGAACATCCAGGGTGGCTTCGACTCTGAAATGAACCTACAAAAGGCTAACGTTTACCCGCGCGGAGTCGTGTTCTACCGAACCGGGCCAGAAAGCGACAGGCTAGTAACGGCTCTGGCAACGCTATATGGCCAAGAGAAAAAGCAGGTCCTCCGCATGACCGCGGAGGAAACGTTCACGGCAATCGCGCTGCACCAAGGCGCGCTCGACATGGAACGAGAGCCAGTGAAAATCAAGATCTTCGGACGCGATGCCGAACCGTTTGACGAGGACGCCTACTACGAATCGTTTTTCAATCTCGATCTAAAAAATGGCCTTGTGTTCTGGAACGAGAAGGATCAAGAGTATCGCGGCCCCTTAATTCGTGCGCTCGCGGAATGAGGCCCAACACTACGCTCCAGCCGACCGGTCAAAAGCTGCGCTTTTGCCCGTCGGCTGAGCTACGACGTTAGAAGGCTTCTGCTTTTTATGCTTCTTCGCTTCCCGTCGCTTGCCCTTGGCTTC
>VIKE01000131.1 GCA_008080565.1 Rhodocyclaceae bacterium | reverse complement strand
AGCGCAACACCTACCACTGCCGCACCTGCTTTCACTGCTGTAGTTAAGTTGCCGGGCACTAAGGGCGTGAGCTGCACCGTCGATACCGGAGCTTGTTCCCTGACGGGGTCTTAATTGCGATGATGAGGGCAGACCTCCATTTTCAGGGTAAATGGAGATCTGGTCCATATTTAAAGAAAAACTGGGGCAATAGCCCCAGTTTTTCTTTTGTGCTGCCACGCCCAGCTGATATTTCAATGTTAAATCTTGCCTTTGGTGCATTCAGGCCCGCGTTGTGCCAACCAATATTGTATTGCCTCTGGCAATTCACTAACAAGCAGCGCGTGCCGGCCCGATATCCAGCCGTGAATCGGGCCTGCCGCGCGCCCATCAAGGGCTTCGGCGATCAGCGTGTTGGCGGTGATGTGGTCGTTGATCAGGCCGAGTTCGTCCTGCAGTTGTGAAAGTGCAGCCAGATAGGGACGTAGCCTTCTCTGTGGCAGTAGCGGGGCGAAGAACTCCAGCGTATAGCGCAGCTTTTTGAAGGCGATGCGCATTTTGTGGCGTTCCTCCGGGGTCAGTTCGGCATGCCGGCTGGCCATGCGGCGGGCTTTCCGGGCGTGGCTGCGGATTTGCTGTTGGGCGAAATCCTTGATCGGCATCGGTAGCGTGTCGCTAAGCGTGTAAACGGCAGCGGTGAATTCGAGCAGGAGGCGCGGGTATTCCTTGACCGCAAGCAGGCCGATGACGGATTTTCGGGCGCTGCTGGCGCGGCGTTGCGCTGCTTTGCGCAGGCGCTTGATGTCGCTGTTTTCCGGAAAGGCTTCGGCGATGGGGGGCAGGGTTTCTTCGAGGAAAACGTCCCAGTTGCGCGTCTCGCCCAAGGCGCTGGCCAGCGTTTTCCAGGTTTGGCCGTAGGCGGCGACAAATTCGGGTGGCAGCACCGGAGCAAAGAGCTTGATCGCTGAGCGCAGGCGGCGCAGTGCAACGCGGGCCTGGTGGATGAATTCTGCTTCACTGCCCAGCAACAGCCCCTTTTCGTTGCGCTGGAAATGCTCCAGGCAGCTCAGCGCGATGCTGCGAAAGGCCTCGATGGGGGTCTGCTGCTCGTTGATCGGCACCGGTTTGCTTTTGAATGGCCGCAGCGGCTCATTGAGAAACAGGGCGTAGCCACGTTCAGCCTTACTGGCGATGGCGGGGAACAGATCAAGGTCTTTTTGAAGCTGACGGGTCAGGTTGAAGATGTCATCGACCTTGCCTGAGAGCAGTTCGAGTTCAATTTCACAGATTGGCGTCCGCTGACCACGGCTTTCGATCTGGCCGCGGTCGATGGCCAGTTCGATCAGCGATTCGCCGAATGACACGTTCCAGACCTGACGGCGAAAATCGGTGGTGAAAATGGGTTCGAACTGATCAATGCGCTGCTCGAGAAAGTCGCGGAAATCGGCGGCGTCAACATGGCTGAAGTCGAATATGCCCGGCGTGGCAGGCGCTTCCCATTCGCTGCGCATGGCCAGTCCGCCGCTCGCCGGTTCGGCTGATTTGACGGTGCACAGCCATTGCCAGCCCTTTTTGCGAAAGCGCATGGCAACACGCCGGGCGTGAAGCTCCAGTGTCGGGGTATCAAAATAGGTGTTCAGCAAATGCAGTTTCTGCGGCTGGATGTTGGCGAGCAGCGGATGATCGGCCAGTTTGCGTGCTGCTTTCGGGCTGAGTTGAAGCTTGAGTTCGATTTCGGTGCTCATCGTTCAATTCCTCGGGACGGCGGGGCCGGTTGCGCCATCGAAGCCCAGTTCGGGCAGGATGGCCAGTTCCTCGGCTGTCTGCACGCCTTCGGCGATGACGGTCAAACCAATATTATGCGCGATGCTGCACAGGCCCTTGATGAAGGCCTGGTTGCCTGTCTGGGTATCGATGGCGCGGATGAAGCTGCCGTCGACCTTCAGATAGTCGAGGCCGATGCCGTGCAGGCGGCCGATTTCGCTGAACTGGCGGCCAAAGTGCTCGATGCCGAGGCGGCAGCCAAGCGGGCGCAGCGCATCACAGAAAGCATGGAATGCATCGAAATGCTGGAAGGCGCCGATTTCCGATACTTCCAGCCAGAGACGCGGAGCCAGATCCTTGCGGGCAGCGATTTGGGCGAACAACCGGGCGCGGAACGCGGCATCCAGAATGGACTCTCCGGACAGGTTGACCGCAACAGCCGGCGCGCCGGCGGCAATGCGTTCGAGCGCCAGGCGGGCGGCGGCCAGATCGAGCTCGGTGGTCATCGAAAGCCGCGAGGCCATCGGCATGAAACTGCCGGCGGTCAGCCATTCGCCATCCTCGGTGGTTTGCAGGCGCAGCGGGCATTCAAAGTGAAGCAATTGCCCGGCATTGCCAGCCACCGGAAAATCGATCAGGCGCAGGCGCTGGGTCTGGATGGCGCCTTCTAGTAGTTTCTTCCAGTCGGCGTTGGACGTGGCATGTTGATCGCAATCGCTCTCGGCACGGCACCAGGCCAGCCCGCTCTGGCCCTCGGCCGAGGCTAGCGCGGTGTCGACACGGGCTAGCAGGCTGCCTATCGTCTGGCCATGCAGATAGACGCCGCTGGCAATGTGGCCGATGCGTTCACTGTCGATCAGGCCGGCTGCCGTCAGGTCGTTTAGTGCGTGAAGCAGTATCTCGGCATACGGCGCGGGATCCTGAACGCCCGGCAGGAGTAGCGCAAAATCGGCACCGTTGAGGCGGGCGGCGGCGGCATTGGGCTTTTCTGCAGCCAGTCCGTTCAGCGTGCTGCCGAGTCGACGCAGCAGTTCATCGGCCATTTCCCGACCGGCCCGCTTGTTGATGCCGGCCAGATCGGCCAGGCGCAGCAAGACCAGCGAGCCGGAAGCAGCAGCGTCGTCGTCGCTCAGTGCAGCAGCCAGTTGGTTCATGAAAAAGGCGCGGTTGGCCAAGCCGGTCAGGCTGTCCTGGTTCGCTTCGCGGCGCACCTGTTCAAGACGGGCCGCCTCCTCGGCGAACATCGCCTTGAGGCGATCGACCATCGTATTCATCGCGCTGGCCAGGCTTTTCAGCTCGGGCGTCGCAGGTTCCTGGATTGTTGTGAAGCGCCTTTCGCTGATGGCTTGCGCCTGCCCGACCACGGCGTCGAGGGGGCGGCGGATACGGCGCAGGAACTGCATGCCAAGGAGGCCCATCAGGCCGCCGCCGATGGCGAACCAGCCGAGCAGTTTGAGGGCGCCACCCCATAGCTCGGTGTAGGCAAAATGGCTGTGGCTGACCAGCTCGATCGTGCCGAACTGGCTCCAGCCCGAAGATACTTGTGCCTGCCCTGGCTGTGAGTCAATCGGAAATATTCGAATGAACCAGTCGGGTACGTTTCCGGCATCCTGCGGGCTGGTTTTTTCAATCATCGTCTTGCCGTTCGGATCGATCAGCCGCACGGTCGCATACTGACCGCTGTCGAATACAGCCGCGACCTGGAGTTCAACCGTGACCGGATCCTTGTCCAGTTGCGACATGGCCAGCGCCAATGTGGCGGCGTTGTCATTGTTCTTGATGGCCAGTTGGCGTTCCAGATAATGGCGAGCCGTCAGCGTACTGACGATGAAGCTGCCGGCAAAAGCGATAACGGTGCTGGCGATGACCGCGAGCCAGAGTTGTCGGAACAAGGACATGTCGATTACCTCACTGGAAGCCTTCAGCGCGCGCCCGGGCCAGCAAATCCTGCCAGCGTGACAGATTGCTCTTGCTGGCGTTGTTGCCGGTGCCCTGCCACAGCCCCGCGCTGTTGAAACTGAAAATGGGTGAAAGATCACTGCGCCGGGAGGCGGGCAGGATCTGGGGATTCAGGTTGTCGAGGACGAGCGGGTCCGCGGTCGGTGTGGCGTAATAAGCCAGCACCATGTGCGCCTGCAGGAAGGTTCCCGCCGGCCCCGTCTGTGCTGCCTTGACGTAGACCAGACGAAGTTTGTTGATCGGTATGCCGAGATCGATCAACGAGTAATACTTGGCAATGGAGAAATCCTCGCAATCACCACGCCCCTGGCCAATTGTTTCGGTCGGCGTTGCCCAGTAGTCGTTCTGGCCCCACACCGACATGTCGTCGTCGAAGGCAATGCGCCGATTGATGAAGTCATTGACGCGCTGCAACTTGTCTGTTTCCGGCGCCTTGCGCTCTTCGCCGAGCATGCGCTGCCAATCGGTCAGCAACGGGACGCGGTCAGCACCAAAGCGGCTGAGCAATACCTGCTGCAGCTGGTCAAAGTCCACGCCCAGCGCCAAAGGCAGGCTGCTCAGAGAGAGCATGCCTATGGCGACAATTGTGGCCAGCCAGCGGAGCAGCGCAGTGTTGTTACGCAATGGACGCGTCAAGTCGTTGAATTATTGGGTTGGAAACGTCGGTTATTTCACATTCGACAAATGGCGAATCTCTATAATCCGGCCAAAACCTTGCTGATTATCCCCCATGAAAATGAAAAAACTCCTTTCCTTGCTGGTAACCGTCGCATTTCCTCTTCTGGCAAATGCGGCAGAGTCGATTCCGAGCGCCATTGCCACCCCTGCCACCCTGAAAGAAGTCGCCCAACGGGCCGTTCTCAACAGCCCGGAAGTCACCGCCAAATGGCACGCCTACCGCGCCGCTGA
>VIKE01000130.1 GCA_008080565.1 Rhodocyclaceae bacterium | reverse complement strand
ACTTCGCAAGCCAGGCCATCTTCCAGATATTTCAGCGCGTCAGTCATGTTCTCGGCTTCGACTTCGAACTGCTCGTAGTCGGCATCCATGAACACGTACATCGGATCGGCAAAGTAGGAATAGGTGACTTCCTTCTTGTCGAGAATGACCTGCTCGAACTTGTCGTCGGCCTTGTAAACCGCTTCGGAAGCGGCACCAGTCAACAAGTTCTTGAGTTTCATTTTGACAACAGCGGCATTGCGGCCGGACTTGTTGTATTCGCTCTTCTGAACGACGAGCGGGTCGGCACCGACCATAATGACGTTGCCGGAGCGGAGTTCCATTGCGGTTTTCATTCGGGATTCTCTAAGATCAGAAAAGGGAAAAACGTTAAATTATACATTGGCCGCACAGAATTTGACGAGTGCCGTTGCCAAATCAGGGTTCGCGGCCAGCCTTTCGGCCCATTGCCGGTTGTGGCGGGCAATGGCGACCCTGCTGTCAACGAAGCCCTGCCAGGCAGAAGCGATATTGCGACCAAGATTCCATGCGACAAACATCCTGCGGACGACCGTTTTCATCTGCTCATCCAGTCCATCGCCATAGCACCCGAGAAACGCCTCCAGCTTGGTCAGATGCGCCCCGTCATCCTGCGGATAAACGTGCCAGACGAATGGTTTGGTGGCCCACTGGGCGCGTATGAAAGAGTCTTCGCCGCGCACGAAATTGATGTCACAGCGCCACAGTAATCGATCAAAATCATCAATCGGCATGAAAGAAATTGGCTGAATCAGCGCATTGCCAAGCTGCCACGGCCCGCTCTCACCCAGATGCGCCTGCACCGCAGCCAATGGCTTGCCCGGCGGCACGTGGCAAACCAGGTGGGTCGGCGAATCCCGGAATGCGTCCAGCAAGGCTCCAACCGGGGCTGTGTCATAGCAAAACAGGCAGACCTCAAGCGAACCGGCGTCCGGCTTTGCTGCAATGTAACGGTCACGCTCGGCAAACAGGTCGTTTTCCCGCAACAGTCCACCTGTCTTCGCAGAAAATCCTGGGAAGAAGAAATATTTGACCAAGGGAAGGGTGGGGTGGGGCGACGCTATGCCATGACAATCCTCAGCCCAGGATTCTGCACTCAGGTATTCGAGATTGATCCAGCATGGTTTTGGCGAGCACTGGCTCATCGTCGCCAGATAAGCTGCTGGTAGCTCGCAGGCGAAAGCCTCGATAACGACATCGGCCGAGCAGTCGACCGCAACATCGTCACCCCAAAGGCAGATTTCAACACCCTGGTACGACTGCCTTGCTTTCGACGGATCCACAGACGGACATAGGGGCTGCAGGCTGGCCAGATCATCGACCCACAAACGTACCTCGCGGCCGTGCTCGGCCACAAGTTGCCTGGCAAGACGCCAACAAACGCCGATGTCGCCGAAGTTGTCGATAACCCGGCAAAAGATGTCCCAATGAAGCTGCATGGCCGCCATGCTAACATCTCCGCCATGTCAAGATTTCAAGATCCCACCGGCTGTACTGCCTGCCCACGACTGGCCGACCACCTTTCCTGCATTCGCCAGCGCGACCCCGACTGGCACGCCTTGCCGGTTCCCGCCTTTGGCTCCCTTGATGCAGAGCTGCTTGTTGTCGGCCTCGGCCCCGGCGAAAAAGGCGCCAACCGGACGGGCCGCCCCTTTACCGGCGACGTTGCCGGCGAACTGTTGTATCCCGCCTTGCACCGGTTCGGCTTTGCCAGCCAACCGGAGCCGCTGGGCGCCGATCATTGGGCTAATCCGGCCATGCAATTGAGCAACTGCCGCATCACCAATGCCGTGCGTTGCCTGCCCCCAGCAAACAAGCCGACAACAGCCGAAATTCGCCAATGTAACAGCCACTTGAAGACCGAGTTGGCCGCGATGCACAGACTCAAAGTTATTGTCGCCCTTGGTGCTATCGCCCACCAGGCATTGCTGTGGGCATACGACCTCAAACTCAAGGAATTCACCTTCGGCCACCATGTCATCCATGCCTTGCCTGACGGCCGAATACTCGTCGACAGCTATCATTGCAGTGGCTACAACTGGCGCACTGGCAGGCTTTCCCGTGAAAGCTTCGAAGCCGTGTTTGCCGGGGTGAAATCACACCTCGCCTGAAGCCGTACAATGAGTTTCGATGCCAAGGCCTTTCTGGCCACGCTGACCGAATTGCCCGGTGTCTATCGCATGCTGGATGCCAATGCTGCCGTTCTTTATGTCGGCAAGGCCAAGAACCTCAAAAAACGGGTTTCGTCGTATTTTCGGGAAAATGTTTCCAGCCCGCGCATCGCGCACATGGTCAGCCAGATTGCCTCTGTGGAGACCACGGCCACGCGCACGGAGGCCGAAGCGCTGCTGCTTGAAAACAATCTGATCAAGTCGCTTTCGCCGCGTTACAACATTCTTTTCCGCGACGACAAATCCTACCCCTACATCGTTCTGACCAAAGGAAAATTTCCCCGGCTCGGCTTCTTTCGTGGCAGTCCGGATCGCAAGGCAGACTACTTTGGTCCCTATCCGTCGAGTTGGGCAGTGCGTGACAGCATCCATCTGATGCAGAAAATGTTTCGCTTGCGCACCTGTGAAGAATCGGTGTTTTCCAACCGCTCGCGACCATGTCTGCTTTACCAGATCAAACGGTGCAGCGGGCCGTGCGTCGGATTGATCTCGCCGGAAGACTACGCAACAGACGTTCAACTCGGCTCGATGTTCCTGCTCGGCAAACAGCAGGAAGTATCAAAGCGCCTGAATCAGGCCATGGAGGCGGCCTCCTCACGCCTGGCCTTTGAACAGGCTGCGGTCTACAGGGACCTGATCCAGTCGCTGCACCAGGTGCAAGAAAAACAGTTCGTCTTCAGCAGCAAGGGCGAGGACATGGACATCCTGGTGGCGCAGAAGGAAGCAGGGGAGTTGTGTGTCAACCTGGCCATGGTCCGTGGTGGACGACATCTCGGAGACCGTCCGTTCTTTCCGATCAATGCTGGGGAATCGGAGCCTGCCGACGCCTGTGCCGCCTTCGTTCGCCAGCACTATGCAGTTCACCCAGCACCGTCACGCCTGTTGATTCATCCCTTGCCGGCGGAAGATGAGGCCGGGGAAACGGAAGCGGTGCTGGCCCAACTAGCCGGGCGGCCTGTTCCTGTCATGCAGGCGCGCAGCCTGGCACACAAAGCCTGGGTCGAAATGGCACTGCAGAACGCGCGGCTGGCTATTCTGGCGCGAAGCCAGGCAACGGCTCAACAGGAAAAACGACTCGTAGCCCTCCAGGAAGCCTTGCAACTGCCCGAACCCATAGTTCGCATCGAATGCTTTGACATCAGTCACACGATGGGCGAAGCAACGGTCGCCTCGTGTGTGGTCTACCAGGAAAATCGCATGAAAAACGCTGATTACCGGCGTTTTAACATTCGCGATATCACGCCCGGTGACGATTATGCGGCTATGCGCCAGGCCGTCAGCCGGCGCTACGACGGCGTTGCCGCCGGCGAGGGTACGGCCCCCGACCTGATTCTGATCGACGGAGGAAAAGGGCAGGTCGCTTCCGCTTTTGCTGCGCTGGCTGACCTTGGGCTGGCCGATTTACCAATGATTGGTGTTGCCAAAGGCGAAGGGCGCAAGCCTGGCTTGGAGTCACTTGTTTTCCCGGATGGCCGCGAGCCATTACAATTGCCGGCAGAACACCCTGCGTTGCACCTGATCCAGGAAATACGCGACGAAGCTCATCGCTTCGCCATCACAGGCCATCGTGCCCAGCGTGGCAAGGCGCGAAAAACATCAACCCTTGAAAGCCTGCCGGGCATTGGACCAGCCCGCCGGAAAGCATTGGTTGCCAGATTTGGCGGCCTGCCCGGCGTACTTGCCGCCAGCCCGGAACAATTGTCCGAAGTGCCCGGCATCAGCCGGGAGATGGCTGAAAAGATACATTCCGCATTACACTGAGCCACATGCCCTTCAATCTGCCTATCCTGCTGACCTGGCTTCGTATCGTCGCGATACCGCTTTTAATTGCTGTCTATTATTTGCCGGCAGACTGGGCCACCCTGCACGAGCGCGATCTCGCCGCAACGTCCATTTTCGTGGCAGCGGCGCTGACCGATTGGGCCGATGGCTATCTGGCCCGCAAACTCGATCAGACCTCGGCATTTGGTGCATTTCTCGACCCGGTCGCCGATAAGTTGATGGTTGCCGCGGCATTGATCGTTCTCGTTGAACTGGGCAGGACCGATGCCATCGTCGCCAGCATCATCATTGGTCGCGAGATAACCATTTCTGCATTGCGCGAATGGATGGCCAAGATCGGTGCGGCAAAAAGCGTCGCCGTCTCGATGCTTGGCAAGATCAAGACAGCCGCTCAAATGCTGGCCATTCCCATCCTCCTTTATTACCAGCCGCTGCTTGGCGCTGACATGCAAAGATTCGGTAACTGGTTGATCTGGATAGCAGCCTTGCTGACGCTCTGGTCCATGGGCTACTACCTGCGCATGGCCTGGCCAGAAATTGCAAAACGAACTGCAGAAAAGTAGGGGGCCAATGTTGACAATTCCCTTGTGTCGCCTATAATGCGCGCTCTGTTTCAGCGCGGCAGTAGCTCAGTTGGTAGAGCGATACCTTGCCAAGGTATAGGTCGAGAGTTCGAG
>VIKE01000029.1:14030-44040 GCA_008080565.1 Rhodocyclaceae bacterium | reverse complement strand
GAAGCCGAGAACATGACTGACGCGCTGAAATATCTGGAAGATGGCCTGGCTTGCGAAGTTGTTTTCTACAACGGCAAAGCCATTTCCGTCGAACTGCCGAACAGCGTCGTGCGCGAGGTGATTTACACCGAGCCTGCTGTCAAGGGCGACACTTCGGGCAAGGTCATGAAGCCGGCCAAGCTGGCTACCGGCTTCGAACTGCCGGTTCCGGCTTTTGTCAGCATCGGCGACAAGATCGAAATCGATACCCGTACCGACGAATACAAGAACCGCGTCAAGTAATCCGCGGCTTCTTCAATGTTTGATTCGGGCAGCTTAGGCTGCCCGAATGCGTTTCAGGCCATCAGTTTTGCGATGGTCTGCCGGGCTGCGATATAGGCGCTATCGGATTGCAGCGCTTGCCAGTCCTTGGCGGAAGAATGAGGAATCAACGCCTCGACCCGCTGGCCACGGACCGGATCGATTGCCGGCATCCAGTTTGCGAGCACGTCGCCGACGACATCCGGCGCATTGCACACGAGCAGCATGTCGCAGCCCGCGTTGTAGGCGGTCTGGACACGGCTCAGCATGTCACCGACCACGCCAGCCCCGGCCATTGATAAATCATCGGTAAAAACGACCCCATTAAACTTGACGTCGTTTCTCAAATAATCAATCCATTTATTTGAAAATACAGCAGTATTACAGTCGACGCAGTTGTAGATAACATGGGCGGCCATGACGCCATCAAGTGGTAGTTGCCGGTAGGGAAGGATGTCTTCCTGCATGGCCTCGAAGCTGCGATCATCGACCGGCAATTCGACATGAGAATCAGGAATGACGTAGCCGTGCCCCGGAAAATGTTTGCCACAGCTGCCCATTCCGGCCAGATGCAAACCTTCGCCAAGCGCGGCCGCCAGGGCAATGACCGTGGCAGGCTGGCGATGAAAAGCCCGGTCGCCGATGACGCGTGACGGGCCATAGTCGAGGTCGAGTACCGGCGTGAAGGAGTAATCGACACCGCGGGCACGCAGTTCGGCGGCCAGTACGTAACCGACCTGGCGCGCAGCAGCGAGCGCATTTTCGGGATTTTCATCCCAAAGTTTTCCGAGGGTGGCCATCGCCGGCAAACGGGTAAAACCGTCGCGGAAGCGTTGCACTCTGCCCCCTTCGTGATCGACGGCAATCAGCAGTGCCGGTGTGCGCAGGGCGTGAATGGCTGCGGCCAGGCCCGATAACTGCTCCGGATTGGCATAGTTCCGGGAAAACAGGATGATCCCGCCGACCAGCGGATGGCAAAGCCGTTCGCGGTCGAGATCGGTCAGTTCGGTGCCGGCGATGTCGATCATCAGCGGGCCGAGCGGCAAATGCGTCATGCGTGCTCCAGGATAACGTAGGCGACGGCGTATTCAGCTTCGTCGCTGATCGAAAGATGGGCGATCAGGTTTTTGTTTTTGAGCATTATTTCCAGTTGACCGTGGAAGTGCAGTTCCGGCTTCCCCAGATCGTCATGGCCGACTGCTATAGCCGTAAGTGTGGCAGGCGGGCGTACGCCAGTACCCAGCGCCTTGCTGAAGGCCTCCTTGGCGGCGAAACGTTTGGCGAGAAAGCGGCCTTTGTCCGCGGCCTTGGCGAATTCCTCGATTTCATTCGGGGCCAGCAGTTTTTCCAGCGCCCTGTCGCCATGCCGCTCCCACATGCCGCGCAGGCGAGAAACGGCAACGATGTCGGTGCCGATGCCGTAGATCATTCGGGCGATTTCGCTGCTTCGCGCATCAAGGCTTTCATCTCGCGGACGGCCTCGCGCAGGCCGACGAAAATGGCACGGCTGACGATGGCATGGCCAATGTGTAGTTCGCGTATGCCTGCCAGTCGGGCGATGGGCTGAACGTTGTAGTAATTCAGCGCATGCCCGGCATTGAACCGCATGCCGAGCTGACGGACAGCCTGCCCAGCCACGCGGACTTTGTCGAGTTCGGCGAGCACAGCCGGGGCTTCGGCATCGCGGCCTTTGTCGTAAAAGGCGTGCGCATAGGGGCCGGTGTGGATTTCGCAGACGCTAGCGCCAATCCGGGCGGCTGCTTCGATTTGAGCCACCTCGGCATCTATGAATACGCTGGTCACGATGCCGGCATCTGCGAGGCAAGAGATGACACCTTTCAAGCGTGCTTCCTGCGCCAGAATGTCGAGGCCACCTTCGGTCGTGACCTCGTGGCGCCCCTCGGGAACCAGCATGGCCATTTCCGGCTTGAGGGTACAGGCAATATCGACCATTTCATCAGTCGCAGCCATTTCGAGATTGAGTTTTATCTGGGCCGTTTCACGCAAGCGACGGACGTCAGCATCCTGAATATGGCGGCGATCTTCGCGTAGATGCACGGTAATGCCATCAGCCCCGCCCAGATGGGCTTCGACGGCGCCCCAGACCGGATCGGGCTCGTAAGTCCGTCGTGCCTGGCGAATGGTCGCCACGTGGTCGATATTGACACCTAGTTCGATCATAGCTCCTGCAACTCCTTGAATATTTTGCGTGTTTCCAGTTCCTTGCCAGCCAGGTAGTAGGCCATCAGCGTGCGCATCAAGGCCTTGCTTTCGTAACGCGAACGCGGGCTTGAAAAGTCTTCGGCCTCGAGGTCAAGCAAGGTCTTGCCAATGACGACCTGGGCCGCCGCTTCGTCATGTTCGAGGCGAACCGGCCCCTGTTCCATGCGGTAAGTGTAAAACGCTTCCGGGAGAATCGGGCTGCCGGCGCTATCGTGATTCAGGGTCAAGCCATAGCCCAGTTCCTGAAGGAGCGCCTTTTCGAAGCAACGCAAGTCAGCCTCCCTGACCTTACCCGATGGATCAGCCGCCAGTCGGGCCAGCATTTTGGAGTAGTGCGCGAATAACTGCTCATGCGCATCTTCTCGCGGCAACAGATGCATCAGCAGCTCGTTGAGATAATAGCCACAAAACAGCGCCTCGCCGAAAAGCAAGGGCTGCCCACCCTGCCACTCGGCTTTCATCAGGGTCAGTACCTCGCCCTTGCCGGCCCAGCCGATTTCAATTGGCTGAAAGGCCATGAGCACCCCCCGGATCGCTGAACGGGGTCGCCGCGCGCCGCGCGCCAACAAAGCCATTCGACCGAAATCACGGGAAAATACTTCAACAATGAGGCTGGTTTCCCGAAAGGGATAGCTGTGCAGAACGTAAGCCGGCTGGCCGTCGACTTTGCTGCGCAGGTTCATTCGTAACCGAGGCTCTTCAGCAGGCGTTCGTCATCGTTCCAGCCCGACTTTACCTTGACCCAGATTTCAAGATAGACCTTGCCGCCGAACAGGCGCTCCATGTCCTGGCGCGCCTCTGATGCGATGCGTTTTAGCTGCTCGCCGCCCTTGCCGATCACGATCGCCTTGTGGCCCTCACGGTCAACAACGATAGCGGCAAAAATCCGGCGCAAGTCGCCTTCGGTTTCAAAACGCTCAATTTCGACTGCTGTGGCATACGGCAGTTCGTCACCAAGCAGGCGAAAGACCTTTTCGCGGATATATTCGGAAGCGAGAAAACGTTCGCTCTTGTCGGTCAGGTCATCTTCCGGGAACATCAGGCCATCGTTGGGTAAGTGCTTCTTGGCCTCATTCAGCAGATCCTCGGTTTGCCGCCCTTTCGCCGCGCTTACCGGAATAACAGCAGCGTAATCGTGATCGGCTGCAACCTCGGCCAGGAATGGCAGCAAGGCTGCCCGATCCTTTTGCAAATCAGTCTTGTTGATGACCAGGATGACTGGGCGGTCCTTGGGAAGCAGGCGAACAACAGCCTTATCCTTGGCATCATATCGACCGGCTTCAACGACGAAAATCACGACGTCGACATCGCTCAGTGTTTGCGTCACGCCACGATTCATCGCCCGGTTCAGTGCATTCGAGTATTTCGTCTGAAAGCCGGGCGTATCGACGAAGACAAACTGCGCATCATCCTTGGTCAGGATGCCGGTAATCCGGTGGCGCGTCGTCTGCGCCTTGCGCGAGACAATACTGATTTTTTCGCCGATCAACTTGTTGAGCAAAGTCGATTTTCCGACATTGGGGCGACCGACGATGGCGATGTATCCAGAACGAAATTTTTTCATGCGTTGAGTTCTTTCAGAGCCTTGTCGGCTGCAACCTGCTCTGCGATACGTCGGCTTGAGCCATGGCCGACCGTTCGCAATGAAGGAGATTCGATTTCACAGGCCACTTCGAAGCGCTGCTCATGGGCCGCTCCAGTAGCTTCCAGCAGTTGATAGCGAGGTAATGGCTTCTTGCGCCCCTGCAACCACTCCTGCAAGCGGGTTTTCGCATCCTTTTGAAACTCGCCGGGCTTTAGCCTGGCAAGCAACGGTGCATACAGCTTGTCTATGACAGACTGCGCCGCCAGGAAGCCAGCGTCGAGATAAATGGCACCGAACAAAGCTTCCAAGGCATCTGCAAGAATGGATGGGCGCAGCGCTCCCCCACTTTTCAGTTCGCCTTCACCAAGTCGCAGGGCGTCGCTGATATTCAGGCCAACAGCCAGATGGTGCAGAGCATCCTGATTGACCAGATTTGCTCGCAATCGGGAAAGATCGCCCTCAGGCAGGTCCGGAAAGCGGTGAAACAAGGCGGCGGCAATCGCGCAATCGAGAATGCCGTCGCCAAGAAACTCGAGGCGTTCGTTGTTTGGCACCCCAAAGCTGCGATGGGTCAGCGCGGTCCGAAGGAGAAGCGGGTCGGAAAACGAGTGGCCAAGTTGATGAGCGACAGACAATGCAGACATGCGTTATCCCGCAGTCGACCCCTTGTAGTCAATCAGCAGGCTGACGTTCCAGAAAAGAGGAATGCGCTTCTCGTAAGCAAATTCGATGACAATCCGTCCACCATCCTTGGAGATATCCAGTTGGCTTGATTTGAAATCCAGAGCGTCAATATCGGCGAATTTATCGAAAGATTTGCGGATATCAGCAACGGTTGAATCTGGTCCGGCTTTAGCTGCGGTCGCCTTGATATCCTTGAGAATTTTCTGGTATTCAATGAAGGTCGGTGCCACTTTCAAGCCAAGAACCGAAATCATGATCAGCACGACACTCCAGAAAATCAGCCCGGAAAGGGCAATGCCACGTTGATACTTCATCATATCCCCTTACCTGAATGAACCAATCCGGCTGAAATCACTGAAATTCAACCAGACAAAGAACGCTTTGCCAACGATGTTTGCCTCTGGAACGAAACCCCATGCCCGGCTGTCACGGCTATTGTCGCGATTGTCGCCCATCATGAAATAGTGGCCAGCCGGCACCTTGCAACTCACGCCTGCAGCATTGTAAGTGCAATTTTCGCGGTGCGGAAAGCGTGCCGCATCCGGGATAAAAGCCGGGGCATCACCATCGTTCAGAGCTCGATGCTCGACGTCCCCTAGTTTTTCCAGGAATTGCTCCGAGTAATAAAGTCGCTCCGGGTGCAGATAGTCGCCAATTTTTTGTGTCGGAACCGGTTGCCCGTTAATGGTCAGTCGCTTGTTCTGATATGTAACGGTGTCACCAGGCAGACCTACGACCCGCTTGATGTAGTCAAGCGAGGGATCTTCCGGGTAACGAAAAACCATGACATCGCCGCGCTGCGGGGAGTTCATGTCGATAATTTTCTTGTTGATTACCGGTAAACGAATGCCGTAAGTGAACTTGTTCACCAAGATAAAATCACCAACCAGCAGGGTCGGAATCATCGATCCGGACGGAATCTTGAAGGGTTCGAAAAGAAATGATCGGAGTACGAAAACAATCAGAATCACGGGGAAGAAACCAGCACCCCATTCCACCCAGAGTGGTTCCTTGGCATTTTTAGCCCGTAGCTTCCGGAATTTAAGGATATCTACCGCATACAGCACGCCGGTAGCAACCAGCAGCACAAATAGAATCAGGGCAAAATTCATCGCTATTCTCAGTTATCGACGCGCAACACAGCCAGAAACGCTTCCTGCGGAATTTCGACGCTACCGACCTGCTTCATGCGCTTCTTGCCGGCTTTCTGTTTTTCCAGCAGCTTTTTCTTGCGGGAGATATCACCTCCGTAGCACTTGGCCAGGACGTCCTTGCGCATTGCCTTGACGTTCTCGCGCGAAATAATGTGTGAGCCGATCGCAGCTTGAATGGCTACGTCGTACATCTGGCGAGGGATAAGCTCGCGCATTTTGCTTGCCAATTCACGACCGCGATATTGCGCATTGGCACGGTGCACGATCAGCGACAAGGCATCCACCTTTTCACTATTGATCAGGATATCCAGTTTCACAACATCGGCCGCGCGGTATTCCTTGAAATCGTAGTCAAGGGACGCATAGCCCTTCGAGCAGGATTTCAATTTGTCGAAGAAGTCCATGACAACTTCAGCCATCGGCATTTCATAGACCAGCTTTACCTGCCGGCCGTGGTAGTGCATATCGACCTGATTTCCACGCTTTTGATTGCACAGCGTGATGACGTTGCCCAGATAATCCTGTGGCACAAAAATGGTCGCCGTTATGATCGGTTCACGCACCTCTTCTGTTTTGGTGATATCTGGCAGCTTTGCCGGGTTTTCGACTTCGACGATCGAACCATCCCGCATAACAACCTGATAAACCACTGTGGGAGCAGTGGTGATCAAATCCTGATCGAACTCCCGCTCCAGACGTTCCTGAACGATTTCCATGTGCAGAAGACCCAGGAAGCCGCAACGAAAACCGAAACCAAGTGCCTGAGAAACCTCTGGTTCATATTGCAGCGAAGCATCGTTGAGCTTTAGTTTCTCCAGAGATTCGCGCAATGAGTCGTATTGATTGGACTCGACGGGATACAGCCCGGCAAAGACTTGTGGTTTGATTTCCTTGAAGCCCGGCAAGGCAGCTGCCGCCTTGCGATCCATCGTTGTGATGGTGTCGCCGACCTTGGCTGCCTTCAGTTCCTTGATACCGGAAATAACGAAGCCAACTTCACCGGCGCGCAAAGCATCACGCGACTCTGACTTGGGAGCAAATACGCCAACCTGCTCGCACAACTGCTGCGCGCCGGTGGCCATGAATAACAACTTGTCCTTGGGTTTCAACACACCATCGACCACACGCACCAGCATAACGACACCGACGTAATTATCGAACCATGAATCGATGATCAATGCCTTGAGTGGCGCTTCCGGGTCACCTTTGGGCGGGGGGATGCGCGCGACAACGGCCTCCAGGATATCCTCAACACCAAGGCCGGTCTTTGCGGAAGCAAGAACAGCCTCGGATGCATCGATACCGATGACGTCTTCGATTTCCTGCCGTGCATTTTCCGGGTCGGCTGACGGCAAATCGATCTTGTTCAAGACCGGCACCACCTCGACATCCAACTCTAGAGCCGTGTAGCAGTTTGCCACCGTCTGCGCCTCGACACCCTGCGAGGCATCAACCACCAATAAAGCACCTTCGCAGGCCGATAATGAGCGTGAGACTTCGTAGGAAAAGTCGACGTGTCCCGGCGTATCGATCAGATTCAGGTTGTAGACCTTGCCGTCACGTGCCTTATAGCGGAGCGATGCTGTCTGAGCCTTGATGGTAATACCGCGCTCACGCTCGATATCCATTGAATCGAGCACCTGAGCTTCCATCTCGCGGTCTGAAAGACCGCCGCAGAGGTGAATGATGCGATCAGCCAACGTCGATTTGCCGTGGTCGATATGCGCGATGATCGAGAAATTTCTAATATGATCCATTGATGCCAGTAAAAAAGGGCGCCGTCCCGCGCCCTTCCCTTTTCAGAAGACCCCCGATTTTAGCGGATTCCAGCCAAATATTCACGGGTTTTGGCTTCATCCAGAAAGTAATGGCAAAGCTGTTTATCGCCATGCAGCAGTACCGGCACCAGCTCGTCGTAGTTTGCTTCGAGGGCTGGGTCAGCATCAACGTCAAGCACGGTGACAGAGGCACCGAATTCTTCAGCGATAGGTCTTAGCGCCACCTCCATGTCGTAGCAGAGGTGGCAATAACCGCGACTCATCAGCGTTAACTCAATTGCCATTCAACCCCTTGATGGTAATGAAAGTCTGCATTTCGCCGCGCCGGATCAGCAACGTGACATTGCTGCCTTTCTCGAACATGGTGAGAAGCTTGTTGAACTGATCAACTGTTTTGACCTCGGTCGTCGCGCCTTTGCTGATAACGGCAATGATGATGTCACCGGGCCGTAAATCTGAACGTGCGCCAGTACCGCGAACATCTTCAATCAACAAGCCGAAATTCATTTTCAATTCGCGCTTTTGATCGGCTGACAATTCGCTAACCACAAGACCAAGGCGATTCGCCGGTTGCTCCACCGACTTGGGGCCACGTTGCGGCTTTACGCTGGCCAGCTTGTCGTCGGGAACCTCGCCGATGACAACATTGATTTCACGGGTTGCCCCTTTCCGCCAGACCTGAACTGTCGAACGGGTCCCCGGCCTGGTAATACCCACCATGCGAGGAAGGTCCGCAGAATTGTTGATCGTCTTTCCGTCGAACTTGAGGATTACGTCACCTGCTTCAATACCTGCTTTTTCAGCCGGCCCATTGCTTTCTACGGAGTTAACCACGGCGCCCATAGGTCTTCCCAGCCCCAGCGATTCGGCGAGCTCCTTGGTGACCTCCTGAATCACGACACCCAAGCGACCACGACTGACTTTACCTGAGATGCGCAGCTGGTTCTGGATTTCCATGGCCACATCGATGGGAATGGCAAATGAAACGCCCATGTAACCACCACTGCGACTGTAAATTTGCGAATTGATACCGACCACTTCGCCACGCATATTAAACAGCGGACCTCCCGAGTTTCCGGGGTTGATCGCAACATCGGTTTGAATAAATGGCACATAGTTTTCCTGCGGCAAAGAGCGCCCTTTTGCGGACACGATGCCGGCAGTCACCGAATTATCGAAACCGAAGGGGGACCCAATTGCGACGACCCATTCACCAACCTTTAGTTGTGCGGGATCACCCAGTTTGACGACCGGGAGACCTGTTGCATTGATCTTGAGCAAGGCGACATCTGTTCGCTTGTCGGCACCAATCGTCTTTGCTTTGAATTCGCGTTTATCGGTCAGGCGTACCGTTACCTCGTCAGCACCGTCAACCACGTGAGCATTGGTCAAAATGTAGCCGTCACCGCTAACGATGAAGCCGGAACCAAGTGACTTGTTTTCAAAATCACGCGGCACTCCTCCGCCAGGATTTCGGGGAATAAAACGCTTGAAAAACTCAAATGCGGGATCGCTCTCGTCGAAGGGGAATGGCATCGCCTGCGACTGCCCGCGCATGATGTGGGTCGTACTTATATTGACGACAGCCTGCCCCTGCTTTTCTGCCAGTTCGGAAAAATCCGGCAGACCACGTGTTTGGGCAAAGGCAAACGAACCAAAAAAACAAATGACGAAAAAGGCAATCAGGCGCTTCATGGACGACATAACCTCCGGATTCGATCAGGAACGGGAAATGATATGTGGGCGTTCGGTCAGATTTACAGTATTGCGATGCGACCGGGCAATGACATAAAGGAATGCCGCACCCAGCCCGATTCCAGCACCAACCATCGCACTCAGGTCGCTTCCGAACGTTGCACCCAGTGCCGCCCCGGCTATTGTTGCGGTCAACGGCAAAATATAGGCCAAATTCGCAGTACGACTCACGCTGCCAACCGCGACTGCGATCTTTACACGATCACCAACATCAGCACCGATTGTGTTTTCGACCCGATAGGTTTTCGGACCACTGCAGAACATCTGGGTAAGGTGCTGCCCTCCGCATCCGCCCTTTTCATGGCAGCGCCCGCATCCGCCCTGCTCTACTTCCACGTGCACCCATTTGCCATCTAGGGAACGTACGATGGCTTGAATAGTGTTTTGTTCGGTACTCATGCTTACCAGCGTTTGTCCGAGGCCGTATCAAGCAAGGGCCGCAGCTTTCCAGCCACCGCTTCGCGGGCACGAAAAATCCGCGAGCGAACCGTGCCTATGGGGCAATCCATGATGCCGGCGATTTCTTCGTAAGACATGCCGTCAATTTCACGCAATACGATAGCTGTCCGCAGCTCTTCAGGAAGCGCATCCATGGCTGCATTGATTGTTTGCCCAATTTGCTTGGTGAGAAGCAAGCTTTCAGGTGTGTTGATGTCGCGCAACTGCGACGCGTCTTCGAACGTCTCAGCTTCATCATTGTCAAATTCGGTCGTCGTCGGTGCTCGCCGCCCTTGTGAAACAAGATAGTTTTTGGCTGTATTGATACCAATGCGATATAGCCAAGTATAGAAGGCACTGTCACCTCTAAACGAAGGCAGGGCGCGATAGGCCTTGATGAATGCCTCTTGGGAAACGTCTTCGACTTCTGCCGGATCGCGAATGAAACGCGATAGCAAACGACCTAGCTTGCGCTGGTATTTGCTCACCAACTGGTCGAAGGCGTGTTTATCTCCGCCTTGCGCCCGCTCGACCAGTATTTGATCGATCTCGCGCTCACTCATGGCTCTCGTTTTCCCTGGGGTTTGGTCGTTGCTTTCTTTATGGCACAAGTATAGCGCAGCCATTTTCACGAAGCCGATAGGTATTTATCCCTATTTGTGACTATCTGTAACCGGATGAATCGTTTTCTGCATGCTATATTTGACCCAAAATAACTCTTACAGAGAACAGCGTGCAGAAATTTGACGTCCTCATCATCGGTAGCGGACTGGCCGGTCAATCCGCGGCCTTGCGACTGGCCTCCTCTCAATGCAATGTCGTGCTGGTCAGCAAACGCAGCCTAGAAGACTCTGCCTCCGGCTGGGCGCAAGGCGGAATTGCCGCCGTTCTCGACAGCCGCGATTCGATAGAAGCACATATTCAGGACACGTTGGTCGCTGGTGCGTGGCTGAATGATGAAAAAGCGACACGTTTTGTCGTCGAAAATGGCCGACATGCCATTGATTGGCTTATTGAACAAGGTGTTCCGTTCACAAAGGACGAGGCAGGCTACCACCTGACACGCGAAGGTGGCCATAGTGCGCGTCGCGTCATCCACGTCGCCGATGCAACCGGGATGGCTGTTCAGGACACGCTGACCAAAAAGGTTCGTGCCAATCCGAACATTACCGTGCTGGAAGACCATATTGCCATTGACCTGATTACGGGCGACAAATTGGGCACGGGCGAAAACCGCTGCTTTGGTGCTTATGTCCTGAATAATCGCGACGGAGAAGTCGTCACCATCGGCGCAGCAAACACCCTGCTGGCAACTGGCGGTGCAGGAAAGGTCTACCTCTACACAACCAATCCGGATACATCAACTGGAGACGGCATTGCCATGGCCTACCGTGCAGGGTGCCGGGTGGCCAATATGGAGTTCATTCAATTCCATCCGACCTGCCTTTATCACCCACAGGCCAAGTCTTTCCTGATTTCGGAGGCAGTTCGTGGCGAGGGCGGTCTGCTCCGCCTGCCAGACGGCACCCGCTTCATGCCGGAGCACGACGATCGCGCCGAACTGGCTCCTCGCGACATTGTGGCTCGCGCCATCGACTTCGAAATGAAAAAGCGCGGCCTGGATTGCGTTTTTCTCGATATCTCCCACAAGGGAGAGGACTTCATTCGCAATCACTTCCCCAATATTCACGCCCGTTGCCTGGAACTCGGCATCGATATCGCGCAGGAGCCTATTCCGGTAGTTCCTGCAGCACACTACACGTGTGGCGGCATTGTTAGCGACTTGCACGGTCGGACCGATGTTGCCGGACTATATGTTGCCGGAGAGGCTTCGTGCACTGGGCTGCACGGCGCCAATCGTCTCGCCTCGAACTCATTGCTCGAGTGTTTGGTTTTTGCCGAAGCAGCGGTCCAGGACATTCTGGCCAGCAAAACCACCAAATTTCCATCCTTGCCGCTGTGGGATGAAAGCCGAGTCACCGATGCCGACGAGGAAGTGGTCATCTCTCACAATTGGGATGAACTTCGCCGCTTCATGTGGGACTACGTTGGCATCGTCCGTACTACAAAGCGCTTGAAGCGAGCCAAGCACCGCATTGGCTTGTTGAGGCGCGAAATCGAAGAGTTCTATGCCAATTTCAGGGTCAGCCACGATCTGATTGAATTGCGCAACCTGGTCGCCACGGCAGACTTGATCGTTCGCTGCGCGATGCAGCGCAAGGAGAGCCGGGGCCTGCACTTCTCCCGCGATTTTCCGGAGATGGCTGCCAAGGCAAAAAATACCGTACTCAAGCGTCGTCGTTTGGCTCGCTGAAGTTCGCCTGCCAACGCATGAACATCCGCAAGCGTCTTAAATTTTCACTGTTTTTCCGGTCGACCGTGGCAATTAAGGTTGCTGTTCGAGCGTCGGCTGTTTGCAGACGGACAACGGTCAGCCATGGGTGAATGATCGCCCCAGGCTTGGGCACCGCCTGGACAAAATCGCTTTCACCGACTCGCGCAATGAAAATCTCCCCGTTCCTTTCGAGTCGGATTTGCTTGATTGCTGGAGTCAGTGCGCACCATGCCTGCATCGCCAGTAGCAGCACTGCACAGAACAAACTGGCATGAATTGACGGGGAACACCGAAAGCCTAGAATTGCTGCACTGGCCAAAATAACAGCAATCAGCAGGATGGTATCCAGAAGACGCGAACGGTGCAGTCCGATGAGGATCGGAAACTGCACCGTCCGTTTTCCCGCAGGTGTAGCTTAGATGCGCTTAAAAACGAGCGATCCGTTTGTCCCGCCGAAGCCGAAATTGTTCTTCAGCCCATATTCAATATCCATCGGCCGTGCCACATTGGCACAGTAATCAAGATCACATTCCGGATCCTGATTGAAGATATTGATCGTCGGTGGTGAGATCTGGTTGTGAATAGCCAAGACCGTAAACAAGGACTCAATACCACCAGCACCACCTAGCAGATGACCAGTCATCGACTTGGTTGAGTTAACGACCAGCTTGTAGGCATGGTCGCCAAAAGCCGCCTTGACGGCATCTGACTCGTTTTTATCGCCAAGTGGCGTCGATGTCCCGTGGGCATTCAAATACTGCACATCGGCCGGCGCGATGCCAGCGTTCTTGAGGGCATTGACCATGGAACGGCGTGGGCCATCCATGTTCGGTGCTGTGATGTGATAGGCATCGGCGCTCATGCCATAACCAACCAGCTCGGCATAAATCTTGGCGCCCCGAGCCTTGGCGTGCTCATACTCTTCCAGAACCATGACGCCAGCGCCCTCACCCAGCACGAAACCGTCACGATCCTTGTCCCATGGCCGGCTGGCCGTAGTCGGATCATCATTCCGTGTCGATAGCGCACGAGCGGCGCAGAAGCCGCCCATACCCAAAGGAGATACGGTTGATTCGGCACCGCCGGCAACCATGACATCGGCGTCACCATATTCGATGATGCGTGCCGCATCACCAATTGAGTGCGTACCAGTCGTGCAGGCAGAAACCAGGGCGATATTCGGTCCCTTGAAGCCAAACTCGATCGATAGATTGCCTGAGATCATGTTAATGATCGAGCCAGGCACAAAGAATGGAGACACTTTGCGAACACCACCGACGTTATATTCGTCCTTGGTCGCTTCGATCAGCGGAAGACCACCGATACCAGAACCAATGGCAACACCAACGCGTTCGAGATCAACAACGTTTTCTTTATCCAGGCCTGCATCTCGCACTGCCTGAATGCCAGCAGCCAAGCCAAAATGAATAAAATCATCCATCCGGCGCGCATCTTTGGCGGAAATATATTGGGTAATGTCAAAGTTCTTGACCTCACCGGCGAACTGAACCGGAAAGGTTGAGGTGTCGAACTTGGTGACTGCGGCGATACCGGATTTGCCAGCAAGAATATTCTGCCAGGCTTCTTCGACGGTGTTTCCGACCGGGCTAACAATACCCAGACCGGTAATTACGACTCTGCGACGTGCCACGGTGCACTCCGAAAGCAAATGTAGCAAGGCCGGCCATGGGGGCCGGCCTTGCCTAAGTCAACGAGAATGAATTACTTCTTGTTGGCGAGGATGAAATCGACAGCCTGCTGGACCGTGGTGATCTTCTCAGCCTGGTCATCAGGGATTTCGCACTCGAACTCTTCTTCCAGTGCCATGACCAGTTCAACGGTGTCCAGGGAATCCGCGCCCAGATCGTCCACAAAGGAGGACTCGTTCTTGATGTCCGCTTCGTTCACGCCCAGTTGTTCGGCGACGATCTTTTTGACGCGCTCTACGATGTTATCCATTAGAAAAACTCCTTCCCCTCAGGGGTACGAAAAAAAACGTTACTAGTTTACCAAAAGCCGAGGCTTCGGGAAATCAATCCATGAACATGCCACCATTCACATGCACTGTTGTGCCTGTGACATAGGCGGCAGCCGGGGATACGAGAAAGCCGACAGTGCCGGCAATATCTTCTGGCGTACCGGCGCGCCCCAGAGGAATCGTCGCCAGCATGGCCTGCTTCTGTTCTTCGGTCAACGCGTGCGTCATGTCGGTGGCTATAAAGCCCGGTGCGACACAGTTGACAGTGATGTTGCGGCTTCCAAGTTCACGCGCCAGCGAACGGCTCATCCCTGCGACTCCAGCCTTGGCTGCGCAGTAGTTGGCTTGGCCGGGATTTCCCGAGTAGCCGACCACCGAAGTGATGTTCACTATGCGACCGAAACGTGCTTTCATCATGCCGCGCATGACGCCGCGTGACAGGCGGAAAACCGCCTTCAGGTTCGTGTCGATAACCGCATCCCATTCATCGTCGCCCATCCGCATGCTCAGATTGTCACGGGTAATTCCTGCGTTATTGACCAAAATGGTGACGGCGCCAAATTCCTTGGCAATATCGGCGAGCACCGAATCAGTCTGCGCAACGTCGCACACGTTCAGTGCAACACCCTTGCCCCTGATACCAGATTCAGTCAGATAGGCCGAAATTTTGGCTGCCCCGTCATCGCTCGTTGCAGTGCCGATTACGATAGCTCCCTGCTTGCCCAATTCGAGGGCTATGGCGCGACCAATACCGCGTGTCGCGCCAGTTACCAAAGCAATTTTTTCTTTCAGCATTGATTACTCCAAGCCGAGATTGGCTTCAATGGAGGCGGCATCGAACAGAGCGACGCCAACAACACCATCAGCACAACGCTTGGTCAGGCCGGCTAACACCTTGCCTGGACCACATTCGGCGACGGTCGTAACGCCCAGAGCAGCCATCGACTGGATTGTCTCGACCCAGCGCACCGGATTGTAGGCCTGACGGATCAGCGCATCCTTGATTTGACCTGGCTCGTTCTCAATGGCAACGTCAACGTTGTTGATAACCGGAATAAGCGGAGAGCTCAGGGTAAGTTCGGCCAAGCGGGCGGCAAGCTTGTCTGCTGCCGGGCGAATCAGTGAAGAGTGGAACGGTGCCGAAACAGGCAGCGCCTTGGCCATCTTCGCCCCGCGGGCCTTGCAGGCTTCCATGGCGCGCTCGACGGCAGCCTTGTGCCCGGCAATCACGGTTTGCCCGTTGGCATTGAAATTGACCGGCTCGACAACCTCCCCCTGCGCTGCTTCGGCACAAGCTGCTGCGATCCCCGCATTGTCCAGCCCCAGAACGGCAGCCATGGCGCCTGTGCCAACCGGCACGGCCTCCTGCATAGCTGCAGCACGCAAGCGAACGAGCGGTACGGCATCCTTGAAGCCAATCACGCCGGCAGCAACCAATGCGGAATACTCGCCAAGGCTATGGCCAGCGACGACTGCGGGCATTTTTCCGCCCTTGTCGAGCCACAGGCGCCAAGCAGCAATCCCTGCAGTCAGCATCACCGGCTGGGTATTCACCGTTTGGGTAAGCGTTTCGGCCGGTCCTTCTGCAACCATGGTCCAGAGATCATCACCTAAAGCGGTGGATGCTTCATCAAACGTTGCACGAACCACGGCAGAATCGCCGTAAGCTGCCATCATGCCAACGCTCTGGGAGCCTTGGCCTGGAAATACGAATGCAAAAGACATCGTTTCGTCTCCTGGTTCAGAATTCAAGAAGGGCTGCGCCCCAGGTAAAACCGCCGCCAACGCCCTCAACCAACACTTTTTGGCCGCGTTGGATACGTCCATCCCGTACAGCTTCATCCAGCGCAAGCGGCACCGATGCGGCCGATGTATTGCCGTGGCGATCAACGGTCACAATCACTTTGCTCCGGTCAACGCCCAGTTTTTTGCCAGTTGCTTCGATGATGCGGATGTTGGCCTGATGCGGAATCAACCAATCTACATCTCCGGTTTGAATTCCTGCAATCTGACAAACCTCTTCAGCAATGTCTGCCAGCACGCGTACAGCGAATTTGAAGACCGCCTGCCCATCCATGCGCAGGAAGGGGTCGCCAGTAACCTGGCCACCGCAAATTTGGCCAGGAACATTCAGGATTGAATTCTGACTGCCATCCGCATGCATCGCCGTAGACATGATTCCTGGCTTGTCGGATGCTTCGAGTACAACGGCGCCAGCGCCATCCCCAAACAACACGCAGGTTCCGCGGTCTTTCCAGTCAAGGATGCGCGAAAAAACTTCTGCGCCTATGACCAATGCTCTCTTGTGGCTGCCAGAACGGATAAACTTTTCGGCAATCCCAAGCGCATAGGTAAAGCCGGCGCAAACTGCCTGTACATCAAATGCAGCAGCGCCCTTGTTGCCCAGTTTGGCCTGTATCAGGCAGGCGGTACTGGGAAAAATAAAATCAGGCGTGGATGTCGCGACAATGATCAAATCAAGGTCGGTTGCGCCAATACCAGCCATATCCAACGCGCGCTGTGCAGCGATCAAGCCAAGTTCACTCGATGTTGTGCCGGGGCTTGCCAGATAACGGCTACGAATGCCTGTTCGGGTAATGATCCACTCATCGTTGGTGTCAATGCCACGCGCTGCCAAATCATCGTTTGTAACGGGGGTACCCGGAAGATAACTACCAGTACCGATCAAGCGTGCGTACATTCAAACACTCTCCACGACAACAACCTGTGTTGGCGCCATTTGGGCCAAGCGGTTGGTAATACGCTCCAGGACGCGATTTTCCGCAGCATCGTAAGCGCGGGAAATTGCGTTACCAAAAGCCAGGACATCAGCTGAGCCATGGCTTTTGACTGAAACACCTTTTAGGCCAAGCAGAATGGCGCCGTTGTAGCGACGATGATCGAAACGTTTTTTGAAATTATTGAGTACTGAAATAGCAATCAACGCAGCAATTCTGGTTAGCCAGTTACGTTTAAACTCGCCACGCAAAGACGAAGCCAGCATCTGGGCAAGCCCCTCCGACGTCTTTAATGCAACGTTGCCAACAAATCCGTCGCAAACAATCACGTCAGCGTCGCCTTTGTAGATGCCATCGCCTTCAACATTTCCGATGAAGTTCAGATCGGAGGCGCGCAGCAAAGCAGCCGCAGCCTTCACTACTTCATTTCCCTTAATGTCTTCTTCGCCAATATTCAGAATGCCGACCGTTGGCTGATCCTTGTGCTCCATTGCCGAAACCAGCATGGCGCCCATGATGCCGAACTGCAAAAGATGCTCAGGCCCGCAATCGACATTGGCCCCGAGATCCAGCATGTGCGTATGGCCGTTGACAGTTGGCAAAGGCGCGCAAATTGCTGGCCGGTCAATGCCTGGCAGCATTTTCAAAACAAAGCGCGATATCGCCATCAGGGCACCAGTATTGCCGGCTGAAACGCAGGCATCGGCCAAGCCTTCTTTGACTTGGTTGATGGCGATGCGCATCGACGAATCTTTTTTGTTGCGTAAGGCAAGCGCAGGCGACTCATCCATGCCGACGATTTCGGAGGCATGGACGAGGCGAATGCGGGAATCGTTGGCATGGTTGCCGAGCAACGGGCGCAACACATCATCCTGACCGACCAGGACGAGATTGGCTGACGGATGCTCCGCAAGGAATTGAATGGCCGCGGGCACCGTCACCGACGGACCGTGGTCACCCCCCATGCAATCAATGGCAATGCGGGTTGTCATGGCAAAATAAAAGGCAGGCGGCTCATTACGAACCGCCTGCCCTTCATTGAACGATTACTCGCCCTTGCCCTTGACTACTTTTTTGCCGCGGTAGAAACCGGCCGGCGAAATGTGATGACGCAGATGTGCCTCGCCAGTGGTCGGCTCGACGGCCAACGGGGGGGCGGTCAGGAAGTCATGAGCACGGTGCATGCCACGCTTGGACGGGGACTTTTTGTTCTGTTGAACGGCCATTTTCTTACTCCAAAAAAATCAGTTCGGCTTACCTTTTAGCCCAGACAATTTCGCGAACGGATTAATCCGTTCACCAGCATTGGCCGCGCCAGGTAAACCACATTTTTCGTGCCGCGGCGCTACAGGCAGACCGAGGAGGATTTCATCCTCAACCAACTCGACCACATCCAGTTCGCGCACTACCGGCAGGAAATCCCGGGTATCGTCTTCCAGTTCATCTTGCGACAACTCGGCACCCTCAGGAATTAATTCCAGAAGACTGTCGACATCAAGATCGCAAGGCACGGCTTCCAGGCAGCGCTGGCAGGCAAGCGGGAGCACTCCCGACACCACCAGATGCAGCATGGGCTCCCCGCTATCGCCCTTGAACCCAGCCAGACGGAATGTAACCTCTCCATCCATCTCCGCCAGCAAATCATGCAGGCGGTCAAGATCCTCGACGGCCAGCGTTCCCTCGAGAACACGACCATCTCTGGCAAAAGCGAAAGCGTCCGAAATCCTTTTCAATCTTGAACTGTTCCGACCTAAACATTGAATGATATTATTTTTGGCTTTCCAAGTCAAAACAAAGTGCTGCTTCAAGTATTCACTGCAACGCTTTGTTGTAACGGATTTTTCATGCCCCAGAACCTTATTCTCGCCTCAACTTCGCCATTTCGCCGTGAACTGCTCGGCCGACTGGGACTGCCATTCGACGTTGCCGACCCCCAAACAGACGAAAGCCCTCTTCCCGGAGAAACCCCCGAGGAGATCGCCTTGCGACTTTCAGAAGCCAAGGCGAAGGCCGTCGCTGCAACATATCCCGATGCACTGATTATCGGAAGTGATCAGGTTGCCACGGTCGACGGCCAAATATATGGAAAACCGGGCACCCATGAACGTGCCGTTGAGCAGTTGCGTGCACTATCCGGAAAGACTGTCAATTTCTTTACGGGACTCTGCCTGCTCAATGCCAGGACTGGAGAAGCCGAAGTTCGGGGCGTACCAATGCTGGTTACTTTCAGGCAATTAAATGATCAAGAAATAGAAAATTACTTGCGCCGCGAGCCGGCCTATAACTGTGCAGGCTCTGCCAAATCGGAAGGCTTGGGAATTGCGTTGCTGAGCAGCATGCGCGGCGACGACCCCAATGCTCTGGTCGGGCTGCCGTTGATCGCCCTGTGCGACATGCTGCGCAACCAGGGTGTGGCGGTCCTCTGATGGCCGGAACGCTCTATTTGATTCCGGTGCCACTTGGCCCGACTGCGCCGCAAGAGTCCCTGCCCGCAAACGTACTTGCTGTTGTCCGTCCATTAACGCATTTTGTCGTCGAGCAGGCCAAGACAGCACGCGCCTTCCTGAAGGCAGCAGGAACCGATTTGCCGCTACAGGAACTGCTGCTTCAGGAGCTGAACGAGCACACCAAGGCGAATGAACTTGATCGCCTGCTCGAACCATTACGCGCCGGTCACGATGTTGGCTTGCTTTCCGAGGCCGGCTGTCCGGCAGTTGCCGATCCGGGTGCCAATCTCGTCGCGCTGGCGCAAGCAGAAAATATTCGTGTCGTGCCGCTCATCGGCCCCTCTTCGCTTCTGCTGGCCTTGATGGCTTCCGGGCTGAATGGGCAACGCTTTGCCTTTCAGGGCTACCTGCCCGCGAAGGAAGTCGAGCGCACGAAAATGCTGCGCGACCTGGAAAGCGAATCGAAAAAGCGCCAGCAGACCCAGATTTTCATAGAAACTCCGTACCGCAACCGGGCAATGTTTGACGCCATTCTCCAGTCCTGTCAGCCAACGACGCGTTTAACAGTCGCGACCGACCTGACCATGCCAGGGGAGTCCGTGCTGACACGTTCGATCACAGCCTGGAAAAAGCAAACGCCGCCCGAAATCGAGCGGCGTCCCACAGTTTTTCTACTGCTGGCGTAATTTCTAGCGAAGGCTGACGCCTGCGGCGCTTTCCGAAAAGCCTTTCCAGAAGCCGGCAAAGGTGCTGGCGCCGAGGCGCTTGGCGAAACGTTCGGCAATGTTGTCCTTAACCGAATAGTCAAGGACCTTCTCGGCCTTGATGACATCACGAGCTACCGAATCGACGCTACCGAAATCGTCAGCCAGCCCAAGCTGGACGCTCTGTGAGCCTGTCCACATCAGACCCGAAAACATTTCAGGCGTTTCCTTGAGCCGCTTGCCTCGCCCGGTTTTGACGACGTCAATGAATTGCTGGTGAATGTCATTCAGTAACGTCTGAGCGTGAGCCTTGTGTTGCGGCGCCTGAGGAGAAAATGGGTCGAGAAAACCCTTGTTTTCGCCAGCCGTCAGCAGGCGGCGCTCAACGCCAGCCTTATCCATCGTGCCGGTAAAGCCAAAACCGTCCATTAGCACACCAATTGAGCCGACAATGCTGGCCTTGTTGACGTAGATGCTGTCGGCTGCCGCAGCGACGTAGTAACCACCGGAGGCGCACATATCTTCGACTACCGCGTACAAAAGCTTGTCCGGATGCTTGCCACGCAGGCGACGAATTTCGTCATTGATGATCCCCGCCTGGACTGGACTACCGCCGGGGCTGTTGATGCGCAAAATAATGCCAGCAACATTTTTTTCCTCAAAAGCGCTATTCAGTGCAGCGACGAGATTTTCTGCATTGCTCTCACCCTTGGCCTCAAGGACGCCATTGAGGTTAACCAGAGCAGTATGCCGCTCCTGATGCTCGGCACCAGCCCCCCAATCAACGACGGCAATCAATACGACCAGAAGGTAAACGAAGCCAAGTGCCTTGAAGGCGATTCCCCAGCGGCGCCGGGAGCGCTGCTCGTCGAGAGCGGCAAACACCAGCTTTTCGAGGGTTTTCCGTTCCCAGGCGGAGTCATTGTTGGGCGGTTGGGGGCTATCCATGATTGTTTTCTTGCTCTAAATAAATCTGTCCATCGATCTCTTGTACCTTCAGGGGTTTCAATCCCCTCCCCTGACAGCGGCCACTGAGACATCTGCCTGACTCAGGAGCATAAAGTGCGCCATGAATCGAGCAAATCAAGTATAGCTTGGAATCATCAAAGAATTCGCCGGGTTGCCAGTCAAGTTCAGCGGGAACGTGCCCGCACTCGTTCAGATAGGCATGTGCCAGCCCATGAAAGCGGATAACGAATGCCGGGGTCGTACGTCCGTGGCGCTCGACGGTGAATCGAAACCCTCGCCCGGTATTTTCAACCTCACTACCAGCGCAGATCAGGCGCAATCCCGCAGCCACTGATCCAGTTCCTTCACGCTATGCAGACAGGTTACCGGCTTGTGCTCCAGAAGGTGGTCGTGTGGATGGGCGCCATATGTAACCGCCAGGCTGTCGACGCCAGCGTTGGTCGCCATCAGCAGATCATGCGACGTATCGCCGATCATGACTGTTGACTCTGCGGCCACGCCAAACTCAGCCATCAGTTCCAGCAGCATCTGCGGGTGTGGCTTTGAATGGCACTCATCAGCGCAGCGAGATGCCTGGAACAGCGGACGCAATCCCGAATGATCGAGTGCTCGTTCAAGACCAAGTCTGCTCTTCCCCGTTGCCACCGCCAAAATATGTCCGGCTGCCTTGAGGCGTTGCAGCATCAGAGGCACACCTTCGAACAAGGACAGACTCTGATCGCCTGCCAGATAGTGATAACGATAGCGCTCGACCATGGCCTGCGTGCTATCGGGAGGCAAATCCGGTACGGCATGGCGCAAGGCATCCGCCAGCCCCAAACCAATGACGTGGCGGGCTCGGGCGTCATCTGGGACCGTCAAGCCGAGGTCACGGCAAGACGCCTGGATGGCGTGAACAATGGCGCCAGCCGAGTCGAGAAGCGTGCCATCCCAGTCAAAAACTACCAGTTCGTATTTCATCGTTTGCTTAATATCTCGTCCACATTATCGGATTTGAATTCTGGGTCGTTTTTCCGGTTGACCGTGGCAATGTAACTTCCGAAACTGTCCGGCAACGGTGCGATGCATTCGACTGGCGCAGCCGTCAACGGGTGGCGAAAAGCCATCCGCCAGGCATGCAAAGCCATGCGCTTCAGGCCATCGCGCTTGAGATTCTTGTTCAACGCGAAATCGCCGTATTTTTCATCACCGAGAATGGGAAAACCGAGATGCGCCAGATGAACGCGGATCTGGTGCGTGCGCCCGGTTTTCAACTGCGCTTCGAGCAAGCTCATATCCGACCAGCGAGCCAGCAAACGGAAGATGGTATGCGAAGCCTTACCCTCGGGATTGACCGAAACGCGGCGCTCCCCCCCCTCGGTCAGATACTTGTGCAGAGGTAACTTGACGTGCTGGGTAGCGTTCATCCAGCGCCCCTTGACCAGCACCAGGTAGCGCTTGTCAGCTCCAGCGCCATGTTCGCGGAACATGTCGTGAAGCGCAGTCAGGGCCAGTCGTTTCTTGCCAACGAGCAGCACGCCGGAAGTTTCTCGATCAAGTCGGTGCGCCAGTTCGAGAAACTTGGCTTGCGGCCGTTGCCGGCGCAATGCTTCGATCACGCCAAAACTGACGCCGCTGCCACCATGGACGGCGATACCTTCCGGCTTGTCGATGACGAGCATCGCCTCGTCTTCGTAAATGATCGGCAGATCGACACGCTCCTTGGCGACTTCGTCAACCTCGTTTTGCGGCCGCTCGGCAATCCGAATAGGCGGAATTCGCACATTGTCGCCGGCGCAAAGGCGATAGGTTGCATCAACCCGGCCGCTATTCACCCGTACTTCTCCGCTCCGCAAAATCCGGTAGATATGGCTCTTCGGAACCCCCTTGCAACGTCGAATCAAAAAGTTGTCAAGGCGCTGCCCCTCTTCTTCTTCGCCGATCACTGCGTGCGTGACTGAATTGTTACCTACCCCGGTCATTTTCTAATATACTGCCTGCGTTCTACGTCTCGGTTTGCAAGAGATGCCGAACCGTCAGACCGTTTGTGACCTTGCGCTAAATGCGCGACCGCCAAGCGGCAGGCTCGAAAGTCTCACCTGTGCCAACTGCCCAGGCCAGACCAACGTAAAACGACTGGTTAAGTTCACTCACCAAAAGTAGTGATGTTAATGGATAAGCCCACTGTAAGCACGCACGGATTGCCCGTTGCAGGAATTTTCAGGTCGCGCATTTCAATAAAAAGCACGCGGCCGTCTGTTGATCAGCACATTCATCATCGCCTTTGCCAACCATTTATGACGCAACCCGAAAACTGAAACTGTCGCTGCCTGCCCGGGCGTTTCGTTGCAGCGTGCTGCCGTGCGCTGGAGCCCGAAAATAATGAAACGCATGCTATTCAATGCGACACAGGCGGAAGAACTCCGTGTCGCCATTGTCGATGGTCAGAAACTGATTGATCTCGACATTGAATCCGCCGCCAAGGAACAACGCAAAAGCAACATCTACAAGGGTGTCATCACCCGCATCGAACCGTCGCTCGAAGCCTGCTTCGTCGACTACGGTGCCGACCGCCACGGATTTCTCCCCTTCAAGGAAGTCTCCCGCGCCTTCTTTCTGCCGGGTACAGAAGCCGGTCGCGCCCGAATTCAGGACGCACTGAAAGAAGGTCAGGAACTGATCGTCCAGGTTGACAAGGACGAGCGTGGCAACAAGGGCGCTGCCCTGACCACCTACGTTTCGCTGGCCGGTCGCTATCTCGTGCTGATGCCGAACAATCCGCGCGGCGGTGGCGTTTCCCGTCGCGTCGACGGTGACGAGCGCGCTGAGCTGCGTGACGTCATGGATCAGCTCGAAGTACCCAACGGCATGAGCCTGATCGCCCGCACTGCTGCCATCGGTCGTCAGGCCGAAGAACTGCAATGGGACTTGAACTACCTGCTGCAACTGTGGACCGCCATCGACGGTGCCGCCCAGCAGCAGAGCGGCGCCTTTCTGATCTATCTCGAAGGCAGTCTGGTGATTCGCGCCATCCGCGACTATTTCCAGCCGGATATCGGTGAGATCCTCATCGACACCGACGAAGTTTACGAACAGGCCCGCGCCTTCATGGGCACTGTCATGCCAGGCAACGTCAATCGCGTAAAACGCTACCGCGACGACGTGCCGCTGTTCTCGCGCTTCCAGATCGAACACCAGATCGAAACAGCCTTTGCCCGTCAGGTCAATCTGCCGTCTGGCGGCGCCATCGTCATCGACCACACTGAAGCGCTGGTCGCTGTCGACGTGAACTCCGGTCGCTCGACCAAGGGAGCTGATATCGAAGAAACCGCACTCAAGACCAACCAGGAGGCGGCCGACGAATTAGCCCGCCAACTGCGCTTGCGCGACCTTGGCGGCTTGATCGTTATCGACTTCATCGATATGGAAAGCCAGAAGAACCAGCGCGACGTCGAAAACCGCCTGCGCGACGGCCTTCGGTTTGACCGTGCCCGCGTTCAGATGGGCAAGATCAGCCGATTCGGCCTGATGGAACTGTCCCGTCAGCGCCTGCGCCCTGCCTTGGCCGAAACCAGCTACATCCCCTGCCCGCGTTGCACTGGCACCGGACACATCCGCTCGACCGAATCCGCTGCGCTGCATATCCTGCGCATTCTGGAAGAGGAGTCGATGAAGGAAAACACCGGCGCCGTTCATGTTCAGGTTCCAGTCGATGTGGCCACCTTCCTGCTCAATGAAAAGCGCCCGGACATCCAGGCGATCGAGTTGCGCCACAAGGTCACCATCCTGCTCATCCCGAACATCCATCTCGAAACGCCGGCCCATACCATCACCCGCCTGCGCCACGACGACCTGAATCAGGATGACATCCGCGAGCCGTCCTACCGCATGGTCGATATGCCTCTTGAGGAAGCCATCAAACAGGCGACCCAGCAAGAGATAGTCAAACCCCGGCAGGAGGCGGCAATCAAGGGTATTTCGCCCGATCAGCCCGCGCCTAACCTCCCGGAAAAGACAGAGGCACCGGTCGCAGCACCGGTCCAGCCGGAAGCCGGTATTTTCTCCAAGCTGTTTTCGTGGTTCCGCGCTCCGGCAAAGCCGGTCGAAACGGTTGTTGCGCCGGAACCGGCGAAGAAGCCCCGCGAAGGTCGCGGTGATGGTCGTCGAGACCGCGATGGTCGTCGTGGCGGCCGTAACGGTAACAAGCGCGATGAAGAACGTGGAGACCGCGGCGAACGTAACAAGGATCGCGGCAACCGCAATGAACGTGGTGCAGAAAAGGCACCTTCAGACGAGTCGACCGCAGGCAATACCGAACGTCAGGAACGCCGTCCGCGTGGTGAGCGCAAGGGGCGTGGTGAACGTCCGCAAGCAGAGGCGGTTGAGAACAAGCTGGCGCAACAGGCATCAGGTGCGGATTTGTCCGCATCAGTCACCCCGCTGACCGGCAACGAAGCGCAAGAGGCCAATGGCAGCGAAGAACAAAGCAATCGCCGTCGCGGCCGTCGTGGCGGTCGCGGTCGTGGTGAGCGTCGCACCGAAACAGAGACTGTGGCACCTGCTGTTGAAACTGGCGAGATAGTTACCCCGGTTCAGGAAAATGTAGAAGCAGCCAGTCAGGAACCGGTGATCATTGTCATCCCCGCAGCCGAACCGGTCGCCGCGGTCGAGGCCATCGCACCGGCAATCGAGTCAACTCCGGTAATGGTTGAGCCCGAAATTGCAGTTCCTGACGCTGTTATCGCACCTGCGCAAGCCGAACCGGAACCTGCACCGGTTCAGGCAGCAGTAATTGAGGCTGCGGCTGTCGAAACGATTGCTGTCATCACTCCACCAATCGCCGAAACCGTTGCCGTCCAGTCAACCGTTGTTGCTCCTGAACCGATTGACCTAACCTCGGCTTTGGCTGAAAGCGGATTGGTTCTGGTTCAGACAACCGCACCTGCTGTCGCCATTGCCCAAGCTGAACCTCCGGTCAAACTGGGACGTCCGCGCAAGCAACGGTCCGTTACCGAGCAAACCGAAAACGAGCCGCTCGTGATGGTTGAAACGGGCAAATAATACGTCGATGACGTAACAAAGAAGGGGCTCCCGTGGGAGCCCCTTCTTATTCCTGGTGCCGCCTCAGGAATCTTCCAGTTTCTTTTTTATTTTCTCGACCAGACCCAGCGAAGCATCCTCGACCATGTCCAGGACGAGGTCAAAACCATGGCCCAAGCCATAGTACGGATCGGGCACTTCGTCATCGTCAAAATTCTGGGAGTACTCCATGAACAATCCGATGCGCTTCTGTTGTTCCGGCGTAGCCATGCGCATCAGGGTATCCAGATTGCTCTTGTCCATGGCCAGGATTAGATCGAAATAGTCGAGATCCTGCCTGGCAACCTTTCTAGCACGTAGCTGGGAAAGGTTGTAGCCCCGTGCAGATGCAGCCCGCTGCGTCCGAGAGTCGGGAGCTTCGCCAACGTGATAGCCGTGCGTTCCAGCAGAATCAACTTCAACTTTGCTACCCAAATTATTGATTTTTATAAAATATCGAAAAACCACCTCAGCTGTCGGCGATCTGCAAATGTTGCCCATGCAGACAAGTAGCACGCGATAGCTCATATCGTCTCTCCGTCAGGGTCGTGTTGCGCCGCACCGAACACCCGCTCCCTGAGCCGGAAAAGTTCGTCGCGGGCTGCCGCCGCTTTTTCGAATTCCAGGTTTCTCGCGCACTCCAGCATCGATTTCTCGAGCCGCTTGATTTCCCTGGCCACTGTCTTTTCATCCATGGCCTCGTATACGGCCAGTTGCTGAGCGGCCTTCTGCTCGGTCTGGGCCGATTCTGCATCATAAACGCCATCGATGATGTCCTTGATCTTCTTGGACACACCGCGCGGTGTGATGCCGTGCTCCAGATTGAAGGCAATTTGCTTCTCTCGCCGCCGCCCTGTTTCAGCAATGGCGTACTGCATTGACCGTGTAATCGTATCAGCATACAGGATTGCGGTGCCATGGATATGGCGCGCCGCACGGCCAATTGTCTGAATTAATGATCGCTCTGAACGCAGAAAACCTTCCTTGTCAGCATCGAGGATAGCAACCAGGGAAACCTCCGGAATATCCAGCCCTTCACGCAGCAGATTGATGCCGACGAGAACATCGAACTCCCCCAGGCGCAGGTCGCGAATGATTTCGACCCGCTCGACAGTATCAATGTCGGAGTGCAGATAGCGAACCTTGATGCCGTTGTCGGCAAGAAAATCCGTCAAGTCCTCGGACATGCGCTTGGTCAGCGTTGTAACCAGCACCCGCTCACCAACCGCCACTCGCTTGCTAATTTCTGCCAGAAGATCGTCAACCTGAGTCGATGCCGGCCGAACAATTACCTCGGGATCAATCAAGCCAGTTGGCCGGGCAACCTGCTCAACCACCTGCCCTGCGTGCTGTTGCTCATAATCGGCCGGCGTGGCCGAAACAAAGATGGTCTGGCGCATATGCGCCTCGAACTCATTGAACTGTAACGGACGGTTATCAAGTGCTGACGGGAGACGGAAGCCGTAATCGACCAGGTTCTCCTTGCGCGAGCGGTCACCCTTGTACATCCCGCCAACCTGGCCAATGCTGACATGCGACTCGTCAATGAACATCAGCGCATCAGCCGGAAGGTAGTCAATCAGCGTCGGCGGCGACTCACCCGCCTTGCGCCCGGAAAAATGTCGCGAGTAATTCTCGATACCTTTGCAGAAGCCGATCTGATCGAGCATTTCCAGGTCAAATCGGGTGCGCTGCTCGATGCGCTGCGCCTCTACCAACTTGTTGTTGCGGGTAAAAAAGTCGATGCGTTCGCGCAACTCATCCTTGATTGCCTCGATGGCACGCAGGACGGTGCCCCGCGGAGTGACATAGTGCGACGCGGGGAAGACCGTGAAACGGAGCGCCTTGTGCAGCAAATGGCCGGTCAGCGGATCGAAAAACTGCAGCGCTTCAACCTCGTCATCGAATAGCGAAACACGAATGGCATGCTCGGCATGCTCAGCTGGAAAGATGTCGATGATATCGCCCCGCACACGAAACGTACCTCGATGAAAGTCCATCTCGTTTCGCTCGTACTGCATGTCGGTCAGTCGCTTGACGATGGCCCGCTGATCGAGCCGGTCGCCAACGCGCATGGTCAGGATCATGTTGTGGTATTCGTCGCGATCACCGATGCCGTAAATGCAGGACACTGTAGCAACGATAACGACGTCCCGCCGTTCGATCAGGCTTTTCGTTGCCGACAAACGCATCTGTTCGATGTGCTCGTTGATCGAGCTGTCCTTCTCAATAAACAGGTCACGGGACGGTACGTAGGCTTCCGGTTGATAGTAGTCGTAGTAGGAAACAAAGTACTCAACAGCGTTCTCGGGAAAAAACTCCTTGAATTCAGAATACAACTGAGCCGCCAGCGTCTTGTTCGGCGCCAGCACCAGTGCGGGACGACCTGTACGCGCGATGACGTTGGCCATCGTATAGGTTTTGCCGGAGCCCAGCCCCTCAACGAGCAACCTGATCGCCTCCGGTTGGTCGCCCGCCGGAGGAAAGGGTTGGTGCAGTCGAAATGGGCTGCCATCAAAGCAGACAACCGGAATGATGTTGTTGGTTTCGCTCATGCTAAAATTCTTAGGTTTTTCGTCGCACGGCAAATCGGCTGCGCGAACATTGTTTGTATTATTTCACGGAGTTCCTATGTCCTCTTCGATCTTCGCTGCGGTGGAAATGGCCCCGCGCGATCCTATCCTCGGTCTGAATGAAGCCTTCAATGCCGATGCGCGCACCACCAAGGTCAACCTCGGTGTCGGCGTGTATTTTGACGACAACGGCAAGATCCCCCTGTTGGCCGCGGTCAAGGCCGCCGAGGATGCCCGCGTGAAAGCTGCCTTGCCGCGCGGTTATCAGCCGATCGAAGGCAATCCGGCCTACAACACTGCGGTACAGAACCTGCTGCTCGGCAAGGACTCAGCCTTGATCGCCAACGGTCAGGTTATCACTGCTCAAGCCCTGGGTGGCACCGGCGCCCTCAAAATTGGTGCCGACTATCTGAAGCGCCTGAACCCGGATGCCAAGGTCTATATCAGCGATCCGTCCTGGGAAAATCACCGCGCCCTGTTCGAATCTGCCGGCTTCGCTGTTGAAAATTACCCTTACTACGATGCCGCGACGCGCGGTGTCAATTTCGCCGGCATGAAAGCCTGCCTGAACGGCCTGGCTGCCGGCTCGATCATCTTGCTGCATGCCTGCTGCCACAACCCGACTGGCGCCGACCTATCGGATGTCCAGTGGGCCGAAATCGTCGCCATCTGCCAGGATCGCGGCCTTGTTCCTTTCCTCGACATGGCCTATCAGGGCTTTGCCGACGGCATCGATGCCGATGCTGTGGCAGTTCGTGCCTTCTCGGCTTCCGGCCTGCAATTCTTCGCCTCCAGCTCGTTCTCCAAGAACTTCTCGCTGTACGGCGAGCGCGTTGGCGCACTGTCCATTGTCACCGCCGGCAAGGAAGAATCTGCCCGCGTCATGTCGCAAGTCAAACGCCCAACTACTCCAACCCGCCGACCCATGGTGGCGCACTGGTAGCTGGCGTTCTCGCCTCTGCAGAGCTGCGCCAGATGTGGGAGACCGAACTGGCAGGCATGCGTGACCGCATCCGTGCCATGCGTACCGGCCTGGTCGATGCCATCAAGGCCCAAGGAGTTGCGCAGGACTTTTCGTTCGTTGCCCAGCAGCGCGGCATGTTCTCCTACACCGGCCTGACCGTTGCCCAAGTTGATCGCATGCGTGAAGAGTTCGGTATCTACGCCGTATCAACCGGACGTATTTGTCTGGCTGCGTTGAATACCAAGAACCTGGATTACGTGGCCAAGGCAATTGCGGCAGTCACCAAGGCCTGACCGCTTAGGTAGCCAAACACGAAAAGGGCGGAAC
>VIKE01000029.1:0-14012 GCA_008080565.1 Rhodocyclaceae bacterium | reverse complement strand
TCCGGTTCCGCCCTTTTTTATTTTCGGGTTGTCGCGCTCAGGTCAGGCAGAGTACCAAAAACATGAACTGACGCATTTTGGCTGGAGACTGATGTCTGCATGGTGACAGCCATATTGCCATCGACCTGCCCGCTACGTCCGGAAGTGAACTGACCAACCGCGGTCACCATCCCCGCGTCCATCCTGACATCGCGACCGACAACCTGCTTCGGTGTGATATTTATCGTCGAACGCAACCGGTCGAATTTGGTTGAGCCTGCACGCACCTCGGACACACCACTGCGCCGAACCGCCTCGCCAAGGTCTACGCCATGCAAGGTGCCGCGGGTAATTTCCGTGCTCAACACTGCCTCAACATTGCCCCACAGCCCATCCCAGTCAGGTGCGCTGGAACGCAGACGTATCGTCCCGCTCATATCACCGTCTATTTTGAGGGAAGGCGCAAAAGCGCCGCTAACCTTGCGGCTATCGAGCCGGCTCAAAGTGCCATCGCCCGCCATTGACAAGCCATTGCTCCAGTCGAGAAGCCAGTTTCCTCGCAGAATGCCGCCCAGGAAAGTGGTATCGATGTTTTGAATCAGCAACTTGTTCTTCTGCAACAGCCCTTTGGCTTGCAGAGATGCGAATGAAACCGCTGTTCCCATCGGTGCCCAAGCCCGTCCTTCAATGCTCAGAGCCACTCCCTGTTCACCGGGTTGGGCATAGACGAGCATGCTGCGGTCGACTGTCTCAAATGTTGCTTTTTCAAGGGCTCCGTCAGGGTGAAATGCAAGCTCGCCAAAAAGATCGCGGAAAACAAGACTGTCACCCAGCCCCAGTTGCAAATGGTCGACGACCATTTTTTTGATGATCAGCCCCTGACTGCCAGCCACTCCCCCCATGAACATTGGGAAGGCCAGAAGATGATTGGCTGGCAATGCAGCTCCCGAAACCTCAACTTTTGCCACGTGATATGGCGGATTGCCCAGCAGTGAAAGAGGCGACGAAATACGGACTTCGGCAATCCTTCCTCCCGCCGATTCACCAATATTTACCCCCGTCAGCTTTAGCGAAGGACTCGGAAAAAGCGCTACACCGACCTGGTCAATTTTGACCGTGGCATTGAGCATCCGCGTCGCTGATGCCTCGATAGCCGGCTTGAACTGCTCATAGGGATAGAAAACAACCGTTGCAAGCAGAAGTGACAGGATCGCCACAACCGCCAAAAGCGCCTTGCGCCCCGTTGACATGCCTTGCTGGTACGGATGAAATTCTGGATCGCGGCTTTCAGCAACAACTGGTTGAACCGCTTCACTTCCTGACTGGGTTGGGGAAGGAAGAATTGGCTTGCCGAATGAGGAAAAATTGCTCGCCGCGCTCTCACCCCTCTTTGACTCCGGGCCCAGTGACTTGGGCCCAAAAGTCGAAAACTCCGACATCGGAGGAATCGGCGATAACTGTTCCTGCGCGGCCTCCTGACGAGCCGCTTTTTTGCTTTCTTCCCATACCGACACTGCTGCAATGGTCGGCGCGATATAGCCGCCTTCTTCAAGTTCGCGCAACGCTGATTGAACCAGCCGGGGATTTCCGATTTTTGCGGTCAACTCCTCAACGCTCATTTTTCCGTCGACCTGCACCAAAACCATACGCAGATTGCGCTGAACAACGCGTGTGCTCTGGCGAACCGCCTCATCGCCAATCGGCGTTTTTGCATAAACCAAATTGGGGTAGAGCGCCGGACTGTTAATCCGTAGGTCCCTGGTTCGAGCCCAGGTCGGGGAGCCAGAAAAACACATCAGAAAGCCCAGCCAAATTGGTTGGGCTTTTTGTTTTGTTGTGTCAATTTCATGCCCTCCCCGTTTTTATTGCCATACTGCGAAATGTTGAAGCGGAGATCATAGCATCATCCTCATGGCATCTCTGAACCGAGCGGTTTCCTGGCCATTCCGATGCGCACACACCGGTAGCCCGAGGGATCATTTTCTCGCGGCAAGAAACTTTCTGGATTTTTGATGTCTCTACTTGTTCGAGGGCGGTCACCCATCGATAATCGCCGTCCTGACAGTAGCTCTACTCCTTGTAGGCCATCATGAATCGTTCGCCATGCAAAACGAAACACTTCGACAGGAAGTGACACCTGTCGGCCTTGCCGACTTCACGCCACGCATCGACCCCGCGGCAATGGGGCACCAGGAAGGCACTCTGCTCGATAAATACGGGCGGCGCATTTCCTACGTTCGCCTATCCATTACCGACCGCTGCGATTTCCGATGCACGTATTGCATGGCCGAGGAAATGACATTTCTGCCACGCCAGTCGGTGATGAGTCTTGAGGAGTGCTTGCGCATTGCTTCGGTGTTCGTCGGCCTGGGCGTCACCAAACTGCGGATCACGGGTGGTGAGCCACTCGTCCGCAAGGATGCCATGTGGCTGATTGAGCGCTTGGGCGCCCTGCCCGGTCTGGAAAATCTGGTCCTGACCACCAACGGTTCCCAGCTCGACCGATTTGCTGCCCCTTTGCGAGCAGCCGGCGTCAAGCGCATCAACATCAGCCTCGACACCTTGAATCCGGAGCGCTTCCGGAAGATCACCCGGATCGGCGATCTGGCCAAGGTGCTGCGCGGTATCGAAGCGGCCCGAGAAGCCGGATTTCGGCGCACCAAGCTCAATGCCGTGATGATGCGCGGCACCAACGACGACGAATTCGTCGATCTGGTCAGCTTCGCCATCAAAAATGAACTGGATATTTCGTTTATAGAGGAAATGCCGCTGGGCGAAATTCACGGGCGCAGCAATACCTATATTTCGTCCGAGGAAACGCGGGAAATGCTGTCGCGCCATTTCGATCTGATTCCATCGGCGGAGGATTCCGGTGGACCGGCGCGCTACTGGCGCATTCCTGGCAGCGAATCACGCGTTGGATTCATCTCTCCGCACAGTCACAACTTCTGTGACAGCTGCAACCGTGTCCGGATTACCGCCAAGGGCGAGCTCTATCCGTGTCTCGGCCAGAATGATGCGGCCAATCTGCTACCGGCGCTAAGAGCCGGAAATGACGATGCTGCCTTGCGCCAGGCAATCGTCGACAGCATGGGCATCAAGCCGTACGGGCATGATTTTACGCAGCAAATGGATGCACCGCAGGTCGTCCGCTTCATGTCGATGACCGGCGGCTGATTTCAATTTTGGCCGTTTTTTACGTTTCACGTAGTAAACCCGGTTGACCGTGGAATTTACGGATAAACCTTGCAGAAGCCGATGGCATTGATCGGCGTCGTAAATTGGCCGAGCAAGGTAAAGAAAAGCGACAACAAAAGCAAAAAGGCGACCCAACGGGCCGCCTTTTTGTGCTGTCCGACCCAGTTGCGACAGGGTTGGCAGAAACTCATGCTACATCCTTACAGGCCGCGCACCGCGCGCTTGCGCTCGATTTCGGTCAGGTAACGTTTGCGCAGACGAATCGACTTCGGCGTCAGTTCGACCAGCTCGTCTTCTTCGATGAACTCGACGGCGGCTTCCAGACTGAGCTGGACAGCCGGCACCAGGCGAACCGCTTCATCGGTACCGGAGGCACGGACGTTGGTCAGTTGCTTGCCCTTGATCGGATTGACCACGAGGTCGTTTTCACGGCTGTGGATACCGATGATCATGCCTTCGTACAGCTTGTCGCCCGGCACCACGAACATGCGGCCGCGATCCTGCAGCTTCCACAGCGCGTAGGCGACGGCTTCGCCGTTGTCCTGGGAGATCAGCACGCCGTTACGACGCTCGGCAACAGTACCGTCCTTGACCGGAGCGTATTCGTCGAAAACGTGGCTCATCAGGCCGTTGCCGCGGGTCAGGTTCATGAATTCGCCCTGGAAACCGATCAGGCCACGGGCCGGGATGCGGTATTCGATACGGACGCGACCGCGACCATCCGGCACCATGTCCTGCAGGTCGCCACGACGCATGCCGAGGCTTTCCATGACGCCGCCCTGGGTGTCTTCTTCGACGTCAACCGTCAGCAGTTCATACGGCTCGCACTCGACGCCGTTGATGGTCTTCTTGACGACGCGCGGACGACCGACGGCCAGTTCATAGCCTTCGCGACGCATGTTTTCGAGCAGGATGCCGAGGTGCAGTTCGCCACGGCCAGCCACGTCGAAAACATCGCCGTTACCGGTGTCATGCACACGCAGCGCCATGTTGGTCAGCAGTTCTTTGTGCAGGCGATCACGGATCTGGCGGCTGGTAACGAACTTGCCTTCGGTACCAGCCAGCGGGCTGGTATTGACCATGAACTGCATGGACAGCGTCGGCTCATCGATCTTCAGCAACGGCAGCGATTCCGGTTGTTCCGGATCGGTCACGGTACAACCCAGAACCAGATCTTCGATACCGGTGATCTGGACGATGTCGCCAGCGTGGCCCTCTTCCAACTCGATCTTGTTCAGGCCCTTGTAGCCGAAAACCTGACCAATCTTGGCCTTGATCGGAGTGCGCTCGTGTTCGGCAGCCTCTTCTTCGGTACCGAACATGACCAGCACGTTCTGACCGGTCTTGACCTTGCCGCGATTGATCTTGCCAACGCCGATACGACCAACGTAGGAGGAGTAATCGAGGGCAGTAATTTGTAGTTGCAGCGGAGCTTCGATATCGGTATCCGGAGCCGGCACGTGACGCAGAATCGTGTCGAACAGCGGAATCATGTTTTCGCGCGGCTGATCCAGTTCCATGGCCGCCCAGCCATTGAGGCCGGATGCGTAAACAATCGGGAAATCGAGTTGTTCGTCGGTCGCGCCGAGCTTGTCGAACAGGTCGAAGGTCAGATTGACGGCCTGATCAGGATCGGCGCCATCGCGGTCAACCTTGTTAACCAGAACGATCGGGCGCAGGCCGAGGGCCAGAGCCTTCTTGGTAACGAAACGGGTCTGCGGCATCGGGCCTTCGGCGGCATCGACCAGCAGAACTACGCCATCGACCATACCGAGCACGCGTTCGACTTCTCCGCCGAAGTCCGCGTGTCCCGGCGTGTCGACGATGTTGATGTGAACGCCCTGATACTCGACCGCGGTGTTCTTGGAAAGAATCGTGATGCCACGCTCTTTTTCCAGGTCGTTGGAGTCCATGACGCACTCGACCAATTGTTGGTGAGCAGCGAAGGTGCCGGACTGGCGGAGCAATTGGTCGACCAGGGTGGTTTTACCGTGGTCAACGTGCGCGATGATGGCGATGTTGCGGATCGGACGAGCGGACATGGGAAGGCCTGAAAAATCAAAGGCGTGATTCTATCACCGATGGTGCGCCGCAACATCCCCAGCCGGCTTTTTATCCTTCTTTATTGCGCATAAAGTCGGCCGTATTGAAGAAATTGGTCAGCAGCACCTTGCGAACATCCTCGCTCAGACCAACGTCCTCCATCGCAAGCACCATGCAGGCTACCCACTGGTCGCGCTCCTTCGTACCGATGGCGAAGGGCATGTGGCGCGCGCGCAGCTTCGGATGACCGAATTTCTCGACAAAGAGATCGGGGCCGCCGAACCAGCCGGAAAGAAACATGAAGAGTTTGTCCCGGGAGCCCGACAGATCGGCCGGATGCATAGCACGCAATTCCGCAAAATGGGAAGTGGTGTCCATCAATTCGTAAAACCGCGCGGTCAGCTTGGCAACAGTGGCTTCGCCACCGATTTTTTCATAGGTCGTGGGCGTATTGGCCTGGTCGGTCATCAATCAACTCGCAGTAGTTCGTAAGAAAGCCGGCAAGTGTAACGGAGGCCAGGGCAAATGCCGAGAACCCAGTTCAGGCCGAGAAACCTGCACTTTCGGCATGCAGAATGCCGCCTCGACCATTTTCAGACTTGCTGCGGTACATGGCCTTGTCAACCGAGGCGATGACGGATTCCAGATCGCTGCCATGTTCCGGGTAGTTGCCGACGCCAATCGAAACATTGAAATCGATATTGTTCTGCCTTGCCCAGTCGTTGATTTGCTGGCGCACACGCTGAGCGACAATTTCACCGCCCTCCTGCGTAGTCCGCGGCAGAACGAGCAAGAACTCATCACCCCCATAGCGCGCCACCAGATCGATATCGCGAACGTTGTCGAGAATGCGTTCGGCCACGGCAACCAGCACTTTGTCTCCGACATGATGCCCGTGCGTATCGTTTACGCTCTTGAAACCATCCAGATCAGCAAACAGCACGACAATCCTCCCGCCGTGCGCTGCAGGGGACTGGAAAAGCTGGGAAGCTCTTTCGATCAATGCTCGCCGGTTGAGCATGCCGGTCAACGCATCAACATTTCTTTCGTGCGAGAGTTTCTGGCGAGCCCGTTCGATCTTGGCTGTCAGCGAATAGGAGTAGAGAACAACAATGGCAAAGAACACCAGGAAAAAGATGGCACTGACCGAGAAGATGGCGAGGTAATCGGGCAATCGCAGCCAGACTATGAGGATCGAAGCCCCCAAACTACCGATGACAGCTTCGCCAAAAAGCCTGAGACCGTAACGCATGCCGTTACCAAGGATGACCATCAGGAAAACGAGGAAACCCGGTGAGCTCAGCGTCGAATCAGCCAGCGCGGCGAATGAAGCAGCAGCAATGTCGACCCACATGGTCAGTCGCTGGCGCCACGGAGCGTGCGGCACACGCGTTGCATGCCACATAAAAAACAGGATCTCCATGCCATAAATCGTCATTACGACATTGACGACGGGCAGGCTTGCCCATGAGCGAACCTGAGCTTCGCCACCAAAGTTGAAATACATCAGCGCCAGGATACAAAACAGCAAGCGCGTCCAGTATTGCGCCCGCTGATCCTCCCATGACAGGCGATGCGGCGCCCCGTCGAGCAGGTGAAGATCAAGACGCTGGGCGAAACCGGGCCGCCGATCGGTCATCCGTCGACCATGGCAACCGCCCCTCTCGTGGTCTCGTCCTCTGTACATGTCTGCTCCGGCCATCCTGTCTTGATGCCGCACAAGCTGTCGAGAACCCCGGTCATATGACAAACGGAACGGGCTAAAGGCTTTCGAAGCTACGGAAAATGCGACTTTTTTAAAGTATCACCACTTCCCGCAGCCCCGTCAAACCCACAATGAATACTATTTTTTCCTGGGCCCCTGTTGCCGCTGCACGCTGGAGCGCGGCGCCGGCCCGGTCCGCCGAATATTCCCGGTGGATACAGCCGGCGCACCGCCCGTACCAGCCGGCTGCCAGGCCGGAATCAATTGCTTTTTGCCATTGCCAATCAGGTCGGCCCGCCCCATTTCCTTGAGCGCTTCGCGCAACAACGGCCAGTTGGCCGGGTCGTGGTAGCGCAGGAAGGCTTTGTGCAACTTGCGCTGGCGGCCGTTGCGCACGGTCCCGACCTGTTCGCTGCTGCGCGTCACCTTACGCAACGGGTTGCGCTCACTGTGATACATCGTTGTTGCCATGGCCATCGGCGTCGGAATGAAGGTCTGCACCTGATCAAGGCGGAAATTGTTCTTTTTCAGCCACAACGCCAGGTTGAGCATGTCCTCGTCCTCAGTCCCCGGGTGGGCGGCGATGAAATACGGGATGAGGTACTGCTCCTTGCCCGCTTCGCGGGAGAAACGGTCGAACAGCTGCTTGAAGCGGTCGTAGGAGCCGATGCCCGGTTTCATCATTTTGGAGAGCGGCCGTTCCTCGGTGTGTTCGGGCGCAATCTTCAGGTAGCCGCCGACGTGGTGGGTGACCAGTTCCTTGATGTATTCCGGTGAGCGCACGGCCAGGTCATAGCGCAGGCCAGAGCCGATCAGCACCTTCTTGACGCCCTTCAGCGAACGCGCCTTGCGATACAGCGAAATGAGCTTGCTGTGATCGGTGTTCATGTTCTCGCAGATGTCCGGATAGACGCACGACAGCCGGCGGCAGGCCGATTCGATCTTCGGGTCCTTGCAGGTCAGGTGGAACATGTTGGCGGTCGGCCCGCCTAGGTCGGAGACGATGCCGGTGAAGCCCGGCGTCTTGTCGCGCATTTCCTCGATTTCGCGGATCACGGAATCTTCGGAACGGCTCTGGATGATGCGACCTTCGTGCTCGGTGATCGAACAGAAGGTGCAGCCGCCGAAACAGCCGCGCATGATGTTGACCGAGAAACGGATCATTTCCCAGGCCGGAATTTTGGCCTCGCCGTAGCTCGGGTGCGGCCGACGGGCGTACGGCAATTCGTACACCTGATCGAGTTCTTCGGTGGTCAGCGGGATAGGCGGTGGATTGAGCCAGACATCGCGTTCGCCATGGGCCTGAACCAGCGCCCTGGCGTTGCCGGGGTTGGATTCAAGGTGGAAGGTGCGCGAGGCATGGGCGTAGAGCACGGGGTCATCCTTGACCTGCTCGTAGGACGGCAGGCGAACGACGGTATGGGCGCGTCTATCCTGGCGCGCCGCCAGCCGCTCGGTGCGCGAAACGATGCGGATCGGCTGGGCGCTCGTCGGCGCCCCCTCTTCCACGGTCGACCGGGAATTTTGGCCATTTTTGGAATCGCCTTCCATGGCATACGGGTCGACGTGCTTGATCAGCGGGCCCGGCGTGTCGACCGAGGTTGAATCCATGACATCCCAGTCATCCGACGGCAACCAACCGGACGGGGCCATGAAGGCCGTGCCGCGCAGATCGCGGATTTCGCTGATCTTCTCGCCCTTGGCGACGCGGTGGGCCAGCTCGACGATGGCCCGCTCGGCATTGCCGAAGAACAGCATGTCGGCCTTGGAGTCCGGCAGCACCGAGCGGCGAACCTTGTCCGACCAGTAATCGAAATGCGCGATGCGGCGCAGGCTGGCCTCGATCGAACCGACAATGACGTTGCAGCCGGGGAAAGCCTCGCGGCAACGCTGGGCATAGACGGTCACCGCCCGGTCCGGCCGCTTGTTCGGCTCGCCGTTCGGCGTGTAAGCGTCGTCAGAGCGGATCTTGCGGTCAGCCGTATAGCGATTGACCATCGAATCCATATTGCCGGCCGTGACGCCGAAGAAAAGATTCGGCTTTCCCAGTTTTTTGAAGTCGACCGCAGAGTTCCAGTCCGGCTGGCAAAGAATGCCAACGCGGAAGCCCTGCGCCTCGAGCAAACGCCCGATCAAGGCCATGCCGAAGCTCGGATGGTCGATGTAGGCATCGCCGGTGACGAGAATGATGTCGCACGAATCCCAGCCCAGGGAATCCATCTCGGCGCGCGACATGGGCAGGAAGGGGGCTGGCCCGAAACGATGTGCCCAGAATTTGCGGTAACCGAAGAGCGGGCGGGTGTTTTGCTGATTTGAATCCATGCAATATTTTACCTGAGAGCGCCAGGGGCCATGGCATACTTGCCCTTTGTCCAAGAGCCCATCCCCTACGCGATGATGAATCTTCCCACCCGCGAACAGGCCGGTGTCCTGATCGTTTCCGTCAGCGGACGCATAGACCACATATCCAGCGAAGAGTTCACAAAAGCACTCGATCCCCTGCTTGATCAATGCGTTCAGGGGCGCCCTTCCGTCCTCCTTGACTTTTCCGGGGTTGATTACATCAGCAGTGCCGGCTTGCGCGTGCTGATGATGGCCTCGCGCCGCTCCAAGGCGCAAAAAGGCGTGTTCGCGATTGCCGCCCTGCAGCCCATGGTTCAGGAAGTATTCGCCATCAGCCGCTTCAACCTGATCGTGCCGTGCTATGTGAGCGTCGAAACCGCCTGCAAGGTTCTCGGCTCATGAATCAGGTTGTTTTCTGGGGAACTCGCGGTTCGCTGCCGGTTTCGCTGTCGCATCGCGATGTCCGGGAAAAAATCGTCGCCGCCCTGACCGCAGCCAACGGCAAGAATTTCAAGACCCGCACGGCCCTCGACGAATTCGTCGACAAGCTGCCCTTTTCCGTGGCCGGCACCTTTGGCGGCAATTCATCGTGTGTCGAGATCGTTGGCGACAGCAACGATCATTTCATCTGCGACATGGGCAGCGGCGCCCGGCCACTCGGCCAGGCGAAGATCGCCCGCTTCGGGGTCCCCAATCCGCAGACCTACCACATCTTCATTTCCCACCTGCACTGGGATCACCTCATGGGCTTCCCGTATTTCGCGCCCATGTACATTCCGGGCAACCGCATCGTCGTCCACGGTTGCCATGCGAATCTCGAACAGGCTGTCCGCCTGCAGATGCAGTCGCCCAATTTCCCCGTCGATTACGCCATGGCCGGTGCGAAGATCGAGTTCGACATCATGAAGCCCGACGAGACGCGTTATATCTCGGGCATCAACGTGACGCCCAAGCGCCAGATGCATGCCGGCGACTCCTACGGCTATCGCTTTGAAAGCCTCGATCGCACTGTCGTCTATTCGACCGACTCCGAGCACAAGCTGGAAAACCCCGACGAACACGCCGAATTCAGCCAGTTCTTCCGCAAGGCCGACCTCGTCATTTTCGACGCCATGTACTCGCTGGCCGAGGCCGTATCAGTCAAGGCCGACTGGGGCCATTCGAGCAACATCGTCGGCGTCGAACTCTGTCAGGCGGCCGCCGTCAAGCGGCTGGTCCTGTTCCACCACGAGCCCGTCCATGACGACAAGCAACTCTCTCGTCTGGTCGCCGAAACACGGCGGCTCGAGCAGATAACCCGGGGCAGCCGGGCGCCGCTCGAGATCATTTCTGCCTACGACGGCCTGACTATCGACCTGTGAAGCCTCCGGCCGGACTGCTCCTTGCGGCGATCCAGGCCGGACGTGGCCGGGCCTTTCCCCTGCTGTTGCTCATTGTCGGCGCCTTGGTGCTGAACGGCATCGAGCGCACGCCGCTACTCAACGTCCGCGAAGCGCTGTTCGATCAGTATCAGCGCCAGATGCCGCGGGCGCGCACCAGCGAGCCGGTCATTGTGGTCGGCATCGACAGCCAGAGTCTGGTGAAACATGGCCAGTGGCCGTGGTCGCGCGACCTGGTCGCCCAACTGGTGAACAAAATCCAGACTGGCAAGCCGCTGGCGCTGGGCATCGATATCGTTTTTGCCGAGCGCGACCGATACAGCCCGGAAGTCCTCTCGGCCCGGATGCCCGGCCTGCCCGCGGAAGTTCTGGCGACGCTGCCCGATCCCGACCGGGAACTGGCCCGCGCCCTGAGCGCTCATCCGACCGCCCTCGCCGTTGTCGGCCTGAGTAAGGCCCTGCCCGGCTCGACACAACCAGCCCGACCGCTACCGGAATTCAATCCGGGCACCAACCTCGACCTGCATCTCCCACAATATGCCGGGGCGCTGGCCAGTCGTCCGCTTATCGAAAAATCGGCGGCCGGCGAAGGCCTGATCAACGCCAGCCCCGGCGTCCTGCAGGCGAACAGCGAACGAGGCGTGCTGCGCCGGGTACCGACGATAGCCACCATCAACCAGTTGCCTTTCCTTTCGCTACCACTTGAAATGGTCCGTCTGGCACTCGGTGGCGGCGCCGTCGTACCCGAAAGCGGAAGCCGCGGCATGACGGCGATCCGCATCGGCGACTATCGTCTGCCGACGCAACCAAACGGCGAAGTGCTGCTCCATTTCGGTCGGGCCAACGCCAACTACTATCTGTCGGCAGCCGACGTTCTGGCCGGCGTGCATCCCCGGGAAATCTTCGACGACCGCTTCGTCATCATCGGTTTCAACAGTACCGGGCTACAGGACCGGATCATCACGCCGCTCGGCGAAAGCCTGCCCGGCATCGACATCCACGCCCAGGTCATTGAAAGCCTGCTCAGCGGTCAGGCCTTGCAACGTCCGCACTGGATCCCGCTCCTCGAAACCGCCACGCTGCTGCTCGGTGGCCTGCTCCTCATCGCGACGATTCCGGTGCTCCGGCCGCGCTACGCCGTGATCAGTTTCACCGTCTGGAGCCTGCTGCTGGTTGCTGGTGGCTATCTGACCTTTTTCACTGGACGCTGGTTGTTCGATAGCGTTAGCCAGATATTGCTCCTCGCACCGGTATTCATCCTGTTGCTGGGCAACACGCTGGTCGCCGCCGACAGCCGGCGGCGCGAAGCGGAATTGCTACTCCAGCGCAGCCGCGAAGAGGCTGCCAGGGTGGCTGGCGAAATTGATGCCGCCCGGCGCATCCAGATGGGGCTGTTGCCGAATCCGGCGACAATCTTCGCCGGCGAACGGCGCTTTTCCATCGCCGCCCTCCTCGAACCCGCCCAGGCCGTCGGCGGCGACTATTACGACTGTTTCATGCTCGACCAACAACGACTCTGCGTGGCAATCGGCGATGTTTCCGGCAAGGGCGTGCCGGCCAGCCTGTTCATGGCCATCTCGAAGACCCTGACCGGTACGCTGACGCGGCGTCAGGCCGATCTTGGGCTGGCCGTCCGCGAGCTTGAATGCGAGTTAAGTCGCGAGAATGCCGAATACCTCTTCGTCACGGCCTTCATCGCCGTGCTGGATGTCGCCTCAGGTCGCATGGAATACGTTTGCGCCGGCCACGATGCACCCATCCTGCTGCGCGCTGGAGAGTTGTCGCGGATCGATACGGCAACTGCCGGCCCGCCGCTGTGTGCCGTCGGCGACTACCCCTACATGGCCGGCGAACTGCTGTTGCAGCCCGGCGACCGGATCTGCCTGTTTACCGATGGCGTCACCGAAGCCAGCGCCGGTGCCGGCATGTTTGGCATCGGGCGTTTGCAATCGGTGATTCAAGACCACGCCGGGGCCAAGCTGCCAATCGCCGCTACGGCACTACGCGATGCCGTGCGCACCTTCGAGGCCGGTCATCCGGCAGCGGACGACCTGACCTTGTTATTGCTGCAGTGGCACGGCCAGACGGCTTGGACTGCTAGCGAACGCTGATTTCAACGCGCCGGTTTTTTGGCTCGTCGACTTCGTCGTCGGTCGGCACCAGCGGATCGCGCTCACCGCGACCGACCGCGGCCAGCTTCTCGGCTGCCACTCCCGATTCGATCAGCTGGTCACGCAGGCCTTCGGCCCGGGTTTTCGACAAGCGGTCGTTACCATCGACACTGCCAACGCGATCGGTATGGCCAATGACCATGACTTCGGAGGCCGGGCGTTCGGCGATTTCCTTGCGGATAGTGGCCAGCGCCGCCTGAGATTCCGGCGTCAGGACATTGCCGCCGGCTTCAAAGTAGAGGACATAGCTGCTCGGCCGTGGCGGTTGCGCGGCCAGGGCCTGGGCGAAGCGCTCCCTGACCTCTTCAGGCGACGATTGATAAGCCTCGTTGGCGTCCATGCTGCGCTTGGCCGCCGCATAGGGTTTGTCGAGAACAATTTCCCCACGGGTGTCGCGGATGACAACGGCGCTGGCCCGGCCATCGGCCGACGGCAGCAGGACGACGCGCTCGCTGGCACAGCCGGCCAAGGTCAGCAGCGCCACCAACATCAGGGAAACAGTATCAGGGAAACAGTCGGCTTATTCATCACGGCCACCTTCGACTTCAATAACGAACTCGGTGCCACGCACGCCAAGAACTGAGGTCGGCGTATGGAAATCGACCGATTCCGGCGTCCGTTTGGCGATCTTGCCCGAGGCAACGGAGAGCGTCCCCTTGCGGATGCGGATCGACATGTTGCCGTCCTGCGTCGCGTTGTCGAAGGCAAATTTGTCGATGACGATCAACGAATTCGGCCCGGCCGACAACAGTGTGTTGTCGCGCAGGGTGACGCCCACCGAACCATCGGCGCCGGTGCGCACGCGGTCGGCGACCTCGATCGGGGTACCAACCGTAGCCGGCAGTTTCTTGCCGTCGCGTTCGACGCTGACCTGCCCCTTGGCGACCTTGACCATGCCGGCCGGGTCGGCAGCAAAGGCAGGCGAGCCGGAGAACAGGGCGAGCAGCGCACAAAGCGCAGCCCGATGTGCTTTAATCATGGCGAAAACCTTGATGATTCGATGACTGCACATTTTACGGACATTTCCGTCAGCGCGCGCTATGCGGAGCTTCCCGGGCTGATGGCTTGGGTAGCGGACTTGGCGGTTGGCCTGGGCATTGCCGCTGACGATTCGCTGCGCCTGCAACTAGTCATCGAAGAGCTGTTCACCAACACGATCACCCACGGCCACCATGGTGACAGCGAGCACAAGGT
>VIKE01000028.1 GCA_008080565.1 Rhodocyclaceae bacterium | reverse complement strand
ATCCGGAAGTCACCGGGATGCCCAGGCGCCGGGCGACACTGACGGCTGACCAGCCGAGCGGCCCTTCGGTCACCACATGGACCAGATCGGGCCGCTGCTGGCGCCATTGTCGGGCCAGCCGACGCCCGGCCGGCAGGCCGAAGCGCAGGCCGGGATAACCGGGCAACGGAAAGCCGGGCAAAGCCAGTTCATGCTCACTGCCGGCATCGCCCTTGCCCTGGCGTGGCCGGATGACGCTGACCCGGTGACCGCGTTCGCGCAAGCCGCCAACCAGCCGGCCAACGGTCATTGCGACGCCATTGACCTCGGGCGGGAAGGTTTCGGTGACGAAGGCAATGACCAGCGACATCAGGCGATCTCCATGAGCACGCAAGCCCAAACGAACATGACGAGGATCAGCGAAACGAGCACCGCGGCGCTGCCGATATCCTTGGCGCGTTTGGCCAGGCGATGGTTTTCCAAGCTGACGCGGTCGACTACGGCTTCAATGGCCGAATTGAGCAACTCGACGACCAGGACGAGCAGCACGCTGGCGATCATCAAGCCGCGGCCCATCCACGGCACCGGCAGCAGAAACGCCGCCGGGATGAGCAAGGCGGCGAGGATGACTTCCTGGCGGAAGGCGTCTTCGCACAGGTAGGCGGCCTTGAGACCGGCCAGCGAATAGGTCAGGGCATTCCATACCCGGCGCAGTCCGGTCTTGCCCTTGAAGGGCGATTCGTTGGCCGGATCGAGGCCGAGTTCGTTCGACGAGGGTTCCTGCATGAAATCTCCGCGAAAGCGCTCACGTTAATCAGGTAGCGCTAAGCTTTGATGACAGGCCAGGTCATCGCTCTGTCACAATTCGCCCCTAGGCTCGTCCGGATATGCCTAAGCGCCCACTTTTCGCCCTGCTCATCCTGCTCGCCATTGGGCCGGCTGCCCATGCTGCCCGCCCGATGATCACCGACGACGCCCGGCTGACCGATGCCGGCGCCTGTCAGGTCGAATCCTGGGGGCACCTGCACGGCAGCCAGCACGAGTTCTGGGCCTTGCCGGCCTGCAACCCGGGCGGCAATTTCGAACTGACTTTCGGCGGCGCGCTGGCCTATACCGACGGCCATCAGGAAAGCGGTGCCATGGTCATTCAGGGCAAGACCCTGCTCAAGCCGCTGGAAACCAATGGTTACGGCATCGGTTTGGCCGCTGGTTACGCCACGCAACCGGGCAGCGCACACACCGGCAACCCGTATTTCTATGTGCCGGTCAGCTTTTCGCTGGCCGACGACCGGGTGGTCATCCACACTAACCTCGGCTACACCCGCGAACGCGAAAATCAGGAAAATCGGCTAACCTGGGGTCTCGGCAGCGAAATCGAGATAACACCAAGAAGTTACCTGATCGCCGAAAGCTATGGCCAGGACAAGGGCAACCCTTTTTTCCAGATGGGTGTCCGCTACTGGATCGTCCCCGGCCACCTCCAGATCGACACCACCTACGGCAGCCGGTTTGGCGCCATCAGCGACCAACACTGGTTCTCCATCGGTCTTCGCCTGATCTCGCCGACCTTGTTCTAGGTCAAGCCCGGGGTAACTGTAATATTTTCGACATGAAACAGAAGCCAGCCTATGCTAAAAGGCCTAGTCTCGTTCATCCGGAAATGTAACCATGGTTTTCTTCGAGCTGTTTACGCACAACCCCACCATCATCAAGGTCGCCCCGGGCGCCGCCCTGTTTTCCGAGAATGAGGATGGCCAGATGATGTACGTCCTGACCGCAGGCAAGGCCGAAGTCATCGTCAACAACCGGGTCGTTGAAAACCTCGAGCACGGCAGCATCGTTGGCGAGATGGGCCTCGTTTCACCCGGGCCGCGCTCGGCCAGCGTGGTCGCCGTGACTGAATGCGAATTCGTCGAAGTTGACGAAAAGCGCTTCCAGTTTCTCGTTCAGCAAACACCGTTTTTCGCCACCCAGGTCATGCGCGTCATGGCTGAACGCCTGCGCAAGGTCAATCAGCTGGTGGCGCCGCTCGAAGACATCTGAGCGCCGGGCGCCAGCCGGTGTTCGCCGCACCAGCCGTGCGGCCCGACGACCGGATGGCGCCAATGGTGCGCTTCGCGCGGCGAGCTGTCGCCGGCGAAGACCGGGGGGTAGCGGTGACACAGGCCGGTGAGCGCATCACTCGGCCGGAAGTAGAAGCAGCGGACGCAGCAGGCGTCGGAGTGATCGTTCATCGGGCCGGTGATCAGATTGCCACGGTCAACCGGAATTTCTGGCCAATTTTGCAATTGGTCAGCTCGCCGTAAAGGCGCGCCAGCCGCTCGGCCATGGCCACATCGGTCCATTCCTGCGCGTAAATCGGCGCCTCATCGTTGAGATGGCGCCATGCCTCGGGGTGTTTGAGGAACTGGCCAAGCACTTCACCGAAAGCGCGCGGGTCGTTCGGCGGCGAAAAGGCCCCGCGGGCCGGGGCCAGGATGTCGGTCGTTCCCATTTCAGACAGCGCGATGACCGGCACGCCGGCCGCCATCGCTTCGAGCAAGACCAGCCCCTGCGTTTCGGTGCGCGAGGCGAAAACGAAAACATTGGCTGCCGCATAGCAATCGGGCAGCGCCTGCTGGCGGTCGAGGTAGCCGATGAACTGGACGGCATCCTGCACGCCCAGCGCCGTGGTCTGCGCCTTGAGGTCGGCCATGGCCGGGCCTTCGCCGGCGATGACGAGCAGCGCGTCGGGGCGAATCTGGCGGACCTGGACAAGGGCTTCGAGGAGGAAGCCGATATTCTTTTCATGGGCGACGCGGCCAACGAACAAGGCCATCGGCCGCGCTTCGGCTATGCCGAATTTCTGGCGAAAGCGCTTTCCATTCCCGCCGGCGAATTGCGCCATCGGGATACCGGTCGGCAGAACATGCATCGGCGAGGTGACGCCATAGCTTTCAAGCCGCTGACGCATGGCCGTCGATGGCACGATCACCGCATCGAGCTGATTGCATTGCCGGCGTGACAAGGCCCGCGCCTGACCGCGCAACCAGCTCGGCGGGATCGGCTTGGCGTAGTGCTGCAGATATTCTTCGAACAACGTGTGATAGGTCGCCACCACCGGCAGGCCGAGTTTGCGCCCGGCCTTGAGGCCGGCGTAGTGGGCGATGAACGGGGTCTGGACGTGGATCAGGTCGCAGTCCTGCGCCGCATCAAGCACCACCCGGTGCATCGCCCGCCAGCCGACCAACCGGTCTTCGCGGTCGCCCGGCACCGGTCGGCCGGCGACGCGCACGATGCCCGGCTCGTCAATCTCGTTGCCATAGCGCGGAACGACCAGTTTGACCTCGACGCCCTGCCCTGCCAGCGTGCGGCGGAAAGTCTCGATGGAAGTCGAGACGCCATTGACGCGGGGGAAATACACGTCGGAAACCATCAAAACACGCATCTCAGGCCTCTACAGTTTCGACAACGGATTGGACAACCGGGGCGGCCAGCATGGGCACCGGCTTTTGTTCGCCCCAGGTGACCAGTTCGAGCCGGCCGTCGAAGTGTTCGACGATGGCCGTGCAGGAATCGACCCAGTCGCCGCAATTCACGTAAGTCAGGCCGTCGATCTCGCGGATCGTCGCCCAGTGGATGTGGCCGCAGATGACGCCGTCCAGGCCGCGCTCCTTGGCGTGATGGATGGCCGATTCTTCGAAATCGAAAATGAAGGTCAGCGCCGTCTTGACCTTGCGCTTGGCGTAGCCGGCCAGCGACCAGTAGCCGGAAATGCCAAGCTTGCGCCGCCCCCACGAGAGCAGGCTGTTGATGCGGACGAGCATTTCGTAAGCCTTGTCGCCGAGCACGGCGACCCAGCGATGATGACGCGTCACCTGGTCGAACTGGTCGCCGTGGATGAGCAGGAAACGCCGGCCATCCACGGTTTCGTGGACCAGTTCGTCGATGACCTCGACCTCGCCGAAAACGATGCCGCAGTAATCGCGCAGCACTTCGTCGTGGTTGCCCGGGATGAAGACGACGCGGTCGCCATGCCGGGCCCGGCGCAGCAGTTTCTGGACGACGGTATTCTGGGCCTGCGACCAATTGATGCTGCGGCTCATCGCCCAGAAATCGACGATGTCGCCGATCAGAAAAGTCTGTTCAGCCGGATGTTCGCGCAGAAAATCGAGGAGTCTGTCCGCCTGGCACGCCCGCGTGCCAAGGTGGATATCGGAGAGAAAAACGCTTCTGACCTTGGGCATGGCCGCACGATACGGCCGGCCCGTGACCCCGAAATTACTGCTTCGTTAAGCTTTTGTTGCAGCCGCGACGCCTCCTGGAGAGATGGGGCGCAACCGACGGGAAATCACCGCCCGTCACCGACCATTTCATTTTTGGGCGTTTTTCCCGGTTGACCGTGGTAATTGCCGGCAACGCCCATTCACCGCGCTTGGCTTGGCAACCTGCCGCAATACTTCCCGAGAATTGGCTATTTCGGACGGACGAGAGCCGCCGCCGGTTGTGTCGGCATGGACAATTCTAGCGCCACCTTGAGTGGCTCTTCGCCCATCGTCCGGACCAGAGCCTCGCGTTCCAGCACGGCGTCCGTTTGCTTGGCAGCGGCGGCCCGACTGAGCCAGACGTAGGCGCGAGCCGAATCCTGCGCCACCCCGACACCATCGCGATAAAACCGCCCCAGTTCAAGCATGGCATCGGGATGTCCCGTTGCCGCGGCCAATTGCACCCATTTGGCCGCCTGCCCGACATCTTTCGGGCGATTGTTGCCGGTCGCCAGGTCGCGTCCGATCTGCAGCATCGCACCGGCATCGCCGTTGTCGGCCGCCTCCTGCTGTTTTTGGGCGCGCGTTGCCGGGTTGTCGCTGGCCTCTGCAGCCACGCCACCAGTCAGCAGCCGATTCGGCGCACCGGCCGTACTTTCCTCCGGGAGCGCCGTTGCGGTCAGCGCGACAGGCGCAGGCTTCGGCTTGTCGACGTTTTCCAGCCAAAAATCGACGACTACGAAAATCCCGAAGCACAGCATCAAGCCGGCCGTGCTGTTGATCAGTATCCGCTCCAGAGAAGCGCTGTTGCGGGCCAGGAAGCGATGCGCGCAATCATTGCAGCGATAGGGACGAAACCCCGACGAGCCCAGCTTTTCGGTCTTCGAATGCCACCTTGAATGTCGACAGTCGGTGCCATTGCACACCGGACACTTAAGTCCGGCCCCGACAAGGCGCGCGATATCGACGTATTTCAGAATGGACGTTGGCATGATTTTCGGTTCACGCTATCTGTATGGAATTGCTGTAGACCAGGCAACGGACTGCGGGTTTCCTGAATTCAAAAGCCATAAGAAGGCGTGAACCATGCCCCCGAGCATCGCGTTCTGATGGATTTCGAAAGAGAAAGCGGACAGTACAAACTATTGGCGTATTTTGCAAACAGCATACCGGCAACGACCGCTTTGGCGCGCGAAGATCGCCCTCGCCAAATCCTGAATCAGGCTGCGCGGTCTTCTGCGACAAGCCCTTCGAGCGGCCGGTTCGCCGCCTGCCAGCCGCCGCGCAGCAGGGGCTGCAGATAGAACAGGACGAAGCCGCCCAGCCCCCACAAACAGGCGACGATGCGCCACGGTCGGGTATCCGGGTAGCCCTGGCCGTCGAAGGGTAGCGTTGCCACGGCGATGACGGCGATGGCAATCAATATCCAGTGGGCGCGAATGCCCAGGCCCCAGCGAAAATGTCGGGTCAGGCGCAGGCCCAGCCAGCCGCCGGCCAGGCCGATCATCCCGCCGGCCAGCACATCGACCGGCCAGTGGGCGCCGACGGCAATGCGCGAAAACGCGGCCAGGGCGGCGATGATGACGATGGGCAAAGCGCGCCACCAGCCGAGCAGAGCCAGCCAGGCGACAACAAAGGAAAAGGCCGAAACGGCATGGCCGGACGGGAAGCTGTGTGCCGTCAGGCGGGCGCCGATGATGGTGATCTGGCTGGCATCGAGTACTGCCGCCGGCCGCGGCAGGTCGAACCAGACCTTCAAGCCACGGCTCATCGCCCCGGCGAGCAGCGCCCCGACGACCAGCGCCCAGAAAACACGCGGGTAGCGGAGGCAGAAAGGCAGCATCAGGGCGAGCTGGACGCGGCCGTCGCCGAGCGTTGTCAGGCTTTCCCACAGCCAGGGCGGCAAGAAAATCTGGCTGGCCGCCTGGGCGGGAATGAAGCCGACGTACCAGTCGCCGGTCTGGCCGACGGCGACCAACCCGAGCGCGAAGAGCAGGCACAGGCCAAGGATGGAAGCGTCGAAAACCGGGTTGCGGGCGTGCAGCGTTTGATCGTTCATTCCTTGTCCTCACGCTCGACACGGGCCAGCGTAACGAAGCTGCGCTGATAGACGTCGCGCAGGGTCAGCCCCGGGGCGAGCAGCGCCAGGACCTCATGCTTGCGGTCGGTACGCGTGAACACCAGCTGGCCGAGTTCGGGCACGCGGGTCGGCGTCGCGGCCTGGCGATAGACGCTGAAGCTCGGCATGATGATGCGCCAGGCGACGACATTGGTTTCGCCACTTTGCTTGACCAGCATGGCCGCTTCGCGCACCGGTCCTTGCGTCACTTCGATGGCGCGCGGGGCGATGACGAGGGCGACTGTGGCGGCCTGCAGCAGACCGGCAAGAACCAGGCCCTGCCAGACCGGCAGGCGGCGCCAGAAAGCCAGGCCGATGACGGCAACGGCAAGCAGCGGCAACAACCAGCGCGCTTCGTCGGCGAAGGCGATGGTCAGGCCATCGAGCAGGAATTTCTCGAACGGCCGGCTGGCCTTGCCGGCGGCGAAGGCGAGCACTTCCGGCAGAACGGCGAGGAGCAGCGCGAAGAGGATCATCGGCACGAAGGCCAGCCAGCGCCGCTCGAAATCGAGCCGATGGCGGGCGAGCAGGATGAACACCGGCGTGCAGCCGTAGAGCAGGTAATGCGGCAACTGCGTGCCGGAGAACGAGAAGAAGGCGAAGACGACGATGAACCAGATGATCAGGAAGCGTTCGAACAACGCATCGCTGTCGCTCTGGCGGAGCGCGCCGGCCAGCTTGCCGGCGATGGCGAAGAGCCAGCCGGTGAACGGCAGCAGGATGAAGGGCAGCACCGCGAAGTAGTACCACCAGCGCCCGCCGTGGCCTTCGAAGGTGTCGGCGTAGCGGTTGATGTTGTGCTTGAGGTAAAAGCCGCGGAAGAAGGCATCGCCCTGATCGAGATAGACCGCGACGTGCCAGGGCACGACGATGGCCAGGAAAAGCAGCCAGCCCGGCCAGAAAAAGACGGCTTTGAGCCAGTCGCGCCAGGCGCCGGCCGAGACGAAAAACAAGGCGCTGATGAGCAGCGGGAAGAAGACGGCGACCGGCCCCTTGGCCAGGAAACCAAGGCCGAGCGCGGCATAGACAGCGAACAGCAGGCGCCGCGTTTTGGCTGCCGGCTTGCCGTCCCGACAGGCGACGAAATAGTCGTAGATGCCGAACATGGCCAGCGCGATGAGCAGGTTGAGCAGCGCATCGGCAATCGCTGCCTTGGCGATGAAGCCGACGACCAGCGTCAAGGCCATGACCAGCGAGGCGATCTGCGCCGTCATCTGGTTGCCGTGGCGCAGGCAGAAACGAAATAGCGCGAACACCCAGAGCACGGCAAAAATGATCGACGGCAGGCGGAAGCCGATTTCGCTGACACCGAGCACGGCGACCGAGGCGGCCTGCGCCCAGTAAATCAGGATCGGTTTGTCGTGGCGCGGCGCGTCGTTGAGAGTCGGCGAGACCAGATTGCCGCGCGCCATCATTTCGCGCGTTGCTTCCGAGAAGGCGCCCTCATCGACATCGGTCAGCGGCAGGCTCCAGGCATTCAGGAAAAAGGCCAGGAGGAGCGCCAGCAACAGGCTGAACGGCGACAGCAGAAAACGTTCGACGGAGAGCGGGAGGGATCGAAATTGCATCGCGGCATTATAAAGCGCGGCGCCCCATCCCGGTGCGGCTGAAACTTGGCTTGACGATGCCACGGTCGACGCCTAAATTCGGCCAAAATCGAAATCCGCTCAACAGAGGAAACCCCATGCAAATCGGCACCCCGCTCTCCCCATCCGCCACCCGCGTCATGCTGCTCGGTGCCGGCGAACTCGGCAAGGAAGTGATCATCGCGCTGCAGCGACTGGGCGTTGAAGTGATCGCTGTCGACCGCTATGAAAACGCCCCCGGCCATCAGGTCGCCCATCGCGCCCACGTCATTTCGATGACCGATGGCGCCGCGCTGCGCCGGCTCGTCGAACTGGAAAAACCGCATTTGATCGTGCCGGAAATCGAGGCCATCGCCACCGACATGCTGGTCGAGATAGAGGCTGCCGGGCTGGCCGAGGTGATCCCGACGGCGCGCGCCGCCAGGCTCACGATGAACCGCGAAGGCATCCGCCGGCTGGCCGCCGAGGAACTAGGCCTGCCGACATCTCCCTACAAATTTGCCGATTCGCTGACCGAACTGCAGGCTGCCATCGATGGCGGTATTGGCTACCCGTGCATTGTCAAACCAACCATGTCGTCGTCCGGCAAGGGCCAGTCGTTGCTGCGCGGCCCGGACGATGTGCAGAAGGCCTGGGACTACGCGGCAAGCGGCGGCCGGGTCAATCAGGGTCGCGTCATCGTCGAGGGTTTTGTCGACTTCGATTACGAAATCACCCTGCTCACCGTCCGCGCCCGCGACGCCAGCGGCGAAGTGGTGACTCACTTCTGCGAGCCGATCGGCCACATCCAGGTCGCTGGCGATTACGTCGAATCGTGGCAACCGCAGGCGATGACCCCGACTGCGCTCAAGCGTTCGCAGGAAATCGCCGCCGCCGTCACCGGCAACCTCGGCGGCCGCGGCCTGTTCGGCGTCGAACTGTTCGTCAAGGGCGACATGGTGTGGTTCTCCGAAGTCAGCCCGCGGCCGCACGATACCGGGCTGGTCACCCTGTGCTCGCAACGTTTTTCGGAATTCGAACTGCACGCCCGCGCCATCCTTGGCCTGCCAGTCGACACCGCGCTGCGCGAGCCGGGTGCCTCGGCGGTCATTTACGGCGGCATCGACGAATCGGGCATTGCCTTCACCGGGCTGGAAGAGGCGCTGGCCGTGCCGCGCACCGACCTGCGCCTGTTCGGCAAGCCGGAAGCCTTCAAGAAACGCCGCATGGGCGTCGTCGTGGCCAATAGCGAAACCACCGATGAGGCCCGGGGCAACGCCAAGCTGGCGGCCGGCAAGGTGCGGCCGATCAAGGGCTGAAAAAAGAGGCGGCGACACACTTCCACGGTCAACCGGAAATTCTGACCAAAATCAAAAGGAAACCGTGAAGTAAGTCACGCTCCCCCTGTCGCACTGTTGACACACGTCAACTGAAACACCCCAAAACTGCTATTTACTCCTGACATTGCAAAAATGTCAGGAGAACAGTCATGCCGATTATCTGGGACAAAAAACTCGAAACCGGGATTGAAGTCATCGATGCCCAGCACCAGCGCATCGTCGAGTACATCAACGATCTCGAAATTGCGAAGATGAAGCTCGACAAGAAGATGGTGAACGAGATCATCGAGCAGTTGATCGATTACACGCAGTCGCATTTCGGCTTCGAGGAAGAAATGCTCGAAGAGGCCGGCTACAAGTTTCTGAAGCCGCACAAGAAAGTCCATGAACTGTTCATTCGTCGCGTGACCGATATCACCATGCGCGCCGCCAAGGGCGAGGATATCGTCGATGAACTGCACATGATGCTGTCGAAATGGCTGATCAACCACATTTCCAACGAAGACCGCGACTACGCCGATGCAGTAAAGCAGATGACCGGGGTCGATCACGCGACAGCAGCCGTTGCGACCATCGAAAAACAACCCAGCCCTGGTTTCCTGAGCGGACTGCTTGGCCGCTTTTTCCGCTAACGCTGCAGCTTAAGAGACCCCGGGGGCTGTTCAGATTCCAGCCACCCGACGAAGGTGCTGGCCCGATGAAGCAGGCGAATGAGCATGCCGCTTTGCCGCCTGTGAATGAGTCACGGCATCCAGCACCTTTTGGGTCCAGAGTTCGTCGCCAGGATGAACAACGACGACCCTGAATCCGTGCGTCTCGCCCTCCATCTGCACACCTTCGGAATCATCTACGTGCAGGTCTATGCCGAAGGCCGGCGGAAACTTCGATGGCGAGTTCGAGAACCCGTGAACCGCCAGGCCGCGACGATGCCGGGCATTGTTGACGACGCCGTCCACCCGGATGCCGTGGAGCAATAGCCAGCGCCGAATGTAGAACGGCGAACGATCCGAAGACGTGTAGATCCAGATACTGCACCCGCGGCGACGCAATTCCCGGATCAGCGCCCGCGTCCCGACACGCAGCGGCTCACCCAGCCATCGATGGATGGCCGCCGGCACCCGGCTTTTTTCGGCAACTGCATGGCCATGGTGACAGGCCAGGGTATCGTCAATATCAAACGATATGCGTGTGCGCGGCTGCCGGCGGGCGCTTGCTGAAACCAATCCAGTCCGGCTGTTCATGGCTTGCTGTGCCCAGAAGCCGGCGCCCCGGCATTCGGGTCGATCCTCGCGCGTTCCGCGGGCGACACGTCGACAAGCACGGCGCGTCTATTTTCAATCAAAAACATGCCACGCGAGCGCCTGGACTGCTCCTCGAGAAATGCGGCGTATTTTTTCTTGATCTTGGGCAGCTCAAATAGCGCCACAACGCCATGCTTGGCCGAATTTCGTATTACCGACGAAGGGTTGAAGAAGGCTTCAGCGTTATCCACGGTCAAAACAAAAGGGGAGAGGCCCTCCCGTAGCAGCAGATAACTGGCGATGATCGATCCGCTACGGTGATTACCTTCGATGAATAGCTGCGGCTTGCTGAGAATCCGCACGTAGACACCGGCCGCCCGCTTCCATGGCGATTCGTCACGATGTTTGCCGTACCAGTCAAACAAGTCCTTGATGCCGCCCTCTTCGTTGTTGAAGAAGTGCTTTTCGGTGGCCTCCAGATGTCCGGCAAACTCCAGGCGCGCCACGGGATCACAACCGCATAGAACCGTGGCATTGATTTCGAGCATCAGATCAACGTGCTGCAGGTCAAACAGATCGATCCCTCGCGTCACGTAGTCATCAATCAGTGCATACGCTTCGAGAATGTTCTCCAGAACCTCATCGCTGAACGGATCACGCGGTTCGACCAAGCAATCGTTGAGCCGGGAAAAATGCCTCTGCACCTCAGTCAGAGAGCTTCTGATCGCTGACAAATTCAGATGGCGAGGCGCGGGCAATGGAATTCCATGCAATAAGAAAACGTCGATGTTAAACGAAGAAACGCCGTGTTTGACACGACGTTTCTTCGGGGTTCAGGCGGGAAAGCTGATTACTGCACGCGGTTCAGCGCCACCCTGCTGCGCTCGGCGACATCGACGGGAAGACGAATGAATCCGAGGTCGTTGCTGAAGCGCTGGCCCTCGGACAGGCCCCACTTCACAAAGCGCTTCAGCGCTTCCTGTTTTGCCGGATTGCCCGATTTCTCCTTGAGCAATAGCCAGCTGAAAGTCACGATAGGGTAGGAGTCAGCGCCATCCGGATCAGGAATGAAGACTCGCAAATTAGCCGGTATGCGGTTCAGGTTGGCAGCCAGCGTTGCTTCACCGACCGAGTCGCTCGGCACGACAAAACGCCCTTCCTTGTTCTCCAGCTGCGCCGTCGGCATGCCGAGCTGCTTGGCGAAACTGTATTCCACATAGCCAATCGAGCCTACACTCAATTTGACGCGCGAGGCCACACCTTCGTTGCCGCGCACCATCATCGTGTTGTTCGGCCAGCTGACAACTTTGCCGGTACCGGGGCCACGGTCCCGCCAGAGCGGACTGACCGCGCTCAGATGATTGGTCAGCGCAAAAGTCGTACCGCTGCTGTCCTGGCGTGCTACCAGAATGATTTCCCGATCCGGCAAGTTGAGGCCGGGGTTCGTCGCCTGAATGCGAGCGTCGTTCCAGCGCGGAATCTTGCCCATGAGCAACGCGACATAGGTATCGCGATTCAGCTTCAGCGGACCGTTGAGACCGGGCAGATTGTAGGCCAGCACAATCATCCCGGCGGTAGCTGGCACCAACACGGCACCGTGCTTGGCCAAGGCGATCTGGTCATCAGTCATGGCAGCATCACTGGCCCCGAAATCGACGCTGTCGTCTAGGAAGCGTTTGATCCCCTCGCCGCTGCCGACAACCTTGTAGTCGATCACGGTAGCCGGCTCGACATTGCGGTACTCAGCAATCCACTTCTTGTACAACGGCGCCGGGAAGGTTGCCCCCGCCCCCTGCAGGACAAACCCCTTTCCCTCACCTGGCTTGACGCCCTGCGCGAAGGCGACGGGGACGACCATGACGGCCGCCAGCATTGATCCGAGGATCGCGGTTCTTAGCTTCATGCGGAGTCTCCTGACAATTGACTAGCTGAAATTGCCGCTGATGTAGTCGTTGGTCAGCTTCTCGCGCGGGCTATTGAAAATTTGATCGGTAGGACCCATTTCAACGAGGTAACCGGTGCGGGTCCCCTGGGAAATATCGACCGAGAAGAACGCTGTGGTATCCGCCACCCGCGTTGCCTGGTGCATGTTGTGCGTGACCAGGGCGATGGTGTAATCCTTCTTGAGCTCGACCATGAGTTCTTCGACGCGCCGGGTAGCGATTGGGTCAAGCGCCGAACATGGCTCGTCCATCAGCAGCACTTCCGGTTCGGTGGCAATGGCGCGGGCGATGCAAAGACGCTGTTGCTGGCCGCCTGACAGGGCCAGGCCACTGACCTTGAGCTTGTCCTTGACCTCATCCCACAAGGCGGCGCCCTGCAAGGCATGCTTGACGCGGTCGCCAACATCACCTTTGTATCGGTTAAGGCGCAGGCCGAACGCGACATTGTCGAAGATGCTCATCGAAAATGGGTTGGGCTGCTGAAAAACCATACCGATGTAACGGCGGACGACGACCGGGTCGACACCCTTGCCATAAACATCCTGGCCGAGAAAATGGACGTGTCCGTCAAAGCGGAAACCGACCACCAGATCATTCATCCGGTTCAGGCTGCGCAATACCGTACTCTTGCCGCAGCCTGAGGGGCCGATAAAGCCGGTGATCTTGTTTTTTTCAATCGGCACATGGCTGTCGCGCACAGCCATGAAATCGCCGTAGAAAATCTTGTCCAGTTTGCAGTCCATGACAATGGAGGAGGCTGCTGTAGCCGGGCTGGTCTGTTGCATCATTGCAGTCATGATTCAGTCCTTCTCAATTTCAGATCTTGGTTTTGCCGACAAGACGGCTAACGATATTGACGACCAGCACGATCAAAACCAGCACCAGGGAAGCAGCCCAGGCAAGTTCAAGCTGGTTGTCGAACGGCATCCCCGAGAAGTTGTAGATCAATACCGCGAGCGAGGCCGTCGGACTCATTGCATTGATGTGGCCCCCGTCGTAAATCCAGTAATTGCTGAACAGCGCAGTGAACAACAAGGGGGCTGTTTCTCCGGCAGCGCGGGCGACGGCTAGCATGACCCCGGTCAGGATCGCCGGCATTGCGGTCGGCAAGACAACGTGCCAGATCACCTGCGAGTTGGTACACCCCATGCCATGGGCTGCGTCCTTCATGATCTTGGGCACCATCTTCATGGCCTCCTCAGCCGTCAGCACGACGATCGGCAGCATCAACACCGCCAGCGCAATGCCGCCGGCTGGTGCCGAATAAGAGCCCGTCGTCAGAACAACCATGGCGTAGGCGAAGACACCCGCCAGAATCGATGGCAGGCCAGTCAGCGTCTTGGCGGCAAAACGGGCGGAATTGGCCAATTTGCTCTGCGGGCCCAGTTCGGCCAGGAAGATTGCCGCCAGAATGCCGACCGGAATCGCGATCAAGGCGGCAATGCCAACCATGACAAAGGTACCCACCAGTGCATTGCCGAAGCCGCCGCCCATCTCGAATCCGGCAGGCGGGAGTTCGGTAAACACCTCCATGCTTAGTCTTGCGCCACCGCGCGTGATCAGCATGTAGAGCACCGAGAACAGCGGCACACTGGCCAGCATTGCACTGACCCAGGTGATTGTGGTTAGCAGGATGCTGCGCAGAGCGCGAGTTTCAAACTTGCGCTGCAGACTTGGTACGGCAGACAGCGATGAACTCAAATCAGTCATTATTTGCTCCCGCGCTGTGAGTAGGCCATGATCAGCGAGCCGGCAACATTGACGGCCAGCGTGATCAGCATCAGGACAAGGGCTGCATACATCAGCACCTCGATTTCATTCGGCCCGGCTTCCGGAAAGTTCAGTGCGAGCAACGCAGCCAGCGTGTTTGCCGGCGAGAACAGCGAGAGCGAAATCTGGTTCGAGTTGCCGACCAGCATGGCGAGCGCCATGGTTTCACCCAATGCGCGCCCCAGACCGAGCACGAGCGCGCCAAAGATTCCGGTAGCAGCTGCCGGAATGATGACCTGCAGGATGGCCTCCCAGTGGGTGGCGCCCATTCCGTAAGCGGCCTGTTTGGTCTTGAGCGGGACCGAACGCAGCGCATCCTGCGAAACGGCGGCGATGGTCGGCAGGATCATAATGGCGAGCACCAATGCCGCGGGCAGCAAGCCGGGGCCGCTCAGCGTCGAGCCGAAGAAGGGAATCCAGCCCAGCGATTGGCTAAGCCAGTCAGTCAGCGGGCGAATCGCCGGAATCACCACGTAGATCCCCCACAGGCCATAGACCACGCTGGGGATGGCGGCGAGCAACTCGACGATGGTGCGAAAAACCGCTGCAACACGGGGAGGCAGAAAATCCTGCGTCAGGAAGATGGCCATGGTGACGCCAAAGAAGCCGCCGATCAGCAGGGCCATCAGGGCGCTATAGAGCGTTCCCCAGATCGCAGGCAGAATGCCGAATTTCTGCTGATTCACGTCCCAGACCGTACCGGTAATGAAATCCAGACCGTACTTCTGAATGCCAGGTACCGCTTTGCTGCCGATCTCGAAAACCAGCGCAGCGACCAGGGCCAGAATCACGACGACGCCAAGACGGGCCAGCGCGCGGAAAGTGCGATCAATCAGAAACTCTGTCGATGAGGGTGGCTGACAAACCGAATCCGCCTGAACGGGTACGACAAATGGTTTACTCATTGGGGGTCCAATATCTGTCATTGGCGCGGGGAAACAAGCCCCCGGCGTTTTATCGTCACTGACCGTGCGGGATGAATGGTTCACCCCGCGCGGCGCAGCGCGTTGTTACTTGATGTTGGCAGCAGCCTTGCGAACCTGCTCGACGACAACTTGCGGCAACGGGATGTAGCCCATCGCGGCAGCCATCTTCTGGCCGTCGGTCAGGCCGTATTCGATCATGTCGCGCATGGCCTTGGCCTTGTTGGCATCGCCATTGTTCTTGCGGAAGATCATCCAGGTGTAGGAAGTAACCGGGTAGGACTTGGCGCCATCGGGATCGGACAACCAGGCCACCATGTCTTCCGGCAACTTGACCGAAGCCAGCGTCTCGCCGCCATTGCCCGGGGAAACATATTGACCGGCCTTGTTCTGGAGCAAGGCGAAATCAACCTTGGCCAGCTTGGCAAAGCTGTACTCGATGTAGCCGATGGCGCCCGGGGTCTGGCGCACGGTGGCGGTTACGCCATCATTCTTCGGCGAAGCAACAAACTTGTCAGTAGCCGGCCAATTGACCGTGTTGCCTTCGCCGAGTGTCTTCTTGAATTCCGGATTGATCGCCGACAGGTGCATGGTAAACACGGCGGTGGTGCCGCTGGAATCGGCGCGACGAACGACGGTGATCGGCAGATCAGGCAAGGCAACGCCCGGGTTGGCAGCGACAATCTTCGGGTCGTTCCATTTGGTGATTTTGCCGAGGAAAATATTCGAATACACATCGCGCGGCAGCTTGAGATCTTTCGGCTTGCCCGGCAGGTTGTAGGCGAGCACGATCTCGCCAGCCGTCATCGGCAGAAGCTGTACACCTTCGGCAACCTTGGCGATATCTTCCTTTTTCATTGCTGAGTCGCTGGCCGCGAAATCAACTGTCTTGTTCAGGAAGTCCTGGACACCGGCACCGCTCCCCTTGGACTGGTAATCAACAGTGACGGCGGTATTTTTCTTGCTGTAATCCTTGAACCAGGTGAGATAGAGAGGGGCCGGAAAACTCGCGCCGGATCCGGTCAGGCGAAGTTTTTCCTGTGCCAACGCAGATGAGGTCGCACAGAGGGTCAGGCCGGCGGCAAGGGCGGCGGAAATCATGAGGCGTTTCATCGATTGGACTCCTTGGGTAAATTGATGGTCGATAATAAGAAGATCGTGTTACAGCGCGATGAACGCATTGGCATAGATGGGGGCCCAATGGCGGGCCTGTGCGCTTGGCCGGCCGAGAGGCACTGATCAGGGAGAGAAGCGGGTATCCCGACGCCGTGAAAAGGCGTACCAACCGGCAAAAGAGGTGAAGGCAGCCACGATGCCGGCGATCAGCCAGAACCCGTAGGCGCTTTCGGCGAAGGGAATCCCTCCGACATTCATGCCGAGCAAACCGGCAATGATGTTGATGGGCAACGCCATGACAGTCACCATGGTGAGAAGAAAAAGACTGCGATTCGTCTGCTCGGTGGTGTGTGCCGCGATTTCCTCCTGCAGCAGCTTGATTCTCTCCTGGAGTGCAGCAAGATCGCTGAGGACGGCCGAGAATTCCTCGGTAGCAGCCCGCAGTTCCTGAGCATCCTCCTCATCAAACCAGGAGGGCGGACGGTTCAGCAAACGGAACAGCGCGCCCGGCTCCGGCGCCAGCAGGCGTCGCAAGCGTACGAAAACCCGTCGCAAGGAGCCGAGCGTGCTGCGCTTTGTGTCGACCTGCCCGGCAAGCAACTTGTCTTCGATCAGATCAACTTCGGCCGTCGCATTGCGCGCAATTTGTTGCAGGACATCGGCCTGCCCGCGCAACAGTTGGGCCAACAGGGCCACCGGCGAGGCAATTAACGCCCCGCCCTTGATTGACATTTGAAGCCGGTCAACGCTGCGCAAAGGGTGCAGGCGCGCGCTGACAACGACCCTGTCGCTGACGCACATCCACAAAGTGGCCGTCTGCGTCGCATCGTAGGAGAACTCATAGATGAGGTCGTTGATCACCGCGATCAGGCAATCATCGTCCTGCTCGATCCGGGTTGAGGCCGGTCCTTCCCGCATGGTTTCGAAATAATGCGCAGGCAAGGAGAGGTGATCGACCAGCCACTTTTCCGAGTTGACGTTGGTCAGACTGAAATGGAGCCAGACAAACTCTGGGCCGCTCTCGCCTTGGTGGGCAACCAGCCATTTTGCGGCAGCAGCCGAGTCAATGGGTTGCCCGCTCGCCCCCGGCCCGAAAGCATAACCGCAGATCAGGCCGGCAGAATCCGAACCGTATGAAAGATCTGCCCGGAGAAGGGCCGGCTTGGCCGCCCCTTCGTCCGCTATCGCGCTCATATAACGACGACTCAATAGACAGCCGGCACAAACATTTCTGCAGGCACCGGATTGCGCAGGTAATCCGGATTATGCACACGCTCGGGAAGGACGACTTCGTCTCGCTCAATCTCGGCGTAGGGAACCTGACTCAGCAGATGGTGAATGCAGTTCAGCCTGGCCTTTTTCTTGTCCACCGCTTCGATGATCCACCATGGCGCCTCCGGAATATGCGTGCGCTCAAGCATCGTTTCCTTGGCCTTGGTGTAATCCTCCCAGCGGCGGCGGGACTCCATGTCCATGGGGCTCAGTTTCCATTGCTTGAGAGGATCGTGGATGCGCATCTTGAAGCGCAGCTCCTGCTCGTCGTCGGTAATCGAGAACCAGTATTTGAGCAGGATGATGCCGGATCGCAGCAGCATCTTCTCGAACTCGGGAACGGTTCGGAAGAATTCCTCGTACTCATCCTCATCACAAAAACCCATTACCTTCTCGACCCCAGCCCGGTTGTACCAGCTGCGATCGAAAAGAACCATCTCGCCGGCAGCGGGCAGATGGGAGACATAACGCTGGAAATACCACTGCGTGCGCTCCCGTTCGCTTGGAGCCGGCAGGGCTGCGACGCGGCAGACACGTGGATTCAGACGCTGGGTGATGCGCTTGATGACGCCACCCTTGCCGGCGGCATCACGGCCTTCGAACAGGACGACGACTTTAAGTTTATTGTGGACCACCCAGTCCTGGAGCTTGACCAGTTCGCCCTGCAGGCGGAACAGCTCCTTGAAGTAAAAATGCCGCTCCAGATCTGCGGAGGTGCTGGCTGCCGTAGTCGCCTCGGCAATCAACTCATTCATGCGATCGTCGTCGATTTCCATTTCCAGTTCTTCATCAAAACTGTCCAGCATTTCGGCATGCACCCGTCGTTCGTAATCGCTCAGCGCTACGGTCTTGTCTGCGTTCATGAAATCTCCAGTTGGGCGCGTGATCAAAGCATCAAGAGATTCATTGGCCACCGTCGGCCAAGCCTGGCTTCCTGAATGTCTCAAGCTGTCGTGACACTTTAGTCGCCGCAAGTGACAGTAACGTTACCCGGGCGCCCGACACTTTTCCCACGGGCGCAACAGACCGAACGAAAAGGATTAGACCCTGGCCAGGCGAGTTGCCGGGAACTTCGCAGCAAAGCGGCTGCCAATGCCTGGCGCGCTTTTGATATCAAGCTGGGCCTGATGGCGATTGAGCGAGTGCTTGACGATGGCCAGCCCAAGCCCGGTACCACCGGCATCGCGCGAGCGGCCGCGGTCGACGCGGTAGAAACGCTCGGTCAGACGCGGAATGTGTTTGGCCTCGATACCGATCCCGGTGTCTTCGACAGAGAACTCCGCCCCCTGCGGGGTGACTTTCCATTCGATGCGCACAGTGCCGCCAGCCGGCGTATACCGCACAGCGTTGGCGACAAGATTGCCGAAGGCGCTGACCAGTTCCGGTTCCGAACCACGCAGGTCGCACTGTCCGTCGGTTTCGGCCACGATAGTGTGCCGACCGCCTGACAGTGCCTCGCCATCGCGACGCAGCTTGTCGATGAGGTTGCTCATATCGACCAGATCATTGTTGGGCGGCGGTGCCGACTCGATGGAAGACAGGGTCAGCAAGTCCTGGACGATGGACTCCATGCGCTTTGACTGTTCGGCCATCATGTCCAGATAGCGACGCTGGTCGTCGCGGTCGAGTTCTATTTCCTGCAGCGTTTCAAGGAAACCGGCGAGGACGGTGAGCGGCGTACGCAGTTCGTGTGAGACGTTGGCCACGAAATCACGACGCATGCGGTCGAGACGGTCACTCTGGGTGACATCCTTGATCTGCATGAGGCGCCGATTCCCTGCATAAGGAACCACATGGATCGACAGGACACGATCCGCTCCACGATCCGAACGCAGGGTCAGCGGCCGCTCAAAATCACAGCCCTCCAGGTAGGCGACGAACTCCGGCTGGCGCACCAGATTGATGATGGGCTGCCCGCGATCGGTTTCCGAGACGAGACCAAGTTGATCTTCCGCCGTTGTGTTGCAGTAGATGATCTGATGATTCAGGTCGAGCGAGACAACACCATCGGTCAGCGCCTGAAGCGCGGCAAAAAGACGCTCGATCTGGTCATCGCGATCAGAGATCTGGGTACGCAGATCTTTTTCATGCCGATAAAGACGACCAAAAATGCCATCCCAAGCCCCCTCGCCTTCCAGGCTGGGATCAACGATGGGACGCTGTGACCAACGATCCAGTCGGGCGAAGTTGCGAAAGTTGAAGAGCATCTGCAGACCGAGCCCGGCGCAGAAGACGGCCCAACCGGCCCACGGCACGACAAAGTAGCCAACCGGGATGGCAATGCCTGCAGCCAAAAGGATCAGTACGAGGGCGTTGACGATTTGCGACGGCACGTCGCTCAGGCTCCCCGGAAGCGGTAGCCCGTTCCGCGCACCGTTTCGACGCGTTCGTGGTTGCCGGAACCTTCCAGCGCAGCGCGCAAACGGCGAATATGGACATCGACCGTGCGCTCTTCGATGAAGACGTGGTCGCCCCAGACTTCATCAAGCAACTGGGCACGGGTGTAGACACGTTCGGCGTGGGTCATGAAGAAGAAGAGCAGGCGGAACTCGGTCGGCCCGAGTTCGATCGGCTGGCCGCTGGCCAACACGCGATGGGTCGCCGGATTGAGCGCCAGGCTGCCGATCTCGACCGCTTCGCCGGCCAGGTGCGGGGCCCGCCGACGCAGCACGGCGCGGACGCGAGCGACCATTTCCTTGGGTGAGAAAGGCTTGGTGATGTAGTCGTCGGCGCCGGCTTCGAGGCCTTGCACCTTGTCTTCTTCGTGGACGCGGGCGGTCAACATGATGACCGGCAGTTCGCGGGTCCGCTCATCGGCCCGGATTTTCTTGGCCAGCGCCACGCCGGACTGCCCGGGCAGCATCCAGTCGAGAATGACCAGATCGGGCAGCGCAGCACGGATGGCCGACTCAGCCTCCTCGGCGCTACCGGCACGGACGACAAGAAAGCCGGCGTGCTTGAGGTTGATGGTGACGAGTTCCTGGATGGCCGGCTCGTCTTCGACAACCAGGATGGTCGGAGTCACTGCGCCTTCTCCTTGGTGTGGCGGATGTCACGGCCTTCGACGATAAACACGACCTGTTCCGAGATATTTTTGGCGTGGTCACCGATGCGTTCGATGGCCCTTGCGATCGAGATGATGTCGATGGAAGTGGTAATGGTGCGCGGGTCTTCCATCATGTGCGTAATGAGCTGACGGATGATCGACTTGAATTCAGCATCGACGTCGGTATCTGCCCTGATGACATTGGCCGCCTGTGGCGTGTCGAGGCGGGCAAAGGCGTCGAGTGCCTGGCGCACCATGATCAGCGCAGCTTCGGCCAGATGGCGGACGCCAACACCGTATTGCCCGGGCAAATGGCCGTTTTCATAGATGCGGCGGACGCCCTTGGCGATCTTCTTGGCCTCGTCGCCGGCCCGCTCAAGATCGGTGACGATCTTGCTGATGCCGAGGATCAGGCGCAGGTCAGAGGCGGTCGGCTGGCGCTTGGCGATGACGTGGGCGCAGTCGTCATCGATAGCCTTTTCGAGTTCATTGACCTTGCGGTCGGTTTCGACGATGGTCTTGACGCTGGAGATTTCGCCCGTGGAGTATGCGTCGATGGCAGCGGAAACCTGGGTTTCGACCAGACCACCCATCTGCAGTACATGTGTGCGCAGGCGGCTGAGTTCGTCGTCGAACTGGCTGGAAAGGTGTTGGCTTTCGTTCATTTCATATCCCCTGATTAACCCATGCGGCCGGTGATGTAATCTTCAGTGCGCTTGTCTTGCGGCTTGATGAAGATTTCGTCGGTCTTGCCGAATTCGATCAGCTCGCCCAGGTACATGTAGGCGGTGTAGTCCGAAACACGGGCAGCCTGTTGCATGTTGTGGGTAACGATCAGGATGGTGACGCGCTTCTTGAGTTCGTGCACCAGTTCTTCGATGGCGCCGGTGGCGATCGGGTCAAGCGCCGAGGTTGGCTCGTCGAAAAGCAGCAGTTCGGGGTCGGTAGCCAGGGCGCGGGCAATGCACAGGCGTTGCTGCTGGCCGCCGGAAAGGTTGGGCGCCATGTCCTGCAGGCGGTCCTTGACTTCATCCCAGATTGCCGCGCCGCGCAGGGCGTGTTCGACCTTGTCGTCGAGCACACGACGATTGTTCTCGCCACGGACGCGCAGGCCATAGGCGACGTTTTCGTAGATGGTCTTGGGGAACGGATTCGGCTTCTGGAAAACCATGCCGACACGCATGCGGACTTCGATCGGATCGACATCCGGCGAGAGCAGGTTGGTGTTGTCCGGGAAGAAGCGGATTTCGCCTTCGTAACGGTTGCCCGGATAAAGGTCGTGCATGCGGTTGAAACTGCGCAGATAGGTCGATTTTCCGCAACCGGAAGGACCGATCAGGGCGGTAACCTTCTTGTCGTAGATCGGCATGTTGATGCCTTTGAGCGCCTTGGCTTCACCGTAGAAAAAGTTCAGGTTGCGAGCTTCGGCCTTGAGGGTCGGGGTGTCATGAATCTGCATCGGAGACTCCATTTCGGATTTCATTTTTGGGCGATTTTTCCGGTTGACCGTGGAATCACCACTTGATGTTTTTACGCATTTTGTAGCGAAGATAAATTGCAATACCGTTCATGGTCAGCACCATGGCCATCAGCACGAAGCCGGCGGCGGCAGCATTCACTTCGAAGGCCGGATCCGGGCGCGAGGTCCAGTTGAAGATCTGGATCGGCATCACAGTGAAGGGCGACATCACCCAGTCGAACAACCCGGCATTCACGCCGGCGCTGATCTCGGTGTAAGGCACCGGCGGCAGGAAGGCGATGAAAGTCAGGGCGCCGATGGTGATGATCGGTGCCGTTTCGCCGATGGCGCGGGCGAGACCGATGATGACGCCGGTCAGGATGCCGGGCATGGCGTAGGGGACGATGTGGTAGCGGCAGGTCTGCCAGCGCGTTGCACCGACCGCCATCGAACCTTCGCGGATCATCGCCGGAATGGCGCGGATCGCTTCGCGAGTCGACACGATGATGATCGGCAGGATCAACAGTGCCAGCGTCAGGCCGGCCGACAGGATGCTTTGCCCGAATCCGAAGGTATAGACGAAGATGCCGAGGGCGAGCAGGCCATAAACAATCGACGGCACCGCGGCCAGATTGGTAATGTTGATCTCGATGATCTCGGTGATCCAGTTGCGCTTGGCGTATTCCTCGAGATAGACGCCGGCTGCCACGCCGATCGGCACCGCAGCCAGGGCAGTGACCAGCATGACCAGCAGCGAGCCGACCCAGGCCGAAAGGATACCGGCCTGCGTGGCGCGCCGCGAGGCGAAGTTGAAGAAGAAATCAAGCGTAAAACGCTCAGAACCCTTTGCCACCATGTCGGAAATCAGCAGCACGATGACGAGCAACGCGACGGCCAGACAGAAGATGCCGAGCACCTTGAAGATGGTGTCCTTGAGCTTGCCCCTGGCGATCAGGGCGCGGATTTGTTCCGTTGTCAGGATAGTCGATGACATTAGTAGTTCTCCCGATATCGGCGGCGCAGCCACTGGCCGAGGATATTGAACATCAGGGTGATCAGGATCAGCGTCAGGCCGGCGGCGAAGATGGTCTGGTAGCCGATCGAGCCGTGCGGCAGATCGCCGAGGGCAACCTGGACGATGAAGGAGGTGATGGTTGCGGCCGGCTCCATCGGATTCCAGGTCAGGTTCGGCTGCATGCCGGCGGCAACGGCGAGAATCATCGTTTCACCGACAGCGCGCGAAATGGCCAGGATGTAGGAAGCGGCCAGACCGGAGAAAGCTGCCGGCACGACGACGTGCAGTGCGGTATGCAGACGGGTCGAACCCAGCGCATAGGAGCCTTCGCGCAGGCTCATCGGCACGGCGCGCATGGCATCCTCGGACAACGAGGCGATGTAGGGCACGATCATGATGCCCATGACCAGACCGGCAGAGAGCAGCGAGAAACCGGGCAGTGACGGGATCAGCTTCTGCAGCATCGGAGTCACGATGAGCAGCGCAAAGTAGCCGAAAACGATGGTCGGGATACCACCAAGCAGTTCGAGAATCGGCTTGGCGATTTCACGAACGTTGCCATGGGCGAACTCGGACAGGTAGATGGCGATGATCGTCCCCATCGGTATCGCTACGACGAGCGCGACAAGCGAGGAAACGAGGGTGCCGGAAATAAGCACCATGATGCCGAAGTGGGCATCATCGAAAAGCGGGGTCCATTGGGTATCGGTCAGGAAGTCGACGATGCTGACCTGCTGAAAGAACTGGACTGACTCGGAAACGAGAACATAGACGATGCCGACGGTGGTCAGCACCGAAACAGCGGCAGCAGCGAAGAGCAGTGCTTCGATGAGGCGCTCGCTGACGTGGCGCATGGCTTTGCGCGACAGGCGGTCGCTCACCATTGGCAGGTCGGAGGGGTTGTTGGCTGTCATAGCGTGATTCACTTGAAGATTCCTTTCGGAGTGAAGCCCGACCGAGGCCGGGCTTCTGCGCCTGGCGGACCGAAGTCCGCCAGATCGGAGCTTACATCTTTGCTTCGCGCTTCATCAGGTCTTCAATGGTAATGCCAATTTCATTATGACCACCGAACACCGTGCCAATCTTGTTCTTCTTAACATGCTCAAGGTTGCCGGCGTAAGCAGAAGCCGGCAGCGGTACGTACTTGACTTCCTTGGTCAGCGCAGCACCGTTCTTCATGTAGAACTCGATGAATTCCTTGACTTCAGGCTTCTGCAGCGATTTGGCCTTGACGTAGATGAAGATCGGACGCGACAGCGGCGCGTAGGTACCGTTTTCGACATTGGCAGCAGACGGCTCAACAGCCTTGCCGGTCTTCGGATTGACGATCGGCAGGGCCTTCAGCTTGCCGGTATTCTCGGCATAGTAGGCGTAGCCGAAGTAACCGATGGCATTGACGTCACGCGAAACACCCTGGACCAGCACATTGTCGTCTTCGGAAGCGGTGTAGTCGCCGCGCGAGGACTTGGCCTTGCCAACCATGGCTTCGGTGAAATACTCGAAGGTACCGGAGTCGGCGCCAGCACCGAACAACTTGACCGGCGCATCGGGCCAGGCCGGGTTGACCTGGTTCCACTTCATGATCTTGCCCTGAGCGGCCGGCTCCCACAGCATCTTCATTTCGGCGACGGTGGCCTGCTTGAGGAAGGCATTCTTCGGGTTGATGACGACAGTCAGCGCGTCAAAGGCGACCGGCATTTCGATGTACTCGACACCAGCGGTCTTGCACAGTTCCATTTCCGCCTTGGTGATCGGGCGGGAGGCATCGGAAATGTCGATTTCGTCGCGGCAGAACTTCTTGAAGCCGCCGCCCGTACCGGAAATACCGACGGTGACCTTGACGGCGTTCTTCTTGGCTTTCTGGAATTCTTCGGCCACCGCTTCGGTGATCGGATAGACGGTAGAAGAACCGTCAACTTTAATAACTTGAGCCTGGGCGGATTGGGCGCCAATCAGGGCGACGCCAGCGACCGCGAGGGCGGAAACGAGTTTTGAATTCAGCATTGGATAACTCCTTGCACAAGGTAGATTGGACAACACCAAGGAGATTACCCGCCGATTGTTACAGCCAAATGACAGGCTGTAACAATCGAAAAACTATTACTTTTTGCCTACTTGGCCGGACGCCCCGTCTTGATGCGCTCGACGCGCCCCATTACGGCTTTCAGTTCGGCATCGTTCAACGCAGCCAGCACTGCGATACCACCACGCAGCAGTTCGCTTTTCTTGACCTCACTACCGAGCCCGCTCAAGCGCTTCTTGAGCACGCCGATCTGGACGTACTCGGTGTCCGGCATGGCATAACTGTCGCGCACCAGCTTCACTTTTTTGGCCTTGGCCGGCTTGGTGGCTTTCGCCGCTTCCTGCTTCATGACTTTGGGCTGATCGTATTTGATCGCCTGGGCCTTGACCAGGGCATCGGCCAGCACCTTCTGATGCTTGGCGACGGCGGCCTCGACCTGGGTCGGCTTGCGTGCCACCCGTGGCTTGCTGGCAACCGGTTTGACGGGCGCCTGTTTCTCTGCAGCGGCGGGCACCGGTTTTGGCGGAGCAACCTTGACCACAGGCGCCACGATAGCCTCGGCGACCACCTCAACAGGTTTCACCTCGACCTTTGGTGCCGTACGCGGAACCAGCTTCTTCGGCGGTTTTGGCGTGGCAGCCGGCTTGCCTGCCGGGGCCTTCTTGGTTTTTTCGCTCATCGTGCTCTCCCTAAAAAACAGTATGGCTAGTTTAGTCAATATGAAAGCACGCCAAGGTTAAGCTTTTATGACAGTTTCGGACCAGATCGACGGAGTAAAATGCGCCCAAGCCAATTCAGGAGTACACCATGACCCAGGACGAACTCAAACAGGCCGTCGCTCAAGCCGCCGCCGACTACGTCGCGCAGACGGCACCGACCGGCAGCATCATCGGCGTTGGCACCGGCTCGACCGCCAACTTTTTCATTGACGCACTGGCTCCGCTCAAGGACAAATACAAAGGCGCCGTGGCCAGTTCGGAGGCCACCCGCAAGCGCCTGGAAGGCCATGGCATTACGGTTTTTGACTTGAATGACGTTGACGATATTCCCGTCTACGTCGATGGCGCCGACGAAATCGACGCCGGCCTCAACATGATCAAGGGCGGCGGGGGCGCCCTGACACGCGAGAAGATCGTTGCCGCCGTGGCCCGCGAATTCGTCTGCATCTGCGACGGCTCGAAGCTGGTCGACGTGATGGGCAAGTTCCCGCTGCCGGTCGAAGTGATCCCCATGTCGCGCGCCCATGTTGCCCGCGAACTGGCCAAGCTGGGCGGCACGCCGGTGTTGCGCGAGGGTTTCGTCACCGACAACGGCAACCTGATCCTTGATGTCAAAGGTCTGGCCATCACCGACCCGAAAGGCCTCGAAGCGCATATCAACCAGATCACCGGCGTTGTCACCAACGGCCTGTTCGCCGTGCGCCCGGCCAATCTCCTGCTGCTCGGCACGGCGGAAGGGGTCAAGACCATTCGCTGATCGGTTTGTCGATTCATTTTTCTGTCACATCCGGGCGCTATTCTTCGACGATCAAATCCCGTCGGGAGCGCCCATGTATTTGTCCTCTCATGAAATCGCCCGAAGCCGCGATCGCGCGTTGAACGTACTGCTCGACCTGTCGACCGCCTGTATCGATGCCGGGCAGCGTTTTTCCAGCCTGCTTTCTGCCAATAGCCGCGAAGCCGTTCATACCGGCAGCCGCCACTGGTCGCATCTGAGTTCCGGCCAGATCGGCACGATGACCCAGATTCCCGCCACCGTCTGGCTGGAATCTGCCGCCCGGGCCAGCCGCTTGCTGGACGGCACGCTGGAAATCATCGGCGAGACGCACAAGGCGATGATTCTCAATGCCGAATCCCAAGTCCGCGTCGTTGATGAAATCGTTTTCGCGACGATCAATCGCGCCACCAAGACCTGCCCATGGGAAGCCGAGCTCCCCTTGCGGGCAGTGAAACTCGGTTTGCAAAATGCTGAACTTGGCTTGCACGACCTCAGTTCGGCGGCCATCGAAACAGTGACGCGGGCCGAACAGGAAATTCATCAAACCACGGAAATCATTGCCACAAGCAAACCGGCACCCCGCAAGCGCGCAGCGGCGCGCCCGAAAGCGGCCTGATCGCATCTGCGTTACCAATAAAAAAGTTGTCCCTCATTTTCGCCCGGCTCTGCCGGGCTTTTTTATGCGCTTCACGGCGGAAAGATTGACGCCGGACGTCGCCATCGCCCAGACTCGGTAGTCTGGTTTCAGGAAACGGATATTCCCCGCATGCCTTCAAGCAACTGGCACATTTACGACCATTATGGCTATGCCTTCCTTGCCGTCGCCGGCACTTTTGCCGCAGTCGCTGCCGTGCAGTGGGCCTTGCACCGGCCGCGCTGGGCGAGCTGGATCGCTTCGCTGCAGGGTGTGGCGCCGCCCTTCATCAACATTATCGGCGTGCTTTTCGGGCTGACCCTGGCCTTCCTCGCCAACGACACGTGGAGCGCCCACGATCGGGCGATGAATGCCGTATTCAAGGAGGCTGACTCGTTGCGCAGCATTGCCGTCCTCTCGGAGCAACTAGCCGAACCGCTGCGCGGCGAGGTGCGCACTGCCGTGTCGCATTACGGCCGGTCCAGCGCTGGCGAATGGCCGATGCTGGCGGCGCGCCAGTCGAGCCCCGAGGTCACCGCCCTGGCCGATGCGCTGCTGACCTTGCTGGCCAGCCCCAAAATCGCTGCCGGCGCCGGTGACAACGTGCAGGCGCTGATGCTGCGCAAGGCCATCGAAATTCGTGACGAGCGCGACCTGCGCATCGGCCTCAGCCAGACCCACGTCAATCCGCTCAAGTGGCTGGGCATGGCCTTTCTTGGTTTCCTGACCTTGCTTTCGGTTTCCGTCGTCCATGTCGACAAACCTCGCGCCGCGATGGTCGCCGTCATCCTGTTCGCCCTCGCCGCAGCGCCAACAGCCGCCATCGTGCTGATCCAGGGCAACCCCTTCCAGCAACCGACCTCGGTGACGCCAGCGCCGATCATCGAGGCTGTCGCTGACCGGCCATGAGCTCGACGGACGATTTCAATTTCAGGCATTTTTTCGGGTTGACCGTGGCATGCACCTGAAACCCGCCAAGACACACGCAATCAACCTCGCCCTGCAGGGCGGCGGCGCCCACGGGGCATTCACCTGGGGCGTCCTCGACGCCTTGCTCGAAGATTCGGCCTTCACGTTCGACGGCGTCAGCGGCACCAGCGCCGGCGCAATGAACGCGCTGTGCCTGGCGCACGGCCTGATGACCGGCGGCCGCGATGGGGCTCGCGAAGCGCTGGCCCGCTTCTGGACGGGCGTCGCGGCCAGTTCGCCCTTCGCCAAGTCCGGCGATGCCGGCGGCGAGGTGAACCCGGCCCTCAAACTGATGCTGCAATGGACCAACCATCTGAGTCCCGAGCAACTCAACCCCTTCGACCTCAACCCCTTGCGCGACATTCTCGGCGAACAGTTCGACTTCGCCCGTCTACGCCACGATGCCCCGGTCAAACTGTTCATCGCCGCCACCCACGCCAACTCCGGCAAGCTGCGCCTGTTCCGCAACCATGAGCTGTCGGTCGACACCTTGCTCGCTTCGGCCTGCCTGCCGACCATTCACCGGACCATAGTGATCGACGGCGAGCCGTACTGGGACGGTGGCTACAGCGCCAACCCGGCAGTTTTCCCGCTGGCCTACCAATGCACCTCGCCGGACATCCTGCTCATCCTGTTGACGGTCGGCCGGCTCGAGCGGCGCATCGAGCAGCTACGCTTCCACGCCATCACCGCCGACGCCCTGCTCGGCGAACTGCCGGCCGGCAGCAAACTGGCCGTCAACCTGCCGTTTTTCGAAAGCCTGCGCGACAGCGGCCGCGAGCATGCCCAAGCCTGGCTGGCAGCACATCGAAGCAGCGTCGGGCAACGCGCAACGCTGGACCTGGGGCAGGTTTTTTACTGAGCCAGAGGCCAGGCCGTCACCACCAGATCCTGACAACAAGCTGCAGCTTGCCGCCGAGAACGTTCTAAAATGCTGTTTTAAGGCTGCCCAGCTGCCAGCCAAACAGGATTGCCAAGGACTGCGAAATGACCGCGCCTCCCCATCAAGCGCCGAACAAATTGATTTTGGTAGTTGATGACACCCCCTTCAACCTGACCTTGATGTCGGCTGTCCTCAAGAAGCACTACCGGGTCAGGGAAGCAGCCTCCGGCCCGCAGGCACTGGCCATGCTGAAAGCGGAGGAGTTGCCTGACCTCATCCTGCTCGACATCATGATGCCGGCAATGGATGGCTATGAAGTCTGCTCCCGGCTCAAGGCCGACCCGCTGACCGCCGGCATTCCGGTCATTTTCCTGACCGCGAACGTCTCCAGCGACGACGAGGAAAAGGGATTCGAACTGGGCGCCGTCGATTACATCACCAAACCGATCCGGCAGAAGGTCGTCCTCGCCCGCATCAAGACCCACCTCCAGCTCAAGGCCTCGGCCGATTTCCTGGAAGACAAGGCGGTCTATCTCGAAAAAGAAGTTGCCCGCCGCGCCGAGGAAATCGAGGCGATTCAGGACGTGACCATCCTGGCCATGGCCTCACTGGCCGAAACACGCGATAACGAAACGGGCAACCACATCCGCCGCACCCAGTATTACGTTCAGGCGCTGGCCGAAAAACTGCGGTTCCATCCGCGTTTCTCGGCATTTCTGACCGAGCATACGATCAAGCTGCTGTTCAAGTCGGCACCGCTACACGACATCGGCAAAGTCGGCATTCCCGACCATATCCTTCTCAAGCCCGGACGCTTTACACCGGAAGAGTTCGCGATCATGAAGACGCACACGACGCTGGGCCGCGATGCCATTGCGACGGCCGAGTCCCGCCTCGGGGTGAATGTCGAATTCCTGACCTACGCCAAGGAGATCGCCTACAGCCATCAGGAAAAATGGGATGGCAGCGGCTATCCGGAAAGCCTGGCTGGCGACGCCATCCCGATTTCAGCCCGACTGATGGCTGTGGCCGACGTCTATGATGCGTTGATCAGCCGCCGCCCTTACAAAGATCCAATGCCGCATGACAAGGCCATCCAATTCATCATGGACGGGCGCGGCACACACTTTGATCCGGACATCGTCGACGCCTTCATCGCGCTGCAGGACAAGTTTCTTGCCATCAGCCGGCGTTACGCCGACAGCGATGCCGATATCGAGCAAAAAGCCCTTCAGATTGATCAGGCGCTGATCAAACGCTGAGAGACCCAAACGAAGCGCATTGAACAAATCCCACAAAACACTAAAATTCACAAATACAATAACTTATAACAACCCCTCCAAGGATTCCCATGCTTCGCTTTCTATTCGGCTGCATCGCTGCCATTTCCTTCGCTGCCAACGGTTTCGCCGAGGAGTCGTCGACCTATCGATTTTCCCCGGTCAACCAGTGGGACATCAACAGGACGGCGGCATACTGGAACCCGATCATCAACTACGTTTCGGAGAAAAGTGGCGTCAAGCTGCAGTTGAAAATCGGCCGCACCTCGGCCGACACGACGAGTTACGTTCTGGCCAAGGAAGTCGAATTCGTCTTCACCAACCATTTGTTCAGCCCGGAACGCGACAAGCTCGGCTGGAAGGTCTTTGGTCGTCGCCAGACGTCGGCCGTGCACGGCCAGATTGCGGTTCCGGCCGATTCGCCGATTACTAGGCTGGAACAGTTGAAGGGCGAGGAAATGGCGTTTGCCGGCCCCGAGGCTTTCATCGGTTACAAGGTGCCTTACGCCCATTTGCTGGCCAAGGGGGTCGACGTCAAGGTTGTCTTCGGTGGCAACCAGAACGCGGCCTTCGCGCAGATGTTCGCCGGCAAGGTCAAGGCTGTCGGCAGCAACTCGCAGTTGATTGAAGGCTATGCCGCTCGTGAGAAAAAAGCGTTCCGCGTCCTATGGTCATCCGAGGGCTATCACGACCTTGCCCTGATGGCCTCGGCCAGGGTTCCCGAAAAGGATTTGAAGGCTGTGGCTGCCGCTTTCCATGGCATGGTTCAGGATGCCAGGGGCAGGGAAATTCTTCACCAGGCGTCGCTCAGCGCCGGTCTCAGCGACGATGTCTACTTCATCCCGTCGAGCAACGCCGACTACGCCAGTTATCGCAAGTTCTACCAGTCGGCACCGGCCGCCCTGCGCTAAGGAGTGGCACCCGCCAACGTGAAATCGCTGCTTTCCCGCCTGTTGCCCGAGACGCTGGTCGCCCGCGTCTATTTGCTGTACTCGGCGACCTTGTTGCTGTTTATCGGCATCGGGCTGGCCTTGTTCTATCAGGCGCAGATCCGGATCAGCGTTCAGGATGCGCAGGACTCATCGACCATGCTCGTCGAGGTGGTCGCCCAGGTGATCGCCGAGAGTGCTGTGATCGGCGACTATGACACGATCAATCGCACTCTGGAACGGGCCATTGCCCGCTCGCAGTTCGAGTCGGCAGCCTTCATCGACCTTGAAGGTGGCGTCGTGCGCAGCACCAATCCGATCAAGCCCGAGAGCACGCCGCCAGCTTGGCTGCATGAGCGGATAGCCAACCAGCTTTACGATGTAAATCGCAACATTTCAGCCGGCGGGATCGATTACGGGGTCTTGCGCCTGACCTTCGCAGTCGACAGCATTGCCGGCGCCATCTGGGAACTGGTCCTGGCCGCTGCCGAGCTGGCTGTTGCCGGTTTTGCCGGCGGCCTCTTGCTGATCTGGTTTCCGCTCAAGCGCTGGCTCAGCGCCCTCGACCGCATCCGGCTGTTCGAGCAGCATTCGGCCGAAAAGGGTGACGTCGAGGCGATCAGCCCGGCCGATGTGCCGCTCGAGTTTCGCCCGACTTTCGAGTTGCTGAGCCGCACTGCCGGCAGCCTGCGCAACGAGCTGGCATCGCGTGAGAAGGCCCTGATTGCCTTGCGCGAACTGCTCTCCGGCCTGGGCCACCTGCACGACGCCGAGATGCCGGTCAGCGATGACGACATCGCCGAACTGACGACAACGATCTCCCGCCTGGTCAATGAACGTGAAACGGTTCGTCTGGCCATGATGCAGGCGCGCGATGCAGCCGAATCGGCGAATCGAGCAAAAAGCGAGTTTCTCGCCAACATGAGCCATGAAATCCGGACCCCGATGAACGGCATCATCGGCATGACCGATCTGGTTCTTGACAGCGAGCTGACGGCCGAACAGCGCGACTATCTGGCAACCGTCAAATCATCGGCCAATGCCTTGCTCGGCATCATCAACGACATCCTCGACTTTTCGAAGATCGAGGCGGGCAAGCTCGGCATCGAAACGATCGATTTCGATCTTCCGGAAATGGTCAATGAAGCCGTTCAACCGCTGGCACTCAATTCGAAAAAGACGCAATTGCAGGTCAGCTGTACCGTCGAGGCGGGCGTTCCGCGCCGCCTGCGCGGCGACCCGCTGCGCATTCGGCAGGTTCTTCTCAACCTGCTCGGCAACGCCATCAAGTTCACCGACCGGGGCGAGGTCGCACTCACGGTCAGCGCCCAGATCCTGCCGCGCGGCATGGCGCGCCTGCACTTTGCCGTACGCGATACCGGCGTGGGCATACCGCTCGACAAGCAGGCGCATATCTTCGAGTCGTTTGCCCAAGAAGACAGTTCGACCAGCCGGCGCTTTGGCGGCACCGGGCTCGGGCTCTCGATTTCCCGTCATCTTGTCACCCTGATGGGCGGCGGCATGTGGCTGGAAAGCTCGCCCGGACAGGGCAGCACCTTCCATTTCGCGCTGGATCTGGCAATCGCCGATGAGCCGGCCGCCAGCCCGGGCAGCGTCGCCCCGAGCAAAGCTTCGCCGGGCGCCGGGGGCAATGCAAAAATCCTTCTGGTTGAAGACAACCGGGTCAATCAGAAGCTGGCGACCGCCTTGCTCGAGCGCGCCGGCTACCACGTTACGCTGGCCGAAAACGGGGCCTGCGGGCTTGATCTCGCGACGAATGGAGCGAGCGTCTTCGATCTCATCCTGATGGACATGCAGATGCCGATCATGGACGGCCTTGAAGCGACGCAGCAGATCAGAAAATTGGAGCAGGAGCATGGCAAGAAGCGCCTGCCGATCATCGCCATGACCGCCAACGCCATGCAGGGTGATCGCGAAATCTGTGTCGCCGCAGGCATGGACGACTACCTCTCGAAGCCGATCCGGGCCGATGAATTGTATGACCTGATCGCCCGATTGCTCGCCGCCTCGCGAGCCGGCTAAATCCGGCCCGAAGGCCCCGTCGGGACATTTCATTTTTTGGCATTTTTTCCGGTTGACCGTGGAGATGGCCACGGCCCCGGACTCCGCCAAACGAACAATCAGTTCATGTAGCGAGCAGCCGTCGGCTGCATGTCAGCACTGCCGATCCGCCTGCGTTCGACAAACAGGCTGCCGCCCATTGGTTCGTTGGCCGGGTCCTTGGCTTTTTTCTTTGCCTGTTTTTTGGCCGCCGAGGCGGCGGCGGCGACTTCGCGGTGCGATTCGCAGTCGCCCGCCCCCACTTTGACGGCGCCGATGGATAGCGTCGGCAAGGTCTGCAGGGTCAGTTCGCCCCGCCGGTTTTCAGCCATGTAGCCGCCGCGCAGGCGTTCCTCGATGCCGAGCATGTTACCCATGGCCTGACTGAAGGTGCTGATGATCTGCCAGCAGCGAATTTCCCAGTCTTCGCTGCGGAAAATGACGAAAAAGTCGTCACCGCCGATGTGACCGACGAAATCCGTCTGCTGGTCGCACGCTTCGCAGATCACCCGGGCCAGGGTCTGAATGACGTCGTCGCCGCGCCGGTAGCCAAAAGCATCGTTGTAGGGCTTGAAGTTGTCGATGTCGATGTAGGCAGCAATAAACGGTTTGCCGGCTTCCAGCATGCGATCGACGTGCTCGTTGATCGGCACGTTGCCCGGCAACTGGGTCAACGGATTGGCGTAGCGCGCCGCACTGATCTGCATTTCGGTGATCGTTGCCATGAGGTCGTGGCTACTGCCGACACCGATGTACTTGCCCTGTGCTGTGACGATGAAGCCGTCGAACAGATAGTGCTTGGGGGCCAGCGAGAGCATCATCGCCAGCTCCTGGATGGTGGCAAACTGGTCGACGACGAGCGGCGCATGATCCATGAACAAATCGCAACTCTTGCGCCCGAACAGCTCCTTGCGAAAAGGTCGGGCAAAGCGGTCGATCATGCTGTGCCGGTTGATCATGCCGACCGGCTGGGTGCCCTGGACAACGGGCAGGACATCGAGATCCGGATCGGCTTCAAAACGGGCGATGACGTTTACGTTGCTGGCGTTGATCGGCACCGGTTCGATCAGCCTGGCCAGATTGCGCGCTGTCGGCAGCTTGCCCGGACCGCCGGTCATCGGCGTCAGCGACAGCGATTGCTTGTCGAGGGCCATCAGGATCGGATCGGTGAGCAGGCGCATCGGATGACTCTCCGGCCGGGCGATCAGATAGCCCTGCCCGCAGGCGATCCCCATATCGCGCAGGCAGATGAAATCCTCGCTGCGCTCGATGCCTTCGGCGACCAGCAAGGCGTTGCAGATTTCCGCCAGATCCTGCATGGCGCGCACGAAATGGAATTTGATCCGGTCGTTGGCGATGCCGTTGATGAAATGCTTGTCGATCTTCACGAACTCGGGACGCAATTCCGACCACATGCGCAGGTTGGCGAAGCCCTCGCCCAGATCGTCGATGGCGAACTGGAAGCCACGCCCGCGATAGTGTTGCAAGGCCTCGAGAATGCCCGGCATATCGGTGATTTTCTGGTTCTCGGTGAGCTCGATGACGATACGGTTCGGCGTGATACCCAGTTCGTTGAGCAGCTCGCGGGTATGACCGTTCATCAGGCGGTCATCGAGCAGGCAGCCCGGCGTGACGTTGAGAAACAGCCGCCCGGGCAGGCGCTGCGCGGCAAAGGCGCGCAAGCTGGCTTCGCGGCAGGCATGCTCGAGATCAAGGGTCAACTCGTTGCGCGCTGCCGCTGCAAACAGTTGATCGGGAAAATGCAGGAAGCTGTTCTCCGGCCCGCGAATCAGCGATTCGTAGCCGAGAATGGCCCGCACCCGAAAATCAAGGATCGGCTGAAAGACCGGGTAAAGAAGTCCCTCGGCCATGATCCGCCGCAACTCCGCAGCTTCATCATCGATCAGAACGATCATTGTTTTTTTCCATGTAAACCCGGCGGCCAGTGTAGGAAGGCTGTGTTGCAAAGCTGTGACATAGCAAATATGGCGCCAACGAAATTCCGTCATCTTCCGGAAACATGGGCGATCCATGCTGCCCGTCATCTGCAACACACGGAGGCTGTCATGACTGAAACCGTTTTTTGCTACTGCTGCCGCGTCCATCACGACAAGAGCCAGATGCGCCTTTTCCCGACCCGCCAAGGCTATCGCTGGCGCTGCCTGCGCAGCATCGAGGCGGCCACAAGCAGTCGGCAGGAACGCGATGCCTTCGGCCAGAAACAATCCGAAATCAATCGCGAAACCGCCCGCCGCGCCGCCGAGTTCGGTCTGCTTTTGCGCCAGGTTCAACCCTTCGCCCCCTGAACCGAGCGATGGGGAAAATTCGCATCGACACGCTGGACACCAGCAGTCCGGCCCTCCTCGACGCGAGCGTGACGCTGATCTTCAACGCCTTTGCCGACCCCGAACGCTACAGCGCCGAGCGCATTGCCAAGGAACTGCGCGGCGACGACAGTGCCTTTTACCGGCGCTTCTTCGTCGCCATGGATGCCGGGGAAATCATCGCCGTTGGCGGCGTCAAGGCTGCCGACTGGGCGTCCAGCACCCACATCCTCTACCTCTCGGCAGTCACCCCGGAACGCCGCGGCAAAGGCATCGGCCGCGCCCTGATCAAGGCGCGCATCGAATGGCTGGAGGAAAACTTCAAGTCCGGGCGAATTCTCGTTTCAGCCGCCAAAACCCGGCGCTTCCGTGACCTGGGCTTCAGCGAAGTGCGCAACAGTGCCATCGATGGACGACATTTGCTGGTTCGGAAGTTCTAGCCTGGTTTCATTTTCGGCCGTTTTTCCCGGTTGACCGTGGCATTCATCTGCCCGCAACCGAGATACAAAAAATCCGTCATGCCCCTGCAATATTGGCTGGCGATAGTTGCGGGGTTGGCCAAGCCAAAGACCGGCTGATCAAGGAGAACCCATGAACAAGCAGAACCATAGCGACATCGCCGCCTTTCCCGAGCTGTTCGACGGGCTGGAGCAATTCATCGAAGAACAGGCCAGTGGCCTCAAACGAACCAGCGCCATCCTGGCCGTCACCGCCATGGGCGGCGGCATGCTGATTTTCTACGCGTTGAGCAAGATCGCCTAAAAAACAAAAATCCCGCCGCAGCGGGATTTTTCATGAACATCCGGTCGCTCAGGCGGCCGGCGGAACGTAACCCTGAATCTTGTCGGCGCCTTCGCCGAAGAAGTGCTTTTCCAGCTGCTCCGTCAGGTACTTGCGATGCTTGGCATCGACCAGGTTCAGACGATTCTCGTTGATGAGCATGGTCTGCATCTTGATCCACTGCTGCCATGCTTCCTTCGAAACATTCTCAAAAATACGCTGGCCGAGCGCACCCGGGTAGGGTGGCGTATCGAGGCCTTCGGCCTCGCGGCCGAGCTTGATGCAATTGACGGTACGTGCCATGTGAAACTCCGTGGGGGTTGATGCGGGGAATTATAAAGTCTTGAACAGCACCTTGGAACGCCGCTGATAGTTGTACATGTCGCGCTTGTTGGCCGGCAGGTCGTCGACCGTGCCCAGCTTGAAGCCGCGCTCGACGAACCAGTGCTCGGTACGCGTGGTCAGCACAAACAGACGCTTGATGCCGGCCTTGCGGGCACGCTGCTCGATGCGCAGCATCAACTGCTCGCCATAACCCCATTCGCGGTGCTCGTGGCTGACTGCCAGACAGGCCAGTTCGGCCTCGTCCTCGGAATGGGTGTAGAGCGCAGCACAGCCGACGATGATGCCGTCGTGCAGCATGATCGAGAAGCGGTCGATTTCGCGCTCGAGCAATTCGCGTGGCCGATGGACGAGGATACCTTCCTGCTCCATCGGTTCGATCAGGGCAATCAGCGCCGCGATGTCGTCCGGCTTGGCTTCACGGATATTCTCCAGCGATTCGCGGGTGACCACGGTACCGACGCCATCGTGCGTGAATAGCTCGCGCAGCAAGGCGCCATCCTGCTCAAAACTGATCAGGTGCACGCGGCCGACGCCGGTCCGACTGGCCCGCACGGCGCAGGGCAGATAGCGCTTGATATCGGCCGACAGCCAGTCGGCGTCGCGCAGCATTTGCGATGCTTCGTCGGCCGTCATGGCGTCGAGAAGTTCGCCTTCCTTGTCGGTGACGCCCCGGCTGTCGGTCAGGTACACCAGCTTGTCGGCCCGGATGGCGATAGCCACCGCTTCAGCCGCCTCTTCCATCTGCAGGTTGAAAATCTCGCCGGTCGGTGACGGCCCCTCGCAGTTGAGCAGCACAATGTTGCCGAGGCCGAGTTGGGCATTGATGCCTTCGCTATCGACCTTGCGCACCTTGCCGGCGTACTGCATGTCGATACCGTCGAGCACGCCAATCGGCTGGCCGGTGATGAAATTGCCACCAATCACCCGGATGCGGCTGTTGGCCATCGGCGTATTCGGCAAGCCCTGCGACAGCATGGCCTCGATTTCGAGATAGACGCTGCCCACCGCATCAAGCACGCAATCGAGCGCCTCGGCGTCGGTCACCCGGTAGCCGCGGTGATAGACCGATTCCAGGTTCTTCTCACGCAACTCTTCCTCGATCTGCGGTCGCGCCCCATGCACCAGGACCAGGCGGATACCCAGGCTGACCAGCAGATTGACGTCATAGGCCAAGGTCTTGGCGAACTCGCTGGCCACCGCCTTGCCACCGAAGGCAATGACGAAAGTCTTGCCGCGAAAGGCATTGATGTAGGGCGTGACGGCCCTGAACCAGGAGACGAAGTGCTCGTCGTAAGGGGTATCGCTCATTTTTCCGAATATTTTCCGTCGTCGTCTTTGAGTGCCGTTTCAAGGCGCTCGCACAAGGTTTTCAACACTTTAACCCGGGCGAAGTTCTTGTCGTTGGCCTCAACCAACGTCCAGGGCGCCAGCCCGGTTGACGTGCGGTCGACCATGTCGCAAACGGCGGACACATAGTCGTTCCATTTCTCGCGGTTACGCCAGTCTTCGTCGGTGATCTTGAAACGCTTGAACTCGGTGTCCTGGCGTTCCTTGAAACGGCGCAACTGCTCGTCGGCACTGATCTGCAGCCAGAATTTCACGACGATGGCGCCGGAATCGACCATCTGGTGCTCGAAATCGTTGATCTCGGCGTAGGCGCGCAGCCAGTCGGCCTCGGTGCAAAAGCTCTCGACCCGCTCGACCAGCACGCGGCCATACCACGAACGGTCGAAAATGGCCGCCCGCCCGGTCCTCGGCAGGTGCCGCCAGAAGCGCCAGAGATAAGGCTGCGCGCGCTCCTCCTCAGTCGGCGCGGCAATCGGCACGATCTGGTACTGCCGTGCATCCATCGCGGCGCCGATGCGACGAATGGCACCCCCCTTGCCGGCCGCATCCGACCCTTCGAAAACCACCACCAGCGAACGCTTGCCAACAAAGCGCGGGTCACGCACCAATTCAGAAAGACGCGACTGATACTTGGCCAACTGGCTCTCGTAATCCTTCTTGGCCAGCTTCTGTTTGAGATCCAGCTCGCTGAGCACGTTCTTCTGGTCGATGGCATGGACGATCGGCGGCGCCACCGGCACCTGCTGTCGGCCTTCCTGCAGCAGTCGACGCTTCATCGCATCAAGCACGATGCGGCCGACGGTCAGCGAACGATATTCGTCATCGGTGCCTTCAACGATGATCCATGGGGCATGGGCGGTATTGCTGACGCGCAGCACGTGGCCAGCCACTTCCTGGAGCCTGCTGTAGGTTTTCAGGCGATCGTAGCTTTCCTTGGTGACGCGCCAGGCCGTGTTCGGATTCTTTTCCAAAGCCTTGAGCCGCGTCTTCTGGCCATCCTTGGAAAGATGGAACCAGAATTTCAGAACCAACGCGCCTTCGTTGACCAGCATGGCCTCGAAGCGATTGATGTCATCGAGCCGCTCGTCCAACTCGGAACGACGCATATCCCCATTGATACGGTCGGTAATCGGCTGCGAATACCACGATCCGGCAAAGATGCCGACCTTGCCTTTGGGCGGCAGGGCCCGCCAGTAGCGCCACATGTAGGGACGGGCGCGCTCTTCATCGGAAGGCGCCGAGAAAGCCAGCGTCGAAATATGACGCGGGTCCATCCAGGAATAAAGCAGGTTGATCGTTTCCCCCTTGCCGCTGCCGTCAACCCCGCTGATCAGGATGACGACCGGAAACTCCTTTTTTTCCAGCATGTCGTACTGCGCGTCAAGCAAGGCAGCGCGCAGCTTCGGCACTTCCTTTTTGAATGTTTCCTTGTCGATCTTGTGGCCGAGCTCTGCCGATTCAAACATTGCCTACTCCCCCCTGAAGTCACCCCAAAGCACCTGCATCGCTGCCAGCGCAGCCAGGCCTGCCGTTTCCGTGCGCAGGATGCGCGGCCCCATGCGTACCGCCTGAAAGCCGGTCGACTGCGCGGCGATCATTTCTTGCGGATCAAGCCCCCCTTCGGACCCGATCAGCAGCTGAACCTCGCCGACCGGCCGGATCGAGGCCAGCGTCTGTTCGGCATCCGGCGCCAGCATCAGGCGCATGGCGCCATGCGCCGGCCTGGCCAGCCAGTTTTCCAGCCTCTCGAGCGGCGCCACCACGGGCACCTGATTACGACCACATTGCTCACAAGCCGATGCAACCACCCCTTGCCAGTGCGCCACCCGCTTGCCGGCCCGTTCGCCGGCCAGACGCAAGACACTGCGCCGACTCTCGACCGGCACGATGTGGCGAACGCCCAGCTCGACCGCTTTCTGAATGGTGAAATCCATCTTGTCGCCAGCTTGCAGAGCCTGAACCAGGGTAATGGCCAGCGGCGATTCTCGCTCGACTTCAACCCAAGCCCCCAGCACGGCCATCACCCGGTCGCGCTCGATGCGTTCGATGTGCGCCGGATATTCGCCACCACGACCATCGAAGAGAGTCATCGACGCCCCGGGCGGCAGGCGCAACACTCTCACCGCGTGACGTGCCACGGGCTCCGGCAATTCAACGTGAGCCCCCGGCGAAAGGGCTTCTCGGCAGTAAAAACGGGGTGAATTCATCGGTGCTATTATGGTCGAAATGCGTTTTGGAGTGGAAAAACATGGTCGCTTTGAACCCGCCAGTCTGTGATTTTGGCCGACCGGCTGTCGACTTCGATCTGCCAGGCATCGATGGCAAGCGCCACACGCTAGCCAGTTGTCGCGGCCCGAACGGGCTGTTGGTAATGTTTATCTGCAACCACTGCCCCTACGTCAAGGCGATCATTGACCGCCTGATCCGCGATTGCCACGATCTGGCCGGGCACGGCATCGGCTGTGTGGCCATCATGAGCAACGATGTCACGGTCTACCCGGAAGATTCGCCAAAATCGATGGCACGCTGGGCAACCGAACTGGCCTTTCCGTTTCCCTACCTCTACGACGAAACCCAGGCCGTCGCCCGGGCCTATGGCGCCGTGTGCACCCCGGACTTCTTCGGTTACAACGCCAAGCTCGAACTGCAATACCGCGGCCGTCTCGACGCCTCCGGCAGAAACCCCGCGCCTGCCGAGGCGCGGCGTGAACTCTATGAAGCGATGTGCGAAGTCGCCCGCAGTGGCGACGGGCCGCGCGAGCAGATCGCGTCAATTGGCTGCTCGATTAAATGGCAAATATAGCAATCGATCGTCAAAATGGAAAATTCACCTGCATCAATGTTCATCCAATGAAGCCTGGGCTATGATTCGCCATCGTTTTCCAGCCCACCTCTTTCGTTGAATTTACCGGACGCTTCCTCGCCAACCTCCGTCGACATGCGACGTCAATTGGCCTATCTGCAGTCTGTCGTATCGAGCATGCCGCAAGGCATCAGCGTATTCGACGAGCAGTTGCGCCTGCGTGTCTGGAACCAGGGATTCATCGAGGCCCTCGACCTGCCACTCGATGCCGTCCACGAAGGTATCCATTTTTCCGATGTAATCCGCATCCCGGTAGCGCGCGGCGACTACGGACAAGGCGATAGCGAAGAACTGGTCAAACGCATCACGGCGCGGATCGGCAAGTTCGAAGCTGACCGCCTCGAAGAAACGCGCCCCAACGGGCGCTCCTATCTGATCCAGAACGAGCCGCTGCTTATCGGCGAAGAGTCCGCCGGATTCATCACCACCTACACCGACATTTCCGACCAGCGAGCCAGCGCCGAACGCGAGCAACTGGCGCAAAAGGTCTATACCCACACGCCGGCCGGCATCATTTTTACCGATGAAGCGCACCGCATTTTGTCGATCAATCCGGCAACCACCCAGATGACCGGCTACGAAACCTTCGAGCTGATCGGGCAGACCGTCTACGGGCTGATCACGCTGGACGACGGTCAGTCGCCGGATGCATTCGAACGGGATCTGGTCTTGCGCGCATCCTGGCAGGGCGAACTGGAAGTCACCCGAAAAAATGGCGACAGCTTCCCGGCCGGCACCCGGGTCAACCGTGTCGATGACCCGCAAAGCGGCTTGCCGGCGCACTACGTCTGGATTCTGGCCGACATCACGGAGCGCAAGCAGTCCGAGGAGCGTATGCGGCACATCGCCCAGCATGACGCGCTGACCGGCCTGCCCAACCGCATGGCCCTGCTCATGCGGCTCGCGCAGTTGCTACCGGAAGCCCGACGCCATGGCTGGAAGATCGCCATGATGTTTCTCGATCTCGATCGTTTCAAGATCATCAACGACACCCTCGGTCACCAGATTGGCGACGAACTGTTGCGCGAGGTGGCTTGCCGCCTGTCCAGCGTCGTCCGCGAAACCGATTTCGTAGCCCGCCTCGGCGGTGACGAATTCGTCATCATCCTGCCCGGCATCTCCTCTGCCGCGGATGCTGCCGTCGTTGCCGGCAAGGCCATCGGCGCCTTGTCGTCAGCCATCGAGGCCAACGGACACGAACTGCATACCAGCCCGTCGATCGGCATCAGCGTCTTTCCCGACGACGGTCCGGATGGCGACACCATCCTGAAGAATGCCGATACGGCGATGTACCACGCCAAGGCAGCGGGCCGAAACAACTTCCAGTTCTTTGCCACCGAGATGAACCTGATCACCTCGGAACGCCTGAACATTGAACACAAGCTGCGTCATGCCATCGCCCGCAACGAACTGGTACTTTGCTTCCAGCCACAGTTCCACGCTGCCGACACCGCACCGACCGGCGTCGAAGCGCTGCTTCGCTGGCACCATCCGACCGAAGGCATGATTTCGCCGGCCCGCTTCATCCCGGTCGCCGAAGAAACCGGCATCATCGTCGAGATCGGTGAATGGGTACTGGCCACGGCCTGCCGCGAAATGAAACGCTGGATTGACGCTGGGTTGAAGCCCCTTCGCATCGCTGTCAACGTCTCGGCCCGCCAATTGCGCCGTCGCGATTTCTGCGAAACCGTTGCCAATGCGCTGACCTTGTCCGGTCTGCCGGCCGAGCTTCTCGAACTCGAAATCACCGAGAGCTCGGTGATGGAAAACCCGCAGGAAGCCATCCTGATTCTCGAACGCCTCGGCCGTATGGGTGTCACGCTGGCCATCGACGACTTCGGCACTGGCTACTCCTCGCTGGCCTACCTTAAGCTTTTCCCGATCGACCATCTGAAAATCGACCGCTCCTTCGTGGCCGACATCGAAACCGACCTCAACGACCGCGCCATCGCTTTCGGCACCATCGCCCTGGCTCATTCGCTCGGCCTGAAGGTCATTGCCGAAGGCGTTGAAACCGAGGATCAGCTTGAACTGCTGCGCACCAACGGCTGCGACGAGGTCCAGGGTTTCCTGCTGAGCAAGCCCTTGTATGGTGCCGCGGCCTTTACCTTCCTGCACGCCAGGTGTCCGGCAGAGTAAAATTGCGCTTTTGTCATTGAAGCAGGGGTTCTCATGGCACAGCGCACGCTGGCACGTTATCTCACCGAAGAGCAACGCAACAAGGGCGTCATTACCGGCGACCTCAAGTTCCTGATCGAAATCGTCTCGCGGGCCTGTCACGTCATTTCCGTTGCCATCGGCAAGGGCGGCCTCGGCGGCGTACTCGGCGAAGCGGGCAGTGACAACGTGCAGGGCGAAGCCCAGAAAAAGCTCGACGTCCTGTCCAACGACATCCTTCTCGACGCCAACGAATGGGGCGGCCACCTCGCCGCCATGGCCTCCGAAGAAATGGACCTGCCGCACCTGGTCCCCAACCGCTATCCGCAAGGCGAATACCTGCTGACCTTCGACCCGCTCGACGGCTCTTCGAATATCGACGTCAATGTCTCGATCGGCACCATTTTCTCGGTCCTCAAATGCCCCGAAGGCGCCGACCTGTCGACCTCCGAAGCGGCCGAAGCCGCCTTCCTGCAGCCGGGAACGGCACAGGTTGCCGCAGGCTACGCGGTTTACGGACCGACCACGTTGCTCGTCCTGACCGTCGGCGACGGCGTCGTCGTGTTCACCCTCGACCGCGAGCTGGGTCAGTTCATCCTGACCCAGGAAAACGTGCAGATTCCCGCCGACACCAAGGAATTTGCCATCAACATGGCCAATCAGCGTTTCTGGGAAGCCCCGGTCCAGCGCTACGTCAGCGAAATGCAGGCCGGCAAGGAAGGACCTCTCGGCAAGGATTACAACATGCGCTGGGTCGCCTCGATGGTCGCCGATGTGCATCGCATCATGACGCGCGGCGGCATCTTCATGTACCCGGTGGACAGCAAACTCAAGGGCCAGGGCGGCAAGCTGCGCCTGATGTACGAAGCCAACCCGATGGCCATGCTGATCGAGCAGGCCGGCGGTGCCGCGACCACCGGCCGCCAGCGCATTCTCGACATCCAGCCGGAGAAACTGCATCAACGCGTGCCGGTCATCCTCGGGTCGAAAAACGAAGTCGACCGCGTCACTGGCTATCACTGCGGCTGACCTGCTACATTCACCCATTCGACACAGTCACAGGACAAAGCGATGAATAAACTGAGCGTTGCACTACTCTTGGTGGTCGGCACCATTCTGGCCGGCTGCAAGAGCAACGAGTCCAAACCGGAAGAGGCGGCGCCCCCGCCTCAGGCTGCAGCGGCACCAGCGCCCGCCCCGGTCGCCGCCAAGCCGGAATGTGCGCCGGAGCCGGCGACCAAGAAAAAGAGCACCAAGAAGACGGCCAAGAAGAACACCAAGCAAGCCGAAGCACCACCGGTCGATTGCGAGCCGGCCAAGCCAAAGACCACGGCAAGCCCCAAGGCAGCCGAACCAACAAAGCCGGAGCCGGCCGCCACACCGGTCGCCGGCAGCGCCACTGGCAAGGCCTGCAACCCTTGCGTCGTGAAATCAAAGGACGGCACTTTCGACGGTGAGATTTACGGCAGCATTCCCCCAGGCAGCAAGTGGGCAAAGTTGCAGATTGGCATGCATCAGTCCGAAGTCGAGCGCATCCTGGGCGTGACCTCGAACATTCGCGCCTACGTCACGGCCAAAGCGTGGATTCCTTTCTACTTTGGCGGAGACAGCCATCGCTACGAAGCGGTCTATGCCAGCCAGGGTAGCGTTGCCTATACCGGTGGCAGCTTTGGTGGCGGCCAGGGCATCCTGATGATGATTAATTTTGATCCCAAGATTCAGTAATACTGATCAAAGGCAGGCCCAAAAGCCTGCCTTATTGGCCTTCTGCCCTACCCAAAAAGAGGGTTTTCCCGGATAATTTCAGCTTTTAAGCAGGCTGGATTTCCGGATCATGAGCGTCAGCAATCTCCCCAAGTTTTCTCCCTTGACCGGCGCTATCCGCGCCTTGGCCATGGACGCAGTCCAGCAGGCCAATTCCGGCCATCCGGGCGCCCCGATGGGCATGGCGGAAATCGCCGAAGTTCTCTGGCGTCGCCACCTGCGTCACAACCCGAGCAACCCGCACTGGCCCGACCGCGACCGCTTCGTGCTGTCGAATGGCCACGGGTCGATGCTGCTTTATGCGCTGCTGCATTTGACCGGCTACGATCTGTCGATTGACGACCTCAAGAATTTCCGCCAACTGCACGCCAAGACTCCGGGCCACCCCGAGTTTGGCTACACCGCCGGCATCGAAACGACCACCGGCCCGCTCGGCCAAGGCATCACCAATGCCGTCGGCTTCGCGCTGGCCGAAAAGGTGCTGGCTGCCGAGTTCAACAAGCCCGGCCACGAAATCGTCAATCACCACACCTACACCTTCCTCGGCGATGGCTGCCTGATGGAAGGCGTTTCGCACGAAGCCTGCTCGCTGGCCGGCACTCTCGGCCTCGGCAAGCTGATCGCCTTCTGGGACGACAATGGCATCTCGATCGACGGCCACGTCGAAGGATGGTTTACCGATGACACCCCGAAGCGTTTCGAAGCCTATGGCTGGCATGTCATCGCCGATGTTAATGGCCATGACTCCGATGCCATCGAGCGCGCCCTGCTCGCCGCCAAGGCGGTCACCGACAAGCCGAGCCTGATCTGCTGCAAGACGACCATCGGCGCCGGTTCGCCCAACAAACAGGGATCGCACGACTGCCATGGGGCGCCGCTCGGCAAGGATGAAATTGCCGCGGCCCGCGCCTATATCGGCTGGAATCACCCGGTTTTCGAGATTCCGGATGACATCTACGCTGCCTGGAATGGCAAGCCGCGTGGCGCCATCTTCGAAGAAAACTGGAGCAACCGCTTCAAGGCCTACCAGGCCGCCTTCCCGGCCGAAGCCGCCGAGTTTGAACGGCGCGTCATCAAGGGCGAACTGCCGGCCAACTGGGAAGCGACCAAGGCGGCCTACCTCGCCACCTGCCGCGACAAGGCCGAGAATATCGCCACCCGCAAGGCTTCGCAGAACGCCATCGCCGCGCTGGTCCCGGCCGTGCCGGAAATCTTCGGCGGCTCGGCCGACCTGGCCGGTTCCAACCTGACCTTCGTCAAGGGCAGCAAGGGCGTCACCCGCACCGAAGGCGGCAACTACTGCTACTACGGCGTCCGTGAATTCGGCATGACGGCCATCGCCAACGGCCTCGCCCTGCACGGCGGTCTGGTGCCTTACACGGCGACGTTCCTGGTCTTCTCGGATTACGCCCGCAACGCCATCCGCATGGCGGCGCTCATGAAGCAGCGCCAAATCATGGTTTATACCCATGACTCCATCGGCCTTGGCGAAGATGGCCCGACACACCAGCCGGTCGAACACATCCCGTCGATGCGAATCATCCCGAATCTGGATGTCTGGCGTCCGGCCGATGCGACCGAAACCGCCATTGCCTGGACCGCGTCGGTCGAGCGCAAGGACGGCCCGAGCATCCTCGCCCTGTCGCGCCAGAATCTACCAACCGTGACGCAAAAGGTTGCCGACGCTGACATCGCCAAGGGCGGTTACGTGCTGTCCGAAGCCGATGGCGAAGCGCTGCTCACGCTGATTGCCACCGGTTCCGAAATCAAGCTGGCGCTCGACGCTCAGGCCGCACTGGCCAACGAAGGTATCAAGACGCGCGTCGTCTCGATGCCCTGCACCAACGTTTTCGACCGCCAGAGCGCCGAATACAAAGCCTCCGTTCTCGGCGGCTGCAAGAAACGCATCGCCATCGAAGCCGCTCACCCGGACTTCTGGCGCAAGTACGTCGGCCTGCATGGCGCCGTGATCGGCATCGACCGCTTCGGCGAGTCCGCTCCGGCCGGCCAGTTGTTCGACATGTTCGGTTTCACCGTCGCCAACGTCGTCAAGACGGCCAAGGCGCTGTTGTCCTGATTTTTAAAAAAGGGAGTTAGTTTCATGGCTATCAAGGTTGCAATCAACGGTTTTGGTCGTATCGGTCGCTGCACACTGCGCGCCATTTACGAGCAGGGTCTGCAAAATGAATTCGACGTCGTCGCCATCAATGCTGCTGGCGATCTGGCGACCAACTCGCACCTGCTCAAGTACGACACCACACATGGCCGTTTCCGCACCTCCGTCGAAACCGAAGGTGAAAACTGCATCATCATCGATGGCAAGAAGATCGCCTTCTACTCGACCAAGAACCCGAAGGACATCAACTGGGCCGACCACGGCGTTGATATCGTTCTCGAATGCACCGGTGCCTACACCTCCAAGGCCAAGGCCCAGCCGCTGCTCGAACAGGGCGCCAAGCGCGTGCTGATCTCCGCCCCGGGTGGTGACGACGTCGATGCAACCATCGTCTATGGCGTCAATGAAGGCCTGTTCAAGTCCGACATGACCGTTGTTTCCAACGCTTCGTGCACGACCAACTGCCTCGCTCCGGTTGCCAAGATCCTGTCCGACAGCATTGGCATCAAACAGGGCCTGATGACCACCATCCACGCCTACACCAACGACCAGGTCACCGTCGACGTCCGCCACAAGGACCTGCGCCGCGCCCGCGCTGCTGCCGCCAACATCATCCCGACCAAGACCGGCGCCGCCAAGGCCGTCGGCCTGGTGCTGCCGGAACTCAAGGGCAAGGTCGATGGTTTCGCGCTACGCGTACCGACCATCAACGTCTCACTGGTCGACCTGACCTTCACGGCCGGCCGCAACACCACCAAGGAAGAAATCAACGCCTTGATGACCGCCGCCGCCAACGGCCCGCTCAAGGGTGTGATGGACGTCAATAACGAGCCGCTGGTCTCCTCCGACTTCAACCACACCACCGTTTCTTCGACCTTCGATGCGACGCAGACCCGCGTCATTCAGGGCGAAGACGGCAGCACGCTGGTCAAGGTGCTGGCCTGGTACGACAACGAGTGGGGTTACTCCTGCCGCATGCTCGACGCCGCCCGCGCCTGGATGGCCGCCAAGTAAGCTGTTTGTTTCAGAAAAGGGGCCGCAAGGCCCCTTTTGTTTCACCCCCGACCGCAAGACCTCTGGAGGAATCAAGATGCACCATACGCACCGTATTACCTTCCTGGCCGCCATCGCCGCGCTGTTCTTGACCACGACTGCCTTTGCGGCCGATGAACCGGCCAAGAAAGAAGAGGCCGCTGAAGCGGTGATCGTCGGCAATCCGCCGGCCGACTCGCCGTTCGGCAAGCTGAAGATCGGCATGAGCTACGAAGAAGTCATCGCCATTGTCGGCAAGCCGACCAACCAGCATGATTTCTGTACCGGCAAGCATCGCATTCCGTTCTACTTCGGTGATGACCGGGCGCGCACCGAAGCCTTCTTCAAGGGCATGGGCAAGCTCGATTTTTATGGGGCCGACGGTGGTTTCTGGGGCCGCTGCGGCATGCAGAAAATTCTCGGCCTGGTCTACATCGAGTACGACGCCAACGCCACCGGCGAACTGCCGAAATAAACTTTCACGGACCGCGACCGACACTTCATGCCACTGCGTCTTGCCATCAACGGTTATGGCCGTATCGGTCGCTGCTTTCTGCGCGCGCTACAGGAATCCAGCGTCGCCCACGATCTCCAGGTGGTCGCCATCAATGAGCCGGCCAATCTGGAGAGCATGGCCTACCTGACGCGTTTCGACTCAACGCACGGCCGGTTTCCCGGCAGCGTCGACGTTGCCGACGGGCAACTGCTGATCGACGGCCGGCCGATCCGCATCAGCCACGCCCGCACGCCGGAGGCCGTCGACTGGCGCGACATCGAGCTCGTCGTCGAATGTTCCGGTTCCTACGGTCAACGGGAAAATTTGGCCAAATTCATCAATGCCGGCTGCCCGCGCCTGCTCCTTTCGCACCCCGGCGCCAGCGCTGAGGACGTCGACGCAACCATCGTCGCCGGCATCAACCAGCACACGCTGACCGGGGCAGAACGTCTCGTCTCGGCCGCCTCGTGCACGACCAACGCCATCGTTCCGATCCTCGACCTGCTCGACCGCGAAGTCGGCGTCGATCAGGCCTTGCTCACCACGCTGCATTCGGTCATGAACGACCAGCCGCTGATCGACGGCTATCACCATGACGACCTGCGCCGGACACGTTCGGCCATGCAATCGATCATCCCGGTGTCGACCGGGCTGGCCCGCGGCATCGAGCGTCTGTTGCCACAGTTGACCGGCAAGGTGCAGGCCAAGGCGATCCGCGTACCGACCCTCAATGTCTCGGCCATCGACCTGACGATCAGCACCCAGCGCCCGGTTTCGGCGCACAGCATCAACGCCCTGCTCGCCGATGCGGCGCGCGGCCCGCTCAAAAAGCTGGTCGCCTATTCCGAGGCAGCACATGCCTCGATCGATTTCAATCACGACCCCCATTCGGCCATTGTCGACGGCAGCCAGACACGCACCGCCGGGACACATCTGGTGAACCTCTTCGTCTGGTTCGACAACGAATGGGGCTTCGCCAACCGCATGCTCGAAGTGGCCGACTACTGGTCACAACACTGGACGCAAGAATCCATTACTTAAGCCAAATCAGGAGATCTCCATGAACGTCATCAAACTCACCGACCTCGATGTAGCCGGCAAGCGCGTCTTCATCCGCGCCGACTTGAACGTGCCGCAGGACGAAGCCGGCAACATCACCGAGGACACCCGCATTCGCGCCTCGCTGCCGTCGATCAAGTATTGCCTGGACAAGGGCGCTGCCGTCATGGTCACCTCCCACCTCGGCCGTCCGACCGAAGGCGAGCTGACCCACGAAGACAGCCTGATGCCGGTTGCCGTGCGCCTCGGCCAGATGCTGCACACGTCAGTTCGCCTGATCCAGGACTGGGTTGATGGCGGTTTTGAAGTCAAGCCGGGCGAAGTCGTCCTGCTCGAAAACTGCCGCGTCAACAAGGGTGAGAAGAAGAACAACGACGAGCTGGCGCAAAAGATGGCCAAGCTCTGCGACGTCTACGTCAACGACGCCTTCGGCACCGCCCACCGCGCCGAAGCGACCACCCACGGCATCGCCAAGTACGCCCCGGTGGCCTGCGCCGGCATCCTGATGGGCGCCGAAATCGACGCTCTGACCAAGGCCCTGACCAACCCGAAACGTCCGCTCGTCGCCATCGTCGGCGGCTCCAAGGTTTCCTCCAAGCTGACCATACTCAAATCGCTGGCCAGCAAGGTCGATCAGCTGATCGTCGGCGGCGGCATCGCCAACACTTTCCTGCTCGCCTCCGGCAAGCGCATCGGCGACTCGCTGGCCGAAGCCGATCTGGTCAAGGAAGCCCACGCCATCATGGACATCATGAAGGAACGCGGCGCCGAAGTGCCCTTGCCGACCGATGTCGTCGTCGCCGACGAAGTCTCTGCCCTGGCCCGCGCCAACAAGATCTCGGTCGATGACGTTGCTGCGCACGACCGCATTCTCGACGTTGGCCCGAAGACTGCCGCCAAGCTTTCACAGATCATCGCCAACGCCGGCACCATCGTCTGGAACGGCCCGGTTGGCGTCTTCGAACTGCCGCAGTTCGCCGGCGGCACCAAGATGATGGCCTCGGCCATCGCCCACTCCGAGGCTTTCTCGATCGCCGGCGGCGGCGACACGCTGGCCGCCATCGCCAAGTTCCATATCCATGACGATGTCGGCTACATCTCGACCGGCGGCGGCGCCTTCCTCGAATTCCTCGAAGGCAAGACACTGCCGGCGATTCAGGTTCTGGAAGAACGCGCCGCGAAATAATGCTGCAAGGTGTTGACCGTAGCATTGCTACGGTCAACCGGAAATAAACGCCAAAATTCAAATAACAAAAGGGATGGAGAAGACATGTCACGTCACACCAAGATCGTTGCCACGCTGGGCCCCGCCTCCTCCTCGACCGAGGTGCTGGAGCGCATGGTCCAGGCAGGTATCGACGTCGTCCGGATGAATTTTTCACACGGCACGGCCGAAGACCACAAGGCGCGCGCCGACGGCATTCGTGCTGCCGCGGCCAAGTACGGCCGGACCATCGGGATCCTCGGCGACCTGCAGGGGCCGAAGATTCGCGTCGGCAAGTTCGAGAACAACAAGATCGTCCTCGTCGTCGGCGCAGCCTTCATCCTCGACGCGCAATGCAAGCTCGGCAATCAGGAGCGCGTCGGCCTCGATTACAAGGATTTGCCCAAGGACGTCGTGCTCGGCGACATCCTGCTGCTCGACGACGGTCGGCTCAAACTTGAAGTCACCGGCGTCCGCGGCCAGGAAATCCATACCCGCGTGCTGGTCGGCGGCGAGTTGTCGAACAACAAGGGCATCAATCGCCAAGGCGGCGGCCTGACCGCGCCGGCGCTGACCGCCAAGGACATGGACGACATCAAGACAGCGGCGCAGATCGGTGTCGATTTCGTTGCCGTCTCCTTCCCGAAAAGCGCCGCCGACATGTACATGGCGCGCCAGTTGTTGCGGGCTGCCGGCAGCAACGCCGTGCTCATCGCCAAGATCGAGCGCGTCGAAGCCATTACCAATCTGGCTGAAATCCTCGACGCCTCGGACGGCATCATGGTTGCCCGTGGCGACCTGGCCGTCGAAGTCGGCGATGCGACAGTCCCCGCCCTGCAGAAAAAAATGATCCGCATGGCGCGCGACATGAACAAGCTGACCATCACCGCGACGCAGATGATGGAATCGATGATCACCTCGCCGGTGCCGACCCGGGCTGAAGTGTCCGATGTCGCCAACGCCGTGCTCGACGGTACCGATGCGGTGATGCTGTCGGCTGAAACGGCGGCCGGCCAATACCCGGTCGAAGTCGTCGAATCGATGGCGCGTATCTGCGTCGAAGCCGAACGTTCGGCCGAAGTCACCCTCGACCGTGAATTCCTCGACCGCGTGTTCACGCGCATCGACCAGTCGATTGCCATGGCTGCGATCTGGACGGCGCACCACCTCAAGGTCAAGGCCATCGCCGCTCTCACCCAGTCCGGCTCCACCGCCTTGTGGATGAGTCGCCTGAACTGCGGCGTGCCGATTTACGCGCTGACCCCGGATGCCGAATCGGTCGGCCGCATGGTCCTCTACCGCGGCGTCAGTCCGTTGTCGATGAAGCAGCAGCACACCGACCGCGACCTGCTATTGGCCGAAGCCGAGCAACTCCTGATCGATCGCGGTGTCGTAGAAAAAGGCGATCTCATCGCCCTGACCATCGGCGAGCCCATCGGCACCACCGGCGGCACCAATACACTCAAGATCGTCCGCGTTGGCGAACATCAAATCCTTTAAAATACTCAGATCAACTAAACACGAAATCGAACAGGAGTTCCCATGCCGCTCGTCTCCATGCGCCAATTGCTCGACCACGCCGCCGAAAACGGCTACGGTCTGCCCGCCTTCAACGTCAACAACATGGAGCAGGTCTGGGCCATCTGCGAAGCAGCCAGCCAGATCGACGCCCCGGTCATCATGCAGGCCTCGGCCGGCGCCCGCAAATACGCCGGCGAACCCTTCCTGCGCCACCAGATCCTGGCCGCCCTTGAAGCCTACCCGCACCTACCCATCGTCATGCACCAGGACCACGGGCAAAGCCCGGCCGTCTGCATGGGCGCCATCCGCTCCGGCTTCACCTCGGTGATGATGGACGGCTCGCTCGAAGCCGACGGCAAGACCGTCGCCTCCTACGAATACAACGTCGCCGTCTCCAAGGAAGTGGTCAAGCTGTCGCACGCCATCGGCGTCTCGGTTGAAGCCGAACTCGGCGTCCTCGGCTCGCTCGAAACGATGAAGGGCGACAAGGAAGACGGCCACGGCGCCGACGGCCACATGACGCGCGAACAGCTGCTCACCGACGTCGACCAGGCCGCCGATTTCGTCAAGCAGACCAACTGCGACGCACTGGCCATCGCCATCGGCACCAGCCACGGCGCCTACAAATTCACCAAGAAGCCGACCGGCGACATCCTCGCCATCGACCGCATCAAGGAAATCCACGCCCGCATCCCCAACACCCACCTGGTCATGCACGGCTCGTCATCAGTGCCGCAGGAACTGCTGGCTGAAATCCGCGAATTCGGCGGCGACATGAAGGAAACCTACGGCGTGCCGGTCGAAGAAATTGTCAAAGGCATCGCCCACGGCGTGCGCAAGGTCAATATCGACACCGACATCCGCCTCGCCATGACCGGCGCCATCCGTCGCTACCTGTTTGAAAACCCGTCCAAGTTTGACCCGCGCGACTACCTCAAGCCAGCCCGCGAAGCCGCCAAGAAAATCTGCCTCGCCCGCTTCGAAGCCTTCGGCTGCGCCGGCCGCGCCAGCCAGATCAAGGTCATCCCGCTGGAAAAGATGGCCGAGCGCTACGCCAGGGGCGAGCTGAACCAGATTGTGAAATAGGCCAAAATTTCCGGTTGACCGTGAAAGCCGCCTGCGGGCGGCTTTTTTGCGGGAGGAAAAGTCTCGGTTCAGCTTGAGAGCCCTCTCTTTTTATTCCTGAACAGGATCTGAAATAGCCTCGACCCCCTTGGCGCGTGTCAAATTTCACGGTCGCGCCTAGGTTAAGTTGAGCAAAAAAAGGGGACATCGGTATCATGCCGGCACAGGGGGAATTATGAAAATTTCACATTATGATGTCCTGCAAGTTAGCCCAAAGGCATCGCTCGACATCATCAAGGCAGCTTACGAACACTTAAAGCCAGCGCTGGTCCAACAGGCTGGTGAAGGCAATCAGGAAGCACGCAATCAGTTGTTATTTCTGGAAGAGGCCAATTCTGTTCTCTCCTCCCCGGAAAAACGCTCTGCCTATGACGCGTTGCTAGCGGGAACGCCTGTTCCAACATACGCGACACATCCTCTCGCTTACGAAACAGACAACACTTTTCTAAGCTGGTGGGGCGATTCCAAAACGGCAAGGATTTTGATGGCCATTGGGCTTTCCGCTGCTGTATTTGGCGCCTATAAATTTATCGGGCAACGAGGCGAACTGAAAACACAAGCAAAACAGGTTGAAATTCAGGCAGAACGAGAAATTGGCTCTTTCCGCAACGATGCATATCGCGCGGAAAGCGAGCGAACGCTGATTCAGGGTTCCGTTCAGAATCAGGACAAACTCATAGACAAATCGTACGACATCGCATCTCGAGAGGCTGAGCGCCGCAAAGCCGAGCTAGAGTACAGAGCAAATGCGGGTGCTCAGCAACTCGAAATGCAACGTCAGCGTCAAGAAGCTCAGCTTCAAGAACAACGGTGGCGGCAAGAGCAATACGAAAAAGACAGGCAGGCAAGGGAAGCTAAAGCTGTGGCAGATGCCCCCAAGCGACAGCTTTGCAACATGTATGCACTCAACGGGAATACTCGTGATGCTCAAGCGGCTGGGTGCTTTCGCTATTAAGTTCTTTTCTTAACGACGTCGCTCGTCACCCGAGATCCGGCTGTTCCTTTTGACGCATTCTCGCCAGAACCACGGGAATCCATTTTCTATCCATATATCACAGCTTGAAATATACCGAGCCAACCCCGCTGAATGCGGGGTTTGGTTCAGGCAGAACCGACGCCCTAGCCGTTCTGGGCTGAATGAGGCAAATGGTGATGTTCCCGGTTAACCTCCTCACCGGGTTTCAGCATCAAGGCAACGAGCGCGGCAGTCATGCCGGTCAAGGCCCAGAACATGAAAAAGCCGAGTGAGTAGACGACCATCGGGCTCCAGTACACCGGCTCACCGAACAGGTAGAGCAGTTTCGGGTCGATGAAGGTGAAGAAGAATGCTTCGCCGGCAACAGCGGTAAAGAAGGAAAGAAACAGCAAGTTGATCCATTTCGGCATGGTGGGTCTCCAATAATATTGAAAGGAGTGCAGCGCTGACAGGACCGGGGGAAGGAAATGCTCTCGGCGTTCTTTAGACTGCGATTTGCCACAAAGTTCGGAAGAAAGATGCGCCTTGATCAGGGTTACCGAACCGAAACCGATTTGATTTTTTTTGGCTGTTTTTCCCTGTTGACCGTGGCAACTGCCTTCAGGTGGCAGCCATTGGACCGACAGAGTGGACGACCGGGGATCGCCTTCCGCCAAATCCCGGCGAATCAGGGTAGGATGTCAGCCACAGTGGCATGGCACGGTTTTTTGTCAGCAACTCACCTTGTCGCGATCCCCCAAAGCCCCTACGGATATTCAGGGCGAAATGAATCCGGCCGATACAGTCAGCAAGTACCCCAATCAAGAATCGATGAAAGCCAGCCAGCCCGACAACACTTCGCTATCGGCACCCACCAGGAAGTTCATGATCTGGCTGGTGGCCGGGGTGTTTCTGATCAATCTGGTCATTATCCTGATTGGCATCCAGAGCCTGATCTACAGCCGGGAACGGACGGTCGAGCAGGTACGCAACACGACATCCAATCTGGCCGCGCTGCTCGCCCAGAACATTGGCGACTCGGGGCGCCGGATTGATCTGGCCCTGCTCAGCATTGTCGACGCGCTTGAACACCAGATGACGCACGGCGGCCTGGATGACGATACGGTCAACCGCATACTTGCAGCCCAAAAGGACCGCCTGCCGGAAGTCGATGGATTCAGGGCCAGCGACAGCGAGGGAAGGGTGCTATGGGGCAAGGGGGTGAACAAATCGACCCCCGAAAGTTATGCCGACCGCCCTTTTTTCGGCGAGCAACAGGCCGCCCCCGGCCAAAGAATGCTCGTTACCAAACCGTTGATGGGCAAGGTCTCGAAGCTCTGGATCATCGGCTTCAGTCGTTCCTATCGCAGTCCCGACGGAAAGTTTGCCGGCCTCGTCAGCGCAGCCGTCCCCGTCAGCCACTTTTTTGACCAACTAGGCAAACCCAGGCTTGGCCCGCACGGCTCGGCAGTTCTCCGCCACGTAGACAAAGCGCTGGTCTCGCGCTTCCCCGCCGTTGACGGGCCTGGCGGGGTGATCGGCGACCAGACAGTCTCGGCCGAATTTCTTTCCCTGTTTGAATCCGGCGTCGATCAAGGCAACTTTCACACACTCAAGACCCCCGACGGTTTTGAACGAACCTATGCCTTCCAAAGGGTCAGCGGCCTGCCATTCGTCCTCAACGTCGGCATGGCCCCCCAGGACTACTTTGACGTCTGGAATGAAGAGAAACGCAACGTCATTCTATTTTTGGTGGTTTTCTTTGTGCTCAGTGTTTTCGCCGCCTGGCTGCTTCTCCGTTTCTGGCGACAAAAAATGGCGGATACGGCGGCTTTGCTGGCCTCCGAATCCCGCTTCAGGAACTACGTTGAAGCCGCTCCCGAGGGGATTTTCGTAGCCGACGCCGATGGCCGCTACCTCGATGTCAATCCGGCCGCGTGCCAACTGGTCGGTTACAGCCGGAAAGAATTGCTCGGCATGTCGATTGCCGACATCGCGCCGCCCGGCGCCCAGCCTCAGCACCAGGAGCAGTACCAAGTCATCAAGCGGTCGAAGCTGTACGACACGGACATCACCTTGCGACGCAAGGATGGCAGCCTGTTCGACGCCACCTTGCGGACCATCACCCTGCCCGAAAACAGGGTGATGGGATTCTGCACCGACGTAACCGAACGCCGGCACACCCAGATAGCGCTCCAGGAAAGCGAAAATCGCTTCCGTCACATTTCGTCGCTGACCAGCGACCTGATTTACTCCTGTCTGCGCGGCGACGACGGGATGTTCAGAATCGAATGGGTGGGCGGCCAGGCCGAACAGGTCTTCGGCTACTCGACCGACGAGTTATGGCGCCGGGGATGCTGGCGGCCCTTCGTCCTGCCCGAGGATCTCCCGCTGTTTGACCGCTCCGTCACCGGGCTGCAACCGGGTCAGTCAAGCGACACCATTCTGCGCATCGCCCACCGTGATGGCTCGATCCGCTACCTGCGCAACGTCGCCCAGGTCGAAGATGCGCTATCCGGCAGGCATCACCTCTACGGCGCCGTCAAGGACGTCACCGAACTGGAGAACTACCGCCGGCATCTGGAAAAACTGGTGGCCGAACGGACCGAGCAACTGAGCACGGCCAAGGAGGCCGCCGAGAGCGCCAACGTGGCGAAGAGTGCCTTCCTGGCCAACATGAGCCACGAAATTCGCACGCCGCTCAATGCCATCACCGGGATGACCCACATCCTGCGCAAATCCGGCTTGCTGCCGCATCAGGGCAGCTACCTCGACAAGATCGAGAATGCCGGGAAACACCTTCTGGAGATCATCAACGCCATTCTCGACCTGTCGAAGATCGAAGCCGGCAAGCTGACTCTGGAAGAAACCGACGTCCATCTCGGCGCCCTGCTCGGCAATGTCGCCTCGATGCTCAACGAGCGGGCGGACGCCAAGCAGCTCAAAATCATCCAGGAAGTCCAGGCGCCGTCGGCCCACCTGCGCGGCGACTCGACCCGGTTGCAGCAGGCCTTGCTCAATTACGCCGCCAATGCGGTCAAATTTACCGAAGCCGGCCAGATCACCCTGCGCGTTCGGGTTGAAAAGGAAACCGGCAACAAGGCCCTGCTCCGCTTTGAAGTCGAAGATACCGGCCCGGGCATTGCCGCCGAAGTCATCCCGCGGCTGTTCAGCGACTTCGAACAGGCTGACAACTCGACCACGCGTCAGTACGGCGGCACCGGACTGGGGCTGGCCATTACCAAAAAACTGGCTGAATTGATGGGTGGCAGTGCCGGCGTGGTGAGCACTCCGGGCGCCGGCAGCACCTTCTGGTTTACCGCCCGCCTCGACAAAATGGCCGGCGCCGACCATTCGCCGGAAAGGACCGATGTCGGCAAGGCCGAAACCGTGCTGCGCGAGCACTACAGCAGTCGGCGCATCATGCTCGTCGAGGACGAACCGATCAACCGCGAAGTCATGCTCGCCCTGCTCGAAGAAACCGGTTTGCAAGTGATCGTCGCCGTCGATGGCGAAGAGGCTGTCCAGCGCGCCAGTGAGACATCGTGTGACCTGATCCTGATGGACATGCAAATGCCACGCATGGACGGCCTTGAAGCAACCCGGCGGATCAGGCAGTTGGCAAACGGCGGCGAGACGCCGATCGCCGCCATGACCGCCAACGCTTTCTATGAGGACAAACAGCGCTGCATGGAAGCCGGCATGAACGACTTCATCGCCAAGCCGGTCGATCCCGATGCGCTATATGCCATGATCCTCAAGTGGCTGTCGCACGGCCAATAAGCCCTGCGTCAGACCTTGGCCAACTCGCTGCGCAAGGCGCCGATGATCGAATCGTAGCAATGCGGATCGCTGTCCTTGCCGGCCCCATAGACGGCTGAACCGGCGACGAAGGCATCGACACCGGCACGGGCGATTTCGGCGATGTTGGCGGTGTTCACGCCGCCATCGATTTCGAGGCGAATGCGCCGGCCGCTTTCCTTTTCATACGCATCGAGTTTGGCTCGCGCCTGCCTGGCCTTGGCCAGCGTGCCGGGGATGAATTTCTGGCCGCCGAAGCCAGGGTTGACGCTCATGAGCAGGATAACGTCGATCTTGTCGAGGACGTAATCCATGAAATCAAGCGGTGTCGCCGGGTTGAAAACCAGGCCGCTTTGGCAACCGGCATCGCGGATCAGCGACAGGCTGCGATCAACGTGATCGGAAGCTTCCGGGTGGAAGGTGATGATGTTGGCGCCAGCTTTGGCGAAGTCGGGAATGATGCGGTCGACGGGTTTGACCATCAGGTGCACGTCGATCGGTGCTGCGGTGCACGGCCGGATGGCGGCGCAAACCAGCGGGCCGATGGTCAGGTTGGGGACGTAGTGGTTGTCCATCACGTCGAAGTGAATCCAGTCGGCGCCGGAGGCAATGACGTTGCTCACCTCCTCGCCCAGTTTGGCGAAGTTGGCGGAGAGGATGCTTGGGGCGATGACGAAATTGGGTTGGCTCATGGTGCCTCCGAAAAAAAGGCGGCCCCAGACTTCGGGGCCGCAAGACGCAAGGTACAGCAGAGTGATGCTCGGTTTGGTCAGCGGTAGGCGGCAGCCATTTTCTCCAGTGACACGGGTTTGATGCGGCTGGCCTGACCGGCACAGCCAAAGGCGTCGAAACGCAATTTGCAGATGTCGCGCGCCGCTGCCACGGCAGCTTTCAAAAAGGCACGCGGATCGAATTCTTCCGGCTTTTCGGCCATCGCCTTGCGCATGGCACCGGTCATGGCGAGGCGGATATCGGTGTCGATATTGACCTTGCGGACGCCGTGGCGGATGCCCTCGACGATCTCTTCGACCGGCACGCCGTAGGTTTCCTTCATCGCGCCGCCGTACTGGCGGATGACCGCCAGCCATTCCTGCGGCACGCTGCTGGAGCCGTGCATGACCAGATGGGTGTTCGGGATGCGGGCGTGGATCGCCTTGATGCGGTCGATGGCGAGGATTTCGCCGGTCGGCGGCCGGGTGAATTTGTAGGCGCCGTGGCTGGTGCCGATGGCGATGGCCAGCGCATCGACGCCGGTCTTGGCGACGAAGTCGGCGGCCTCCTCCGGGTCGGTCAGCATTTGCGAGTGGTCGAGCTTGCCGGCGGCGCCGATGCCGTCTTCCTCGCCCGCTTCGCCGGTTTCCAGCGAACCGAGGCAGCCCAGTTCGCCTTCGACCGAGACGCCGATGTAATGCGCCATGTCGACCACCTTGCGCGTCGTTTCGACGTTGTAGGCGTAGCTCGTCGGCGTCTTGCCGTCGGTGCCCAGCGAGCCGTCCATCATGACGCTCGAGAAGCCGCTACGCATCGATTGCTGGCAGACGGCCGGCGAGGTGCCGTGGTCCTGGTGCAGGCAGACGGGGATGTCCGGATATTGCTCGATGGCGGCTTCGACCAGCTTGCGCAGGAAGGGCTCGCCGGCGTATTTGCGGGCACCGGCCGAGGCTTGCAGGATGACCGGGCTGTCGCAGGCTTCTGCCGCCTGCATGATGGCCTGGATCTGCTCCATGTTATTGACGTTGAAGGCGGGTAGACCGTAGCTGTGCTCGGCCGCGTGGTCGAGCAGTTGGCGCAGGGAAATAAGGGCCATGATCGTTCCTTTCAGTGCGCAATGTGCTGGACAAGGCGCAGCAGGTTGCAGGTGTAGCCGTACTCGTTGTCGTACCAGGCGACGACCTTGACGAAGGTCGGGTCGAGCGCGATGCCGGCGCCAGCGTCGAAGATCGACGGCAGGCGGCAGCCGCGGAAATCGGTCGACACGACGCTGTCGCCGGTATAGCCGAGCACGCCCTTGAGCGGGCCGGATTCCGAGGCAGCCTTCATGGCGGCGCAGATTTCTTCGTAGGAGGCCGGATTTTCGAGTTCGACCGTCAGGTCGACCACCGACACATCGGAGGTCGGCACGCGGAAGGCCATGCCGGTCAGCTTCTTGTTGAGGGCCGGAATGACCTTGCCGACGGCCTTGGCGGCGCCGGTCGAGGACGGGATGATGTTCTCAAGAATGCCGCGCCCACCGCGCCAGTCCTTGCCGGACGGGCCGTCGACGGTCTTTTGCGTGGCAGTCGCGGCATGCACCGTACTCATCAGGCCGCGCTTGATGCCGAACTTGTCGTTGAGCACCTTGGCCACCGGGGCCAGGCCGTTGGTCGTGCACGAGGCGGCCGAAACGATGTCCTCGCCGGCGTAGGTATCGTGATTGACGCCGTAGACGAACATCGGCGTCGAATCCTTGGCTGGCGCCGACTGGACAACTTTGCGGGCGCCAGCATGGACGTGCTTGAGGCAGCCTTCGTGGGTCAGGAAATGGCCGGTCGCCTCGATCACCACGTCGGCTTTGACCTCGTCCCATTTCAGTTGCTCGGGATGGCGCTCGGCGCTCAGGCGGATACGGCGGCCATTGACCATCAAGTCGTTGCCGTCGACCGCCACGGCGCCGTCGAAATTACCGTGCACCGAGTCGTACTTGAGCATGTAGGCGAGGTAGTCCGGTTCGAGCAGGTCGTTGATGGCGACCACCTCGATGTCGGCAGCCGTTGATTGCCACCCGTATTGGCATGGTGTTGTCTCCTGATGATTAAGAATTCTTGAGCGAGCCGGCCCGTTACGCCCGCAACAACGGGCATTCGGGACAGCTTGAATTAGGGTTGGGCCGGGCTAGGCGGGCATCGGGTCAGGCATCAGAAATCACCATCACTTCCCCCCGCACTGACGATGGTGCGCAGCACCGTCTGCGCCAGGTTGTCGGCGGTCAGGCCGTAATGCTCGTAGAGCACCGGAGCCGGGGCCGAGGCGCCGAATTCGTCGATGCCGAGGACGTCGCCATCAAGGCCGACGTACTTGTGCCAGAAATCGGTCTGCCCGGCTTCGATGGCGACGCGGCAGACGTCCGGCGGCAACACGAGCTTTTTCCACGTTGAAGACTGCTGGTCGAAGCGCCGCGTGCAGGGCATCGAAACGACGCGCACGGCGACCCCGCCGGCTTTCAGGATGGCCTGTGCCTGCATGGCGATGGCGACTTCGGAGCCGGTGGCGATGATCACCGCCTGCAGTTGGCCGTCGGCTTCGGAGAGCACGTAGCCGCCACGGCTGGCACCTTCCGCCCGGCTCGCCGCGCCGCCGTATTGCGGCAGGTTTTGACGCGACAAAAAGAGGGCGGAAGGTCCGTTTTGGCGCTCGAGCGCTTCGGCCCAGGCGATGGCTGTTTCCAGCCAGGGGCGCCACAGGTCGAGGCCGGGAATGATGCGCAGGCTGCTGGCGTGTTCGACCGGCTGGTGGGTCGGGCCATCCTCGCCGAGGCCGATGGAATCGTGGGTCAGGACATGGACGACGCGCTGGTTCATGAGCGCGCTCATCCGGATGGCGTTGCGGGCGTAGTCGGAGAACACGGCAAAGGTGCCGCCGTAGGGAATCAGCCCGCCATGGAGGGCGACACCGTTCATGATCGCCGTCATGCCGAACTCGCGGACGCCGTAGGAAACGTAGTTGGCCTGGCGCTCGCCGGCCTCGTGCAGGGCGACGCTGCCCTTGCCGGCAGTCAGGTTGGAACCGGTCAGGTCGGCCGAGCCGCCGAGCAGTTCGGGCACCCGGTCGACCAGCAGGTCGAGGCAGTTCTGCGACGACTTGCGGGTGGCGGTGGCGGCTTCCTTGCGGCCGGCCGCAGCAAGCAGCTCATTTTTGATTTCGGGCCATTTTTCCGGTAGACCGTGGGATTGGGTGCGGTCGAACTCGGCGGCGAGTTCCGGATACTGGGCGCGGTAGGCGGCGAATCGGGTCTGCCAGCCGGTTTCGGCGGCGGCGCCAGCGCTACGCGCATTCCATGCGGTACGCAGGCTGTCCGGCACTTCGAACGGCGCATGCGGCCAGCCAAGGGCGGCCCGGGTGGCGGCCGTTTCGTCGGCACCGAGCGGCGCGCCATGCACGTCGTGCGAACCGGCCTTGTTCGGCGAGCCCCAGCCGATCTGGGTGCGGCAGACGATCAGCGTCGGCTGGCCGGTGACCGCCTTGGCCTCGGCGATGGCGGCGGTCAGCGCGGCCGAATCATGGCCGTCGATCGGCCCGATGACGTGCCAGCCGTAGGCGCGGAAGCGGGCCGGGGTGTCGTCGCGGAACCAGCCTTTGACGTGGCCGTCGATGGAAATCCCGTTGTCGTCGTAGAAGCAGGTCAGTTTGTCGAGCCCCCAGACGCCGGCCAGCGAGCAGGCTTCGTGGCTGATGCCTTCCATCAGACAGCCGTCGCCGACGAAAACCCAGGTCCGGTGATCGACGATGTCGCAGCCCGGCCGGTTGTAACGCTGGGCCAGCAGCTTTTCGGCCAGCGCCATGCCGACGGCGTTGGTCAGGCCCTGGCCGAGCGGGCCGGTGGTCGTCTCGACGCCGGGCGTGTGGCCGACTTCCGGGTGGCCGGCGGTGCGGCTGCCGAACTGGCGGAAGTTCCTGAGGTCGTCGAGATTGAGGTCGTAGCCGGTCAGATGGAGCAGCGCGTAGAGCAGCATCGAGCCGTGGCCGTTGGACAGCACGAAACGGTCGCGATCGGGCCACTGCGGGTTGGCCGGATTGTGTTTGAGGTGGTCGCGCCACAGCACTTCGGCGATGTCGGCCATGCCCATCGGCGCGCCGGGGTGGCCGGATTTGGCCTGATTGACGGCGTCGATGGCGAGGAAGCGGACGGCGTTGGCCAGTTCGCGGCGGAAGGTGGTTTCGGTCTGGTTGCGGTCCATGTCTCTCTCCATTTTCTATAGTCAGGCGCGACGCTTGTGGTCCATCAACCGCAAAACCATCGGCGTGAAAATCATCTGCATGGCCAGGCCCATCTTGCCGCCGGGGACGACCAGGGTGTTCGGGCGGGTCATCATGGCGCCGTGCAGGATGTTGATGAGGTACTGGAAGTCGATGCCCTTCGGATTGGCGAAGCGGATCACCACCATGCTTTCGTCGGCCGTCGGAATGTCACGGGCGATGAAGGGGTTGGAGGTATCGACGATGGGCACGCGCTGGAAATTGACGTGGGTGCGCGAGAACTGCGGGCAGAGGTGGCTGACGTAATCCGGCATGCGGCGCAGGATGGTGTCGGTCACCGCCTCCTGCGAATAGCCACGCATTTTCTGGTCGCGGTGCAGCTTCTGGATCCATTCGAGGTTGATGGTCGGCACGACGCCGACGCAGAGGTCGACCTGCTTGGCAATGTCGATCTGGTCATCGGCATAGGCGCCATGCAGGCCTTCATAGAACATCAGGTCGGTCGCCGCGGTGATCTCCTGCCACGGCGTGAAGGTGCCCGGCTGCTGGCCGAAAGGCTCGGCCTCGCCGGCATCGTGCAGGTATTTACGGACCTTGCCGGTGCCGCTCTTGCCGTAGGCGATGAACAGGTCCTGCAACTCCTCAAGCAGATTGGCCTCCGGGCCGAAGTGGCTGAAGTTGCGATTGCCGGCCTCCTCCTGCGCTTTCATTTCGGCGCGCATGGCCATTCGGTCGTAGCGATGGAAAGAATCGCCCTCGACGATCTGGGCATTGAGGCACTCGCGGCGGAAGATGTGCTGGAAGCTCTGCATCACCGTGCTGGTGCCGGCGCCGGACGAACCGGTGATGGCGATGATGGGGTGTTTGACGGACATTTGTTTCTCCCTGCAGATGTGAATTCTTTTGCCCTAGGCCGGGTCGCGGAACAAGGAACGGTCGGAGAACAGCGGCGAGACAAACGGCCGATCGGCCCCGGTGTCGTATTCCTGGTGGTAACGCTCGAGCCGCTCGACCTCGTTCTTCGAGCCGAGGATGACCGGCACGCGCTGGTGCAGGCTGTCCGGCGCCACGTCGAGGATGCGCTGGCGGCCGGTACTCGCCGCGCCGCCGGCCTGCTCGATGAGCATGGCCATCGGATTGGCTTCGTAGAGCAGGCGCAGGCGGCCCGGCTTGGACGGATCCTTGCTGTCCTTCGGGTACATGAAGATGCCGCCGCGGATCAGGATGCGGTGCACTTCGGCGACCATCGAGGCGATCCAGCGGGTATTGAAATCCTCGCCGCGCACGCCCGTCTTGCCGGCCTTGCACTCGCTGACGTAGCGCTGCACCGGCGGCTCCCAGAAACGTTCGTTGGAGGTGTTGATGGCGAATTCGCGGGTGTCTTCCGGGACGCGGATATTGGCGTGGGTCAGCAGGAAGTTGCCGCTCTCGCGATCAAGCGTGAAACCGTGCGTGCCGTTGCCGAGCGTCAGCACCATCATCGTCGACGGGCCGTAGATGGCGTAACCGGCGGCGACCTGCTCGCTGCCCTGGCGCAGGTAGTCGCCAAGCTCCGCATCACCGGCGGTCGACCGGGCAAAAATGGAGAAAATGGTGCCGACCGAGACATTGACGTCGCTGTTCGACGAGCCATCAAGCGGGTCGAAAACCAGCAGGTAGCGGCCACGCGGGTACTCGGCCGGAATCGGATAGGGATCGTCCATTTCCTCGGAAGCCATGCCGGCCAGCTGGCCGCCCCACTCGCAGTGACGCAGGATGGCTTCGTTGGTCAGCACATCGAGCTTCTTCTGCACCTCGCCCTGGATATTGGTACTCTCCAGTGCGCCGTGATGACCAGCCAGCGCCCCCTTGGCGACCATCGCCGAGATGGTTTTGACGGCGGCGGCGACGTCAATGAGCAAGGCGCCGAGTTCGCCGTGGCTGGCGCGGGTGTTTTCAATAACAAACTTCGAGAGGGTGGTACGGCCGAATTGCATGGTGTCTCCAATCATTCTTGTGTTACCGCATTGGCAATCAAGATAAGTGACTTATTAATTAAGTAACAGTCAGATTTTCTTATCGCCTGAGTAAGTTATAGCTTATTAACGCGATGCTTACCGGCCACTTCAGAAATCCTGACTGGATGCCCGAATCACCCCCGGTTATCGTTCAGCGCATGCTCCCACTCCATGCCCTGATCTTCGATGTCGACGGCACGCTGGCCGACACCGAGCGCGACGGCCATCGCCCCGCCTTCAACCACGCCTTCGCCGATCTCGGGCTGGACTGGCACTGGGATGAAAGGCTGTACGGCGAGCTGCTCGCCATCACCGGCGGCAAGGAACGCATCCGCCACTACGCTGCCCGCCAGGCGCCCGCCCTCGCCGCCCGGCCCGAATTTGAGGTGCTCGTCCGCGACCTCCACGCCGCCAAGACGCGCCACTACCTGCGCCTCGTCGACTCCGGCAGCCTGCCGCTCCGCCCCGGCGTCGCCGCGCTCATCCAGCACGCCCGCCAGCGCGGCCTGCGCCTCGCCATCGCCACCACAACCACCCCGGAAAACGTTACCGCCCTGCTCCACGCCACGCTCGGGCCGGACGCCCCGGGCTGGTTCGAGGTTATCGGCGCCGGCGACATCGTGGCCAACAAGAAACCCGCCCCCGACATCTACCGCTGGGTCCTCGACCGCCTCGCCCTGCCGGCCGACAACTGCCTGGCCATCGAAGACTCCGCCAACGGCCTGGACGCCGCCCGCACCGCCGGCCTGCGCTGCCTCGTCACGCCCAACGACTACACCGCCGGCGACGACTTCAGCAGCGCCTGGCGGGTACTGGCCGACCTGCGGGAAGTCGACCTCGACGCCATCGCCGGCCCGACAATTTCAAATTTGCCCCAAATTTCCGGTTGACCGTGGCAGGCGCAAAAACCGCCCCGCCACACAAAACTCAAGTTCTCCCCCACATCAGCCGTAGTAGCTGATACACCAAGCAACCCGGGAACGAGACCATGAGCGAAAAAGAATCCAAAGACAGCCAGGAGCAACCCGTCAAGGCGCGATCATTTGAAAAACTGACGGTGATCCTCGTCGGCGTAGCGCTTGTGCTGACGCTCGCCAACACCGTGCTGATCGTTATGAACCCCACCGCCAAAAAGGTCGAGCAATTCAACGAAGACCTCAAGACCGAACTGGCCGACAGCGTCGCCACGCTGCACAAGAAAATCGACGGCCTGCGCCTGGCCGAACTCGAATGGCAGTCCGTGCTCAAAAAAGCCCAGGCCAAGCCCGACGCCATCTACAAGGTCGTCAACACCCAGGATGGTTATTTGACGCTGACGGAAATCGAGAAGACCGAAAGCTCGGCAGCTCAGTAAGTCAGAGCGGAGGGAAACTCGGCGCCAGCCACCGGAGAGCAGATTTCAAATTTGGCTGTTTTTTCCGGTTGACCGTAGCAAGCCTGGTTAACCGAAAAATTAATCGAGCCGGCCCCCTTTAACCTTGCGAGTCTGTCCCCCTATTCTTCGTGAATGATGAAAACAGAAGGAAACATGGGGGAGCAGCGTTTTCTGCCAGCCATAATAACCGTGGTCTATCCCTGAGGTTTCCCCGCAGATTTCCAATTTAGATCAATTGGTTAAGATCAAGTAATG
>VIKE01000129.1 GCA_008080565.1 Rhodocyclaceae bacterium | reverse complement strand
GGTGAAACCGAAGCGCTCCACCGCCTGCCATATCGCCTCGATCACGGGGACCTCGGTGTAGTGGCTGTTGTTGACGGAGGCGCGCGCCGATTCGTAGTCCTCGGCACTGAGCATCGCCTGCAAGCGACGGGCACGTTCGCCCCAGGCACTGTCGGTGGCTTCGAGATTGAAGCTGGCGGGCAGGCCGCCCCAGCCGGTGTAGCGCCGAAGAACCTGGCGATCATCCGTACTGGCCGGCCGGACTTCGGCTTCGATCTCCCGAAGGAGCGTGATCGCTGCCAAGTTGGCCTCGAACTTCGCGATCGGGCCGGTCAGGTGCTCCAGGTCAGCGCGGGTTAGTTGCGGCCAGAGGATGCGCGGGGCGGTCTCGGTCGCGGTGGCCACCACCCGCCAGTTGGCGCGGATGGTTGCCGGTTGCTCTTGCTCCTCCAAGTCGCGGACACCGTCGACGAATTGCGCTTCGACGCAACCATCAGGCTCGCGAGGTATGAAATGGGAAACATGCTCTGCCAGGGAGGGTAGTGCCGGGGCTATCGGGTCGAACCCGGGTAGCCACAGGGAAGGCGCGGTAGGGCGGGCCATCGGTGTGTTCTCCAAAGAAAATGGGGAACACAGCGACCCATCGGGAGGCGTGCTCCCCGAGTGGGATTGGCAACAAGGCGGTCATGAGAGATCGGCGGGAATAGGCTGGGCGTGCAGCCACGCCGGACCTCAAGGCGCACCGGCATGCAGCGGTGGCGGATGCGCAATGCTTGGGGAACCGGCCAACGTGCGTCGGCAGGCGCGAACCTCGGTTCAGCGCGGGGCGCAGAACCTTGCTGCAGCGATGAAGTGCTGTCAGAAGAAGAGGCGGGTAACGACCGCGACGCCAGTTGGACTGGGCTTCGGGGCGACCGAAGTCGACGACGAAGGCTGTGCGGTCACGATGACCGCAGGAAGCGCTTGCAGTATTACGCCGTGCCTATCGGGGCTCAAGTCTGCAACCGCGGTTGCCACCCTCAAGGGCTGGCGATTGCGCGCCTTGTCGCTCAGGGGCTCATAGAGAGGAGCTGGCGCGTTACCGCGCCTGGTCGGGCAGGCGACCATAGCCCTTGTTGATGCGCTCCGCCATGTCAGGGAAGAGCACGCTCAATAAGGCATCGAAGGTAGCTGGCCGCATGTAGGCCTCGTCATTGGCGTCGACCTTGGCGATGAGGGTTTGCCGCCACCCGTCGTATTTGCGGGCCTGGTCTGACGTGAAGTGCGCTTCAAGGCTGTATGCCTTTACTGCGATGGCGTACAGCGTGTCCCACCGTTTGCTGTCTTTCCCGCTTTGCATGATGGCATTCAGGACCTGATATCCGGTGCCGACGTCATACCCGACACCCGTGTTGCGCTGGAGGGAAAGGAGTCGCGCGATCAGTCCTGATTCATCGAGCATGAAGGCATCGGCCGCGCCAGGCAGACCATGCGCTGCCAAGGCTTCTGCCGCCTCGGCAATTTGCGGCCACGCGCCGCTTTCCTTGCCGAGCAACTTGGGCTTCGGCCCGTCGCCTTGGTGTTTTCGCTGTGCGCGCCTGATGAGTACGTTTTCGTCATGAAACCTCGTCACGGCTTCGAGGTAGCAGTGTGCCCAGTGTGAGGCCGGCACGGCGAGCCACTGTGGACGTCTCAATTCGATGAGCCGCTCTTGGTAGCGGAGCGTCACCGGATGCTCGTCGAGTGCTGTGTTGAGCCGCTGCTGCTTGATTGGGAAAACGGGGTGATGCACCCAGCGCTTGCCGACGGTCTGATCGACGATCAGGTTACGCAAGTCTTCCCGGGTGATCCGACCGCCGAGCAAGCTCAGGTCGATTTCCAGCGTAGCCAGATTGAGTTCGCGGATGCGTCGTCGTTTCTCTTCGTCAATGCCATGCGTGACGGTGACCTCCACGAGCAAAATGGACGGCCAAGGCAGACTGGACGTATCTTCGATCTCCTCCTCGAAACCATCGTTTACGCAGGTGTCGATGATGCCAGCCGCGTGGATATCCCTTGCGGCCAGGTTGGCGACGATGTCTGGAACGATTCGGCCCAGACGTCGCTCGAGTCGCACATCGGTGAGTTCCAGCATTTTCGGTGCGGCAAACCAGTTCATGCGAAGCGTATCGGTTTCCCACTCGCCGATGAACTCATCGGGCGGGTCACGGGTGACCCTGACCTCAAGGCAGGGCGTCGTGATCCGTTGCTCGCGTTCGAGAATGGCTTTGGCCTCCCGGTGCAGCAGTGTCTCACGCCGCAGGTTTCGCGCCGTCTCTTCGTCGATGTCAGGCGTCAGGCGGGAACGGAAGTCGGCCTCGTCTTCGGCACTCCAGTCATCGAGTGCATTGCAGGCCGCCCGTGAAGCCTCAGCATCCCCTTTGGCGGCCAATGCCTGGTTGTTCCAATGGGCGCACCAGTGAATGTCGGGCAGGATACGCAAACGCGAACGGATTTCGTCAGGGCTGAGCATGGCGAGTTCCGGGTCGGATAGCGAGATCGTCACCACGGCCTGACCGTTACCTTCGCCGATAGGTTCTCGTCGTCCAGTGAGGTCGACCAGCAGCTTGCGGCCGTCATCCAAGGTAAGTTCGGCCGTGGCATGGTCGTGCAGCCGTGCGTTCGTTATCACCCTGCGCTCAGAGGGCTCCTCTACCCAAATCTCGTAGCCTTGGCCGCTGAATCCAATTGCAGTCCGCGACATGGTGCGTCGAGGTAGGTCGATGAAGCCGTTTTCCAAGAGGAGATGGGTCGCCGCCAGGCGTGCGGCAACGAGCGTGCAGGCATCTTTTTGTGAGCCCGCCGGATGGCGGAAGTGCGCCGTGGGACGAACACGGAGCGGCTGGCCGGCCATGACGGGCGTCAAAACCAGGCGGCAGGCGGTACAGATGCAGGAACACTGGTGGTCAATGACCTCGCTGTCGTGAATATAGCGGGGCTCGCCGGTCAGTGCGTCGTGTGCCCACTTGAGGGGTACATCGGATGGCGTTGATGCCCCCGATTCTGATGATGGGCCGCTGCGGTCAATTTGCCAGGTGCTCACGGGGTTCTCCGACATCGGTATTCTGGAGAGCGCACATGTCTTTATCGAAGCTGGAAGTCACCGAAGTTTGGCGTGACTGGCGATTCTTAATCACGACACTTCGATGAGTTGCCGCTTGAACTTCGGCTGTAAGGTCAGCTTGTGCGTCACGAAGGTGGTGGTGCGTGAGGGATCGCGCGGATTCTTGCGCTGCGTTTCTACGGCTTCCGCAAATTTCCAGATGCCGAACATGACGATTTCGGTACCCACCGGAAACGAGGCAAGCCACTTGCCATCCGGATGCGCAACGCTGGCTTCGAATACGTCCAACCGGTCGGCGTCATCGGTTCGCCGGTAAAGCGGCCGGCAATTGAGGAAACAGCTCTTGTACTTCGCGCCTGGACTGGGGGCGTGATGAGATTTGACTATGCCGGCCAGGGCAATCGGGTAGGCGTTGGCACCGCCTGCTTTGATCAATTCCCAAGCGTCGTCGTAGCGCTCCTGTTCGAAGAAGAACTGGCTCCAGATAATCCGCTTGGTACCGAAGCGCAAAATCAGTTCAGCGGCGAGTAGTGCATCGGACTCGCACAGGGCGCGGAGCGCAACAAGATCGGCCGTGGTGCGCAGATAACTGGAGAGCTTTTCCTCGGTCTGGGTGAAATTCGTTGTCTTATTTCCACTCGGGGCACCGGCAGTTGCCTTGCCACCAGGCGCAGATGTGACGCCTGAAAGACTGCGGCCTCCCAGGCCGTTGTGAAGTGCAAGCAGGCGCAACTCACGTTTCCCGTCATCCAGTGCCTTGATGAAATCGGGATCGGATTGCGCGACGATGGCTGTGATCCGCCCCGGGGCGTCATAGCGACAGCCGGTGATGTGTTCGGAGTCGCTGGTCAGGCCAATATAGGCGGGAACATCGATCGGTTCGATCCGGTTGGCACGATTCTGCTGATAGCGCGGGACGAAGCGCAAGTCACAGCCGCAAGGCGGATGGTCGCAGATTAGATCAGGGATGGTTTGCTGGCGATCATGCATGGCCTGCAAGGCCTCAACCGAATACGGATTGCCATGGCGGTCTTGCGCAGACCGCATCTTGATACCTTTTCCCATCCCAGCGTATGCCTTTTTCTTTATTAGGTAGCCGTCATCTTAGCGCGTCATCTGGCTGACGCCTATGTCGGCCCATCGCACCGTCGCATGCCTGGTGACTTGAATCACACGATGCCAATGAGATTCTGAACTCATGGACGCGCTCTCTGGCGCTGTTCCTCTAACTGTTCAGGAGACATTATGAAATTCTCGAAAGCCGAAATCGACGAAATCATCTCGGCATCACCGCGCACCTTCATCCCCCTCAACAAGCTGATTCTCTCCAAAGACCATCAGGCGCGCTCCGGCGGTAGTACCCCGAAAATGACCATCGCCGAACTCGCCGCATCTATCAAGGAATGTGGTGTGTTGCAGAACCTCATCGTCGTGCAGGGCGCACGGGGTCGGTACGATGTCTGCGCTGGCGGTCGCCGCCTCGAAGCCCTGACCCTGTTGGTGGGCAGCGGCGACCTCGCCGACAACTACCCCGTGCCCGTGCTGGTCGTGCCGGCCGACCGGGCGCTGATTGCCAGCCTGTCGGAGAACTGCTTCCACATCCCCATGCATCCCGCCGACGAGTTCGCGGCCTTCGCCAAGCTGATCGGGCAAGGCAAGTCGGTCGAGGACGTGGCCGCTGCCTTCGGCATCACCCCGTTGGTGGTCA
>VIKE01000128.1 GCA_008080565.1 Rhodocyclaceae bacterium | reverse complement strand
CCCAAGTTCTTGAGGGCGATCCGTGCCGCCTGAATCTCCGTGGTATTGACCACAAAATGCACCAGTCGCGGCTCAATCGCCACGGCGGCCTGCAGCGCGGCGTTGTCCATGTCAAACCAGCGTTGGGAGCTGGCGCTACCCGTTCTTTTGGCTCCTGGGTTGATGGCAATGATTTCAAAATAAGCCAGCGGGTGCGCTGGCGTGGCTATTTTGAACAAGCGGTTGTGTGTGCCATATTGCGCATGCTCACCGCCAGGTCCGGGTGTGATGCCCAAAGTGGCTTCGCACCACTGCACCCCCTGTTCAAGCGATTTTGCGACGACAACCAGATGATCGATGTGTGTTTTCATGGCTTGACCATACCACTGGTTGAGGGCTCCAGTGCCACATTGGCCGTGCCTTCTGCGCCCAGATAGACCGCAAGTATTTTGACCGGGCTGCTGCCGTGGTTCATTCCCCGGTGTGGCACGTCCATGGCTTCCACCAGAGCATCACCTTTGCGGAACACCTTTTGGCCTTTTTCACCGTAATCCACGCTCATCTCACCCTCCAGAATGTAGGCAACCAGCGGCGCGGGGTGTCGGTGCAGTACGGTGTTGGCTCCCGGCAGAATGGTCACGATACTCACCGTGACCTTGGCCGGGCCACTGGTGGGGTAGCGAAGCGCCTCACCCACCACGGTGTTGCTGGTTGCGAGTAAATCCACCGTCGGGTAAGCCTGCTGTGCCCAAACCCTATGAGGCGCACAGGTGAGAATGAGAAAAACCAACAACGCAAAAGAAGATAAAAGTTTCAGCATGGTGGAGACCCGTCAAGAAAAAGTTGGTGGATGAGGAGGGTCTTGCATCATATTTGCCAGCACTCCCGGCCTGGCCTCAATCCAGAGGCATTCCCCGTTTTTTGGTTTGCTGTGCATGACCGTGTGGCGGGCCAAGCCTTTGATATGACGAGTCACCACGTCCATCACCCAGCCATGGGTGATGACCAGCACCCGGGTGCCGGGATGCCGCAGGCCGATGTCGCTGAAGGCCCCCAGCACCCGGTCAGCGAATTCATCCATGGACTCGCCACCGACAAATTCAGCCTGCGGGTTGCGGCGCAGAATCTGCTCAAGCTGGGCCGGGTTCAATTCGGCCAATTCATTCTTCGGAATCCCTTGAATTGCACCAAAGTTGCGCTCACGCAGCCCGTCATGGCAAGACGGTGGCGGTAAATGCAGCCGATGGGCGATGATTTCAGCCGTCTTGCTGGCCCGCACCAAGGGGCTGCTCCACACCGCGGCAAAACCGGCCTGCGCCAAGCTTGCCGCCAATTCGTGCGCCTGGAGTGTCCCCTGGTCGTTGATGGGTACGTCAATCCAGCCTTGCAAAATACCGCTTTTGTTCCAGTCGGTTTCGCCGTGGCGGGCAATGCAGATGAGAGTGGTGGTCATGGTTTTTTTGTGGTTTGTCGACTACAGCCCAAGAATCCCGCCCACTGAAGCTTGCAATTGCGCCACCAGTTCAGGATCCATGTAGCGGTAGTCATCGGGAATGTCGAGCACGTGAATGGGCTTGCCAGCCACCACACTGCGGTGCTCGGCCAACAAGCGGGACTTGTGTTTTTCTTCCATGGCAAAAATCACATCGGCCCAAGCCAGATCGGCACTGGACACCGGATGCCGCGCATTCGGGCTGGTACCCGCAGAGCGCACGCTGCAACCCGGCTGCCTGCGCCAAATCTGCTCGGCCGTGGGGCTGCGCCATTGGTTTTTGCTGCAGATGAAGAGGAGGTTCATGGGTGCGCGGTTGTTGCAGCGGTATCAGGCTGATTGCTTTGCTGCGGTTGCACGTGGAAAAGGTGATCGATGAACTGAGAGAGTCGATTAGGCGCAGGTACGGAGTTTAGATTCAGAAGGTGCAACGCTGAGACTGCGTCGTGAATACGTCAGCACTCCTGAGAGTCTTGAAGACGGGGATATCTTGTTCTGTGACTGCAGTAGGCTGATTGCGGGTGCTCGCGACTGTCAGTTGTCCGGTGGTTCAGTTCAACCCCGTTCAGCAGCCATTCATGGCCTACGGCATCGTGCCCAAAGCGGAAATTGGTGGCCGCCACTTCGGGGCCTGAAAGCAGGCATTAGACATCTCCCCTGACTGCTTTGAAGTTAGCGACGCGCGGTTAAAAAGAAACTCGCCGCGGCGGGTTTCTATGTCTTGCTTAACTTGGTTTTCATCGAAGGCTTGTTGTAAGCGCTGACCCCCGTAAGCTGCAACCTTCCTGCGCGGCTTATCCATCAAGTGCCGACGAAAGGTCCTGAGGCCAAGAATGTTCGGAGTCCATATTCGGATGTCTCGGCTCGTTCGATGGTCGCCCAAGTGAGAACCGCCTGTCTTCAATCGCAAGGAGGACTTCTGCGACAACCGCCGCCGTCGGTCCCGGTGTCATGGCCATTTCGAAGAGTCGCGTCCGAACATAATTGCAAGCGCGCGGAAATAGATGATGCGTGTTTGGCGAACCCTCAACGGGCTCGCGTTCCTCGAAGAGGTTGGGCAGAGAGTTGACAACGTAACTCCCACCACCTTGGACAGCACGGTCTACGTACTCAAGAAGGTAGTCGAGAGCCTTAGTGTCAGGCGCAGGGAACGCGGACACGAGCTCAAATGCAAGCACTTCACCTGCCGCCTTACCTTGTCGGGCACACACATCTAGAATCTTGTGCAGAAGTTCCACGTTGCCCCCGATAAGCGGAGCAAGCGCGCTCGTGATCTGTCGTCTGCCGCCATGCCCCTCTAGCAAATGGAACAGCGAACCATCCTCCGCCATCTCAAGCATGAGTCTGGGCCCCTCGGGGACTTGCATCAGCGTATATAAAGCCTCGTCTGTATTCGCGAACGTGCCTCGTTTACTCAGCCGCGTGAGTTGTGCCATCGCGGCAGGGTTGCCTAGGTCACGAAGTTTCCGCACGACGACGTAGCTCTGCGCCTTTGATGCCCACAGGTCTACTGTGGCGTCCAGGTCCACAGCCGTAAACACGTCACTCGATACAAAAAAGTGCAGCGCCGCTAAATCTTCCAGGCTTGTGTCCTGCTGGTCAAACCACTCAGTGGACTCGGCCCTCTCCTTAAACTTGGTCCTTAGAGCCCCGACTAGGCGCTCATCCTCGATGTTGACCCCCTGCGACACAAGCGCGTTTAGGGTGTACGCAAACCTGTCGGCTGGCGCATCACGTCGGATGAGGCTATTCCGGAGCTCAGCCCATCCAAAGGTTGTCGGCAAGTTGGCAAGCGACTTCATTAACCACCATCTGCGATAAAACCGGTTCTCTCGCGGACTGAGCTCGGCATCCCCGCAGGCTTCCAACATCGCAGCGACCTTTGTGGCAAATTCGTCAGTGATGCCTTGCAATTCCACGTCGCGCTGACTTTGCACCAGACCTTCCGAGAGTCTCTCCTGACGGGCCTTGATGTCTAGCTGACTTTGAAATGTGGTTCGACGCCAGGGTTGGATGGCAATCTGATGCAACACGGCGAATAGAACGTTGCTTTCATCGTGTGGGTCAAACAGAGGCAAGAGACGCCGAGCCATCGACGCGCCGCAAGCCATCGCCGCGCGCTCGAACTCGCCACCGTAGGAAAGTGCCACAGTAGCGGCTCGACGACCAGCAACGGCCTTTCGTCGCGCTACCTCCAGCATCAACCCCTCAAAGATTCGTTCCTCGAAAAGCACAGGGTCTGCGCGAGACAGAAGAACGCACAAGATGGCTTTCACTCCGTGAGTGGGTATTTCTGCTGGTTCCGGCAAGTTCCAGAACGCTTCCAGCAGTTCTCGCGCAACTGCTGGCTCTAACGTCCGCCGCTCTTCCAGGGCTTGGTCCGTGGAACGTTCGACGAAGCGCGAGCGCTGCAACAGGTCGAGCATCCTTCGCACCCGTGACGGGTCAGTCTCAGTTCTTTTTGCAAGGACGGCTGCTGCGAGGTCATCTGTGCTCGCCGCGAACAAGATGCGTGAAAGGAGGCGCTCTCGTTCTCTTTCTTCCGGCTCCGACTGTGAAAGATCAATCCACTGACGGACGATATCGGCCACGTCGTCTTTGCCCGCGAGCGAGCCAATCCGCGCGCCGTCGACATCGTCCGCATTCTGGTCTCGAATGAGGGGGAATACTCTTGAAAATGAAGTCTGGCGCTCTTCTACGCTAAGAGATGCTAGATGGGCCGCAACCCAATCGGGTGCGACACGCTGCTGTTGCAGCTGCTCCTCCGCGATGGCCAGCAATGCAGCCGAGTCAAACCTCGCCACTAGTTGGACCGTTTCGTCATTGGGAGCACGATTGAGATGGGCCTCGCGGAGGACCTGCTTGGCGGCCTCAAGTGCGAACCCCCGCTGTTCCAGTGGAACCTCCCGAGCTAGCTGCAATAGCAAGTTCTTGTCGCCGAGGTCCTTGGTCAGCCGCTGAACCTCGGATATCAACCGTGGCATCCGGTCCGCGGTCACCAGGAACAGAACGGCGTGAAAGGCTTCGTGCTCGACCTTTACTTCATCTGACGCTGCAAACCACGCATCGAGTCCCGCCTCTGACGCCGGGAACTCCCAGGCAAGCGTAGCGATTCCCTGGGCGCTAACATTGGGGTCAGCGTCGCGGCATGCGATGTCTGTAAGAAAAGACAAATTCTCAGGGAAGCTGCCAAGGCCGCTCACAAAAGTCTGCCGTTGCTCTGGCGTCCATGAACGAAAGCGGTCCGGCAAGTCATCGCCGAAGGACCTTACGCTTACACCGCCGACGTCGTTGAACAGACCCAACGCCTCCTGCCTGTCAGTGCTTTCTATGACCGTGGAGAGCGCCGGCGCGAAGGCAGTAGCTCGGGTGAGCGCCATGCAGGCGAAGGCGTGACGCTTTGCAGCCTTCGACGTTGCGCCGTGCAGCTGCTCGATGCCTTCTATGAGCTGCTCGAACGGACCACCTTCGCCAGGCTGCATTTGGACCGCGCCCGCCAGCTCGCTGGCAAGCGTTAGGTCAGCTCTGAGCGCAAGAGCAACAAGCTGCGACCGTGCCAGTGGAGGACCGCTGGCAGCCAGCTTCTCCGCCGCAAGGTTAAGGGCTTCCGTCCAAGTCGGCCAATTAAATACCTCTTTGGAAAAGGTTCGCAGTTCTTCGGCAGACTGCCCCTCCGTCGAGATGCGGTCGAGTATCCAGGTGGCGGCGTAGAACTCTTGAAACCTATGGTGAGAAAATTTCAGATTCCCAGTGGCCTGCTCGCGGTGCAGCAGATGCGTGTCGCACAGCGCATCGACAATCCGCGATGGCTCCAAGTCGACGCCTTGGACTTCCTTGGACTGTTGGAGCTGGACAAGCGTGGCTCCGACACAGCGTTCCGCCTCATCAAGGGACATGTCCGTACTTCCTGCGGCGGTGAGGGTCCGCGCGAGTGCCTTTAGGTAGGTTCGATGCTTGCGGTAGAGCGGTGAATCGCCCAGCGCAACCGCAGTGGCGTGTCGGCTTGCAGCCGCCCCAGCAACCTATCTGCAGCTTCCTTGGGAAGCGCCCGTTCAATCAGCGTGCGCTGACGCTCCCAATTGAACTCGACAACACCTACTACCGCTCCTGATGCTGCCGCAAAAGGCCCCTCCGCACGCCTCGATGTGCAGGCGACCATCGCATTGGGATGCCCGCCGAGAAAATCGTCTGCCCTTGCAACAGCGAGGCTCTTGTCGGAGGCCGAAATCTCGTTCCATCCGTTCAGGAGAAGGGCCACCTTGCCGGCTACTAGCAGGCGGGATAGAGCCGTCTCGTCTATGCCGCTTCGACCAACTCCCGCCAGGCCGGCGACGTAGCCTAGAAGTGAGCGCCCCGAGTACACCCAATTTACTGCTGAAACGTACAAAGGGACCGGCATGTTCGCACCAGCGAGCATTGCGTGCCCAAGTTCGACAAGTGCGGTCGTTTTTCCAATGCCGCCTTCCCCGTCAATGACAACAAGCCTGCGGTCTTGAAGGAGAGTCAGTAACGCCTCAATGTCCAAACGCTTGTGCGCACCCCCTTGAGTTTTCATGTCAAAAACGGCGGCAACTCGCTGCTCCAACAGCTTCGCCGCCTTCGGGGCTTGGTCTAGTAGGTCGCGAGCGACCTCAACCAATGCACCAGGGTCAGGTAGCTCTTGCCCGGCTTGGCGCCTTTCGCGGTTGTCTGCTGCCAGCTCGAAAACTTGTGACGCTATGAAGCTAGGTTCTGCCGCAAGCAAGGTGGCGGCATAGTTCGCGACTGCCTCCACCCGTCCGTGAGCGAGTTGCAACGCTTCACCCGTTGCCTCGGCATAGCTCTCTGCAAGTTGTCCAAGCGCTCTTGCCGCAAGCGCGCCGTTGCTACCCATCCTCGCCAACAAGAAGTTGGTCAGGGCTTTCTGAGTTTCCGCGGATGACAGCCATGTCCGAGCAACATCGACCTGTACGATGCCCGCTGGCAGGAGGGGTTCGCGCAATAGCTGGTCGATCGCAGCCGCAACCATTCCATCGAGGCTCATTGGTCGGTATGAGTCTCCACCCTTGAGCGCAGCTCGTGCTTTTTCGCGCCGGGTAAAACCCGTCAGCTTTCTAAGCCCCCAACTGGAAGCCTTGCCTAGGAGGAATCGAACAAACCATTCAAGCATGAGCTGTCATCCTTTTAGCCTTGCCAGGTGAATCGACCGTCCTGATGGAGGTACTGATAGCTTCTTTGGTATCCGGAGGCCTGCCACAACCTGTCGAACACAGGGCGGAAGAGTTCGGGGAGGTCGGGAACGGGCCACTCACTTACCAGAGCATCGGGAAGCTGCAAGACAGTCCGGTCAACTGGGCTCAGCGGTGTGTCTTCCTCATGATGCCGCCGCAACTCACGATTGTTGGTCACCACTACGGCACCCTCCGCTCCTACCAGCGCAACTCGGACAACCAGAGGAACATCAAACGTCAACTCTCTGCGAGCGCGCTCAACGACCTTTCGAAGGAACTCCAGTACCTGCGATTCAATGTGTTCCGCAACCACCTCAACGCGACTTTCGCGGGGATCTGCAACCTTCCAGGTTCCTTCAATGACACCATTGTGATGGGCCAGCGTGAACCCGCGAATCATGCCGTCATTGATGGGGGTATGGTGCATCGGTCCCTCGAACGTCATCCGGAAGTCCGCCGCGCCATTGTTCAAGGTCGGCACCGGAAGACTTCCGATTGCCGCCACCGGCGACACATCCAAGATCTCTGCACCAAACGCAGCGTTGGCTTGGAAGATATGAGTCATCATTTTCGGCCCTGGTCGAAGCGCTACCGGTGTCCGCTTGGTCAAAACGGACGCATACCGCTGGGCAAGGAACTCTTCGCGGCGATCGCGTTGTCCTCGAATCACATCTATTCGAGTGATGAGGGATGCCACATCGAGTTGGCGGTTCGACCGCGACTCTCGAATGTGAAAGTGCTGGTCGAGCTTGCTCCGGTGCAAGCCTTGGACCGATTGGGGCACTCGAACGACGAAGACGTGCCCGGCATCGTAGGCCACGGGGGCAATCTGCACGCCGACCAGTCGTGGGTCGAAACTGTCTGCCACCATGTTTTGCAGCCGAAGCGTCTCTTGGTCAGGGTCGACGGTCAAGGGGACCACTTCCACCGCTGTTCCACGCTCTTCCCTCACACCGAGAACGATGTCGCCACCCCGAGTATTCGCGAACGCGCATACGTCCACCGCGAACTTCTTCTTGTCAGCGTCAGTGCCACCGACGATTGTTTGCTTGAAATCGAGTTGGTTGCCCTCCTGAGTTCGGTTGGAAACCAAAAGGTCAATATCGGCTTGCTGCAGTTCGGTCAGTGCTTTCGGAATCATTTTCAAGGTCCTCTACGTTGGCGCCACCAAGGAG
>VIKE01000027.1 GCA_008080565.1 Rhodocyclaceae bacterium | reverse complement strand
CTGTTACCAGTCAATCAGATGAGCCATGTTTATTGACACTGAGTGTCTCTTCCTGGCCGGTAGTGTGAAGTCGCCAATGTCTGCTTCGGAGCATCCAAGTACGAAAATCCCGAGTTTTGCTGACCGGCAGCTATCGGGAAACCGCGATGGCCGTTTTGGGCACGGAGTACGCATTCGTTGGATCGGAAAGCTGCCGTTCGTCGCCTCGCAAGACTGAACGGCAGGTAAGCAGTAGGTTGCTGCCTGTTTCTGAGCATTCAGCCAACGGCCGTTCAGGCCGATCTTCAGACTTAAAGGCGTTGGAATGTTAAACGAAGGTGGTAGGCTCTGAGCTTATTGCTCAGCGCATGGAGGGAAAATTGGGTAAAAAGAAAAGCAATCGCACCCAAGCTGAGGCAGATCTTCTGCGGTTGGTGGAGAAAGTAATCCAGGAGTCTGGAGACGCCGAGAGTTTCAACGCGAGTGCCTGGCTAAAAAGATGGTTGTCTACGCCCAACCCCGCATTGAACTCCGCTACTCCGAATAGCTATTTGGGTACCAAAGAAGGCAGAAGCCTGGTTGCTGGCCTTCTTGAAAAAATGCAGTCAGGGGCATTTGCTTAGCCGGCGTTAATGCTGATCGGCTCAACCTGCACTTTTACGGATATCCGCAGCGAATTTGTAGCTGACTGAATCAGACCAAACATCGCGCTCCCCGCACATTGAACAGCAACAATATGTTAGCTCTCGCCAGTGGGCAATTGAGAAACTGAACTGGTTGGCGCGCTGAATGTCAGCCGAAGCTGGGCGATGCTTTGCCCTGTTCAGGCATGGAGCTACCGGACCTGCTCTTTGGTCAGCGACTCTGTAACCTCGACGAGCAAGCGCCAGAGGGCGATTGCCGGCGCGAAATACCCCTTTGGGGTCTCCTTGGCGCCCTTGATGAAACCTTCAACGAATTCATTCATGGTGCATCGCCTCCTTGATGGTTTTGCGGGTCGAAGAATTCAAATGGCAAGCTAACAACACAGAATCTGCCTGCAGTATGGAATCTTCGACAAACTTGTATCAAGCCCGCCAAGAACGAGCCTTTCAGAAGTGTTGTGCTCTTCAATAACCGCGGCACGTTCGTGTGCCGCCAACTGCAGACACAAGCAAGAACGGCCATTCAGACCGAATTTCAGGCAGATGCCTAAATGGCAGCCACCCTCGCCACCCCCTCCCAATCCGTCGTGTACTGCGGCGACAAGTTCCCCCGTCGCATCTGCCAGGTCTTGGTCACGCCTTCCGCAGCTAGCCTGAGCGCCCCACGACCATACCGCCCGTTGATGGCATCGAGTGTCGCCATCAACGTGTCGTTCCGACTTGCTTCCACCATTGTTGGCACAAACAAGGAAAGCTGCTGATTACCCCGTGGCACGATTTCCAGCAAGGTGATCCCCGCCTTGTGGTAGCCAAAGCCGGGCCGATATATCCGCCGTAACACCCGCAGCGCCCACCGAGTCAGCACGCGCGTATCCGCACTGGCCTCGGGCAGAGGCACGGTCATGGCTGGCTGATACTGCGGCGCTTCCGGCTTGAAGATGTTGGTCCGGATATAGACGTGAACTGCACCGGCCAGCGCATCCTGAGCTCGGAGCTTTTCCGCTGCCCGGGCGATGTAGCTCGACACCGCCTCTTCGAGCTTGGGCAGGTCATAGACCAGCGACCCAAACGAGCGACTGCTCATGATTTGCTGATTGTCGGGAACGACTTCCTCCAGATCGATACAGGACACCCCCCGCAGTTCCCGAACAGTCCTTTCTAGCACCACTGAGAAACGTTTACGCAAGGTTTCAGCATCGGCATCATGCAATTGCCGGACGGTCAGAATGCCCATCGCTTCCAATTTGGCGCTTATCTTGCGACCGACGCCCCAGATCTCACCCGCCTCAATCCGCTCGAACAGGGTCAATAATTCACCAGGTGTCATGGTCGTGAAGTCACATACCCCCTCCGCTCCAGCCAGCCTCTTCTTCGCACAATGATTCGCCAACTTGGCCAGGGTCTTGGTGGGCCCGATACCGACACACACGGCCAGTCCCAGCCAGTCGGCAATCCGTTGCCGCATCTCTGCCCCATAAGCTTGGTAACCCACCCGCTCAAACCCTGACAAGTCCAGGAAGCTTTCATCGATGCTGTACACCTCAATGTTTGGCGAGAATGTGGACAGGATTTCCACCACCCGATTGCTCATGTCAGCATAGAGGGCGTAGTTCGAACTGAACGCCACAATGCCGTAGCGTTTTGCTTCCTGTTGAATCTTGAACCACGGCACCCCCATGGCGATGCCGAGCGCTTTGACTTCGGCTGAGCGGGCGACGACACAGCCATCGTTATTGGAGAGAACGACGACTGGCCTATCTTTCAGCGTCGGATTGAACAACTTCTCGCAGGAAGCGTAGAAGTTGTTGCAATCGACCAGGGCGAAGATGGTCATCGTTCAGGCACCAAAGTGCTTGAACTTGCCGGTGACCACGCCCCAGATCAGCAATTCCATGCCCTCGTTAATTTCTAGCGGGGGATAGAGGGGATTCTCAGCCAGCAAGGCAACCCGGCCCGCACACCGATAGAGCCGCTTGACCAGACGCTGGCCATCGACAAAGGCGATGACGATCTGTCCATGGCGGGGACGAATGCTTTTGTCGACGACGAGCATATCGCCATCGAAAATCTCAGCGCCTTGCATGGAGTCCCCTTCCACCGAGAAGAAGAAAGTCGAGACCGGATTGCGCACCAGGTACTCGTTGATGTCGAGCCGCTTGTCCGCATAGTCGGCGGCCGGACTCGGAAAGCCGGCCGACACCCGAACCTCGTCAACCGGCAATGGCAGGCGTGGCGCGCCTGGTAGTGGAATGAAGGCCCCTGGCAGATCGGCCAGCGGAAGTGACAGCTCAGGCATGAGCGAGCATCTCGTCCGGGAAATACTCAGCCAGGGTGTGGTGGTCCGTTTCGCGGTCCGAAACCAGGACGGATGCGCACTCCGGACAGATCAGGCTCAAATGGCCATCGACCGTGGCTTGCTCCAGTTCCGCACTGGAAAGGGGGGCATGGCAGTGCGGGCAGACGATGCGAATCATGTTCGGCTCCTTGTTCTTGATGCACTGTATATTCGTACAGTAATCGGGTGGCCGCAATACTGTATGCATTTCGAATTACCTAACAAGGCTTGAGATCCCGCGAACCATCTGGGTTGCAGGCCGATACACCGAATTCTGTTTTTGGTATGCTCGATTGCATGTGTGCCCACTACGATCCGCAAACCGATCCCGCTCGTCTCACTAGCTTCTTTGGCGTGAGCGACTTGCCGCTGGGTCTGAAGCCCAGCCTGTGGCCGGGCTATCACGGACCTTTCCTGCGCAAACATGAGTTCGCCGAAGTCGGTGACGAGGCAGTTCCCTTCCGCGAATTGCTGGTCGGCTCGTTTGGGTTGATTCCGCATTGGGCCAAGGACGCGACCATCGCCCGCAACACCTATAACGCCCGATCGGAAACGGTGCATGAGAAACCGTCGTTCCGGGATGCCTGGCGTCAGACTCGACACTGCATCATTCCGGCGGAAGCGATCTATGAACCGGACTGGCGCAGTGGAAAAGCCGTACCGACCAGGATCACCCGTGCCGATGGAAAGCCGATGGGGATTGCCGGCCTGTGGTCATCCTGGCGCAATCCGTCCGGCGACGTGACCTATAGCTACACGATGCTGACCATCAATGCCGATCAGCATACCTTCATGCGTCAGTTCCACAAGCCCGAAGACGAGAAGCGCTCGGTCGTGATTCTTCACGAGCAGGACTTCGATTCCTGGCTCCAGGCTACCGTATCGGAAAGCCGGGATTTCTTGTATCCGTTCCCGGCAGAGAATCTGGTTGCTGAACAGCCTCAACAATCCTTGCTTTGATAAAGGATGTTTATCCACCAAATCTGGGGATAACTCTGTGAGTTGGCACTGAGACTGTGTGGCAAGACACTGACCGGATAAGGATTTCCATGCACTGCACAAAATTCAGGCACCTTGTCTTGATCCTGCTGGTGTTTGCAGGATCGCCGATCGCTTTGGCGAAACCCGGCCCGCATGCGCCGTTCGAGGCCACGGGGACTGTCATTAAGAACCACGATGGCGACACGATCAAGCTGCAAACGACTGAGCGGGGTGTCCTGAATATTCGTTTCTCGGGTGCCGATACGCCTGAAACCGGTCAGGCTTACTGGCGAGCGGCCGCGGGTTTCCTGAAGTCGCTGGTGGATGGGAAAGAAACGACCGTCTGGTGCTACAAGCGGGATCGGTATGACCGAGAAGTCTGTCATGTGCGTGCAGGAAACCAGGATCTTGGCCAGGCGCTGATTGAGGCAGGATACGCCTGGTACGCCCATCAGTTTGCGTCGGAGTTATCTGAAACTCAGCGGCTAGCTTATTTGGAAGGCGAACGACGGGCTCGGGTACTGCACATCGGGCTATGGCAGGAAGCAGATCCGATGCCCCCTTGGGAATGTCGGAGGCTGAAAAAAGCGAAGCAGCATTGCAGGTAGGTAGAGACGGCACTCTTGGTTCATTGGTTTTGGCTCGAACTCGGCCGAAGCTGATCATCAATCATGCCTACAGTGACCGACTGGTAAGAGGGCTGTAGTCACCAAAGAAATGAAATGAGGTCGTCGCCGTGAATCCCGCTCTTTTGACTGCCTGCTAAAAATCCGTAAAGTGATTTATATGACCAATGACATTGAGTTTGTGAACTTATGCTTATCTTTTTTGACACTGAATTTACAGACTTACATTGGGAAGCCAAACTAATCTCTATCGGCTTGGTTGCGGAGGATGGACAGACGTTCTATGCCGAACTGTCAGATACCTATCACCACAAGGATTGTGGCGATTTTGCCCGCCAGGTGGTGTTGCCGCTCTTAGAAGGCGGAGAAATGCATATGCCATTTCATCTCCTATCATCACGCCTTGGCAACTGGATCGAGAGCTTTGAGGTGCCAGTTAAGTTGGCCACCGATAGCCTGGCGTGGGACTGGCCTTGGATTGAAAATATTTTTAAGTCTCCCGGAATTTGGCCGGCAAATCTCCATGGCAAGCCTGAAATTCTGTTATTTGATGCTGATGCCGGAGAACTATTCAACAACGCACTGGAACAAGCATTCGCTGGTGGATTGCGCCAACATCACGCTTTGGACGATGCAAAGGCAAATCGGATAGGCTGGATCGCAGCGGGCGGTGAGGCTGAGCAGCATCTGGGATCGGCGAAATGAGATTCGCGCTGTATTCCGATTTGCATCTCGAAATGAAGGCATGGGAGCCACCTTCGCTTGATGTGGATGTAGTGATACTGGCTGGTGATATTGGCAGTCATACACACGGACTTGCTTGGGCCGCGAGAACGTTTCAGCAACCGGTCATTTACGTGGCTGGCAACCACGAGTACTACGAGGCTCACCTTGGCATGCTAGCTGAATTGCAGAAGCCAGTGAAAGAACACCCAGGGGTGTTCTTTTTGGATAGACACACCTGTGAGCTAAACGGGGTGCGCTTTCTCGGTTGTACGCTCTGGAGCGCTTTCGATCTGTACGGTGCCAACAAAGCAGATGCCTACATGGCCGTCGCCAAACGCAGCATCAACGATTACTGGATGATTTACGGCAAGGGCGGCAAGCGTCTGGAACCACGTGACACCCTCAAGTTGCACCGGACTGCGATTCGTTGGTTGGATGCCGAATTATCCAAGCCATTCGACGGCAAGACGGTTGTTGTCACGCACTTTGCTCCGCATCGCAGTTGCGTAGCACCGCAGCACGAAGGAAGCGATGTGTCGCCGTATTTTGTGACCGATCTTTCTAGGTTAATGGAAAAACACCAGATATCGGTCTGGTGTCACGGCCATACTCACACGAATAACGATTTCTTGGCGGAAGGCGGTTGCCGCGTGATTTCAAATCAACTCGGTTACCCCAGTGAACAGTCCAGCATCGGATTTCGGAATGATTTGATTGTCGAATTATGATTTTTTTTCCCGAAACCGATGGTGTGCTGCCTCCGGAAACACTCGGCGTACTCGCTATATAAGTCTGATACCAGGAATAGCTCCGGATCATTGTGCTTATACTTGACCGTGAAACTCATGATCTTGACTGCCTCGGACAGTTTCTTGCCAGGCTTGTAGGGGAGAGCTGTGAGCCCGTCAATGCTTCGAAAGCACGTCAACCATATGCAACCGCTGGTTGAATTTGCATCTGAATCCTGCCGGAAAGCCTACGCGAGCAATTCGGTGCCATTGCAGACGTTGAAGCTGCATTGCATGAACGACAGCTGTGTAGCGGTTGCTGCCGGTGGTAGCAGATGCACTGAAGCTTGCAGGTCAGTATCGCGTGTACACTAGCGCGCCAGGGAAGGGGCGGTCCGGGTAACGCAAGGACAGCGCCCAAGAACAAATAGGGAGGCTGCGTTGGCATTGACCTTGGACTTCAAACGTATTCGGGAACATCGAGGAACGCAGAACAGCGGTTTCGAAGAGCTCTGCTGTCAGCTGGCTGCCCTGGAGGACCCGGCGAAGGGATCCCAGTTCATCCGAAAAGGTCCGGGGGCCGATCAAGGCCTCGAGTGCTACCGGACCTACGTTGACGGGCACGAGGTTGGCTGGCAAGCGAAGTACTTCATCAACGGTTTTGATGACGGGCAAGTAGCCGACCTGAACGACTCGCTACAGCGTGCGCACAGCTCCCATCCGCAGTTGATGGCATTCGTCGTTTGCTTGCCTATCGACCTGCGTGACAACCGATCTGGCAAGAAGGCCAGCGAAGTTCAGCGCTACGAAAAGTGGCGCAAGAAGAGCATCGACGACGCAGCCGCCAAAGGCCGCACCATCGAAATCGAACTCTGGAGCGCATCGAGCATCGGCGAACGACTGGGTCGCGACGACCCGGCTTACTCTGGACGAGCACGCTACTGGTTCGACGCCGTCCGGTTCAGCTCGGCCTGGTTCCGCGACAAGCTCGACGTACAGCGCCACAACCTGGGTGAGCGCTACAGCCCTGAAAGCCACGTGGAGCTGCCCATCCAGCAGGCCTTGCAAGCAGTGGCACGCAACCCGGAATTGCTCGCAGCGCCAGCGAGCTGGGCAGCCGAGATTACGTACAAGATGGACGGCGTGGTCGGTAGCTTGTCTCGCGAAACGCTATCGTCTGCTGCCGACCGAGTACGACAAGCCTGCGAGTCGCTGTCGCAAAACATTGCCGCCCCTCCTGTGGCCTTGGAAGCGTCCGTGCCACTGGAGAACTGGGCGGCCCTGGCGACTGAAGCCATCGAAAGCATCTCCGAGGCGCTGACCGAGGTTGAGGACAAGGTCCCCGAGAAGAGGCGCTACATCCCCCGCAAAGACCTGTTCGACCTCTATTCGGCGGTGGACCATGTCCGCGAGGAGATAGCGAGCGTGCGTTGGCAGCTCATAAACAAGCGCGAGCTGGTCATCTCTGGTCCCGGCGGCATCGGCAAATCGCACCTTATTGCTGACTTCGGTCACAAGCAGCTTGAGGCAGGCCGCCCCTTTGTTCTGGTTCTCAGCGGAAGCCTTACCGACGGTGACCCCTGGGAGCAAATCCGAGGTCAGCTGGACCTGGCCCAGGTAACAACCGCCGACTTCCTGGGCGCGCTCGACGCTGCAGCAGAGGCCGCCGACTGCCGGGCAGTGCTGGCCATAGACGCCCTCAACGAGCGGCAGGGCATTGTACTGTGGGAATCGCGCCTGCCGGGGTTCATCCGGCTGGTTCAAAAATTCCCTCGGTTGGCGCTGGTTCTGACCGTGCGCAGCACGTACTTCCGGTTCCTCCCGCTGAAGGGCCTTGAGCACGTTGTGCACTCCGGCTTTGCCGGCCACGCCGGCGCCGCAGCAAAGGCCTACCTCGACCGCCGTGGCATCGCGCGACCGAGCTCTCCAAATCTGGCGAGGGAGTTCGAGAACCCACTGTTTCTTCGAACCTGCTGTGAGTACCTCGATACTGAGAACCTCAAGCAGCTGCCAAAGGGCATGGACGGCGTCACCGCCATCTTCGACTTCTACCTGACGGCGGTAGCAAACAAGGTCCAGAGGGAGCTGAAGCTCATCCCCGAGCTGAAGATTCCGCGCAAGGCGTTGGAGCAGTTCCTGGAAGCCTGCGCGACACATGGCGACGGTGGAAGCCTGCCCATGGAAGACACCATAAAGCTGCTGGAAGGCATCCACAACTCGGGCAGCTACACAGACCGCAGTCTCTTTTCTGCGTTCCTGTCAGAGGGCGTGTTCACCCAAGACGTCGAGTGGCAGCCAGGGGGTGCCCATAGAGAAATCATCAGGTTCACCTTCGAGCGGCTGTCGGACCACCTACGTGCCAAAAGGCTCTTAGACCAGATTGACCGAAGTGACGTCGAGGGCTCATTCCGACGAGCACCACTGGCGTCTCACTTCGAACCGTTCGAGAGCTGGCAATTTGCCGGAGTCATTGAGGCCTTGGCAGTGCAACTGCCGGAGGAATTTAGCCTCGAGTTGTTCGATGTGTTGCCCCAGGAGGCAATCGACGACCCGTCACTCTGCGACGCTTTCGAGAGTTCGCTGGCGTGGCGGAGTCTAACGGCGTTCACAAGTCGAACGGCTGGATGGGTGGAAAAGCTCTGCGAGGCCACTGGCCGCTCGGCGTACGGCTTGATGCTGCTGGTCAGCACCGAGCCCGAAAACCTGTTCAATGCCAACTGGCTGCACAGGGACCTTTGGCCGCGAGGGATGCCGCAGAGAGATGCGGTATGGTCGGTGTTTTTGGCGCACGATGACTTAGACGAGGGCGGCGCAGTCGCCTCGCTCATCGACTGGGCCTGGGAGGCTGATGCCAACGAAGTCGATGAACAGCGCCTCTGGCTTGCCGCAGTCACGCTGACATGGTTCTTGTCGACCAGCAACCGGGCCGTGCGCGACCGCGCCACCAAGGCACTTGTGAACCTGCTGTCTTGCAAGCTTGGTTACGCTGCGGCCCTCGTCGACCAGTTCAACGACGTAGACGACCTGTACATCACAGAGCGCCTACTCGCTGTCTGCTACGGAGCGGCCATGCAGGGCATGGACCGAGCCAGTTGCGGGGTACTCGCCGTTTCCATCTGGAAGAACTTCTTTGGAGAAGACCGGAAGCCGCCGCTGAACCTGATGGCCCGGGACTATGCCTTCGGTGTCCTGCTCTACGCTCAGGCGGCAGGCCAGTTGCCGGCGGAGGTCGACCTCGACGAATGCAGGGCCAAGTTCAATTCTGCGTGGCCGCTGGAACCTGTGACGGAAGAGGAACTCAATAAGTACCGAGACAAGGGATACGGCGATTCGATTTGCTCGTCCACGAACGAGCACGGCGACTTCGGCAACTACACCCTGCGCAGATGGTTGCATGACATCGTGTATGTGCCGCGCACATTTGCCGGCAATACCACCATGGAACTCTTCGAACGCTGGCAGAACGCATTAATTGATAAGGCGACCCACGAGCAGCAAGAAGCCTACCTTGCGCTGCGTCAGCTGACGGTCGAGTACCGCCGGCGGCCTCAGCGTTTTTCCCTCACCACAAAGAACTCCGGAGAGTCCAAGCACTGGGCCGAGGTCGAGCAAGCCAACCAAGCTTTCAAGGACACGCTTTCCGAGGAGCTTCTCACCGAGTACGCCGAGTTCGCGGAACATCATCTTCTTGAGTCAACTCGCATGCGGGACGATAACAGACGCCCGTCGGAGGTCGACCATGGCCCTGTGCGGCGATGGATTTGCGAGCGCGCGCACCAACTCGGGTGGACCGAGGAGCTCTTCGACGGCTTCGAGCGGAGTGGGCATATCAGTCTCGACCGCATGGGCAAGCATCGGGTGGAGCGCGTGGGCAAGAAATACCAGTACATCGCGCTCGCTGAGGCGACGGCGCGGATGACCGACAACCTGGCGATGTGTTCCTGGGAAGACGACGGCAAGCTAAGGGCGTTTGAGCCAGGCCCTCGCGGTCGGGACATGAAGAGTGACCTGGATCCCTCCCTCCTAGTTCGAAGTACCCTCGAAACGGGCTGGGCGGCGACACCAATTACATGGTGGACTCCGTCCGCTCCCCGACTGCCGTCTGGAGATACAGACCTGCTCCTCGCATGGGTTCACGTCGAGAGCGACTTGTGCAACGACCTCGGTCAAATCGAGGTGGTCAGCCCCGACGGCGAGCGATGGCTTACGGTGTCCGGCTTTCGTCACTGGACTGTGCCGGGGCAGAGCAGACGCAACCACGCAGATGCCTGGTCGCGCATAAGCTGTCTGGTCACCGAACTCGGCAACGGGCCTCGGCTGGCAAAGGAACTGCTCCGCAGGCACCGCGGCGACGCGTCTCGCCTGTGGGAAAGCGGCTCCCTCGACGCTTTCCTGGGAGAACATGGGTGGCGCGACACCCGGCAAATCGAGCTGGAACAGAACATCAGCGCTGGCATCAAAACGCCGTATGCCGGCATCGTTGAATCACTGACCGTTGAAGGCAACGGCAACGACAACTCGGTCGACGACGGGTTTTCGCTCCATCTGCCTTCGTCAGGCGTCATCAAGGTGCTAGACCTGCACCTCCGCAGCGGCAAGGCTCCGGAGTACGTTGACGCTGGCGGCACCCTCCGGTGGCAGGACCCCTCGCTGCATACGCGAGGAGCCGGAGCCGGCGTTGTCTCCCGCGACTACTTCTTGAACAAGCTAGCCAGCGTTGGACTAGAGCCCGTATGGGTCTTGGCCGGAGAGAAGAACGTTTATGCGGGCCAGGACCTGGGCGTTTCTATGGGTGGGTTCGGTGGCAGCCTGTACCACACCACCGCCTTCACTACGGAGGCGGGGACCCTAAGGTCATTGGGCACTAGGACTGAGTTCCATGCGCCAAGCAGAGACCAAATTGAGATGCTGAAGGCCCGATGAGCCTTCCTGCATCGGACTGCAGCATCCCCTCCTTAAGGTAACGTCCGGAAAGGCCGACATCCGGCCTCATGCCAGAGACAAAGAGCAGTTGGTCGGCCAAAGCCGCCTGTGGCAGGCTAATCAGCCAGCGTCCGGTGTGATGCAATAACCCGTCATAGTACTAAGAGCTGTCCTAGCAATGCATCCGTAAAGCGAGTCAGATGTTTGACTGTAGCGATAGCCGATGTCTCGCCGTCCAAGGAAATTTGAATAATCTTCCGTTGATTGACCATTTCTAACGCTCGTTAGCCGACTTTAGTAGAAACCGCAAGCGCATAAAGCTCTTCTTGATATTCCATATAGTTCACGGCACGATGAAAATCTGACTGCTATTTTTCTGCAGTGTAATCTGGCATCAGAATGCAATAGGTACGCGACCACTTATTTAGGAATTACTACTATGGAGTCTCTTACTACTGTTGTCGTTGCAGCACTGGGTGTCTTAGGTGCTGTTTCTGTCAGCGAACTGACCAAGAAAGCAACCAGTGACGCTTATGACTCGCTAAAGAAATTACTTGCCAAGAAGGCTGATCCATTGAACCCACTTTTGGTTGCTATCCAGTCATTAGAACGCAGCCCAAATTCGGCAGCGCGTATCGCAGTATTGGATGAGGAGGCATCCGCACCGACCTCACTTATCGATCAGGAAGTGTTAGGAGCAATACAAAATCTCCAAACAGTACTCCGAACTCAAGCCGGCACGTCGACAGTGTCAAACCTCGCCATCGGCACCAATATTGCGCAAGCATCGAACGGAGCAACCGCCAGTGTAGTTAACGCGGACAAAGAGAAATAGTAGGCCTATCCACCGTGCCGCCCCCCACTGATCGCGACGATCGAGCCAATGTTGCTATCGGCACTGGGATAGCACAGGCCTCCGGAGGCAGCACGGCAGTCGTCGTAAATGCGTACATTCAGTCTACCGATCCGACCCAATCTGGTTGGATAAAGAACATCTCGGACATCTTCGATCCGATGCTTCCCTCGTGGACTCCCGGTCTCGGTGATTCCGCGTTGCTTCGTGCTGAACAGCGTGCGGTTCCATTTTCCGGCAATGCCGCAAAAACTCTTCAAGACTTGCTGTCCTGGGCTAACGATTCTCAACCGGCACAGTCGTTGAAGCTTATTGCCGGCCCGGCTGGAGTAGGTAAAACCCGACTCCTTATGGAGGTATGTGAAATACTGAAGGAAAAGGGCTGGGAAGCTGGATTCATTGCCTCTTCAGTCTCGACAACCGATAAACCGCGAATGCTTCAATGGTGGCGAATTGCAGGCCCAGCCAGGCTAATTGTCGTTGACTACGCTGAAGCAAGACCGGACGACGTAGTGACCTTGCTTGAGTCACTCATTGAGTCGCAAATTCCGCAGAAAGTCCGCCTTGTGCTGCTCGCACGGAATACCCAAAGTTGGTGGTTCGACATGCTTACCCGAAGTAAACATGTACGCGCACTTGCTGAGGGCACAGCTTTCAAGGGCACGCATTGGATTGCACCAATGATTGAGCAGAATGGCCGTGAAGCGGCCGCATTCCGCAAGGCAGTTGTTTCATTTGCTGGTGTTCTTAAGATCGACACGCCACCGCTCAAAAAGCTCAGACCCCCGCCTTTTCTAACGGAGACAATAGGAGAGCCACTATTCTTGCAAATGGCCGCGCTAGCGTACTTACGCGGTGATCACCCACGCACCATTTCAGGTCTTATCAAGGCAACCCTCCTGCGAGAACGATCATTTTGGAAACGCCTCGCCCAGCGAATTGGCCTCGATCAGATTTATTTTCCAGGAGTTACACAAACGGTTGCGGCAGCGACTTTGCTTGGCGGTGTTCGTGATGCCTCGTCTCTTCTCAGTTTTATTCAGGCGCTTCCGAAGGCTAGTGAGTATCCGAAGGAGGCACAATTGCGACTCAGAGCCCTACTGCTAATGGCATTTCCAAAGAACTTTGGAATTGATGCACTCCGGCCAGATCGACTCGGTGAGGCTTTCATTGTGGAAGAGTTAGATTCCGATCTAACCCTAGTTGAATCGATCATTCGCATATGTACTGACCGTAGACAACTGAGCGGAGTGCTTACTGTTCTTGAGAGGATCGTCTTGCGGCATGCGTTGGCTAGAGAAACAACTCTCATGATCACCCTGAATGATGCAATAGACACTGTTTTCCGAAAAGTTCGACCGCGAACTGCGCAGATTCTCGACCGCGCGCTCAGGGCTCAACGAGGCAATGAGACCAAGCTGTTTTCTACACTCCAAAGAGCTGCCGAAGAGACGCTTGCGAAGGCAGGCATACAAGCGACAGTTAGTGCCAACTCTTTGAGTATCGCGGACATATACCGCCGAATGAAGATTGAGCGAAAGCCCCTCGCTAGCGTCACTGATCGCCTGAGTCTAGTGATCATTGTCCAGAGTGTAGGTGAATGCTACTCAGCTCTAGGTGCCCTCTCGCAACTGATGAAACCTCTGCCGGGCACGTTCAAAGACTTTATTGCACTTCCAACTCGCCACTGTTATCAAGCAATTCACACATTGCTTATTGCTCGGTACGGTATTCCAGTGTCGGTGAGGATCATGACAGAAAGGATGCGCGCAGCTGCGGACGAAATTCCAGTTACCTTTCTACCCAGTAATGATTAATTCCATCGCCTGGAGGGATGACAGTCTGCTCTGTTCCAGTCCAGCACAACACTACTGCCAGTGCGATCCAGAAACATACAGAGATCGACCATGAACATTGATACGTCCTGATCGACGAAAACGAACCGGCCTAACGGCCAAACTTGAAACCAGGTGAGTTGACAGGAAGTACCTTAGAGGCAGGTAATCGGCGGATTACAGCCCGATTGAGTGCGTCACGCCAACGGCCGTAAGGGCCGATGAACAGTCGGCGAAGGAATCCGGGGTTACAGACGGTTGATCGGCAGTGGCCTTCTGGACAGACTGATTTGCGACTGGTTTGCGATGCTCACCAGCCATGCAGAAGTGTCTACGAAAGTGGGATCGATTCAGTCAGCGCTACTAAGGCGAAGATCGATCAACGCGATGATAACCATAAGTTCCTGGGCAGGAAATATCAGTTTCCAGACCTGTGCCCTCGAACCGCCCTTTGACCTTCTGATTCTTGAAATACGGCGGCAGGCCTTCCAGCTCGCCCTCGGACTGGGCTCCTATTGAGGTTATCAAAGCGGTTTGCCATGACCAAGAGTTGCGCTGAACCCAAAAGCCGACCTTGTTACCGTTGGCAACATACATTTGATAGATGTTCTCAGGCATCACAAGACCCTGCTGTCAATATTTCCTGCAACCTGCGCGGCCGCGCCGTTTTCTACATGGTGTCGTCTCCTTTTCGCTTGGGCGAGGACGATAGGTGATGCATATCGCTGCACGAAATTTAGGATTGGGCTGCCCGCAATTGAAATGCCTTGAGTGACCCGCAACCACTCGGTCGCGAGAGCTTGTCGTAACGCCTGCATTCGTTCAACTACCCTCAATAAATATCCCGTTGTAATTTATCGATAACTTCTTTGTCATGAAACCCGGATAGGATTATCAGACTTAGAGGTGCCTTTACCGTTCTCAAGCACGGCAAATGCACCGCAACAAACCATCCGGGGAGGGATGCTGTTGTCTCGACATATCGCATCGCTCGCTCTGATCGCCATGGTCTGTTGCGCCAATGCGTCGGCCGATGTCGAAACGGCGCGGGGCACCGGGGTCGCCTATCTCCTATCCCACCAGAATGGTGATGGCAGCTTCAAGGGGCCGAGCGGGCTGGAAATAGCCGCGACGGCCACCGCTACGGATGCCCTGGCAGTGGCTGGCGTCAAACGAGGTCAAGCCTACGCCAGTGCTATCGCCTACCTGACGAACGCCGATGGCGGCAGCGTCGATTCACAAGCGCGCATCATCGCCTCGCTGCATGCGGCTGGACTCGATACCTTGGTCCGCGAGAGCCAACTCTTGGCTAGCCGCAACAGTGCTGGGGGATGGGGAGCTTACAGCGGCTTTGCTTCGGCCTTCCCCGACACCACGCTCGCGCTCTCAGCGCTAAATCTACCGGTGGCCGGCAACGATTTCCAGCTCGCCGCCTGTGTGATCCTGGAAGGCCAGCGGCCCGACAAGAGCTGGTCTTATTTTGGTACCTCGACCACGACGGTGCCGGCCAGCCTCTCGGCCGGGGGAATCGTGCCAACCGCCTACGCGGTGTCTGCGTTGAATTTCTTTGCCGCAACCGTACCGACGGTGTCCTGTAGCGGGACCACCTATTCCTTGTCCACCGTCGTCGCGAACGGTGTCACCTGGCTACAAGGAAAACGTAATCCCTTGGATGGCGGATTTGGTGAGGGCGGAACCAGTTCGGTACTGGAAACAGCGCTGGTCTATCGCACCCTGAATGCCTTGAGCACTCCGCCCCAGCCAGCCACTTCCGGTGCGCTCACTTACCTGCTGGCCCAGCAAGGAAGCAATGGCGGCTGGAGTGACGACGTCTTCCAGACGGCGTTGGTGCTACGAAGCTTTCCGACAACGAGTATGGCCGACAACGACAAGGACGGCATTCCCGACGCCTCGGAAACTCCTCTCGGCAAAAATCCCGCCATCGCTGACAGCCGCGACCTGATGCCTGGCAACGGTGCCGGTGTTGTCGGCCTGACTGCTCCATCCCTGGCTGCATCAGGGCAAACCTACCTGGCTTTCTCGGTAAACCTGAGTGCGTCTGGCGGCACGCCGCCCTATACCTTCACGCTCGTCGCCGGTGGCTTGCCGCCGGGCGTGCAGCTTAGCGCGGCAGGGGTGCTCTCCGGTACCCCGACCGAGGCGGGCGAATACGACTTTGACTACGCCGTTACCGATGCTGCCGGAAGTACCACCCATCGCATCGGCTTGCTTTCCATTGCCGCAGCGGCTCCTCCGCCACCGTCCGACAATGGCGACGTGCCAACCTTGCCAGAATGGGGAACTCTGCTCTTGGCCATGTTCCTGCTCTGGACGACGCAGCGCCACACCCGTTCAGCCACACCGACGTGAACACTTTCATTCGATCCCCCTTTTTGCGGGTTGCCATCATGCTCCGTCGATTACAGCCTGCCCGCAAAACGAATAGTTTGTTCCTCTTGACCCTGCTCGCTGCCATGAACGGGCAGGTGTTCGCCGAACACAAGGACGTCGCGCCCATTGCCGACGAGGTCATCGACCGCGTCGTACGCCAGCGGGTTTCACGCCCCGATCCGCTGCTCGCTCACCTGCAGCGCCAAGTTCGCGAAACCGAAAAGTTGCTTGATCAGGCCGAAGGCCAGATCGCCACAAAAGCCGGCCAACTACCTGCCAGCCTGAGCATGCAGCTGGCCGGCAAGGTCAACGAAATCGAGAGCCTGCAGCGAGCCTTTGGCGAAAGGCTATCCAGCGGAAAAGACATGCTCGTCTCCAGACGGGAAGCGCACACTGATGCTTCCCGTGAAAAAACCGAAGCTGAATTCAACCGGCGTTTCGGCACCCTCAAGCGCGAACTGGCGTCGTTAAGCAAGGATTCCGGACGGGATGCCGCTTCGCTGCGCCGATTACGGGTTGCTGTCGACGCCCTGCGCTTGTCGGACAAGGCGCCGAATGCCATCGGTCTGACCCCGATCCCCACGATCCGCACCGATCTGCCGCTGCCTTCCAGGACACTCCCACGCAGTAGACAGCAGCCGCAGTATCTCGCCCAGAAAGTGCCGGAGGCGCCGCATCTCTATGCCTATAACGGCAATGCCCTGCTGGCCGCCTTGCCCAGCCCGACGCCGACCGAGGCGGAGAGCTGTAACTACAACGACCTCGATCTTGCCGCTACCCCCGATGCCCCGATCAATGCCGAGATTCTGGCATTGGCCGAACAGTTGGATTATTCACCGGCCAAGATCTACCAATATATTTACGAACAAATCGCCTTTGAGCCCTACTACGGTTCCCTGAAAGGTGCGATGGGAACGCTCTACAGCAAGGCGGGCGGCCCGACCGACCAGGCCTCGCTTCTGATTTCCCTGTTGCGCGCTTCCCAGATTCCAGCCCGATACGTGCGAGGCAATATCGGCGTCCAGGACGTGAGTCCCCAGGCTGACGGCGGGCGCATCGGACGCTGGCTGGGCGCCAAGACTTATGCGGCGGCAAAAAAGATCCTGCAAATGGGAGGGGTACCGTACGGGGGCGACGTCATTGCCGGCGGCACTGGCCAAGTCAATGGTGTGCTTCTATCCCATGTGTGGGTCGAAGCCTGCGTTCCCTATGGCCACTATCGCGGCGTCCGCATCGACAATAGCGGCCATCGCTGGATTCCGCTCGATCCCAGTTTCAAGGAAAAGACCTACCAAGCCGGTATTGGCGGTGTCGAAGCCAATGTCAGTTTCGACTACACGAGTTTCCTTGCCGCCCGGACCCAGCAACTGCCCCACGAAAAGTTCGAGGATCAGGTCGACACCTATATCAAGGGCGTTGGGCCACGCTATAGCGACAACACCCTGGAAGATGTTGCCTACAAGGGAACGACGCAGCGGCGGCGGGTCGACATCCTGCCCTCATCGCTGCCCTACGACGTCGCCGAATTCACGCAATGGGGCGACGGCAATACCTCTGCAGAAGCGGCCACGCTGCCAGAACGCCACCGTTACAAACTGGCCGTGACGGCAAATGGTACGGTGTTGGCCAGCGGTGGCCTGACGATGCCCGCCGCCGCTCTGTCGCGCCTGACGCTGTCCTTCAAAGGGGCCTCCACAACTGATCAAGCCAACCTCGATGCCTGGCGCAATGATGGCAACTCCGCTTCGACCCTGCCTTGTGGCATTAATGTTGTTCCCATCCTCAAGGTTGAGGGCGTCGACCAGACGCCAGTGACCACCCCGGGCTCGGTTGGCCTTTGTACGGAGGCCAACCAACTGCAACTGGACCTCACCATGGCCGAACTGGCCAACGGTGTCACGCCGGGCGATCCCCTGAATAATGGCCGGGTCAATTACATCGCCTATAGCAATATCAAGGCCGCCAGCTACCACGCCCTGCAGGCCTTTGCCTTCCAGACCTCGGACCGCTTGCTGACCGAACGGGCGGCCCGCCTCCTGCAATCGGTCCGCGATACCGCCAACCCCAACGCCAATCTGGAGGAGACCGAAGGCGAGTTCCTCCATCTTGTTGGCCTCAAATACCAACGCTACCTCCACGACACGCTCCGGCGCATTGGCGAACTGCAGGGTGCGACAGGTGCCAGCGGCCTCCACATGGGCCTGACCGCTTCCCGGATGAAGGTAAGCTACCTGTTCGATTTGCCCTTCGCAGTCACCCAGGAAGGCTTCCTCATCGACTTTCCTGGCGCTGTCATCCGTTCTGTAGACCGAAGCACCGGCAAGAGTCTCTACAAGGATTTCCTGCTCAGCGGCTACGCCGCATCCAATTACGAGTCCTACATCTGGCAGGAAAACACCAAGGCCGACGCCATCTCGACCGTCCGGGGGCTCCAGTACGCCCGCGAAAAGAATATCGAGGTGCTGATCCTGACTTCGGCGAACTGGGCAAGCCAAAGCGGCAAGTTCACTGCGAATGCCGATACCACCCTCAATTACACGGCCGGCCAGGTGGCTGCCATCAAATCGGGCTATATCGATCCAGGCTATACGGTCACCATCCCGCGCAGTCACATTCGCTATACCAATGGTGGGGCCGACCAGTGGAAGGGCTACGTCTACGTTGCCGAGAAAAACGATCTCGCCAATGCCACCAATCCAACGGCCACGGCAAGCTTTGCCATCAACGAGTCGGCCGGTGGTTTCAGTCTCGACGATGCCTTCCTCTACCCTTGGAACCCTTCTCTCCTGACGGGCTTTGTCTTCGAAATAGCACCATCGGGCTCAGCCTTCGATCCACCCGACGCACCGCCACCATTCATTTCCAGCGCTCACAATTGGGCGTTGAGTCCCTACGATGCGTGGGGCGGTGACCCGGTCAACCTGGTCACTGGCAACGTCTACCATGTCGAGCGGGATCTCCGGATAAAGGGACGAGGTGGGCTGGATCTGGTCTTCGAGCGTTCCTACAACAGCCGCGAAGCCAAGGATGGTCCTCTGGGCTTCGGCTGGACTCACAGCTTCAACCAGGTGCTCGATTTCGTCGACGACAATGCCAATGGCACCACCGATGCACCGGATAGCGATGGTTTGACCTCATCGGTGCGCTGGACCGATGGCGGTGGTTCCCAGAAATACGTCAGGGTCGCCGGCGCGGCGGGTGGCGTCGCCATTGGTGCAACGTTTACGGCGCCTACCGGCTTCAACTTCCAGACCACCCGCAACACTGACGGTACTTATTCGATTCGCGAGAAGAACGGCTTTACCTACACCTTCGAATCCATCGCCGGCACACTTGGTCAGAAAGCACGGCTGATCCGGATTGCCGACCGCAACAGCAACAAGCTGACGGTCACCTACGCCGGGACCAACCTGGATAAAGTCACAGACGAACTTAACCGGGCGCTCACTTTTACCTACACCGGCTCCCGCATCACCGAGGTGAGAGACTGGTCCGGCCGTCGTTATCAGTACGGCTACGATGCCGCCGGCAACCTAGCGAGTTTCAAGAACCCGCTGGCCGTGGCTGGCAGCCAGAACCCGGTGACCTACGCCTACTACACCGCGACCGACGGTCCCAACATCAATCACGCCCTGAAACAATTCACGCTGCCCCGCGGCAACGGGATAAGTTTCGAGTACTACGCCAATGGACGAGCCTTCCGCCAGATCACGACGGCCGGCGAAGCGATGGTGTTCACCTACAACGACTTCCGCCGTGAAACCGTGGTCACCAATCCCAGCGGAAATGAGCGACGCTATTTCTTCGACAAATACGGCAATCCAACCCGCGTCCTTGAAGAAAACGGTGCCGAGCGCGAGTACGCTTATGACCCGGCCAATCCCTACCACCGGGTAACGGCCACCGACCCGATGGGGCGGCCCACCGGCAGCACCTTCGACGGGGCCGGCAACGTCACGCGGATTACGCTGCCGTCAGCTCAGACCATCGACTACGCCAACTTCAACAGTTTCAACCAGCCGGGCAAGATCAAGGACCCGCGAGGCAACTACACCCTGCTCAAGTACGATGCAGCCGGCAACCTGTTGCAGGAAATTCGTCTGAAAAACGGCTTTGGTGCTGCCGTCGATCCCGCCAGCTACTCGCCGGTTGCTGCCCAGATTGCTGCCTGGACGATCAATACTTACGATAGCTGGGGCAACCTTACCAGCAGCAAGCGGGTGCGGGATTTCGCGACGCAAGCCGGTCCCACTACCGAATTTGCCTATAACGACGCAGTCAATAACGTCCAAGGCCTGAACGCAACCAGTGTCACCCGTCGCGGTGACAAGGACGGCAACGGCAGCATTGATGCACCGGATGTCGCTCCCCTGGCCTATGACAACCTTGGCCGGGTTACGCAAGGCCTGCGGGACGACTGGTACTCGGTTACCTACCAGTACGACGCAGTGGACCGCGTGGTCCGTGCCACCGACGGTGTCGGCAAACTACGTGATTACCGTTTCGACGCCAACGGCAATCCGATCGAGCAACTGCTCATGGATTCGGCGGGCACCCCGGCCGGCAAGGTGGACGGCACCTCCGCCGCCTACGACCTGTCGGATCGCCGGGAGCGCAGCCTCGATGCCGGCGGCAACCTGACCCGCTACGCATATGATGCCGGCGGCAACCTGACCAGCGTCATCAACCCGGACAACACCACCCTGGCGTTCGACTACGACGCCGCCAATCGGATCGTTGCCGCCTACGACCAGGAAGGCCACCGGGCCACCACTGACCGGGACGTAGACGGCCGGGTGCGCGGGGTCACCGATCCCAACGGCAATACGGCGCTCTATTCCTACTACGATGCCAGCCGCAACGGCCGATTGAAGCGCATCGAACAGCCCAAGGTCGGTGTCTTTGCCACGGGTCGGGCCACCGAATACGACTACGACGCTAATGGCAATGTCGTCACGGTCACCGAATACCCGGCCGACTATCCGGCCAGCGCAGTCCGCACGAGTTTCAAGAGCTACGACGAACTCAACCGTCTGATCCGGGTGGCCGGGCCAGCCTACACGGATGCCGATTACGGCAACATCCGCCCGGTCACCCAATACGTCTATAACGGTCTGGGCTATCTCACCCAAATTCTGGCCGGGCGTACTGATGCTAGTGGCATCAACGCCGCCGCCGATGTCGTCAGTGCGCAGACGACCTATGTCGTCGACGACTTCGGCCGCCGGCTGAGAGAAACCGATCCGCTGGCCCACAGCTGGAACTGGACCTACGATCTCTACGGCAACGTTCTCAGCCAGAGTGACGGCAAGGGCCAGATCACCAGTTTTACCTGGGATTACGGCCACCAGTTGCTGACCCGCAGTAGCCATAACGGCCAGGCCGGCAATCTGACATATACCCGCAACGGCCTGGGGCAGGTCATCGGTATCGTCAATACCCAGCCGGCGATGAGCACTACCTACACCTACGACAGTTGCCGGCGCCTGAAGACGGTGGCCGACAGCCGTGGCAACAAGACCCTGACCCACGACTGGAGCCCCGGCGGACTCCTGAACAGCACCCGGGATTCCGAAGGTAACGAGATCAACTACCGTTACGACGCGGTCGGTCGCCTCAAGGCCGTCTATCCCCCCAATGGCGAAGCCATCGTCTTCGGCTGGGATGCCGGCGGGCGGCTCACCCAGAAATGGTTCCCCAACGGCATCGCCGCTTTCTATAGCTGGAACGCCGACGGCACGCTGGCCGAATTGGTCAACAAGGTCGAGAGCGGTACCCCGGTCAGTCAGCAGAGCTATACCTACGATGGTTTCGGTCGACGCAGCCTGAATCAGGAAACGGTCTTCCAGGATGTTCCGGACAGCGGTTACACGGCACTGCACACCTGGCGCTACACCTACGACGCACTGGACCGCCTGATGGAGGCCTACCGCAAACTCGGCAACGGCGCAGAAAGCCTCTTTACGGCACACCGCTACGACGTCTACGGCAACTTGAAGCGGGACACCTACGCCGACAACGGCTACTACGCCTACACCCACGACGCCGCCCATCAACTCAAAACCTTCGAAGCTTTCGACGCTGCCGGCGTCAGCTACGGGTCCGCCTATGCCGGCAGCTTCGGCTACGACAACAATGGTTCGCTCGTCGCCAAGAACAATGGTAACGGCAGCACGCGCAGTTACAGCTACGACGTGCTTGGGCGAATGGTTGGCTCCAGTGCCAGCGGCAACCCGGCGACCGAGACCTACACCTATGACCACGCCGGTCGGCGGATCAACAAGACGGTCGCCGGGGCCTCCGGTTATACCTTGAACTATCTGTACAACGGGGCCGATCTCCATGCCGGCTATCTGGCCGGCTGGACAAGCGCCAGCTCGGTCTACACGCACGGCCCCGGTGACGACGATATCCTGATGATTCAAGCGGCGGGTCAGCCCGCCCGTTACCAGCATAGCGATGGCCTGGGATCGGTGGTCATGCAGGCGGAGGCGAAGACCGGCAGCAACTACGTGATCCATGCCCTTCAGCGCTACGACCCATGGGGCAACATCACCGATGCCCCGGCCGGCAGCACCTCGGCTTTCGCCTTCACCGGACGGGAACAGGACGATACGGGGCTGATGTACTACCGGGCCCGTTACTACTACCCGAATTTCTCGCGTTTTATCCAGAAAGACCCGCTGGGCCTGGCGGCAGGGATCAATCCCTATGCCTACGTCGGGAACAGCCCGACCAACTACCGCGATCCGTCAGGGATGCTGGCGGCGCCAGCGTTCAAGGTCTTTAACCAGAATGCGCAGGCGGCGAACAAGGATTACACCGTTGGAGAGGATATCTCTGGCGGGCTGGAGGCGGGGCAGCAGAGTTTGAACCTGCTAGTTGGATTACCGGGAGCGACCGGGGTCGGCAGGCTGCCGGGGCGGGCAATCGGGCCTCGAGTATTTTGGGTTCCCGGCTTCTCGGAGCAAACACAGCAAAGATATGAACCGGGTGGTTACGAAGCCCAACTGGGGCTGCCGACGAGTCCGCCGCCGAGCACAAGTTGGATACAGCAGGCTTTGGATTATATTCTGGAGCAGCCACGGCAATTCATTGAGAATTTCGGCGGGCTGATATTCAACGAGGGTGGAGACAAGCCGAATCTCCTGGATTCAAAGGGTGAGACCCATGTTCTCGGTGGCGACTCTACTGGCGGAGGTCACCGTTCAGGAACTGGCAACCCAGGAAAGAGCGAATTTCCGAGCAGTTGGTCAGATGGCAAAATAACTGGTGAGATTTCCGATGTGGCTACTGATCCTGCATCGTCTCGTATACCTGGTCGCGGGGGACGTACCGTTGTTCGTGGCACGCGTGATGGTATCGACATTGAAGTAATTGTTTCTCCAGATGGTCGGATTGTTACCGGCTACCCAACCAACGTACCGCGAAATCCGCGTTAAGGGATAGTTTGATGTCAAATTTTGATGTGATCGAATCGTTGTTTTCTGAGTTGGCAATTGCGGCTGGATCTGAGCTATCGGAATCCGAACGTGCAGAAATTCAGTCATTTATTGACGTTGGCGAGTACGGTGTTGCGCTTGAGACCGCCGTTGATATCTACGCTGAAGAGAAGAAAATACCTTCAGCCGAAGTGGTAACGCTTATCGAGAAACTAGCCTTAGAGATGTCGATGGAGCCTGAGTCCGTACTGCGACGATTTGCAGCTTAGACCAGTGCGAAAACCAACACGCATTCTCGAAGAAAACGGCGCCAACCGCGAACACGCCTATGACTTGGCCAACTATTGCCGATAAGTAATTTCCAATCCACCCCAAACCTGTCGAAGGTTTCGTCGTGGGAGCTTTATATATCTTCAGTTTCTGAACAGCGCGAGGTGGTTCCGAATTTGTACGAAGAGGCTATCCCCTGCCTTGAGTTCTATTCGTGGGGTATCCGTTGGTGCTCAAAAAGATGAGCGAAGCGATACCGAAAGATCGGACGGCACAGAACCCATCGCATAAATTTGGCCGTGCTTGAAAATGAACGAATCGTTTGAGCAGTTTCTAACCCGTACTAACCAGTCGCAGAAACCTATATCGGCATGGCTTTCTGCTCTGCTGTTTCTGTCTGTATTTTTCATCCTTCAGATGAGTTACGACGCGTGCCGAGGAAGCGATTTCGAGCACTTCATCCTCGGTGATCTGACCGTCACACCCACGGCTGCATTGATCAAACTGCTAACCCCAGCAGTGCAGGTTAAGGCGTTGGGCAACCAGTTGATTGCACCCGGTGGCGGTATCACCGTTCTCAAGGGATGCGAGGGTACCGAGATCATGTTTATGCTGGTGGCTGCTTTTGCTGCCGTCGTCATGCCCTGGCGGCGCAGGCTGAGCGGACTAGGGTTCGGCATCCTGCTGGTGTTCTGCCTCAATCAGATACGGCTTGTTACGTTGTTCTATGTCTATCGCAGCGAACCCTCCTTGTTTAATCTGTTACATGGAACGGTCGCACCCATCGTGCTCATTCTTTGTGTCGGGCTCTACGCCCTTTACTGGATAGGTGATGGTCGCGAGTCCAATCTGTCAAATGCGCCAACAGTTCGGTAGTTTCTCCTGGCCGCGATCCTGCTGACTTTGGGCCGTATCTACGGTACGGCCATCGTTACCCCCATGCTGCCGGCGTTGAGCTGGGTGATCGAGGCGGTCGATGATCGCCTTCAGGTTGATCATGCGTTCATTGCGAACCGTTCAGCCAATACCGTCATTCAGTTGAAGGTGACGCCAATCCGCATACTGGTCATCGGTGGTCGCATCCTGATGCCCAATGCCCAACTACACTTTGACCCGACCACACTGATCGGCAGTGTATTGCAACCCGTCATCCTCTTACTGGCAATCATTCTCGCCTGGCCGGTCACTCAACTTTTGGCGTTGCCGGCGCGACTGCTGCTCGCGGTGCCCATGATGGGTTCCCGAGGCTCCGGTTTCCCTAATGGTTTACTGGAACGATTTTCTGCAGACCGGCGGTCCGTTGGTATTGGCGATTGCGGCCGGCATTCTTGTGGTGTCGGCGGCGGATCGATGGATACGTGTTCTTGTGGAATCGAAAACCGATAAACTGGTGATCTAGACTGAGGACATTTAGGGAGATGATCGAAATTAACGGTAGTTAATGCCGCCGTTATTACTCCGTCGGGTGTCGCACGACGTCACGTAATGCCTTGCCAGACTTGAAATGGGGCGTCCATTTTCCTGTGACGGCCACCGATGCGCCTGTCTTCGGATTGCGACCCGAACGCGGCGCCCGATAGTTCAAGCAGAAGGTGCCAAATCCGCGAATCTCAATGCGCTCGTTATTGACGAGAGCTTGGCGGAAGGCAGTCAGTATTTCAGCCACAGCCAGTTCTGCATCTTTCAGAACTAGTTGCGGAAAACGCGACGCGAGGCGGAAGATCAGTTCAGCGCGGGTCATCAGAATATCTTAGCAAAGTGTCGGATCAAACGATTAGCTGCCCGGGCAGCAACTATTGGCCAGGAGTCCCTGCTCCCAAAGCCGGCGGTGAGCGGGTACGAGTTGTTTCAACGACCATGATCGGGGCATGCTGGTACACGACTCCTGGCTAGAAGCGGACGAACAGGGATGTAGCTTCAATGCGGCCGTCTGACCACAAAACCCACTTCACATCGTCCATAAATTTGGAGTTGTTATATGGACCATGTCGAGGTGCTTTCCTTGCTGGACGAGCGATTCGGGAAGCATAATGGAGGGCATGAATATGAATTGTTATACGGGCTCGGTGGGGCCGCTTAATAACTTTTACGGTGCGCAATTCTCTGCCTATGCTCGAACTTCTCAAAGACTTTTCCTTCAAGGCTCTCGCCTTTATATTGCCTCCGGTGGTGCGTTGGTTCTACAAGCCAGGGAGGTTTGCAGAAGGTATCAAGGTCCGCATTCGCGGCGAAGGTGACGGTGTTACCTACGACTGCGGAGAGTTGCCCAACGTCAGAGTTTGGCTCCTAGTCACAAATCTTACGCCGCTCGAAATCTCAATTGACAGAATTTATGGGCAGCTCTTCTACGGGTGCCAAGTCGGCGAATTCGCTCACTTGAGGCGGTACGTCCTCCCGCCCGCGCAAGAGAAAGAGGTATTCATTGAGTTCTCGCTAACCGATCACCAGTCGCAGTTCATTAAGCGAAATCTCGGAAAGAACGAAACAAGGCTATCTCTAGGCGCATATGTGACATCCAGGATTCATAGCATTGAGTTGGCGAGAGAAAATGGAACCAACAATGTGCGGCACATCAACTGCGCGCTCTAATTCGGCAGTTGAGCGGACCTGGCGGAGCCCCGAAATGAATTCACCAAAGCTCTTCTGATTTGCCAATCGTACCCGTCTCCTAAAGTCATTTTTTATACTGCGCCATTACTCGAACAGATTTCAGACGTTCAACAAAGCGCATAGGCACGGGGTTTAAATCCACGAATTTAAGTAAATTGGCATGTGTCTGAGAAAACTGCCGGGTCGTGGGTTCATGCTTAAGAAATACCGGTGCGTTGTATCCAAGCGGGTTTTGTTTTTCTTTGTCGGTCGTTTTCGCCGCTGAGACAGGGGGGCTAGCCGAATGACTCAAAGGCCGACGAGTGAGCATTCACCAAAATTCGCTTGCGGACTGTAGCTCGGCCAGGACAGTCGGTCGCATGGACTATTTTGGATGACCGGTATCGCTTAGGTTGCTGACTCAGTGTGTTGGCTCCGTTCTGTCACTATATTAGAGACGGATTTCAGCTAAACCTTCCTGCTATTGCAGCGCTAAAGTGATGTTTCTGCCCACGACAATCCTCTCATCGGTTTCGTCCACATAAATCTTATGCATGAATTCGGATATTGCGACACTCCGTTCAATCACGGAAACGAGGCTGAGCAGCCGCCATCGCCTTGATCAAATCTCTACCTCCTCTAGAAACGAGACAAGCGCTCCACGCTCTGCCCCGTTACAACGCCATTCGGTCAGCGTGCGAATCATTGCCACATCCCTTGATGACAGACACAAATCAATGAGCTGAGATGGCAATTTTGCGGACTCCTCCGTGTGATGCTTGGCATGCCGGCAAAATGCATAGATCCACATCGCGACCATTAACGAACAATCCCATTTGTTCCAATTCATCGTACTGGCCAACGGTTGCTGAACGTTAGCGCGTGCTTTCTTCAAAGTCTTCAGCAAAACGTCAGTTGTTTTGCTTTGGTCACCTAAAGAACTTCTCGCGAAGAGAAAGGCCGCGATTTCTGTCACACGTCCTTCGCGCGACCTGTCGAAGATTACCGTCTCGCCGAGCAACTTGCCGTCGAGGTACAAGAACAACTCGTTCATCCAAATACCGGATAGCTCTTCCGTCGATATTCGGCCCTCTTCCAGGAGTGGCGCAATCACCTCCGAGAACAACCAAGGCTCAGACCATCCCAGCTCGCGCATATGGCTTCGAAGGCTGTCAACGAGAAACACCGCGTCGCTCTTGTCCAACTTTGCTGGCAACGTGTTGTATAAAGCCTGTCGGACAATATCGAATGATTCATCGTTGCCCTGATTCCTGGCCAGACGGCTTAACAGCCAACACATAATCCGAATGCTCGCTTGCCGGTCAAACGATGCCAGACGCGCTACTACCTGCTTCGCCTCAATCGAGTTATTAGCCGCTTCTCTCAGACTGGCCAATCCCATCCATTTGAGAAACCCGTTTGTGCTTCGCAAAAGACTCTCTCTTTGCTCATCCGCAATCCCGAAGACGATCGCGAGAGAGACTTCTCCAATAATCTGACTCAGCAGAGACAGCTTGATGGCATCTCGGTGGTGCGCTTCTGTGTCGAGTGTGGCCGCGTGGCGTTCCGACAGCTTTACCAACTTCTCCGGTGCGGCGCTCCACAGAATCTTGATTGCGTAGACATCCGCCCATGTCAGGGCTTGGTACTTGATCCCATAGTGGAAGTGTTCGTGGGAATACGAGCCGCGGAGAAATAGCTCTAAATCTTGCTGAAACAAATTTGGCTGAATTACGGCAAAAGAGGTGTCGGGCGCCACATCGTTGATCCGCAAGAATGCATGGTTAAGCGAACCCTCAAGGAAGTCGATGAATGCACTGTTCTCCGCGCCAGCAACGTCCCACCGAGAATCGCCATGAGTTGCATGTGCGAGTATCTCAGCCACGACCTCCCACCGGTCTTGAGAAGTGTCTTCGCTTGGATTCAGGAGATGGACACAAGCCTGTGTGCCAGGAGTTTCGGGAACGCGTAAAGACTCACCGTCGAGTAGCTCCAGCTCAGCCAGTCGGGCACGCAGCCCTTCGCCATTCAGGCCGAAAAGCGATCCGTCACCAGTCCATGAGGAGAGGACTGTACCCGCTAAATCCCAGCCCAGAAAATCCAAACGTTCGCTCCGTTTTCGGGCCGGGCGATCCAGATGTTTTGAGTCGAAAATAGGCTCCATTTCCTCTCCATCCGAATTCGGTCTGTTTGCGGCTCGCGATATCAATCTAGTCGCATAGTTGAAGACTTCATGTAATGCATCCATCGGAATTGGAGTGATGAGCAGCGGATGATCCTCGTTCGCCTTCTGAATCGAATTCGAAAGATTGAAACCTGTTACGGGGAGTCCCCTCCCATCCGCAACAAGCAGGTAGCGATCATGCAAAGCGCCCGGCTTGACTCCGAGGATTTTAAGGTTGATCCGCTGCATAAGCCCTTGAAGCTGCTTGCAACTCGCCAGCAGGTTGTCGACACGGCTGGGGTCAAGATCGTCGCCGGAAGAGGGGCTCTGAGTTTGGGCAGATGGTTTCGTCGGTGAGACCGTGGTGAAGATGACATACTCTCCGTTATCCGACGCATTGGCCACAAACAGGCCAATCCCAGCGGTTTCGAAGTATGGGTCGAAGTAGATGATTTGATGGTCGCGGTATTTCGCGAACTGCTGCTTTATCCACTCTGCAAATTGCAGGCGCTCGGTGCCCTCTCCCTCGCTCAGGCGACCGAAGAAGCGTGCCTCGGATTTCGGAGGATGCAAAATACCAAGCAAATCACTTACCTTTCGGTTGGCTGTCACCCAAGGGTCTGGCTGCCTTCCTCCAACAGTCGAGCTATATCCTAGATCACCACGGTTGACCGTTTGCACTGCCTTAACCCTGGCCGACCCTCGCAGAGTTTTCTTAAGAGCCTTGTCCAACCAGCCTAGCTTGACTTCTGCACTCGAGTATCCAACAGCGTGCCCTGATATTGAGATTTCCCGAAAATAATAAGTCTTCCAGTTGCAGCACAATGTAGCTGCGGCGTCTCCGTCTTTCATACCGTGTATTTCGAGTTCCAACGCATCGGCGATATTCCCAAGACCTACCGGCAATTCGAAGCTACACTCGATGACGTTAGTTGCTCCCTTGGAGACCGACGCGATGCTCGAGAATGCTCGCTGTTCGTCGTTCATTATCCGGGCGTGGACGAAGAACTTCGAAAAGCCTGGCAGTTGCATCAGATTCAGTTTGACCGCAAGTGTCTTGTATCCATCGAGCCACGACACGTCCAAAAGTTCTCTCTCGTGGTCGTCCAAGGTTGGGAAAACGAGCAACTCCAAATCGCCAAAGCGTGTCGCGTCCAGAGCAGCAAAATCCAAACCAGTATCAGCGTTCAGCCGGTGAACCATGAAGCGTACCAACTCTGGGTCAAGGCCTCGCGCTGTGGTGAACAGCCGCTCTTTGTCGACGGTCGTAATAGCTGCACTAAACGCTGAAGCGCTGCCGTGAGGGCTTTGCAGACCAACACGCTCGTGTGCATCGCGATTTAATAGCAATACCGTTGGCCTATAGACGTAGCTATCGTTCAAGCTGAAAGCTCCGATACGCCGCGCAAGAGAGTCCGATATTTTCAAACCAAGCGAGTTGCTGACCTCCCTGATGTCGTCGCCTTTGACAAGTTTTCCCAGCAGTTCGCTTGTTTGATCGCTTCCTATGTATAGAGTGGCGCGAATCACCTGAACGCGAAAGTCACCAACAGTTTCGAACTTATCGTCGCTGGCCGCGTTCCACTCTCCCGAGGAAAAGCTATATGGCAGGAGACGACCATAAACAAATCGATTTTCCTGCCTTTCATCGGTTTGAATCTGCGCAATCCAAATTTGCAATGCACATGCGCGCCGAGGCGTGACAAACAATCTCCAAAACCGGGTGTCACCAATCAAGTTCGTCAATGTTGTCGTCATTTTGTCTCTCAGAACATCCGTTCGACGATGCTTTATCTAAAGTGAGGGGGTTGCGTGCGAGATGGTATCCGTCGAATGTCACCTCCTGTGATAGGGAGCGGAAATTTGGCACATAGTGCAAAAATGTCCGCTTCGGGGCGAGGGGATACATCCGCCAAAATTGAAAGCAGACGTTACTTACGCTGACGCGCTGAATGCCCGGACAAGCGCAGATATAGCAGACTGGTCAGCGCTATATGACGTATGACCGATTTGGCCGAACAGCTGTTGGCTGGGGCCTGAGCGAAACTATGTACTGACATCTGTGAGGTTGAACCCCACATTACTTGACCGCCTAACGCCGGCGCAGAGTTTATTTTATCAATTGAAGCCAATCAACCAGACTGGATAGTCGTCCGAACTTGATATGTATATATGTATTATGTGATACTTAATGCATGATTTTGCCAGTTCAATTTTCTCGGGTTCTAAGCGCAGCAGCTGCCTGTCGCAGGCTTGGAGTTACTCAGTCCCAGATCGCTGAAGCGCTTGGGGCCAGCCAAGGCCAGGTCAGCCGCATCCTCTGTGGCAAGGTTCGGCGTGCCTCGAGGTTGTTCATTGAGGTATGCCTCTACGTTGAACGCATGGACCAAGGGGTGACGGCAGAAGCCGTCAGAGAAAACGAAGAATTGATCGACGCACTGCAGGAAACCTGGAATGGGTCCTCCGCGCATGCCAAGGCGTTAGCAGCTGTGATTCGGTCGACGAAAGCCCTGAGCTCAGGCATGGAATCCTCATGCTGATACGACCGCTTCCATACCCCGACGAATTGGATGTGGGATATGCCGGCTACGTCATGCGTTTGAATGGCATGCGTTCGATGAAGGATTTGGACAGTTTGATGCGGGAGTGGGCGGGGTGTCCGGACAAGTCGTGGCGTGAAGTTTCACGTCTTGAACTCATCAGCAAAGTTGCGAACCTACCTGTGGTGGACTTCGTGCTGCGCCATACGACACTTCCTTTGCGCCGCAGTATTACGTCATATCAAGCGGATTTGCCCCATGGTAGTGATCGCAACAAGGAGATTTGGTGGTCTACTGCAATGCGTGAAGCACGCACGGGAGCTTATTTCTGTGAGAGTTGCGCGCGGGAGGATCTAGATTTTCATGGACGAAGCTACTGGCGTCGATCACATCAGGTACCTGGTGTCTTGTCCTGTGCAAAGCATGGAGGCCCACTAAGTTATTGCCGAGATAGCGTCGCATTTCAGCAAGCACCGTCGCATTGGATTGGTAACTGCGAAATGGTGGACGCTGCCTGGGCGACAGAAGTCGAGGCCAATAATACGATTGCCCGCTATCTCACCATTTGCGACGGCCTAATGGATTGCAATCAGCCCTTTGCTGTAGATCATGTCCGTGCAGTGCTATTCCACAAAGGGTCTTCTCTAGGACTACAAATTTCGGGAAGGAAGATCAAGGCACCGCTGCTGAGCGACATGGTGATCGAACAGTGTGGGCGCCAATGGCTTGCTCTGGTTCTGCCAGATCTTGCCGCAAAGGCAGATAAAGTTGCCCTGACTAAGGTTGACGGGGTGTTCTATATGAAAACCTCAGCGTCTACTGCCTTTGCCTATATCTTGGCTTGTGCGGTGCTGTTTGAGTCGGCAGAGGTTGCCTTAAATGCGCTGGCTGGCCCGTTGCCGACCAATGAGAATGGTCGCCAGCGAAAAAGGATTGACATTGATCCTGACGCACTGATGGTGGAGTACGTTGGCCAAGGTGGAAATTACGCGAAAGTGGCCAAGCGACTGGGCATTACATTTGCAAGTGTTGCCTATCGACTGAGCAGTATGGGATTACCGAATATGATTGAGACTGAGGGTAAGAGCACTCAGAAAGCACTTTTGGCATATCTCGATGAAGGCTGCACCCTTCAGCAAAGTGCTGAGCGTGGTGGCGTCTCTCAATCGGAATTGTTGGATGCGCTGCGCGTTATGGCCGCTAAGCAAATGAAGGTACTTCCCAATTTGCGGAATGTTCGGCCAAAGGGTTCGCCGAGATCCTCTCCGCTGATGCCCGACGAAGCGAAGCGTGTCTGGGTGGCGAGCGATTTTCCTGCCGAAGTGGTGATGGACGGCATTTAGTTAGATAAGGCGCAGCTCTGGCCCAGGCGAATTCATCACAACTGCGCACAGCTTGAGGAAAATTTCTGGTGATCAGCTTGCTGGTTGTATTTCCCGGAGCGCCATTGGCACTCCGGGTTTCCTCGATTAACTATCGATCATTTGCTGACGAGCTAATCCTGCGCGGCCCGTTCCCAAAACTTTGCCCAGAATGTCGTGTCCCGCCGAATTAGATCCTCGTAGCGGCCCATCTTTTCGGGGTCTTTGGAGCTTAATGCTGCGATAGCCGGTGCCAAAGGTGCCAGCCACGTTTTTGCAGCGTCAGAGAAATCCGATAGGCGTAAATCATCCGACTTGCGCTCGAAAGCAACACGGTGGGCAGCAACCCAGAGTGCAATGATCACTCGCTGAATGCCGCCTGTAAGGCCAATGATGAGGTTGGCTAACGCTTCATCAACTGCAATCTTGTTTTGCACGAATTGATACTTAGCAAGTTCTCCCAGAAATGTTCGAAACTCTGGGGCGAGAGGGTTGCTGAACGGTTCAAAGGGGTGATACCCCATGGTTGTGATTCGCTCCAGAGTACTCAAGCGTTTGGTTAGGGCCCCAATGCCATCAGGTGTTCCGGAAACAAGCAATGGAATTTGACCGCTATTGGTAAGGTATAGCAACCAACGCAACAGTTGATCCTCCACGATGCTGAGTTCTGATGTCTCGCCTGACCGCTTTCGATCCTTTCTCACCTTCAGGCTGGTTAACTTGAAAAGATTTTGGATTTCATCGAGATGGAGTACTCCCAAAAAATGCCCGACAGCAACTTGCCGCCATTCATCCAGGGCCAGCATGCCATCGGTAATTTTTTCCTTGGCCAACCATTTCGCGAAGCGCTTTGTTCCCATTGCAGCATCCCACGCCTCCATCAGCGCTCGGGCAAGGTCGGCGGCTTTTCCCGAGGCGGGAACCTCGACCGAAAGCCAGACGGCCTGACGTAAGCCATTCGCCAAATGCGGGAACTCGGCATGCGATATCACTTGATTCTTGAAGTTGAGCAGGCAGCGGAGGCATGCTTGTGTCTTGCCCACGCCGGAAAAACCCTCGACGGCAGCTGCAAACGCTGGCGCCAGCGGGTTCCTGCGAGGCTGGAACTCTCCTGAAATATCAGACCAGGTGCTCGCAAGTCGCGGATCTCGATAGCGATACCCCTGCCGAACCATCAGATCGACCGTCTGCAGCAATTGTCGTTCGATGAGTGGCGGAAGATGAAAGTCACGAATAGCCATCAGCTGGTGCAGACGGAGATGCGTAGGGATACCCTCAAGCGATTCTGGAACGGGTGGAAGGGCAATTAAGGATATCAAGGCGCCTCCGGGGGAAGGGATGTCGCCCAGCCCAGAAACCAAGATATTGCCGGCATAGGGGTCAAATGAATCATTTTTTTTCATGATGCGAAGTCCGCAAAACTGCCAGAGCGCAGTACTGCCTCTAGCATTGCTTGATGTGTGTCCATTGCTTCGTCACGAGCCTCTTCTGTGACCTTTTTTTCGGATTTCGAGGGATGTGCTGCGGCAGTCTCAATGGTTCGCGCCTCCGTTATTGTCGGCGCAGCTCCAGAGGCTTTAGCTACGGCTTCCGCAGTTAGGCGCTTTGCGTTTTCGAGAAGAGCTTCGATGCGTTGGCCGGACTCAATGGAGTTCATCATTCGAAGATGTTCTTCCATCGGACGATCCATCGTTGCTGCGGCAATGACGTCTGCCCATTCCTCGCTTGTCAGCTCGGCAGAGGCCCTGGATTCGTCAGTGATTCGGAGTCGGAGTAGCCCACTACTTCCTGGGTTCGGCGTCCAAATCGAACCCATCGATCCAGGGTAATAATGAATGGGGATATTCCATCCCTCAATATTTCTCGCGATTGCAGTCCACTCAGCCGCTTTGATTTCATCAGACATGTAATCGCAACCAGAGTAGTAAATAGCATCTCTGCGCACGCGCGCTTCGTTGCTCGGGAGAAGACCAGTAATTAGATCTGCTTCGTCGGTATGTCGGCGGAATCCAACGCCCATTTCGTGTCCCCATCTCCACAATCCTGCGGGGCTTGGAAAAACACCGGCTGCCCGCATGTGAGCATCAACGCGATGTTCTCGATTGGCCGTCAGGTTGTATTCTGAAAAAAGTTCGTGGAGGTACTGCACGTACTCCCTGACGGTGAAAACGGCATCCTCTGGGTTACCCTTCCGCAGCTCAAGTTCGGCGCGACGATAATCCATCGCGCCAGGGATGAATGGGAACTGGGCGTCCTTTTCAATCCGATGTAATACTTCAACCAATCCTTTTAGGTCGCCGCGATATGGCGGGGCGTAGCTGGTTTGCGGCAACAACTTGATCGCAGTGGAACGATGGCCTTGGGAAAGGTACTCGCCCCGATCGCACATTAGCGAATAGCACATTGTCGGGTAGGGGCTTAGGCTCAGGATGGGTTGATACCCCCACATTTCACCCAGCAGTGCGGGATCAGCGACCGCGTTAAACAAGCTAATTTTTGCGGTGTTCCAACTCGGCCCGCTCAAACAAACGTAGAAACCGACAACAGCGGTAGACCAGACATCAACGATGACATAAACAATGGGTCGGCCGACGATCCATGCCCGGTTTACAGACGAGCGTAAATAGATGTCACCAACCGTCGAATCTATTGCCCACGTGTGGCCGGGTCCTGCCACTCCTTGCCAGTTTCTGGCAATAAGGCCGCGCATCGCCATTCTGAAATGGGACTTGGTTGTGCGCTCAATGAGTCGCTCAAGTTGCGTTTTATCAACGGTTAGGGTGCGCTGAATCTGCACCTTATTCGGATAGGTGCCGAAATCTGGTTTGACCAGCGTTAAGACGCCATCAACCATTTTTGATTTGGCGCAAAAGGCACTTTTGGTGATCAATTCACAGCGTTTTGTCCAGGAGGGTTTGGGGGTGGGAATCTGATTGTCAGCAGCTCGAATTGCCGCCGCCCATTCCGAATTCATGCCTGGTTGTTCCGGGTCAAGCGTTATGCCGTAAGCAAGAGCGATCTCCTGTTTTTCTGTCTTTTTTCCTGCTTTTTTTCGGATTGGTTTGTTGTCTGGGCCAAGGTCGCATGGGCGTTTGACCCCCGCGCCACCGCTGCTATCCCGCCTCGGACGCAAACTTTTCTTGTCAAATCCCCATCGGCAAAGGTTTGACCATTGCCGATAAACGAAAGAATCGCTGACACCAAATTCGGCAATTGTTTCAGCAACGATTCCTCCGAGGCCCTCGTGAATAAGAATACTTTCCTGAAGTTTTTTCTGATCAAAAAAACCTTCCATCACGGTTTTGCGCCGCTCGTAGTCATCCTTGTTCTTTCCGTTAGGCGCTACGAAAGCCGCTCGTTCGATGACGTGGGGTTTGAGGAGTTTTTTCTCATGGAGGCGAGTGAGTTCATCGCGATCCATCCAGATTAAATTTCCAATCAGCGGCTCAGCGGGTTTTCTTCTTTTTTGCTTTAGCTCTTTGTCATCCTTTTTCCTGCGACCACCTTTGCCGCGAATGGAGTCTTCTGGGGAAATCAGAACAGCAATTGTTTTTCCGATGATTGGCTCATCGAGAATTACTCGATATATACCGGCCAGATAAGAGCTGGAAGGCTTTAGCTCTTTGAGAATGCGAAAGGCAGAAAGAGGGATCAGATCCATGCTGACCTCCGCGATGCGATTGGATTCTGTTGAGCAAACTGTGCTGGAGTGGTCACCTTTAACGGAAGGTGTGGCCGCCATCCTCGAGTGAGGTCGATTGGCAATTCACCATTCCACACCGCTTGCCACAAGGCATTTTGTGCCAGCTGCATAGAGCCTGCAGACGCCTGAATCTTTTCAAGGACCGTGGTCAAACTATCGAATGGGTGTTCTATCGCAGTTTGAGTGGCCAACTGCTTCAGTTCATTAGGCACTTCGTCAGCAAGTGCCCAGCAGGCAATTCTGCGCAACGTTAAAACGACCCGGACATCCGACAACTCGGGTGAAATCAGTAGCCACTGGATTCCCCGACGCTCCCAGTATTCGCGCTCAAGTCTCAGCAAATCGCGCGTTCTCAGTTTTGATTTCCAGTCATCGGGTTTATAGGCAAGCGCCAAGATGTGGCGCTTTCCATTGGCTGATTTGAAAACGAGAACCAAATCGGTGGATAGATGCCAGGGGACTGTTTTGCCTTTCTCGCTGAGCTTGGGGTGCTTGATGCCAAGCTCGTTGGCAAGTTCTAACGTGCCAGGGAAAAGTGATTCCATGTCGCCTTCGCCATATACGGCCAACGGATGCTCTGATGGCTCTGGGGAAAGTTCAAATTGTTCTAGCGAGTCGTCGAGGTCGGGCAACATGGTTGCGAATAATTGCTGGCCGAGTTCTCCGTCGGATAGCAAATCTCGCTGCCTATTTTTCCAGGTGAATATATGGCTACGACCCGAACTGGCAGGGTCTCCGCGCGTGACTCGATGCCACCCGATATAGTCTTCATATGTACCTTCTCCACGTCCTTCTCGGATGAAGCGCGCGATTACGGTGGGAGTGAAGCGCTTGGTAGTACGCATTTAAAACTCCATTTCGTTGGGTGAGCGAGGGCCTCGCTCACGTAGTGCTTGCGAAAATTTCGAAATGGGGGGATTGACGGACAACGAGCATGTCCGTAGACTTTGGCGTGCAAATGCTTAAGTCTGGGTCTCCCCCAGCGTAAAAATGCGAGGTCTGAACACCTCGCATTTTTTTCGTCTGTCAGTTATCTGCTGGTTGCGAATGTCCTCCTAGATAGATCGGTTGATCAGGTGCGAATCAGGGCAGTTGAGCTCTCCTGGCGCAGGCTAATTGCTGATTTCGCGGATTCTTACGCGCAGCTCTCGCACAAATCGGATTGGCATGACGAACGCTGCTCGCCGAATATCGATGATTAGGCCGGAGACTTCGTCAGGCAGGCCCGCATCCTCCCGCTGTAGCCCCCTATTCAGGGCTGCCAATTCGAGTAATAACGTGACGTCATCAGATCTAAGCTGAAGTGCCCTGATGATTTTCGCCAAGGTACTGTTTGGTGGTGTAATACTGCCGCGCTCGATAGCACCGTAGTAATTAGCTGAAATTCCCGCTGCTGCAGCGATCTCGAGACGTTTTGCGAATATTTCCAGCCTGCGTTTCTCGAGGAGTTGGCCTAGACCTTTTTCAGTTTGGGGAGCGGGCTGCATATCAATCTCCGGCGTATTAATAGCAGGGAGAGTAGTGATTGCATTGGTTGTTGGGTAGGAGAAAACTTCATGGTTTGTCTGCTTGTTTCTGCGTATGCAATATTTTGAACGCCTGCCATCATGAGAGAAAAAAGTCCCCTGCTTGATAATCAAAAAATCAGGTTTAAAGCCGCTCTTAACCATTTCAAAAGCATGGTCTTGCAAGGTTTCCATATCGCTAATGATCCTCAGACCAATGCTCTGCTGCATGAGGATATGAAAGGTCTTATTGCGGACAGGACTTGGCAAAGTTGGTTTGCTCCTCAACCTCCGGTGCCTCATCTTTCAAGGATCAGGCGCCTTGACCAATACGTTGCTCAGATAAAAAAATGCGGGGATGTGAAGCGTACGAAGAGCATTTGCCCAGAATTCCGGGATGGATACTTTTGCGAATTGGTCCACGGTGGTTTGATGCCTCAACTGTTGACGCCTACTGAAGCATCAGAGCCAATTCATACGCTCATGCGTCGAGCGCAGGAATATCAGCCGATCAGTCCGCTGCATTTGCACTTTGACGCGATCGATGCGGCTGGATGGCACCAGGATTTCGGTGGCCTACCTTGGTCCGTCGTGGCGGCAATCGCATCGGATCGCATACTGCAATTATTGGATGATCGGTGGTCCCCGCGTTCGGGCGAGGTGTACGGTGGACTCAGTTCTGACTTCAGCCTAAAGTGGGCAAAGGCCGATGAGTCGCGGCGTGAAGAAATCAGGCGTTCGCAGGCCAACATTTCGCCGGTTCTTTTTGAGCTTCAGATGAGGCGCGGGGCATCACCTGACTGGCAACGGCTGGGGGTCAGTTCGGATATCCCGTACGAGCATGTGTATAAGCTGCTTTTCGCGTTAGCAGCGGATCCTGCTTTTTTGGTCGAGGATCGATTGCAGGCATGGTTTCTTGATCTCGCTACCTCAGCGTTGGCTATGCATGCTTTGGCTTGGACGGACCGCTATAACACCATGGCGCTGGGTATGCCGCCGGAACTGCAATATTGGGTGGCTTTCCATGAAATATTCTTCAATCCAGATATTGCGGAAATCGACTATAGATCGATCGCCTACGTAATGGAGTGTTGGCCGGCTGATTGGTCCGAGGGATCGGCGACGGTGCTCGTGAATGCCCGTAAATCCTACTCTGATTTGTTGGGCGATCTTGGGCTAGAGCCAAGCGATATCTGCGCTGGCCTCCTTAAGACCCGCGACCAACGACCGCTGATCTTCAACTGACTGCGTATGCTACATCCAGTCCCTCGTCCATACTGTATTGGCCCGAAGGGAGGGCTCAATGGAGAGGCAAATCGGCAGAAAAAAGGCATTAGATCTCTTCTCAGCAGTGATCCAGCGGCTAATGCTGCGTAATTTGTTTGCCAATGATTTTTCCCGCGCATTTTCCCGATGAGATATTTTTTAGCCTTCTGACTCGGATGGGCCGGATGAACGGCTTTTCCGATTTTCGGGACATGGCATCCACATACTGCGGTGACGGACCTGTCTCCTCGTTCATCGACGCCGAAATCAACCTATCCAGGTTCAGCCGCCAAACTAATTTTGCGTATCCTGGCGCACAAGAGCTCCTACATCATCTAACTTGGTATGGCGCTCAGGTGAAGCTTGGCGAGATGGCTTGGCAGCGAATCGAAGGGCTGGCCAAAGGGAATGTTGGACTTACTCTTGGCACGAGTGTATTTCCGGATTCTGCAGTGCTCGGATACTGCCCAAGCTGTCGTGAGTGCGATTTTCAGCATTACGGAATGACCTATTGGCACCGGCTGCATCAACTGCCAATTGTCTTTTTTTGCCCAATTCACGGTGACAGGGTGGTGAGAGTGCGCATCAAGCGATCCTTCCTCCACAAAGAATTTCCGGTTCCTGGTGACTTCGAGTCGGACCAGAATAGTTCGGAGCCAAAATTTAGCTTGAATGAGAATTTCTGGCGTGGAGTCGCAGTCATGGCGGCCGAAGTGCTTCAAGGCGCTGAGTTGCCTGATGCGGATCTGATGTTTTCGGTCATGGCCGACGAGTTACGTCGGAGGAAATTTGTGCCGCCGTTATCGGGGGGGCGTCTGACTGCACTTTCCGAGCAACTTGCCGCGCAGGCTTTGGACAACCCCTCCGCCACGCGTTCGCCGGAAACAGTGGTTTTCCTAAAACGGATCGCGCGCAGTTTCGATGAACCTGCGGCAGGAATGGTTCTGGGACGAATTGTCCTGCTGTATTGGTTGTTTGGAGAGTTGGCGACTGTACGGGAGCGGTGTCGCTGGCTCAGTGTGTTTGGTTCCGAATCAGAGATATCGTTGCCGAAGGCTGCAACAATACGCACCAAACTTGAGGCCCAATACCGGAGGGCCTGTACTGCATATATCAAGGCGCATCCAGAATGTACGCGCTTGGATTTCCAGAGAGCTGAGTATCGAAACTTTCGTTGGCTTCTCCATAACGACAAAATATGGCTCGACCGGCAACTACCGATTCCACATCGAGGAGGGAAACAGTTCGTTCTTTTCTGAGAGCGTTCAGTCGTGCTGACCTCCTCCTCAAAGGGAGTCTCCAGCAAGTTTTCGACAGTAATTGATCTATGAGCGGTATTTTGGCTTTTTGCATGGCACTAGTTTTCGACTCCTTACGTGAAGTTACAAAAATTGGCGACCTCCAAACCCGCATGTATTCGTGACCTGAGATTTCGACATTAATTGGTGAGAACAGCTGCTCGGTGCGACCTGCGGAATATTTGGCATGCAAGCTGCTTCGAAAAATTTCATTGAGCCCTTCGCTTACTCTCAACAATTTTTCAGGCACCATGAAAACTCGCTACATCCATCCCATTGCAATCAAGGAAGAACTGGTCGAGCACGAGCAGCTCCTGATTCGCGAAAGCATCCGCTTGCTGAGCCGTGGCCTGGAGCCTGAAAAGGCCATTCGCGAAATGCTGCATCTCCTGTCCGAGCTACTTGGCCTGAATCGCGGCCGGGTGGTTTTGCCTGATGGGCAAACTGGCGAACTGGCCATCCGCATTGCCTACGGCCTGACCGGGCGCGAAATGGAGCGTGGAAGATACCGCCTGGGTGAGGGGATTACGGGGCGCGTCATGCAATCCGGTGAAGTCCTGATCGTTCAGGATATCGATAACGAGCCGGCTTACCTGGCCCGGGCGGTTGATCGAAGCGCCTTGCCGGAAGGGACGGTTTCCTTCATTGCCCTGCCGATCATGGTGGACCGGGTGATTGCCGGGGTGCTCGGGGTCCATCGCCTGCGTTCCCGGCAGCGTTCGCTGGGGGCGGATTTGCAGATCCTGCATACGGTGGCGGAGCTGATGGGGCAGATTTTCAAGATCAATCAATTGATCGAGAAACGCACGGCGTCCTTGGCGGAAGAAAACCGGTCGTTGCGGACTGCCTTGCAACAGAAAAGTCTGAGTAAATCAAACTGGGGCATCATCGGCGAGGCGCCGCAACTGATTTCGGCCCTTGACCAGCTTGAGCAGGTGGCAGGCACCGAAGCGACGGTCCTGTTGCTCGGCGAATCGGGCACCGGCAAGGAGTTGTTCGCCCGCGCCCTGCATCTGCAGAGCCCGCGTCGTGACAAGCCCTTCGTCAAGGTCAATTGTGCAGCCATTCCGGAAACGCTTTTTGAGGCCGAGCTGTTCGGCCATGAGAAGGGAGCCTTCACCGGCGCCAGCCAGCAGCGTATCGGGCGTTTTGAACAGGCCAACGGCGGCACGCTTTTTCTCGATGAAATCGGCGATCTTCCCTTGCCGGTGCAGGTCAAGCTGCTGCGCGTTCTGCAGGAGCATGTCATCGAGCGCCTGGGCGGGCGCGGCGAAATCGCCGTCGATGTCCGTATCGTCGCCGCGACCCACCAGGACATGATGGCTCTGGTGCGCGCCGGGCGCTTCCGGCTTGATCTCTATTACCGCCTCAATGTCATCCCGATCCGCCTGCCGGCTCTACGCGAGCGGCCGGGCGACATCAAGCTGCTCGTTCGCCATTTCGTTTCGCAGCTCAATCAGCGCCATCAGCGCAACATCCTGATCATGCCGCAGGCGCTCACCGGCCTGGTTTCCTATCCCTGGCCAGGCAATATCCGACAGTTGTACAACGTCCTTGAGCGGATCATCCTGCTCTCGCGCGGCGATGAAATTGATGAGGCCACGGTCGATTACGCGCTGGTGACCGAAGCTCAGGGGCAGCCCATCGAGGCCTTGCCGGCGCCGGCTGCGAGCCGCCATGAAATACCGGAGGTCGAGGTGCCCTACCCCGTCGTACGGGGCTATCAAGTCGTCGCGGTAGATGACCGGGAGCATATTCGGAACGCTCTCGTCCAACATGGCGGCAACAAATCGCGAACGGCGAAAGCCCTGAACCTGACACTACGTCAGCTGAATTACCGGATCGAGATTCTCGGCATCGCCGTGCCGGCCAAAAGAACAATCAATTTGTAAACAATTTGTGTACAAATTGATTTGTCTAAAATATGCGGATAAAAATTAACATATTGATTTAATAGCGATATATCGCCTGGCACGCGGCTTGCCATAGAAGAGACAAGCCAAACCCTGTGGGCTCAGCCCATCTGACCAGGAGATATTCATGCCCTCTTCCGCTCTTGCCGTTCCGGTAGCCGATCAACTGATCCGCGACTACTCCCTCTCGCTGTGCGCCTCCGAGGAAAGCCTCGCCGCCATCCGCGAGGTGATCGCCGCCCAGTTGAAACCGAAGGTTCTCGACATCGATCTGAAGGCGGAATATCCGGAGGAGTTTCTTCGGGCGCTGGGCCGGGCCGGCGGCTTTCGCGGTGCGGTCGACGCCGAGTTCGGCGGTAACGAGCTGGGGTTGAAGCACGTCATCCAGGTCATGGAGGAAGTCTCCAAGGAATGCATGTCAAGCGGCTTTCTGGTCTGGTGCCAGACCGCCTGTGCCCGCTACATCCAGCTCTCGGACAACGCCTGGGTGAAAAAGGAATTCCTGCCGCGCATTGCAGCCGGGGAGTTGCTGGCCGGTACCGGTCTCTCCAACACCATCAAATCCTGCGACAACATTGAGGAGTACCGCCTCTCGGCCAAACGCGTCGATGGCGGATACATCGTCAACGGCGTTTTACCCTGGGTATCCAACCTCGGCCAGAACCACTACTTCACCACCGGGTGCCCGGTGCGCAACGAGGACGGCAGCAACGACGGTCTGGTCTTCATTCTGGTCGATTGCCAGCAGGCCGGGTTCAAGCTGGTTGATTGCGCCCACTTCATCGGTCTTGATGGTACGCGGACGCTGGCTTGCCAGTTCAAGGAAGTCTTCGTTCCGGACAACATGGTGCTCGCCCAGCCCAGCGAGTCGACGGCCTACATCAAGCGTATCAAGCCGGGCATGATCCTCGCCCAGATGGGCATGGGCCTCGGTCTGATCGATGCCTGCAGCAAACTGATGGCCCAGTCCAACCGGACACTGGCCCACGTCAATCAATATCTCGACGACCAGTTCGAGGACATCGAATCCGCCCTGGAGGAAGCCCGCGCCGCCACCCACACTCTGGCCGATGAAGTGCAACAGGGCCCGGTTGCCGACCGTACCCTGGACATCCTCAAGCTTCGCCTGGCCGGTGGAGAGTTGTCAGTCCGTGCCGCCCACGCCGCCATGCTGCATCAGGGGGCCAAAGGTTACCTGGTGCGTAATGCTGCCCAACGCCGCCTGCGGGAAGCCTATTTCGTCGCCATCGTGACCCCGGCCACCAAACACCTGCGGCGCGAGATCGCCCGTATCGAGGACGGTTTGTCCTGCACCGCCTGATATCAACCGCCATTTTTCCGGAAAGAAAACATATGTCTGAAGTTGCCCAAACTACCCAATGGATCTGCAAGGTCTGCAACTGGATTTACGACGAAGTAGCCGGCGATCCCGAGCATGGCATCGCCCCCGGTACCGCTTTTGCCGACATTCCCGACGACTGGTATTGCCCGGAGTGCGGTGTGACCAAGGCCGATTTTGAAGCAGTCGAGTTCTAAAACAGTGAGCCGAATGCACCATGTTTGTGCATTGGCCCTGATGAAAATAGTGCTGAAAAAGCCGGAATCAGGAAAAACAGAGAAGCAAGCATTAACCGCAGCACCCTCGCCAGGCAGGAACGATTGCTGCATTGCAATAGTGAATCTTAAAACCCCAAGGAGTTCGCCATGTCACTGAATAACCCTTTCGATCCCGACAGCACACTGCATCGTGGCTGTAGCTGCGGCCAGCATGGCTCGCAGGCCGAACATGAACTGGCCGAAGTAGATGCCTTGAATCAGCGCGTCATCCAGTCGACCGTGATGCGCGCGCTCTTTCCTCAGGATGTCGAGCGTCGTCGCTTTTTGGGCACGGTGGGCGCCTCGGCGGCCTGGGCGGCAATTTCATCGCTGATCCCGTTTGGCGCGCTGGAAGCCATGGCCCAGGAAAAGGGCAGCCTGGAAAAGAAAGACCTGAAGATCGGTTTCGTTCCCATCACCTGTGCCAGCCCGCTGATCATGGCCGACCCGCTGGGCTTCTACAGGAAGGAAGGTCTCAACGTCACGATGATGAAGACGGCCGGCTGGGCGCTGGTCCGCGACAAGGTGATCAACAAGGAATTTGACGCCTCGCACATGCTCGCCCCGATGCCGCTGGCCATTTCGATGGGCGTCGGCTCCAATGCATCACCAACCAACGTGATGACCATCCAGAACGTCAACGGTCAGGCCATCGTGCTCGCCAACAAGCACAAGACCAACCGCGACCCGAAGAACTGGAAGGGCTTCAAACTGGCCATCCCGTTCGAATTCTCGATGCACAACTTCCTGCTGCGCTACTACTTGGCCGAGAACGGCATCAATCCGGATACCGATGTCCAGTTGCGCGTCCTGCCGCCGCCCGAAATGGTCGCCAATTTGCGCGCCGGCAACATCGACGGCTTCCTTGGTCCCGATCCGATCAATCAGCGCGCCGTCTATGACGACCTCGGCTTCATACATATTCTCTCGCGCGAAATCTGGGACGGTCACCCGTGCTGCTCCTTCGCCATTCCGGCCGAATTCATCCAGCAAAACCCGAACAGTTTTACTGCGCTCTACCGTGCCATCCTGAAGTCCGCAGCCATGGCCCGCGACCCGAAGAACCGGCCGATCATGGCCGAGGTGCTGGCTCCGGCCAATTACCTTAATCAGCCGAAGGCCGTCATCGAACAGGTGCTGACCGGCAAGTTCGCCGATGGTCTGGGCAATATCAGGAACGTTCCGGAGCGCGTCGATTACGACCCCTTCCCGTGGTACTCGATGGCCTACTGGATCCTGTCGCAGATGAAACGCTGGGGCTACATCAAGGGCGACGTGCGCTACAAGGACATCGCCGAAAAGGTGTACCTGCTGACCGATGCCCGCAAGCAGATGACCAGCCTAGGTATGAATCCGCCCAAGGAGAACAGCAAGAAGTTCATGGTCATGGGCAAGGAGTTCGACCCGGCCAAGGTCGATGCCTACAGCAACAGTTTTGCCATCAAGAAGGCCTGAGGAGCACGCCATGTTTAGCAAGCCAGGACTCAAGGCCGCATTGCTTTCGCTGCTGATCTTCCTGATCTTCATCGGTACGTGGTCGCTGGCCACGTATCACAAGGAAGGCCCGGCAGTGAGCGCGGCCGATGCCGAATACGCGGCAATGATGGGCAAGGGCGCCGGCAAGACCGGCGGCTTTCCGCCGCCCGGCGAAGTCGGTACCGCTTTCGTTACCTACCTGTCCGACCCGTTCTACGACAAGGGGCCGAACGACAAGGGAATCGGTATCCAGTTGGCTCATTCGCTGTGGCGGGTCGGTCTCGGATTCTTCTTGGCGGTGATCGTCGCCATTCCCCTGGGCTTCGCCATCGGCATGTCGCCGCTGCTCTTCCGGGCGCTCAATCCGTTCATCCAGATCCTTAAGCCGATCTCGCCGCTGGCCTGGATGCCGCTCGCCCTGTACAGCCTCAAGGACTCGGACGTTTCCGGCATCTTCGTGATCTTCATCTGCTCGCTGTGGCCGATGCTGATCAACACGGCCTTCGGCGTTGCCGCCGTCCGCCGTGACTGGATCAATGTCGCCCGGACGCTGGAAGTCAAGCCGCTGCGCAAGGCTTTTCAGGTCATCCTGCCGGCTGCGGCGCCGACCATCCTGACCGGCATGCGCATCTCGATGGGCATCGCCTGGCTGGTCATTGTCGCCGCCGAGATGCTGGTCGGCGGCACGGGTATCGGCTACTTCGTCTGGAACGAGTGGAACAACCTGGCCCTGCCCAACGTGATCTTTGCCGTCGCCATGATCGGGCTGGTCGGCATGGTCCTCGATCAACTCTTCGGCTCGCTGCAAAAGCTGGTCACCTACCGGGAGTAATCAAGATGACTCAGCATTTCCTCAGCGTCGAAGGCTTGCAGAAGGTTTATCCGGCTGCCGATGGCAAGCAGAACCCGCCGGTTTTCGACAACATCCACTTCGGGATCGAGCGCGGCGAGTTCGTCTGCATCATCGGTCACTCCGGCTGCGGCAAGACGACCATCCTGAACGTTCTGGCCGGCCTCGAAGAAGCCAGCAGCGGCGTGGTCATCATGGACGGCAGGGAGGTCAAAGGCCCCAGCCTGGATCGCGGCGTCGTTTTTCAGAGCCACGCCCTGATGCCGTGGATGACGGTGCTCGGCAACGTCGCCTTCGCCGCCAAGTCGCGCTGGCCGGAGTGGTCCAAGGCCAGGATCGATGAGCACTGCACGACCTACCTCGAGATGGTCGGCCTCGGCCATGCCATCCACAAGAAGCCGGCCGAGTTGTCGGGCGGCATGAAGCAGCGTGTCGGCATTGCCCGCGCCTTTGCCATCGAGCCCAAGATGCTGCTCCTCGACGAGCCTTTCGGGGCGCTAGGTGTTCATGATCACCCACGACGTCGACGAGGCGATCCTGCTCGCCGACAAGGTGATCCTGATGAGCAACGGTCCGCACGCCAAGATCGCCGAGATCGTCGAGATCACCATGCCGCGCAACCGGACGCGGGCCGAGATGCACCACGATCCGCAGTTCTATCGCATCCGCAATCACCTTGTCGATTTTCTGGTGAATCGTTCGAAGGGCTACGCCGGCAGCGATGCCGCCGTGCTCCACGACGCACGGCATCCGCCGGTTGTCCGCCCCGGACTTGCCACCGATGAGCCGCCGCCGAGCGACAGCACCCGCCCCATTCTGAAACAGGTCGTCAATCAATAACCCCCTCCAGGAGCACACAAATGAACCGAAATAACGTAACTGAAATGATCATCGGCGCCAAGATCACCAAAGGCATCAAGTGGGCTGATGTCGCCAGCAAGATTGGCCTGTCCAAGGAATGGGTCACCGCCGGCTGTCTCGGGCAGATGACTTTTGATGCCAAGCAGGCGGCCATTCTCGGCGAGATCTTCGATTTGCCGAAAGAAGCAGTCGCCCTGCTCCAGGTCGTGCCCTACAAGGGCTCGCTGCCGACCTCCGTGCCGACCGATCCGCTGATCTACCGTTTCTACGAACTGATCAGCGTCTATGGCACAACCTTCAAGGAGCTGATCCACGAAGAATTCGGCGACGGCATCATGTCGGCCATCGATTTCAAGATGGATCTGGCGCGCGAAGCCAATCCGATGGGTGACCGGGTCAGCATCACCATGTCGGGCAAGTTCCTGCCCTACAAGACCTACTAATCCCGTTTCGCCCCGCTTCGGCGGGGAGTCCCAAGCAAGCCGGTGCTGAACGCCCGTTTTTACGGGCAGGGTAGCGCTCAACCTGAAATTCGACTTTCCCCAACTTACTGGAGCCTCAAAATGACTCAAACCACCAAAACCTACCTCCGTCCGATCGACCGCGACGGCCTGCTGAAATTCGCCGCCGGCGGCAAGGAAAACCCGGAACGCCGCGGTACCAACAAGGTGCACACCGTGATGCAGGGCCAGTTCCGCTCGTGGAGCTTCGTCGGCATCCACAACCCGGTTGTCGTCGATGAGCCGCTCCACCTGTTCGGCGAGAACACCGCGCCGGCCCCTGGCGAAGTTGTCCTCTCCGCCCTCGGTGGCTGCCTCGGCGTCGGCATCACGGCGATTGCCACGCATCGCCAAGTCAAGCTTTCCCGCCTCGAAATCTTCCTCGAAGCCGACATCGGCAACACCGCAGCCTGGGGCGCCGGCGGTGCCGAGCGCCTGCCAGCCGACATGGGTTTCAAGGAAATCCGCGTCAAGGTCATCGTCGAAGGCGATGCCAGCCAGGAAGAACTCGACGACATCGTACAAAAGGCCAACTACTACTCGCCGGTCGCCAACACGATGCGCAACCCGATTCCTTTCACCATCGCCAAGGTTGACGAGGCCTGAGATGAGCAAATCGTTTTCGGTCATCACCGGGGACGTCTCGAAGGCGCTGGGCAAGCTGCGCAGCGCCATTCCGGAGACGATGAAGGGCTTTGGCCAGATGTCGCAAGGCGCCCTGGCCGAAGGCACGCTGTCGGCCCTGCACAAGGAACTGACGGCGCTCGCCATCGGTGTCGCCTCGCGCTGCGATGCCTGCATCGGCTTTCATGTCAAAGCCCTGATCAAGCTCGGCGTGACCCGCGAGCAACTGATGGAAACGCTGGCCATCTGCGTTTACATGGGCGGCGGCCCGACCCTGATGTATGCCGCCGAAGCGGTCCGCGCCTACGACGAGTTCGAAGGCGCCTGATGCAGTCCGGCTCGCCCGCGGTCAATGTGACCGGGGGCGGGCACCCCCATTGAAAGTCAGCACATGAACAATCGCACCCTGATCATCGGTAGTGGCCTGGCCGGCATCACGCTCGTCCGCGAACTTCGCAAGCTCGACAAGGAACGTGAGATCGTCGTCATCACGGCCGATGATGGCGGTTTCTATTCCAAGCCCAACCTGTCCAATGCCTTTGCCGCCAACAAGCGGCCGGAGGACATGGTGCTGACCCCGGCCGACAAGCTGGAGCGTGATCTGGGCATCCGGATCATGGCGCATACCGCCGTCGCCCGCATCGATGCCGGCTGCCGGGAAGTCGTGTGCACGCAGGGGACGCTGGCCTACGACCAACTCGTTCTGGCCGTCGGGGCCTCGCAGATTCCGTTGCCGCTGGCCGGCGACGGTGTGCCGGATGCGATCTCGATCAACAGCCTGGCCGATTACGCTCGCCTGCGTAGCCGGCTGACCGGGAAACGCAGCGTCGCCATCGTCGGCGCCGGCCTGATCGGCTGCGAATTCGCCAACGACCTGCGTCTGGGTGATTTCGCCGTCGATGTGTACGACCAGATCGAACAACCCATGGGCCGTCTGTTGCCGCCCGCCGCCGCGCAGCAGCTACGCGCCAAGCTGACGGCCATCGGCGTCGGCTTTCATCTCGGTGCACGGCTCGAAGCCATTCGCCGCGACGGCGAGCGTTACGTCCTGATCGACAGCCAGGGTAACGCCCGCCCTTACGACCTCGTGCTGTCGGCCATCGGCCTGCGGCCCAATTTGGCGCTGGCCAAGACGGCCGCGCTGGCAACCGGTCTGGGCATCGTCACGGATGCCTTCCTGCGAACCTCCGACCCGAACATTTACGCGTTGGGCGACTGCGTCGAACTGGGCGGCCTGTTCCTGCCTTACGTCATGCCGATCATGCTGGGCGCCAAAAAACTGGCCGGCACCCTGACCGGCAATCCCGAGCCGGTGACTTACCCGGCGATGCCCATCGTGCTCAAGACGCCGGCTTGCCCGACCGTTGTTTCGCCACCACCCGGCGCGCCCGGTCAATGGGATGCGGCGATCACCGAAGACGGCCTGCGGGCACTCTTCGTCGATCAGGCGAGTGGCCAGCCCAGCGGCTTTGTCGTGCAGGGCAGCTTCACCAAGGAGCGCATGGCCCTTGCTGCCTTGATGCCGAATTTGAGCGCCTGACAAAATTATTGTCCTGGCCGAGGACCTGGGACGATTGCCACGGTCAACCGGGAAAAATGGTCAAAAATCAAATCGCCGGAAGCGATCTGGTTTTTTGGGCTTGCTTCGCCCCCTAAAAGCCCTAAAATTGCGCCCCTTCTGGCGCGTTGGTTTTTTCGGTGCGCCAAACCAGCTTTGACCAAACCGAGGAATGAACATGAACAAATCCGAACTGATTGATGCCATCGCTGAAGAAGCCGGCCTAACCAAGGCCGATGCTGCCAAGGCCCTGGATGCCGTGACCGGCGCCATTGTTGCCGCCGTGGCCGGTGGCGACTCCGTTTCCCTGATCGGCTTCGGCACTTTCAAGGCATCGGCCCGCGCTGCCCGTGAAGGCAAGAACCCGAAGACCGGCGAAAAGCTGTCGATCGCCGCCACCACCGTGCCGAAGTTCTCGGCTGGCAGCAACTTCAAGGCTGCTGTCGCCAAGAAGTAATCCGGCGCACTGCCAAAAAAGCCCCAGAGCTTCGATTTCTGGGGCTTTTTGCTTTCTGATCCCTCGTTTTCAAAGTGAATGGCCATGACTTTCAAAGACAGTTCGTCCGATTTCCAGATCATTGATGTCGCGTTGATCGAACCCGATCCGCAGCATCCCCGGCAGAACATCGACGAAAGCAGCCTCAAGGGGCTGGCCAATTCAATTCAGAAAATGGGTGTCATTCACCCGCTGGTCGTCCGGCCGGCCAATGCCGCCGGCCGCTACACGATTGTCGTCGGCGAGCGGCGTCGGCAGGCCGCCATCCTGGCTGGCGAGAAGACGGTGCCGGTCATCGTCCGCACCTGCGCGGTGGCGGAAACCCTTGAAGTCCAGGTTTTCGAAAATATCGGCTTGGGCGTGCGCGCACCGCTGGAAGCCCGTGAAATGGCCAACGCCATTCAGACCATCGCGGCGCGTTTCGAGTCGCCGGATGAGGCGGCCCAGCACTTTGGTCGCGCCCCCACCTGGCTCGCCCAGGCGACGGCTGCCGCCAACTTGTCGGAGAAGGTCACCGCCCTGCTTGACGCCGGCAAGATTTCGAGCACCGGCGCCGCCGTTCAGCTCGAAAGGCTGGCCAAGAAAAACGAGGCCAAGGCCGAGGTTCTGATCGACCAGATCGGGCAATTGCCTGAGGGTGAGAAGGTATCGAAGAAGGTCGTCGATAACGCGCTCTCGGAAGTCTCTGGCGGGCGGAAAAAGAAGGAAAGCGTCGTTGCCGATGATCCGGTCATTACGGTGTCGTCGGCATCCGACATTCCGCCGTGGGAAGAACAGCCGGAACCGGCCAAAATCTCCAGCGCCCGGCGTCGCATCAGCCAGGACAAGGTCAGGCTCGTCGCCGAACTGCTCGGCCTGGACGATGGCGATGAGGAAGAAGTGCTTATTCGACTGATCGACGAATTCCTGGCCCAGAAGAATTCCTGATCGATCCGGCCCGCCTCAAGCCGCCCCGGCTTGCCGGGCAAAACGCGCCAGGACGTGGCCGGCCATGCCCTTGGCCAATTCTTCCTCGCCATAAAAAACGGTGCCCAGATTGTCTTTGCGCAGCAGCGCTGACTCAGCCTCGCTGTGGGTGCGCAGGACGATTTCGATGTCCGGATTGAGCGTTCTGGCTGTTTCGACCATTTGCCGGACATTGATCGGGTCGGGGCTGGCGATGACCAGCATCGCTGCATCGGCAATGTGCGCCTGAATCAAGACAGAAGGCTCGCTGGCGTCGCCCGAGACGGCGGCGATCCCCTTGTCGCGCAGGCTTTCGACCAGTTCCCGGTTCTGCTCGGCGACCACGTAAGGAATCCCCTGGCTGTCCAGTGCCTCGGCTATCCGGTGCCCGACCCGGCCGTAACCGACCAGCACGACCTGCTTCTCGAGAAATTTGCGCTCGGTGCTCATCGGCAGTTCGGCAAACGGATCGCCGCGTTGCTCAAGCTCGCGGGCCTTGGCTGACCGGCCGAGCGCCCAGCGCCGCAAGGGCTCGATGGCCGAGAACATCAGCGGATTGAGGGCAATCGAGAACAGCGCACCGGCCAGGATCAGGCTCATCCCTTCGCTCGTCATCAGGCCCAGGGACTGGCCCAACCCGGCCAGAATGAAGGAAAACTCGCCGATCTGGGCGAGGCTGGCGGCGACGGTCAGCGCCGTGTTGAGCGGGTAGCGCAGGGCCAGGACCAGAGCCATGGCGGCCAGCGTTTTGCCGACCATGATGATGGCGACGACGCCGAGAACCTGCAGAGGCTTGTCGACCAGAATCGACGGCTGGAAAAGCATGCCAACCGACACGAAGAACAGTACGGAAAAGGCATCGCGCAGGGGCAGGGATTCTTCGGCCGCACGGTGGCTGAACTCCGACTCGCGCATGACCATGCCGGCGAAGAAGGCGCCCAGCGCGAACGACACGCTGAACAGCAGGGCTGCGCCGTAGGCGATGCCGATGGCGGCGGCGACGACGGACAGCGTGAACAGTTCGCGCGAGCCGGTGGCGGCGATGTGCCAGAGCAGCCAGGGAATGACCTTGCGGCCGACGATCATCATCAGGCCGATGAAGGCGCAGACCTCGAGCAGCGTTTTGGCGATGGCGATCCAGATTTCCTGGTTGCCACCGGCTGACTGCGCCTCGCCGCCGAGAATGCCGGCCAGCGGCGGCAGCAGGACGAGAACCAGAACCGTAGCCAAGTCTTCGACGACCAGCCAGCCGACCGCAATGCGCCCGTTCATGCTGTCGAGCACGCCTCTGGCTTCGAGCGCCTTGAGCAGGACGACGGTGCTGGCGCAGGACAGCGAAAGACCAAAGAGCAGACCGTGTCCCCATTCCCAACCCCAGCCCCAAGCGACGCCCATGCCGAGCAGGGTGGCGCAGGCCATCTGGACGACGGCGCCGGGGACGGCGATGCGCTTGACGGCCATCAGGTCGCCCAGCGAAAAATGCAGGCCGACGCCGAACATCAGCAACATCACGCCGATTTCGGATAACTGGGCAGCGATGCTCATGTCAGCGACAAAGCCCGGCGTGGCCGGGCCGATCAGGATGCCGGCGGCGAGGTAGCCGACCAGTGCGGGCAGTTTCATGCGCTCGGCGGCAAAGCCGAGAATCAGGGCGATGCCGAAGCCGGCAGCGAGCGTGGTGATCAGGGGAATGTTGTGGTCCATGGGGGCCTTGGCGAATCGATTGTTTGCTTTTACCGGACGGTCCCCTTTCGGACAAGCAGGGCTGCCCGAAGATTCCCTTCAGAAAATCCGGCCGCTTCGGCGCCGGACCGATGGCTTGGTATAGTCGCGAACCGGATTCGCTCCTGCCATCGCTCAATATCGTGTCCACCAACCCCTATCGCGGCCGTTTTGCCCCATCGCCCACCGGCCCCCTGCACTTCGGCTCCCTGGTTGCCGCCGTCGGCAGCTACCTCGATGCCCGCACGCAGGGCGGCGAGTGGCTGCTGCGCATGGAGGATGTCGATACGCCACGCAACGTGTTGGGGGCGGCTGACGCCATCCTGAACACGCTGGCGGCTTTCGGCTTCGAGTGGGATGGGCCGGTGTTGTATCAGAGCGAGCGGTTTGAGGCCTACGCGGCGGCGCTTGAGCAACTGAAGTCCGCTGGCCTGGCCTACGGCTGCGCCTGTTCGCGCAAGGAGATCGCCGATTCGGCGACGCGCCCGGCGGTCGATGGCGGGCTGGCTTATCCCGGTACCTGCCGGGCCGGCTTGCCGGCCGGGCGAGTGGCGCGGGCCTGGCGGTTAAGCGTCAATGACGACGAAATCGCTTTCATTGATCGCTTGCAGGGGCGCGTCGCCCAGCATCTCGAAAGTGATGTCGGCGACTTCGTGTTGCGTCGCGCCGATGGCTTGTTCGCCTATCAGCTGGCGGTCACGGTCGACGACGATTTTCAGCAAATTTCGCACGTTGTGCGCGGGGCCGATCTACTCGCTTCGACGCCACGGCAGATCTGGCTGCAACGCTGCCTGGGTTTTGCCACGCCGACCTACGCCCATCTGCCGGTGGCGGCCAATGCGGCTGGCGAGAAGCTGTCGAAACAGACGTTGGCCCGTCCTTTGGCGAACGAGATCGCAGCTGCCGAGCTGGTCCGGGCGCTGGGTTTTCTCGGTCAGGCGGTGCCGGCCGAACTGGCCCGGGCGACGGTCGCTGAGGTCTGGGCCTGGGCGTTCGAGAACTGGTCGTTCGCGGCCATTCCCCGTACGCCGGCGATCATCGTTCCTCTGGCGTAGTTTCTTCGGTCTGTCGCCAGTGGCGCTGGCTGTAGCCGGCGATGCCGACCATGGCGCGGACCAGTCCGTAGGCCAGCCAGCGCAGGAAACGCGAGTGGATGGGCTGGCGCGACAGTTCTTCAACGAGCAGTTCCCGGGCGCCGATGGCCATGGCGTTCTTCAGGCTGGCCTCGAGCTCACCGGCAAATACCGCGTCGCGGACGACCAGATTGGCCTCCTTGGCCAGGAGCAGGCTGAACGGGTCGATGTTTGACGAGCCGACGGTGGCCCACTCGCCATCGATGACGGCGACCTTGGCGTGCATGAAACTTTTTTCGTACTCGAAGATGCGGATGCCGGCGGCCAGCGTCGTGGCGTACAGGGTCTGGGTGGCGTAACGAAAAAGCTGGTGATCGCTCTTGCCCTGGAGCAGCACGGTGATGCGCACGCCGCGTTGGGCGGCGGCGTAGAGCGCCCGACCAAAACGGATGCCGGGCAGGAAGTAGGCGTTGGCAATCAGGATGTCGTGCTTGGCGCTGTCGATGGCATCGAGGTAAGCGTGCAGGATGTCGTTGCGGTGGCGGATGTTGTCGCGGATCAGGAAAGCCGCATTCTGGTTGCCGGCGGCCGCGCAGCAAGGGTCGGCGACCGGCGCGAGGCGGAAGCGTCGCTTGAAATTGACCCACGACACGGTTTCCCACATCCGGCGCACGGCGTGATGCACCTGGCGAAGGACCGGCCCTTCGACGCGCACGGCGTAGTCGTAGTGCGGGCGCATGTCGAGCGGCGCGTTGTTGTCGTCGATGACGTTGATGCCGCCGACGAAGGCGACGCGCGCATCAATGACGGCCAGCTTGCGGTGGAGGCGGCGCAGGCGGTGGCGCTTGAAGTGGAAGCGGCCGATTTCGGGCCGGTAGAACATGGCGCGGACGCCTGCCACGGTCAACCGGGAAAAGAAGTCAATTTTGAAATTGCGCGCCCCGAAGCCGTCGACCGTGACATTGACCTGGACGCCGCGTTCGGCTGCCCGGCACAGGGCATTGGCCACCTGGTGGCCGATCACGTCGTTGGCGAAGATGTAGCTTTCGAGGTAGATCTCGACTTCGGCGGCGTCAATGGCAGCGAGCAGGGCCGGGAAATAATCGTCGCCCGAATTGAGCAGTGTGAGCCGGTTTCCCGGCACAAACTCAGCGGCCATGCCGGGTCAGGTGAGCCGACAGCGCGGCGTGATCGGAAATGGCCGACCACGGCATGCCGTGGTGGACTTCGGTGCGCTGGACGTCGAAGCCGCGGACGTAGATGCGGTCGAGGCGGAACATCGGCATGGCCGCCGGAAAACTGCACACCGGCTTGCCGGCCGGGCCGCTGAACACTTCTTGCAGGCCGAGGCGGCGCGTCAGGTATGCACCAGCGGCGTGTTGGGTAGCTCGATTCGGCAATGCAGCAGGCCGCGCTTCTCGAACTGCAGGTGAGTGACGTCCTGGTTGTGCGAATGCAGGATGGGGAAGCGGGAAAGGATGGCGTTGCCGTGGTGACCGTGATCGTAGGCCATGTTGCGGCCGTAGGCCGACGCCGCCCAGACGTCTTCGGCGAGGAACTCGTGCTGCGGCGAATCGGGCCAGTCATCATGCGTTTCGGCATGGCCGAGGTGCAGCCCCTGCACCTCCTGCAAAAACACGATATCCGGGTTCAGGCTGCGCAGGCGCTCGCGCAGTTCATGCACCATCATCCGCCGGTTGAACTGCGAAAAGCCCTTGTGGATGTTGTAAGTGGTGATGTGCAGCGCGGGCTGGGTCATGGAATCAGGAAATATCCAGCATGCGGTCGAGTGCCAGCTTGGCGAGCGTTGCTTCGTGGGCCGGCACGGAAATCTGGTTGACCACCTTGCCGTCGACCAGGTTTTCCAGCGTCCAGGCCAGGTGTTGCGGGTCAATGCGCTGCATGGTCGAGCACATGCAGATGGTGGTGGCCATGAACTGGACGATCTTGTTTTGCGGCAGGACTTCCTTGGCCAGACGGTCGACCAAATTGAGTTCGGTGCCGACCAGCCAGCGCGTGCCTTCCGGCGCTTCCTTGATGGTCTTGACGATGTGCTCGGTCGAGCCGACGTAATCCGAGGCCGCGCAGACTTCGAAATTGCACTCCGGGTGGGCAATGACCTTGCCTTCCGGGTACTTGGCGCGGAAAGCGTCGATGTGCGATTTCTGGAACATCTGATGGACCGAGCAATGGCCCTTCCACAGCAGAATCTTCGCCTTCTTGATCTGCGCCGGCGTCAGGCCGCCGAGTTCGAGATCGGGGTCCCAGACGACCATTTCGTCCATCGCGATGCCCATGTTGTGACCGGTCCACCGGCCGAGGTGCTGGTCGGGGAAGAACAGCACTTTCGGACGACGTTCGAAGGCCCATTTGGCGATGGTGCCGGCGTTCGACGAGGTGCACACGATGCCACCATGCTCGCCGCAGAAAGCCTTTAAATCGGCCGCCGAGTTGATGTAGGTGACCGGCGTGACTTCCTCTTCGGCGTTCAGTACGCTGTTCAATTCGCGCCAGCAGCGCTCGACCTTGGCCAGGTTGGCCATGTCGGCCATCGAACAGCCGGCCGCGAGGTCGGGCAGGATGGCTTTCTGGTGCGGGGCGGTCATGATGTCGGCGACTTCGGCCATGAAATGCACACCGCAGAAAATGACGAATTCCGAATCGGTCTGCGATGCGAGGCGCGACAGCTTGAGCGAGTCGCCAGTCAGATCGGCGTATTGATAGACGTCGGCGCGCTGGTAGTGATGACAGAGGATGACGGCCCGCTTGCCGAGCTTGGCCCGGGCGACGCGGATGCGTTCATGGCAGGCCTCGTCGGAGAGGCGGTTGAAGGGGTCGAAGGCGATGGTGGCTGTTTGCATGCTGTTCTCTGAACTTTGGCCATTTCATTTTTGGCCGTTATTTCCGGTTGACCGTGGAATTATCCCTGAATCCACGGCAATCCGGCCTTGCGCCAGCCACCGATGGTGTTGCGATGCCCGTTGGCATCCTTGTCGCCCTCGAAGCCTTCGAGGATGTTGTAGCAGGTGTTGTAACCGGCTTCGGTGGCGGCTGTGGCGGCAGCGATCGAGCGTACGCCGCTGCGGCAGAGGAACATGACCAGCGCTTCGGGGTCGACCTGGCGCTTGAGTTCGGCCACGAAATTCGGGTTGCGCACGCCGCCCGGGTATTGATTCCACTCGATCTCGACCGCCCCGGCGACCCGGCCAACCCAGTCCCATTCAGCCCGCGTGCGGACATCGACGATTTTGGCGCCGGGCGCCAGCCGCAACAGGTCGCTGGCCTCCTGCGGCGTCAACTCGCCCTGATAGGCGCGGCCAAGGGCTTTGCCCCGCGCTTGGGCCAGACTGAGTATTTCGGTTAACTTTCCCATAATGTCCAACTGCTAAAATTACACGTTAATAGTATAGGGCAGACATCATGGGACTTGAGCATCACCTCGCCGTCTCCGCCACGCCGGCCGAGCGCTCGGCCGCGGCGCAGAAGGCGACCTGGGTCAGCGTCGCGGTCAATCTGGTGATGACCATCGCCCAGTTGATCGTCGGCTGGCTGGCTCATTCGCAGTCGCTGGTCGCCCACGGATTGCACTCATTCTCCGACCTGCTGTCGGACTTTCTCGTCATCTACGCCAGCCGGCAAAGCGCCCAGCCGGCAGACCAGTCCCATCCCTACGGCCACGCTCGCGTCGAAACTGCTGCGACGCTGGTGCTCGGAACCTCGCTGACCTTGATCGGCGGCGGCATCCTCTGGGAATCCGGCATGCGTCTCCAGCACATCGAAGCCTTGCCGACCGTCCAATATTCGGCGCTGTGGGTGGCGGTGGCCACCGTCATTGCCAAGGAGGGGCTGTATCGCTACCTGATCCGTGTTGCCGAACGGCTGCGCTCGCAACTGCTCATCGGCAATGCACTGCATACGCGGGCCGATGCGGCGTCGGCGCTGGTCGTTGTGGTCGGCATCGGCGGTGCGCTGATGGGCTGGTCTTTTCTCGACCTGCTGGCGGCGGCGCTGATGGGCTTCATGATCCTGCACATGGGTGCCGGTCTGGCCTGGGGGGCGATCAAGGAACTGATCGATACTGGCCTCGACGACGTTCAGGTCGAAGCCATCCGGAAGACCCTGCTGGCGACACCCGGTGTGCGCGACCTGCACCAGTTGCGGACCCGGCGCATGGCACACCAGGCTCTGGTTGACACGCATGTCCAGGTCGATTCGCGGATCAGCGTCTCCGAAGGTCATCGCATTGCCGAATCGGCGCGCGCCAGAGTTCTGCGCGAACATCCCGAGGTGCTCGACGTGCTCGTCCATATCGACCCGGAAGATGACATGGATCCGGACTCCTACGCTACGCGATTGCCTGCGCGGGATGCCTTGCTTGGCGAATTGCAGCCACTGCTTGTCGGTTTGCCCGAACCGGAAAAAATCGTCCTGCACTACCTGAAAGGCCAAGTCGAAGCTGAAATCTTCTTCAGTCACGTCCTGTTTCAAAACGGCGAGGCACTTCGCCAGGCAGAGAACCTTCTGGTCGATCGCCTCAAGCTACACCCCTTGATTCGGCGTGTATCGCTGAATTGTCTGATCGCACCAGAATAGTGCATTGATTTTGTTGGTTGCACGGTTGTGGTGCGTCAATTCTTTGTTTAAACCCTGCATCTCGTTGTGGCAAAATACAAAGATTACTCGTCAGCCTTTGGCACACTTTCTGCTAAATGTACCGGGTTACCATTTTTTGATTGTCGCCGGATCGCCCGGCAACTTGTTTTCTTAGGAGATTAAGGCTTATGGCAACCCCGCAAGACGTGCTCAAGATGATCAAGGAAAACGACGCCAAGTTCGTCGATTTCCGTTTCACCGATACCCGCGGCAAGGAACAGCACGTCACCGTGCCGGTTTCTGCCTTCAGCGAAGACAAGTTCGAAAACGGTCACGCTTTTGACGGCTCCTCGATTGCCGGCTGGAAGGGCATTCAAGCCTCCGACATGCAGCTGAATCCGGATCCGGCAACTGCCTACATCGACCCGTTCTTCGACGAAACCACCGTCGTTCTGACCTGTGACGTTATCGATCCGACCGATGGCCGTGGTTACGACCGCGACCCGCGCTCCATCGCCAAGCGCGCTGAAGCCTACCTGAAGTCCTCTGGCATTGGCGACACCGCCTACTTCGGTCCGGAACCCGAGTTCTTCATTTTTGACGGCGTCGAGTGGAATGTCGACATGTCCGGCTGCTCCCTGAAGATCCACTCTGCTGAAGCAGCCTGGGGTTCGGGCGAGAAGAACGACGCTTCCGGTTCCACCGGCCACCGTCCGACCGTCAAGGGCGGCTACTTCCCGGTTCCCCCGGTCGACAGCCTGCACGACATCCGTTCGGCCATGGTCCTGACCCTGGAAGCCCTCGGCTGCCCGGTTGAAGTTCACCACCACGAAGTCGCCACTGCCGGTCAGTGCGAAATCGGTACCGTGTTCAACACCCTGGTCAAGCGTGCCGACCAGACCCAGATCCTGAAGTACGTTGTGCACAACGTTGCCCACCAGTATGGCAAGACCGCCACTTTCATGCCGAAGCCCATCGTTGGCGACAACGGTTCCGGTATGCACGTTCACCAGTCGATCTGGAAGGACGGCAAGAACCTGTTCGCCGGCGACGGCTACGCAGGTCTTTCCGAACTGGCCCTGTTCTACATCGGCGGCATCATCAAGCACGCCAAGGCACTGAATGCCATCACCAATCCGGGTACCAACTCCTACAAGCGTCTGGTCCCGCACTACGAAGCTCCGGTCAAGCTGGCTTACTCGGCCAAGAACCGTTCGGCTTCCATCCGCATTCCGTACGTTGCCTCGACCAAGGCTCGTCGCATCGAGACCCGCTTCCCGGATCCGATCGCCAATCCGTACCTGTGCTTCGCCGCCCTGCTGATGGCTGGCCTGGATGGTATCCAGAACAAGATTCACCCGGGCGATCCGGCTTCCAAGAACCTGTACGACCTGCCGCCGGAAGAAGATGCAGCTATCCCGACCGTCTGCGCGTCCCTCGAAGAAGCCCTGGCATCCCTGAAGGCTGATCATGAGTTCCTGACTCGTGGCGGCGTTTTCTCCAACGACTGGATCGATGCCTACATCGACTTGAAGATGGACGAAGTGAACAAGGTTCGCATGACGACCCACCCGGTCGAGTTCGATCTGTACTACTCCTGCTAATCAGCCGGATACGCAAAAAGGGCGGGATTTCCCGCCCTTTTTTTGTTTACTTTTTCCTGGCTCGGCCGTTAAGTCCGGTACACTCAAAAAATTGACAGGATTGATGACGATGAAGCGCAGTTCGCTTGCTCTGCTGATCACTTTGTTGCCGCTCTCGGTTTTCGCCCAGACGATCTACAAATGTGTCGATGCCAACGGCAACACGACTTATGCCAGCGCACGACTCGACAAGAATTGCAAGGTTATTTCCAGTGGCCAGGAGAATGCCATTCCCGCACCGCCAAAAGCGCGGTCGGCCGGAGCTGCAGCCAATCCGTCACCGGCCGGCTTTCCGCGCGTACAGGAGGATACCCAGAGGGCGCGTGATGGTGATCGGCGCCACATTCTGGAGCAGGAACTGGCCGGTGAGCAGCGTAATCTGGAGCAGGCGCGCAAGGACTTGTCCGAGCAGCAGGTGGCTGGTTCGTCCAGCGACCGTATGGCCCCCTATCGTGACCGCGTCGGGCAGCATGAACGCAATATCCAGGCGATTCAGAAGGAACTCGGCAACCTGAAATGATTTTCAGGCGTAGGTTAATTTCCAGATTTGGGGCGCTACGGCGCCCTTCGTTTTTCTAACGATTTCCGGGCCATCGCTGACACCTAAACTTTCACCTTGTACCAGGCCGCGCAAAGCGCTGGCAGGAAAAGCAGGGTGAGCGCGGTGGCGACGATCAGGCCGCCCATGATGGCGACGGCCATCGGTCCGAAAAAGTCGTTGCGCGACAGCGGAATCATTGCCAACACCGCCGCTGCTGCAGTCAGCACAATGGGCCGGAAACGCCGTACGGTCGACTCGATAATCGCTTCGTGGCGCGGTTTGCCGGCGGCCATGTCCTGCTCGATCTGGTCGACCAGAATCACCGAGTTGCGCATGATCATTCCGAACAGCGCAATGGTGCCGAGCAGCGCCATGAAGCCGAAGGGTTGCCGGAAAACGAGCAGGAACAGCGCAATTCCGATGATGCCGAGCGGCGCAGTGAGCAGTACCATCACGACGCGAGAGACGTTTTGCAACTGGATCATCAGGATGGTGATCACGGCCAGTACGAAGAGGGGGATGCCGGCCATCACCGAGCCGGAGCCCTTGGAGGATTCCTCGACCGAGCCTCCGGTGGCGATGCGATAGCCGTCGGGCAGGGTGGCCTGGATGGCATCGATCTCCGGTTTGATGCGGTCGACGACCGTGGCAGGCTGAATCTTGCCGTAGAGGTTGCCGCGCACGGTGATTGTCGGCAGGCGGTCGCGGCGCCAGATCAGTCCTGCTTCGAAACTGTGTTTGAGGCGTCCGATCTGGCTCAGGGGAACGCTCTTGCCGGCGCGCGTCGGTACCGACAGATCATCCAGTGACGACAGGTGGCTGCGTTCCTCGCGGTCGCCACGCAGGACGACGTCGATGCTCTTTTCGCCTTCGCGGTAGCTGGTCACCGTATAGCCGTTGAGCGACATGTTGAGCAGGGCGGCAATATCCTGGCTGGAAACGCCGAGCAGGCGGGCCTTGTCCTGATCGATTTCGATCTCGACCGACTTCGACAGTTCGCTCCAGTCGACATTAACGTTCGATAACTCCGGATTCTCGCGCATGACCGTGGCGACCTTGGTGGCCGCCTGACGCAGCGTGGCGAAGTCTTCGCCGGAAATGCGGTATTGCACTGGATAACCGACTGGCGGCCCGTTCTCGATGCGGGCGATGTTGCCGCGAGCAGCGAAGCTGTCATTTTCGAACAGTTTGATCAGTCGACCGCGGACGGCTTCTCGCGCCTCGACGTCGCGTGTGACGATCACAACCTGGCCGACATTGCTGGCCGGCAGTTGCTGGTCCAGGCCGAGGTAATAGCGTGGTGCTCCTGATCCAACGAAGGCCAGGAAATGTTCGAGCTGGTCGAATTCCGCCTTGTCCTTGTCCAGCCACTGTTCAAGGCGCTTTGTCTCGGCGTTGATGGCGGCAATCGACGCCCCCTCGGGGAGGCGTAGTTCGACATTGAGTTCCAGGCGGGTCGAGTTCGGGAAGAACTGCTTCTGCACCTTGATCATACCGACGATGGATAGCGCAAACAGGATGATGGTTACCCCAATAACCAGCCAGCGCCGTCCGACGCACCAGCTGACCAGTTGGCGAAAGCGGGTATAGAACGGCGTACCGTAGACATCATGGTCTTCAGCATGGGCCGGGCCATTCAGGCCGATCTTGTCGAACAGGCGAGCGAGGCGCGGCAGGCGTTTTTCCAGACGGCTGCTCTGGTGTGCTGCGTGCGGGTTGGGCAGCAGCTTGTAGCCGAGCCAGGGAATGGCAATGACGGCGGCCAGCCACGAGATGAGCAGGGCGACGGCATTGATCTGGAAGAAGGCAAAGGCGTATTCGCCGGTCGATGACTTGGCCAGCGCAATCGGGATGAAGCCGGCGACGGTGACCAGCGTCCCGGAGAGCATTGGCCCGGCCGTACTCGTGTAGGCAAAGGAGGCGGCGCGGGTGCGTTCCCAGCCCTGTTCCATTTTCACCCACATCATCTCGACGGCGATGATCGCATCGTCGACCAGCAGGCCGAGCGCCAGCACCAGCGCGCCGAGCGACACCTTGTGCAGGCCGACGTTGAACAGGTACATGGCAAGGAAGGTGGCGGCCAGCACGAGCGGGATCGAGATGGCAACAACCAGCCCGGTGCGGATGCCAAGGCTGATGAAGGTGACGAGCAGCACGACGATCACCGCTTCGGCCAGGGCTTGTGTGAAGGCTTTGACCGAACGGGCGACGGCTTCCGGCTGGCTGGTCGCCACGCCGATGTCGACGCCGGCCGGCAAGGCAGCCTGCAGCTTGGCGATGCGCGTGTTCAGGGCCTTGCCGAGTTCGATGATGTCGCCACCCTTGGCCATCGAAACGCCAATGGCAAGGGCGGGTTTGCCGCCAAAACGGACTTGGGTGCCGGGCGGGTCGATGGTGCCGCGCTTGATCTCAGCGATATCGCCGAGCCGGAAACTGCGGCCGCCAGCCCGGATCAGGGTATCGGCAACGGCCTGCACGCTGTTGAAAGCCCCGCCGGGCCGAATCTGGATGCGCTCGCTGGCCGTCTCGAAGAAGCCGGTGCCGGCCACGGCATTCTGCTGATTCATTGCCTGGACGATGGTCGCCTGGTCGATGCCCAGCGTGGCGAGCTTGGCATTGGAGAGCTCGACGTAAATCTTTTCGTCCTGAATGCCGAAGATTTCAACCTTGCCGACCTGCGGCACGCGCAGCAATTCATCGCGAATGCGCTCGGCCTGGTCCTTGAGCTGCGGATAATCGAAACCTTCTGCGGTCAACGCGTAAATATTGCCAAAAACGTCGCCGAATTCGTCGTTGAAAAAAGGCCCCTGAATGCCGGCCGGCAAGGTGTGGCGAATGTCGCCTATTTTTTTTCGGACCTGGTAAAAAACGTCGGGCACATTGGCCGGCGGCGTGCTGTCCTTGGCGAAGAACATCACCGTCGATTCGCCGGGGCGGGAGAAGCTCGAGACGCGGTCGATGTAAGGTGTTTCCTGCAGTTTTTTCTCGATCCTGTCGGTCAGTTGCTGCTCGACCTGACGCGCCGTAGCACCTGGCCAGAGGGTGCGGATCACCATGATTTTGAAGGTGAAGGGCGGGTCTTCGGCCTGGCCGAGTTTGCCGTAGGCAAAAACACCCATCAGCGCGATGGCGAGCAGAAAGTAGCCAACCAGCGTGCGGTGGTGCAGCGTCCAGTCGGACAGGTTGAAGCGGTGGCTCATCGCTTAGCGCTGCCGATCCGGCGGTGTGGCCGCCTTGGCCTGAACTTCCTGACCGTCGACCAGCTTGCCGGCGCCGCTGATGATGACCAGTTCACCAGCCTCCAGTCCGCCGTTCAACGCCACACCGTCTTCCCGGAAATGGGTGACCTGGACTGGCCGGGAGACGACTTTGCCATCCTTGACGATGCGGACCAGCGGACCTTGCCCGAGATCGATCACTGCGCTCAAGGGGACGAGAAGCTTGTTGTCCGCGGTGCTATCGAGGATAACGCGTGCCGTCATGCCGAGGCGAACCTCGGGCGGCGGGTTGTCGATGCGGATGCGTGCCGCGTAGGTGCGCGTTGCTGGATCGGCGGCGGGCGACAGTTCACGCAGTTCGCCGCGCAAGATGATTTTCGGGGCGGCCCACAGGCTGACGTTCAGGTTTTTGGCGGCTTTCAATTCGGCCAAACGGCTTTCCGGGATGGCGATGGCAACTTCCTTCTCTTCCGGGCGAGCAATGCGCAACACGGCTTGGCCGGCTGTCACGACCTGGCCTGCATCGGCGAGAACGGCCGAGACGACGGCTGGAAATTCGCTGCTCAGGGTGCCGTAGCTGGTCTGGTTGCCGCTGATCCGGCTCTGTGCGCGGGCCTGTTCGAGGCGGGCCCGGGCGCTGTTGAAGGCGTTGTCCTTGGCGTCGAAAGCGGCCAGGCTGACAAATTTTTTGGCGACCAGGTCGGCGTAGCGTTCGCGCTCGGCGCGTGCCGTGGTGTGCTCGCTTTCGGCGGCCGCCAATTGGGCGCGGGCGGCGGCAGCAGCCAGTTCGAGATCGGCTGGATCGAGGCGGGCCAGCGGCTGACCGGCCTTGATTTCGGCGCCAGCATCGACCAGGCGGGCGGCGATTTTGCCGCCAACGCGGAAAGCCAGATCAACCTCATGCCGGGCGCGGATCTCGCCGGTATAGACGCTGCTGGTCAGTGGTGCACTGGCCGCGGCCTGGACCAGTACCGCGCGGGGCGCCGGTGGCGTTGTGTCGCCAGCCTGACAGCCAGCGAGAACGGTAGCTGCAGTTATCAGCAAGGCGGCAACACGAGGAGCGGTCTTGATCATATTGGGAGGGCCGGTGGATAGTGTCCGGATGATAATGAACGATTGGTCAGTAACGCAAGTTATCATCAGTAGGGGGTGTCGAATCGCTACAATGGCGGGCATGAACGTTACTCATTCTTCCTTTGCCGGCCTTGATCTGCTGGCTTCGGCAGTGCTTCTGCTGGATGACGCACTGGCCATCCGCTATATCAACGCGGCGGGCGAAAACCTGCTGGCCGTGAGTAGCCGCGCCGTGATTGGTCAGACGCTGACGGCGGTATGCACTTGCTCGGCGACCCTGCAGTCGGCCCTCGACAATGGATTGAACAACAATTGGGGCTATACCGGCCAGAATGTCGAGTTGAAACGCAGCGATGGCGAAGTGCTCAATATCAACTGCACGGTGACGCCACTACGTCCGGATATCGCCCCGGGCGTCCGTCTGCTGCTTGAATTGCAGCCGATTCAGCATCATCTGGCGGCGACCCGTGAAGAGCGCCTGATCGAGCAGCAGCAGGTCAGCCGTGAGCTGATCCGCAATCTGGCCCACGAAATCAAGAATCCGCTCGGCGGCATTCGGGGCGCCGCCCAGTTGCTTGAGCATGAGCTGGCCAATCCGTCGCTAAAGGAGTACACCCAAGTCATCATCAAGGAGGCGGACCGCCTGCAGGATCTGATGCAGCGCCTGTTGACCCCGCATCGGGCGATGCTGCCGACGACAGTCAATATCCACGAGATCCTCGAACGGGTGCGCAGTCTGCTGACCGCCGAGTTCCCGGGGTCGTTGAGCGTTCGTCGCGATTACGATACCAGCCTGCCGGAACTGGTCGGTGATCGCGAACAACTGATTCAGGCCGTTCTCAATATTGCCCGCAATGCCGCACAGGCCATGGGCGGTGAGGGCGAGATCGTTCTCCGCACCCGTTCGTTGCGGCAGGTTACCCTGGCCAAGAAGCGTTATCGCCTGGCCATGGAAATCAAGGTTATCGACAACGGCCCGGGCATTTCCGACGAAATCCGCGAGCGCATGTTCTATCCGCTGGTTTCCGGGCGCGAAGGCGGAAGCGGCTTGGGTCTGACCATCGCCCAGAATTTCATCCAGCATCATCATGGCACGATCAATTGTGTCAGCCGGCCCGGCCACACGGTCTTCACGCTGAATCTGCCGGTTGAGCAGGCGTGAGTCTTGCTTCTATTTAGGCCATTCTGAAAACAAAATGAGCCAACAAAATATGAAACCGGTCTGGGTCGTAGACGATGATCGCTCCATCCGCTGGGTGCTGGAAAAAACCCTGTCCCGCGAAGGCATCCCGTTCAAGAGTTTTGCCTCGGCCAGTGAGGCCATTTCGCAGCTCGAACAAGGCATCGAACCGCCGCAGGTGCTGATGTCGGACATCCGCATGCCCGGCCAGTCCGGGTTGGAGTTGCTGCAGGAGGTGAAAACCCGTTTCCCGTCGGTGCCGGTCATCATCATGACCGCCTACTCCGATCTGGAAAGCGCGGTCGCCGCCTTCCAGGGCGGCGCTTTCGAATACCTGCCGAAACCCTTCGACGTCGATCAGGCGGTCGAGCTGATCCGCCGTGCCATCGACGAGTCAATGCACCAAAGCGGTGCGGCTGAGGAAGAAGGGCTGGTTCCGGAGATTCTCGGTCAGGCGCCGGCAATGCAGGAAGTCTTCCGCGCCATCGGGCGCTTGGCCCTGTCGCACGCGACGGTGTTGATCACCGGCGAGTCGGGTTCCGGCAAGGAACTCGTGGCACGTGCGCTGCATCGCCATAGCCCGCGGGCCGACAAGCCGTTCATTGCCATCAACACAGCGGCGATTCCCAAGGATTTGCTGGAGTCCGAACTGTTTGGCCATGAGCGCGGCGCTTTTACTGGCGCCCAGGCCCAGCGGCGTGGGCGCTTCGAGCAGGCCGAGAGCGGTACGCTGTTTCTCGATGAAATTGGTGACATGCCGGCCGAGTTGCAGACCCGCCTGCTGCGCGTATTGTCGGACGGGCACTTCTACCGCGTCGGCGGCCATTCGCCGATCAAGGCCAACGTCCGGGTTATTGCAGCGACCCACCAGAATCTCGACACGCGGGTCAAGGATGGGCTGTTCCGCGAAGACTTGTTCCACCGTCTGAACGTCATCCGTATCCGCCTGCCGGCGCTGCGTGAGCGTCGTGAAGACATTCCCCTGCTGACCCGCCATTTCCTGCAGAAGAGCGCGCGGGAGTTGGGCGTCGAAACCAAGCGGCTGACCGAAGCCGCCTTGAAATACCTGAGCGGCCTCGATTTTCAGGGCAATGTTCGTCAACTGGAAAACCTTTGCCACTGGCTGACCGTCATGGCGCCGGGGCAACAGGTCGATATCAGCGACCTGCCGGGAGAGCTGCGCGAGGCAACACCGGTGGCGCTGGCCACCGACTGGGAAAGCGCGCTGGAAGGCGAGGCCGACCGCATGCTGGCACGCGGCATTCCGGATATTCACGGCGTTCTGTCGCAGGTTTTCGAACGCATCCTGATCGCCCGGGCGCTGGCCCATACCGGCGGTCGACGGATCGAGGCGGCGCAGGCGCTGGGCATCGGGCGCAACACGATCACCCGCAAGATCGCCGAACTCGGCATCGATGGCGGCAAGGAGCACGCGGCGGAGTAAAATCCGCGGCATGACTCTGATCGATCCTGTCTTGCTGAAAGCGCGGCTGGCTAGCCTGGCCGGCCGCTTTGACGTGGACGCGCTGGACGAATGTGATTCGACAAGCAGCGAACTGATGCGCCGAGCCGAGCGCGGCGCTCCGTCCGGCTCGGTCGTTGTCGCCGACCAGCAAAGTGCCGGGCGGGGGCGGCGCGGGCGAAGCTGGTTGTCATCGCCCGAATCCAGTTTGACCTTTTCGCTGCTCTGGCGATTTCCCGGCAATGCGGCCAGCCTGAGCGGCTTGTCGCTGGCGGTTGGTGTTGGTCTCGCTCAGGCCATGGAAAACCTGGGCGCCAAGGGTGTTTGCCTGAAATGGCCGAACGATGTGCTGCTGCGTTCCGGCGACGATTTTGCCAAGCTGGCCGGCATCCTGATCGAATTGTCGTCCGACCGCCGAGGCACGCAGGCGATCATCGGCATCGGCCTCAACCTTGCCCCGCCAACGGGCGATCTGCCGCAGCCAGCGGCCGGTTTGAGCCAGGCTTGTCCTCTCCCTGTTGATCGCCATGACATATTTGCCACCATCCTCGGCCAGTTGGCGGCCGTCCTCGACACTTTCACGGTCAACCGGTTTTTTGGGCTAAAAATGAAATGGCAGAGCTACCACGCCGCTGCCTCGGTGTCGATGACGACGGCGCGCTGTTGCTCGAAACCGCAGCCGGGATCGAACGCATCTTCTCCGGCGACGTCAGCCTGCGCCGCGCATGATCGTCTGTCTCGACAGCGGCAATAGCCGCATCAAATGGGGCGTCCATGATGGCAAGCAATGGCTCGCCCAGGGCGCCGTCGCCCACGCCGAGGTCGAACAGTTGCAGCGACTGGTCAGCGACTGGCCAAATCCCGACAAGGTCATGCTGGCCAACGTGGCTGGCGCCGACGCAGACGAGCGAATTCGTGAACAGCTTGCACCATGGCTGCCGGTGTTTTTTGAAGCCCGCTCGGAAGCCTCGCGTTGCGGTGTCACCAACCATTATCTGAAACCCGAAAAACTGGGCGTCGACCGCTGGTGCGCGCTGATCGGCGCCCGTAGCTTGAGCCGGACGGCGGCCATCGTCGTCATGGCGGGAACGGCGACGACCATCGACACCCTCGACGCCGATGGCAATTTCCTCGGTGGAATGATCCTGCCCGGCGGCGATCTGATGCGCCGTTCGTTGGCTGCCGACACGGCGGCGCTGCCGTTTGCCGACGGCCGCCACGCCGACTATCCGCGCGGCACCGACGACGCCATTGTCACCGGCTGCATCGAGGCGCAGGTCGGTGCCATAGAACGGGCCTGGCAGCGACTGGGCAACATCGACAAGGTCTGCCTGCTGTCCGGCGGCAATGCGGCCAGCCTGGCGCCGCACCTGGGCATCCGCTGGCGGGCGGTAGCCAACTTGCCGCTGGAAGGTTTGCTCCGTCTGGCGCTTGAGGCTTGAACAAACACCATCGAGCGGTGACAATCCGCTGTCATTGCGCCACCTCCGGGAGATTCCATGTTCGATCCGGTCATTAGCAGCCTGCCGGCCTTTGCCGGCTATTTCGCGACAGCCGTCGGGCTGCTTGCCGTCTTTCTCGTTCTCTACGTCTTTGTTACGCCCTACAGCGAGCTGGCCCTGATCCGCGAGGGCAATACCGCCGCGGCGATCAGCCTGGCCGGGGCCATCATCGGCTACGCCCTGCCGATTGCCGTTTCGGTGGCGGCCAGCCACAACATTTACGTGATGATCGGCTGGGGCGTCGTCGCCTGTGTCGTCCAGCTCATGGCTTACATCATCGCCCGCTTCGCGCTGCCGCAGATCAATCTGAACATTCCGCAGGGCAAGGTTGCCTCCGGGATATTCCTCGCTTCGCTTTCCCTCGGCGTCGGCATTCTCAACGCCGGCTGCATCGCCTGACCATTCAAGGAGAAAACACATGGCTCTGATGGACTTCATCAAGAAACAGTTTATCGACATCCTGCAATGGACCGAGGATGGCGACGGGACGCTGGCCTGGCGCTTTCCGATGGCCGAGATGGAAATCCAGAATGGTGCCAGCCTGACCGTGCGCGACTCGCAGGTGGCAATGTTCGTCAACGAAGGCACTGTCGCCGATGTCTTTGCGCCCGGCATGTACAAGCTGACGACGCAGACACTGCCGGTCCTGACCTACCTGAAAAACTGGGACAAGCTGTTCGAATCCCCGTTCAAGTCCGACGTCTACTTCTTCTCGACGCGCACCCAGATCGACCAGAAGTGGGGCACGCCGAATCCGATCACCATCCGCGACAAGGAATTCGGCATCGTCCGCCTGCGCGCCTTCGGTATCTATTCGTATCACCTGACCGACCCGAAGACTTTCTACCAGAAGATTTCCGGCACCCGCGACGTTTACACCCGCGAAGAACTCGAAGGCCAGTTGCGCAACACCATGGTCGCCGGCCTGACCGACTTGTTCGGCGAATCCGGCGTGCCTTTCATCGACATGGCGGCCAATCAGGACGAGTTCGGCAAGGTAATGTTGGCCAAGGCGGCGCCGATGTTTGCCGAGTACGGTCTGGCGCTTGATTCGCTCGTCGTCCAGAACGTCTCGCTACCGGAAGAACTGCAGAAGATCCTCGACCAGAAGATCGGCATGAACATGATCGGCGACATGCAGCGCTACACGCAGTACCAGGTTGCCAACAGCATTCCCGATGCGGCAAAGAACGAGGGCGGCATGGCGGCGATGGGCGTTGGCCTCGGGGCTGGTGTCGGCTTCGGGCAAGTCATGGGTCAGGCGATGGGCGCTGCACTGCAGCCGACGGCTCCAGCCCCCGCCGCGGCGCCGATGTCGGCCGACGAAGTGGTTGCGACGCTCGAAAAGCTGCACGGGCTGGTCGAAAAAGGCATCCTGAGCCAAGCCGAATTCGACGCCAAAAAAGCGGAATTGCTCAAAAAACTGAGTTGACCGTAGCAACGTGGCTGTAAGCGCCCACTGCCCTTCCTGCGGGGCGCCGGTTGTCTTTAAATCGGCGTCCTCGGTCTTTGCTGTCTGCGAATATTGCCAGAGCACGCTGGTCCGCCACGACCAGAATCTGGAAGACATCGGCAAGATGGCGGCGCTGGTCGAGGACCGTTCGCCGCTGCAACTGGGGGCCGAAGGCAGCTACAAGGGCGTCCATTTCGCGCTGATCGGGCGCATCCAGATCAAGTACAGCCAGGGCATCTGGAACGAATGGCATCTGCTCTTCGACGACATGCGGACTGGCTGGTTGTCGGAGGCTGGCGGTGAGTATGTGCTCACCTTCGCGCAGTTCGTGCCCGAGGCGCTGCCGCAATTTGACGACCTCAAGATCGGCCAGCGCTTTGTGCTGGCCAGCCAGACGTGGACCGTCAGCAACATCGAAAACGCCGAGTGCGTGGCCGGCCAAGGCGAATTGCCATTCAAGGTGGGCGCCGGCTATCCGGTTGCTGCGGTCGACCTGAGAAATCAGGCCAATTTCGCTACGCTGGATTACTCGGAAACACCGCCGCTGTTGTTTGTCGGCGAGGCAGTCGATTTTAATTCGCTGAAAATGGCCAACCTGCGCGACGGCATGGCCGTTCCAACCAAGATGGTCGAAGCCCGCGTTTTCCGCTGCCCGGCTTGCGGCTCGCCGATGGCGGCCCGCTCGCGGGAAATTCTCGCGGTCGGCTGTGCTTCCTGTGGCGCGGTGGTCGATACGGCCGACGAGAGCTACAAGATTCTGTCGAAATCGCTCGGCATGCGCGACGAAAAATACTCGCCACGTCTACCGATCGGCAGCAAGGGCCGGCTTGAGGGCAAGCCAGTCGAAGTCATCGGCTTTCTCGTCAAACGCTGTGTCGTCGATGGTCTGGCCTATGACTGGAGCGAGTACCTGCTGGCAGGAGAGCATGGCAGCTACCGCTGGCTGACCGAATACAACGGCCACTGGAATATCGTCGATGTGCTGTCCAAGCCACCGGCGGGCGGCATTGTCGAAGTCGATAACGTTCGTTTTGGCGGAGAGGTCTTCAAGCATTTCTCGACTACCCTGGCGGCCGAGGTCGTTCAGGTGGCCGGCGAGTTTACTTGGCGGGTCAGGCGCGGCGAAACCAATCGCGTCGTCGATTACGTGGCGCCGCCGCTCATGCTGTCGAGCGAGTCGACGGGCAACGATCTGACCTGGTCACAGGGCTTCTACGTCGAGCCGCAAGTGATCGCCGAGGCTTTCAAACTGAAAGCAGATTTGCCCGAGCCGACAGGCGTTTTTGCCAACCAGCCGAATTCATGGAGCGAGACGAATCGGCGGATTTGGGGGCTGTTCTGGAAGCTGGCGCTGGCCGCCATTCTGGTTCAGGCCTTCTTCATCTTCGTTTCCAGCGGCAAATTGCTGCTGCGCCAGGATTTCACCTTCGAACCCTTGCGCGGCGACGAGGTGCAAACCCGCGAGTTCGAGATCACCGGCAAGCCGCGCAAGATCGCCGTGCACAACCAGACCTCACTCGACAACAACTGGATCGGCCTCGACATGATGCTGGTCAACAAGGTGACCGGCGCCGCCTGGCCAGCCGCCCGCGAGTTGTCGTTCTACAGCGGATATGACGATGGGCGGTGGACCGAGGGTAGCCAGAGCGACGAAATCGTCTTCCTGAATATTCCGGCCGGCACCTACTACCTGACCCTCGACCCGGACATGGCGCCGGACAAACCGATGGCCGTGCGCGATACAGTCGAAGTGCATACAGCCGGCGCCGGCTGGTCGAATTTCGTGCTGGTGATGATTTTCCTGATCGTCTTCCCGATCTTCACCGCTACCCGCCATGCCGCCTTCGAGGCGCGGCGCTGGGCCGAAAGCGACCACGCGCCGGTGAGCAGTGACGATTCGGATGGAGACGACTGATGTTCGACAAGTTTACGCTCGCCACCGGTGTCTTCGCCGTGCTGCTTTTTGCCTACGCCCAGCAGCAGGGCTGGAACCTGTTCGACAACGTCGCCAACCCGTCGCACGGCGGTTCCGGCAGCAGCCGGACTTACCACAAATAATCGGCTAGTCCCCGCCTCCGCCGCAGCCGCCGCCGCAACCGCCGCCATCGGAAGAGCCTGAGTCGCCGGAACATCCGCCACTACTGCCGCTGCAGCCAATGTGGCTGGCGCAATAGCCCGAACCCGCCGCGCCACCGCTGGCCGCCAGGCAGTCCAGTTGATAGACGAAGCCACCGGCGATGCCCAGCGCGGCATCCAGTGCAAACAGGCGGGGCAGGCGTTCCGGGGCTTTCGGGTTGATCTTCTCGTGCGCGCAGGCTAACCGCCACGCACGCTTGAGGCTATCGCTGGCCTGGGTTGGCGTGCTCATCGCCTCGGCCGGCGTGTGATGGAGGAAGCGGCCAAAGGCGTGGCGACAGAACGTGTCATATTGACGGGTGAACAGAATGAACTCGTGCCACGCATCATCGACCGCCTGTGACGGCATGGCGACCATGCGCCGTCCGGCCTTGCGGCAAAGCTGAAAATAATCGTCGAGCGCCGCGAAAACTTCGCTGCGCTGCTCGGCGCTCAGTTCCGGGCGGCGCGCTGCCAGCCGCTGGTCGAGAAAACGTTGATAAGGATAGGCCGCGATATACGCGCCGCGCCGCTGCCGGCTCCAGTTGCGCCAGAGCAGCACGCTGGCCAGAACCAGCAGTGAAATGAGAACAATCTTGCCCATTTTCAGCCGTTGATGTCGAAGCAGAGATATTTGATTTCGAGGTAGTCCTCGATGCCGTACTTCGAGCCTTCGCGGCCGAGGCCGGATTGCTTGATGCCGCCAAAGGGCGCGACTTCATTGGAAATGAGCCCGGTGTTGACGCCGACCATGCCGTATTCGAGCGCCTCACCCACCCGCCAGCAACGGCCGACATCGCGCGTGAAGAAATAGGCGGCCAGGCCGAACTCGGTGTCGTTGGCCATGGCGATGGCTTCGGCCTCGGTTTCGAATTTGAAGAGCGGGGCGACCGGGCCGAAGGTTTCTTCGCGGGCGACCTGCATGGCGGTTGTGACATCGGCCAGCACGGTCGGCTGGAAGAAATTGCCACCGCGTTCGTGACGGGCGCCACCACACAGCACGCGGGCACCCTTGCTGAGCGCATCGGCGACGTGAGCCTCGACCTTGCTCAGGCCGGCAGCGTTGATCAACGGGCCTTGGGCGACGCCTGATTCGGTGCCGTCGCCAACCTTTAGGCCACGCGCCTTGTCGGCGAATTTGGCGGCAAATTCCTCGTAGATGCCCGACTGAACCAGAAAGCGATTGGCGCAAACGCAGGTCTGGCCCGTGTTCCGGTATTTTGCCGCCAAAGCGCCGTCGACCGCAGCATTGACATCGGCGTCGTCAAAAACGATGAATGGCGCGTTGCCGCCGAGTTCAAGCGACAATTTCTTGATGGTCGGCGCGCATTGCGCCATGAGCAGGCGGCCGACAGCAGTCGAGCCGGTAAACGACAGCTTGCGGACGATCGGGTTGGCGCACAGTTCGCCGCCGATTTCGGCCGGCTTGCCGGTTATCACGTTCAACACCCCAGCCGGGAAACCTGCCTGCTCGGCCAGCACAGCCAGCGCCAGCGCGCTGAGCGGCGTCGCTTCGGCCGGCTTGATGACGACCGGGCAACCCGCCGCCAGGGCCGGGGCAACCTTGCGCGTGATCATGGCGAAGGGGAAATTCCACGGCGTGATCGCCGCGCAGACGCCGATTGGCTGCTTGATGACGATCAGCCGGGTATTCGAGGCCGGGCTGGGAATGCTCTCGCCGTAAGTGCGCTTGCCTTCCTCAGCAAACCATTCGATGAAGGACGCACCGTAGATGACTTCGCCCTTGGCTTCGGCCAGCGGCTTGCCGCATTCGGCCGTGATGATCTGCGCCAGGTCGTCGACGTTGTCGAGGATCAGCCGGTTCCAGGCCTGTAGAATCTGGGCGCGGCGACGAGCAGTCAGGGCGCGCCAGGCTGGCCAGGCGGCGTTGGCGGCATCGATGGCACGGCGGGTTTCGGTGGCGCCGCAGAGCGGCACTTCGCCGATCTGGTTGCCGCTTGCCGGGTTGATCACGGCGAAGGTCGAACCATCGTCGGCGGCATTCCAATTTTGGCCAATTTTTCCGGTTGACCGTAGCAAGTCGGTGTTTTGCAGTTTCATGGACTTGAAAATTCCTGTAAAAACGCTAAGTTAGCAACTGTTTCAAGAAAGAACATTAGCCTGATGCGCGCTGCCACCCTGTTGCTCTCCCTGGTTTCGGTACTGCTGGTCGCCGCCTGCGGCAGTCCCGGGCTGCGTTCCGGCTCCTCGCCGGAAACTATAGCGCAAGGTTCGCGTCCGGTCAGCGAGAAGGGCAATGAAGTGGTCTTCTACGCCATGGGGCTGATCGATACCGGCTACCGTTTTGGCGGCAAGAACCCCGAGGCCGGGCTCGATTGCAGCGGCATGGTCAGCTACATCTACGGCCGGGCGGCGGGCCTGAAGGTGCAGGGCAGCGCCGCCGACATCGCCCGCAATGGCCGGGCGATCGAACGCACCGAATTACGGCCGGGCGATCTGGTTTTCTTCAATACCCTCAACCGCTCGTATTCGCATGTCGGGATATTCATCGGCGATGCGCGGTTCATCCATGCTCCGTCGACCAACGGGAAGGTTCGCATCGACCGCCTCAGTGACCGCTATTACGCCTCACGCTTTGAGGCGGCGAGAACGTTCTTCGACTGAACTCAGCTGGTGCCGGACTCGATCGCCGCAGCGACCCGGTGCCGAAGTTCGTCGAGGTCGTCGGTCGAGATGCCGAGGAAGTCCAGCGCCCGCTCGAACAAATCGTTGCCGACCTCGATGTCCTCGTCAAGGACTTCGCTGAGCAGGTGCTCGGCGACCTGAGTTACCGCAATCAGCGAAAGTGCGCCGCCCGGCAAAGTCCGATCCGGCAGGTCGTAGGCGTCTTTCTCGTGATGAAAGCGGATGGCCTGACCGAGTATCGCCGGCAACCCCCAGTTGCGCACCAGCAACGAGCCAACGACGGGATGGCTGCACGGGAAATACTGTTCCTCGGCGACATTCAGCATGATGCCTTCGCGACGGCATTTTTCGAGCACCTCACCGTAATTCGGGAAGCGCCGCATCAATAGCGGTATCGCCGCGTCGTGAAACAACGCGTAAGTGTACGCAGCATCAGCCGAAATTCCGTACTGGCGGCGGGCAATCATGCTCGATGCAAGGGACAGCATCGTTGTCCGCTTCCAGAATTGCTCGATCCACGCCGCCGGCAGGCCCGTGACGCTGGCGCGCAGGGCCGAAGCAACGACCACGCAGACGACATTCTTCGTTCCGAGACGCTCGACGGCCTTGCGTACGCTGGAAACCGGACTGCTCGTGCCAAACAGCGGCGAGTTGGCGAGTTTCAGGGCGGAGGCCGACATGCCTGCATCGCTGCCAATGATCTCGGCCAGCCGAATCAAGTCCGGCTCGTCTTTTTGCCCCTCTTCCATGGCGTCGCAGACCATGCGCGGACAGGTCGGGATATCAATGGTTGCTATGACTTTCTGCAGGTCTTCGGGCGACAGTTCGTGGCTGCTAAGGGGCATGGCAATTTGATAATTTATGCAATATTGTTGATTCGATGGAGCTTAATCGATCAGGTGTCATGGACGCAAGGCTTCCCTTGGGGGTAGAATCCTTCCCTCTCAAAGCGCCCGTAGCTCAGCTGGATAGAGTACTGCCCTCCGAAGGCAGGGGTCACTGATTCGAATTCAGTCGGGCGCACCAAAATATCAACGGGTTAGGTGATCGTCACCTAACCCGTTTTCATTTTGTGCCCATCTCGTGCCCAAAATGTGCCCATCCTGTGCCTCGGTGTTTGAGGCGGCCTTGAGTAGTACAGGAAAATGACTACTGCTCTTCGTGCCCAATGCCAGATGAGTTTCAGGATGGACAGTATTCGAAAAGATCGCCAACTTTGCAGCTAAATAGTTTGCACAAACCGTCGATAGTTTCGAGGTCAATGCGAGTAGCGGTTTCATTGTAGAGAAGCGTAATCGTATTTCTATGCAGGCCTGTTTCACGGGCTACATCAACGATTTTCATTTTTCTTTCGCCCATCATTCGGGATAGGTGACAGCGAATCATTTTCATCTCCTGTGAAAAAAAATCATTCAGAATGATAAAAAGTTCTTGAAAGATGTTTTTTGCTATGTATAATTTCATTCAGGATGACATTTTGGCACATCGGGTGACTAAATGAAATTCTGTCGGATTTTAACTCTAGGAGAAAAACATGGCCCAAACCTATCTGACAACCGACGAGCTTTCCTCTCGGATCAAGTACGACTCCCGCACCATTCGTGAGCGCCTGAAGGACAGCGTGTTGCTTGAAGGTGTGCATTACATCCGCCCATTCGGTGGTCGCAAGATTCTCTTTATTTGGGAAAAGATCGAAGAGGACATGGGGAGTGGAAATCCCCAGGCATTCGCAATCCCGATGGCAAATGGAGGTGTCTGCCATGGGTAGCATCCGACAACGAAGCGACACGGGGCTTCTATTTGTGGATTTTCGTTTCCAAGGTCAGCGCTGCCGCGAACAGACTGCACTTACTGACACTCCCGCCAATCGAAAGCGTCTCAGCAAAGTACTAAGCAAGATCGAGGAGGAAATCAGTATTGGCACTTTCAACTACCGCCAGTTCTTTCCTTCGAGCAAGAATGCTGTGAAGTTCGGTCAGGCGCTCCCGGACGTTGCGCTGACGGCTATTGCCGAGGCGGTTTCGGGAGCGACAGCCGCCAAACCAACACCGCTCTTCAAGGACTTTGCCGACATCTGGTATGGCGAGAAAGAGATCGAGTGGCGTGGATCGCACAAGAAAACCGTGCGTGACGACATCGACAAACGCCTGGTTCCTCAGTTTGGGGAAAAGGCGGTCGGCAGTATCACCAAGGCTGACATCCTTGCATTCCGTGCAGACCTCGCCAAAGCTCAAGCACGGGGCAAGAAACAAACATTGTCCAACCCACGGATCAACAAGATATTGAATCCGCTGCGGCAAATCCTATGCGAAGCCGCCGACCGCTTTGATTTTCGCACGCCGTTCCAGAACATCAAACAACTCAAGGTGAAGCGGACTGATGTCGATCCCTTCTCTCTGGAAGAGGTCAAAAGGATCATCGATACCGTCCGTGTCGACTTCAAACAGTATTTCACCGTGCGTTTCTTTACGGGCATGCGTACTGGCGAGGTTCATGGCCTGAAATGGAAGTATGTAGACTTCGATCGGCGCCTTCTGACGGTGCGGGAAACCATTGTCGATGGCGAGGAAGGGGAAACCAAGAATGACTCCTCGCAGCGCGATATTCAGATGTCCAAAATGGTCTTTGATGCCTTGAAGATCCAGGAAGCCGGAACGCGCCAAATTTCCGACTATGTGTTCTGCAACAGCGAAGGTAAGCCACTCGATTACAAGAACGTCACCAACCGAGTCTGGCGGCCCCTACTGCGCCATCTTGGCCTGAAAATTCGGCGTCCCTACCAGTGCCGCCATACCGCCGCCACGCTGTGGCTGGGGGCGGGGGAGAACCCCGAGTGGATAGCCCGACAGTTGGGGCACACCACCACCGAGATGCTGTTCCGCGTCTATTCGCGCTACGTCCCGAATCTCACCCGGCGTGATGGTTCTGCCTTTGAACGCATGCTGACGGCGTCACTGGGTGATGGCCAGGCACAAATTGTCCTTGATCCCGTTTCGGAAGGAGTTTGAATCATGACCGCATCTATCCCTCTATCTCCGGCTGTCGGTCAATCTCCGAACTTGGTCGCTACCTACTATCGCCTGACTAGCATTACGCGGCTTCCCGGCAAAGGTGGACGGGGCGTCACCAATATCGCAACGCTCTATCACGAACAGGGTGCCCGCGAGGTCACCTGGCAATCAGCACAGGTTGATTCTCGTCTCAAGCGGGGTTGCTACGTTGCTGTGCGCGGACTCGAGCATCCAGTCTGTCAGGGCGATGCTTGTCGGATCCAGCGTCTCGATTTGCTCGATAAGCCCCTGCCGACGGTCAACCCGTTCGATACGGTGCCTGCCAATTGGGTTCGTGATCGAGTTCTAGTGAAGCGCGCCAGTCAATTGTGGTGCCAACTTTCTCGACCCATGCAGCATCTGGTAACTGCTGTGCTGTGGGATGGAAGCCGCTTTGAACGGTTTGTAACCGGGCCTGCTGCATTGTGTTGTTACCAACCTGTGCCTAACGCCAATCTTCGACATGCCGTTGAAACCGCAGAACACGCGCTTAGTCTGGCCAATGGTCTGACCGATGTTTCGACATCCGTTCTGATCGCCGCTGCCCTGTTGCACGATGCTGGCAAGGCTGATGATTTTCGGCTAAACCCGGTTCGTGACGGCTATGCGTATTCCGAGCGGGGCCAGTTGGTCGGGGCTCGTCACACGGTTCTCGAATGGCTGGCTGTCGCTCGGGCTAGGGCCGGGGTGATTGTGCCGGAGGGACAATATCTAGCCTTGGTTCATGCGCTGACGGCGTCACGTGGTGCTGCTTGGCTGGGCATCCGGGAGCCGCAGATTATCGAAGCGATGATCCTGGCCGTGGCGGATCGGGCCTGCAGTGAAACTGCGTGGCCGCCGCATCTCAGCTCAGTACGCCGCGAGCTTGTCCATACGGGAGGTGGGCGATGAGTCGAGCACCATTCACGAGGCGCTGCCGGGACGAATGGCAGCGACTAAACCCGAGGTTTGTTCGGTCTGATGCATCACTGGCTGAGGTGTTTTGGGATGCATGTCGTGAGGGTGTCTATGGATTCTTTGCCCCATTGCGCCTGATTTGGTGGTTGCTCCTATCCGCTTGGAAATAGACCGGTTCGGGCAGTGAGCAGTGTCGGTAGGCTGGGTTGATATAGCGCAAAGGGCTGGGGTTGGGGCATTGCTAAACTTTCTGGATGCCTAAATCCTTGCCCCCATCCTCTCCGGAATTGAACCGGTTGCGTGCCGCTGCCACTCTGATTCCGTTCATTGAATCTGGGCTGGCTGACTCAAGGTTGTCTGCGGAAAAGGCTGCGTTGATGGCGTCTTTCTGCGAGTGGGCGGCTGATACCTCGCCGAAGGATACGGAAGAAATAAAGCTGTCTGAAAGCATTTGCCAGGGCTTGGATAGGTTGAAAGTGCGCTTCGCTGTACCGGCCTGATTTCGATCCCTTTGGCAGAGTACAAGGGCATAGCAGGGGTAAAGAAATTAACTTCTATTTTGCAATGACCGAATGTCGGCCGAGCCTGACGCTGGCACATTGAACTGATTCTGTCAGCTACAAATTCTGCGGACTTTCGTAAAAGAGCAGTTTGAGCCAATCAGCATTAACGCCGGCTAAGCAAATGCCCCCGACTGCATTTTCTCAAGAAGGCCAGCAACCAGGCTTCTGCCTTCTTTGGTGCCCATATAGCTATTTGGGGTAGCGGCGTTCAATGCGGGGTTGGGCGCAGCCAACCATCTTTTTAGCCAGGCACTCGCGTTGAAACTCTCGGCGTCTCCAGATTCCTGGATTATTTTCTCAATCAATCGCAGAAGGTCTGCCTCAGCTTGGGCGCGAATACTGTGTTTTTTTGCCAATTTCCCCTCCACGCGCTGAACAATAAGCTCAGAGCCTACCACCTTCGTTTAACACTCGCCCTCCCTTAAGTCTGGAGTTCGGCCATAGCTGACCTTGGTTCTGCGATCAGACTCGGGCGGCAAAGCGCCAGTTACCTGTCACTCAGCCGCTGAAACCATGGCACGCCCAGGAACGCACCACTCGAGCATTCCTGGGCCAAAACCCGTCGAAAGAACTCAACCCCGCATCCTGGGCCCGCGACGATCCAGCACCTTGCGTTGATCGGGTGTCAGCACCTCATACAAACCCTTCATGGCCTTGCTGACCTCCTCAAAGCTACGTTCACGTTCCTTGGCGAATTTGCTGGCCAGGTCCATACGCTCGGGCATCGTTTTGGCGGCACCGGGGTTCTCGTCATACATCACGCCCATCCGTTTTGCCTGGGTTTCCACTGCAGCCGCAAATGCATTCCACGGTTTTTCCTGATCCGGTTGCAGCTTCAGAGTTTTTTTGAGCCATTCCAATTGATTGCCGGCCATTTCCTCGGGTGAAAAAGCGCCATGGCGCGGGCCACCCCAGCCATGCCCCATCATCATGCCCGGGCCGTGATTCGAGTAACCCGGGCCAAAATTACCACCACCGCAACCGCCGGGGCCTCCGGCCAACGCGACAGAAGCAGATATCAGGGAAACACCGGTCACACCGGCAAGAATCAGATTGCGAATAGAGTTTTTCATGGAAGTCTCCTGCGATAAGTACGCCACATGGCAAGACAAAGTCTGAGCGCCAGATGTAAGCCAGATATGTCCGGAAAGGGTGCTTTTGGTAAGCCTCCATGACAATCCAAGATTTGACACACTGTGTTACCAAGTCATCAGGACAGCCCGCCAGGCAATCCCGAAAATAGGCTCACACCAACTTTCGGGAGATTTCCATGCAAGCCTTTCGTTACACCAAGCCCCAGGTCGTCATTCACTGGCTGGCTGCTGCGCTGATCGCTTTCCTGCTCGTTACCGGCACGCTGGTGCTGGCTGACTTGCCCAATACCGCTGCCAAAATCGGCAACCTGCGCATTCACATGTTGCTTGGGGGGCTGGCCGGGCTGCTCGTCATCAGTCGCATCGTCATGCGCCGCCGCTTCCCGGCACCGCCTGCCCTTGCCGGTCACAAGCTGGCGCTGGCCGGACACATGGCCCTCAATCTGATCATTCTTCTGCTGGTGTTCAGCGGCGTCATGCTCAGCCTGCAAAGCGGCACGTTTGATGCGGTCTTCGGCAGCGGCGTCTTGCCGGAAGACTTTAAGCAATTCACCCCGCGCAAGATTCATGGACTGGCTTCGCGCCTGGCCATGGGGCTGATTGCCCTGCATATCCTGGCTGCCTTGTGGCACCAGTTCATCGTCAAGGATGGACTGTTGTCACGGATGCGTTTGGGTAGTCGATAAACCGCAATCTCCTTCAACAGCGGGCGCCTTGATGAAAAAGTTTTCTATAAATCGCAAACAAGCCATTAGCTTGACCGCTCTGGTTGTCATCGGCGCTATCGCCATCGTAGTGCTACGCGGTGGTGGTCCTGGGGCCGTTCAGGTCAGTACGGCCAAAGTCGTGCGCGGCGAACTGAAACCGACACTGTTCGGGATCGGCGTCGTCGAAGCGCGGCGCAACATTCTCGTCGGTCCGACCGTCGCCGGGCGTTCATGTCGAACAAGGCGCCCAGGTTGAGGCCGGCACGCTACTCGCCGAAATGGACCCGGTTGATCTGAACGAACGCCTGAGCGCCAGCCGCCAGGCCATATTGCGCGCCAGGTCTTCCGTCGCCGCCAGCCAGGCGCAGGCGCAGGAAGCCGAGAGCCGCAAGGCGACGGCAGATGCCAGCGCCAGGCGCTATGCTTCGCTGCGCGAGCGCGGCTTTGTCAGTACCGAAGCCGAGCGCAGCAAGGGGCATGAAGCCCGTGCTGCCGACGCCGCCTTGCAGGCCAGCCTGGCCAATATTGGCGTTTCCAGCGCCGATGCCGCCCGCCTTTCGTCGGAATCCGCCGCGCTGGAAAAACAGTTGGCCAATACGCGGCTGATTGCACCGGTGGCCGGGTTGGTCATCACCCGCGATGTCGAACCGGGCAGTACGGCGGTGGCCGGTCAAGCGGTATTGCGTCTGGCTGAAAACGACTCCCTCTGGCTGCGTGTGCGTATCGATCAGGGACGCTCGGCCGGCCTGGCGCTTGGCCTGCCGACCAGTATCAGGCTGCGTAGTCGTCCGGGTGAACGTTTCAGCGGCAAGCTGGCGCGTATCGAGCAGTTGTCCGATGCCTTGACCGAGGAGCGTCTGGTCATGGTGGCTTTCGATAAAACACCCACGGGGCTGACGCTTAACGAAATGGCGGAAGTCACGCTCAACTTACCAGCGCGCAGCAATGCCCTGACCCTGCCGCCGGCTGCCTTGGTCCGGCAGGCCGGACAAACCGGCGTATTTGCGGTGGAAGACGGTCGCGCCCGGTTTGTTACGGTCAACGTCGGAATTCGCACCGAAAATGGGGTTGAAATCCTTGATGGCCTGACCGAAGGCGCGCAAGTGGTGACGCAAAAATCCAAGCCGCTGTTTGAGGGCGACCGTTTGCGCGTCAGTAGTGATTCTGGAGCTCGCTGATGATCAATCTCGCTGGCCGCGACATTGGCCATCATCTCGGGCGCTTTGTATTCACCGGCATCGGCCTCGGGCTGCTGATCGGCGTCACATTGACCATGGCCGGCGTTTATCGCGGCATGGTATCGGATGGCAAGGCGGTCATTGCCGCCTCGGGGGCAGATCTTTGGGTGGTGCAAAAAGATACCCTTGGCCCATGGGCGGAACCTTCATCGATTCGTGATGATCTCTATCGCACCCTCGCCGTTTTACCCGGCGTTGCTGAAGCCGCCAACGTCGCTTACCTGACCATGCAGGTGCCGGTCAAAGGTCAGGACGTGCGCGTCATGCTGGCCGGTATTGAACCGGGTGCGCTGGGCGAACCCGCGCAGATCGCCAGTGGCCGCCCATTGCTCAACAGCCATTACGAAGCCGTGGCCGATCTGGCAACCGGCTTGAGCGTCGGCGATAACGTCACCATTCGTCGTCATGATTACCGGGTGGTGGGTCTCACGCGTAACGCCAAATCGTCTTCCGGCGACCCGATGCTGTTTATTCCGCTCAAGGATGCGCAGGAAGTCCAGTTCCTCAAGGACAACGACAGCCTGGTCGCCGAGCGCGCCCGCACCGCCGCCAACCCGGCACTCAACCGCCCCGGCGTACCCGGTCTGCTCGATGCCGTGCTGGCCAGCCAGGCCACCAGCCACAACGTCAATGCTGTGCTGATCCGCCTCGTTCCCAGCTACCCGGCCGACGAAGTCAAGGCTGAGATCGGCCGCTGGAAGCATCTCACCGCCTGGACGCGTGCCGATATGGAAGACATCCTCGTCGCCAAGCTGATCGCCACCTCGGCCAAGCAGATCGGCATGTTCCTAGTCATTCTCGCCATCGTCAGCGCTGCCATCGTCGCTTTCATCATCTACACCATGACGCTCAACAAGCAGCGCGAAATTGCCGTCCTCAAACTGATCGGCGCCCGCGACAGCAGTATCGCGTTGATGATCCTGCAACAAGCCATCGCCCTCGGCTTGATTGGCTACGCGGTTGGTCAGATTTCTGCCACTTTATGGGCACCATTTTTCCCCAAGACCGTGCTGCTCGAATCGGGCGATGCCGGGCGTGGACTGGTCGTCACGCTGGTGGTTTGCTCGTTGGCCAGCGTGCTGGCAATTCGCGCTGCCTTGCGGGTCGATCCTGCCGATGCGATTGGTGGTTGAGATGACGACAAACAACAACGACTCCGCTGCCATTCGCCTCAGCGGCCTGACCAAAACCTACGGCAGCGGCAGCACGGCGGTGCACGCCCTGCGTGGCGTCGATATGACTATCCAGCGTGGCGAAGTGGTTGGTCTGGTCGGCCCCAGCGGTTCCGGCAAGAGCACACTGCTCAAGTGTCTGGGTGCGGTGATCGAACCGACCGACGGCCAGATTGAACTGGGCGGCGAAAGCATTTTCGACGGCAAGACCGGCGGCTGGCAGATCAAGGATCTGCGCGCCCTGCGCCGTGATCGCATTGGCTTTATCTTTCAGGCGCCTTACCTGATTCCCTTTCTCGATGTCACCGACAACGTGGCGCTGTTACCCATGCTGGCCGGCGTGCCTAACAACGAAGCCCGGCTTCGGGCGCGTGAACTGATTGAGGCGCTCGATGTCGGCCACCGCGCCGGCGTGCGGGTCAACATGCTCTCCGGCGGCGAACAGCAGCGCGTGGCGATTGCCCGTTCTCTGGTCAATCAGCCGCCGGTCATCCTGGCCGATGAGCCGACCGCGCCGCTCGATTCAACCCGCGCCCTCGCCGTCATGCGCATCCTCAACCAGATGGCGCAACGTTACGGCGCGGCGATCATCGTTGTCACCCATGACGAAAAAATCATCCCGACCTTCAAGCGCATCTATCACATCTGCGATGGGCGCACCGAAGAAGAGCCAGGCGAAGGCCGTGAAATCCCCGAAGAAACCGGAATAAAGATCAGGTAGTCTATTTGCCATGAGTGCCAATCGAGAACATCTGCTGATCGTCGACGACGACAAGGAAATCCGCCATCTGCTGACCGACTATCTGGAGCAGGCCGACTACCGCGTCACTGCAGTCGGCGATGGCAAGGCCATGCGCCGTGTGCTGGAGGCAAACCGCATTGATCTGGTCATTCTCGACCTGATGCTGCCGGGCGAAGACGGTTTGACGCTGTGCCGCGAATTGCGCAGCAGGACCAACCTGCCCGTCCTCATGCTGACCGCGCGCGGCGATGAAGTGGATCGCATCATCGGCCTGGAAATGGGCGCCGACGACTACCTGGCCAAACCCTTCAACCCGCGCGAATTGCTCGCCCGGATCAAGAGCGTGGTGCGCCGCGCCCAGGCGCTGCCGCCCAATATGGAAACGGACAAGGTGCACACCCTGCGCTTTGCCGGCTGGACACTCGATGTGGCGACACGCAATGTCACCGCTGCGGATGGACTGGTGGTGCCGCTCTCGGGTGCGGAATATCGTCTGCTACGGGTTTTTCTCGATCACCCACAGCGCGTGCTGGCCCGCGAGCAGTTGCTGGAACTGGCCAATGGCCGCGAGGCCATTCTGTTTGATCGCAGCATCGATGTGCTGGTCGGCCGGCTGCGCAAGCGTCTGCGCGATGACAGCCGGGAGCCGGTGCTGATCAAGACCGTGCGCGGCGAAGGCTATGTGCTGGCAGCATCGGTGGAGAGCGAGGCGTGAGATTGCTGCCGCGCTCCCTGTTCGGCCGTCTCATACTCCTGATGGCCGGCGGACTCATCCTGGCGCAACTGATTGGCGCCGCCATGAACATGGCCGAGCGCCAGCGGATGATCGGCACGACGATCAATGCCGAGTTCGCCCAGCGTGTCGCGGCGGTGTATCGCGCCATCGATAGCCAGCCAGCCCCGGAACGCCCGCGGCTTGCCCAATTGCTCAGCTCCCCGCGCCAGCAACTGAGTATTGAATCCAGCCCGCCAATTACGCCGGAAAATGATGGGGTGGAAAACGAGTTCCTGCGTCGAGTCCGCGAGGCGCTGGGCTTGACGATTACTTTGAAACCCGTGGTCACTCCCCGGCCCGGGGTCTTCTCTTTCGATCTCTACCTGAAACTGAGCGCGGGTGACTGGCTACGCATTCGCGGGCAAGCCCCCCAGGAAATCATCGCCTTGCCCCTGCATCACTTCATGACGCTGGGCCTGATGCTGCTCATGGTCTTCGTCCTGGTCTGGCTTGCTGTTCGCATGACCGTACGACCCCTGACGGACCTGGCCAAGGCGGCACGTGCCTTGGGCGATGATCTGAAGAGTCCGCCGTTGCCGGAGAGCGGACCACTGGAAGTACGCGCGGCGGCGCAGGCATTCAATTCCATGCAACGGCACATCCGGAGCAGCATTGAAGAAAGGGAGCGTTTTCTGGCCGCCGTTTCTCACGATCTAAAAACCCCGGTAACACGCTTGCGTTTGCGCAGTGAAATGCTTGAAGACCCCAATCTTCGCGAGCGATTTGTCCACGACCTGGACGAAATGCAAGGCATGCTTGGCAGCGCACTCGATTTTCTTCATGGCAAGGCGGTCGATGAAGCCATCCAGCGCCTGGACCTGACCGCATTGCTGGAAAGCATGGTGGACGACTACGCCGACATTGGCGAGAGCATTCACCTGCAAGCAGCGGAATCTTTGCGCCTGGAAGGTCGACCGCAGGCATTGCGCCGCGCCATTGGCAACCTGATTGACAATGGATTGAAGTACGGAGGCGAGGTAAGTGTCGAGGCGGTTCAGGACGGCGGATACTTGCGGATCACTATCGACGACGCTGGCGCTGGTCTGCCAGAGAATGAACTGGAGCGGGTTTTCGAGCCTTTTTATCGACTGGAGTCGTCACGCAGTCGTGAAACGGGCGGTGTGGGCTTGGGGCTGGCCATCGTCAGACAGATTGCACGAGGTCACGGTGGGGATGTCGTTCTGGAAAATCGTTCAGGCGGAGGATTGCGGGCAATCTTGTCCTTGCCCCAGGGAAATTCCGCTTTGTGACGAAGACAGAAACTTCACTTGATCGCTATTCGCTCAATGCCGGTGACGATGATGAATATCCGGGAAATGGCCATGGCTATGCCGTAGCGGTAGTTCGCTATCACAAATCGGGTAAACGGATTTTTTCTGCAGAACGTCAGCTTAGCGCCTTAATCCTGCCCGACACATTCTGATTCGCCACCGGCGGTTTCGGCCGAGAAGCAAAAGTAGGGTCTGCTCCCCTGCCCCACTTCGATTGACATTATCGCCCGCAGGTCAGGAGTTCGGCCTTACTCAAAGTCTGGCCAGCCATTGATAGCAGAGCAGCCCAAGCGCCAGCCAGATGGTGACAATCACGGTAGCGGCAAAGTAGCTCGTCGGTCTCTCAGCCAAGTTGGCCGCTTGCACCTTGGCATCACTGATGACTTCCGGTGGAGTGAACTTGACTATGAGTGCTATTCCGAGGGGCAGCAGTATCAAATCATCCAGGTAGCCAATGACCGGGATGAAATCAGGAATGAGGTCGATTGGGCTCAACGCATAGGCAGCGGCCAAGAGCGCGAGAAGTCGAACAAGGAGAGGTGTCCTCGGGTCTCGAGCGGAAAAGTAGACTACTAACGTTTGTTGCTTGAACGCTTTGGCCCATTGCGCCAATTTTGCCTTCAAGCTGGCCATACCTAGGCTGCCTTCACGTCATGAAGGATAAGGGTGGGGCTGGCATCGACGGCATCCTTCAGACAACCGCTGGCGTGGAACGTAACAACCCGTCGGGCCGAAATCGATACCTCTTCGCCGGTTTTCGGGTTGCGTCCAGGTCGTTCTGGTTTGTCGCGCAAGGAGAAAGCGCCGAACCCTGCCAGTTTGACCTCTTCGCCGCGCACGAGGCAGTCAGAAATTTCCTGAAAGAAGGCTTCGACCATCTCTTTGGCTTCGCGATTGTTGAACCCTACTTTTTCGTAGAGCTGTTCAGAGAGGTCGGCCTTAGTAATGGTCATGATGCGGTCAATCAGAAGCAAAGACGAAATGATACCGCGTGCGCCAAAGAGGGCTTAGTTTGGTACTGTTAAGGGCGGCAATTCGCCGAATACGTCGGTACCAGTGTTGGACGATATATCCAGTTGTTGCGTTTGCGGCAAGTCAGCTATCTGCTCGCCTTCAGCCCCCAGAAGAAGGTTATCGATATCGCCCTCAATGGCATACGTCAGGCTGATGCCCATCGAGCGCGCGCCCATCAGGTTTTGTTCAGCCGGGCATGATCTCCACAGGGAAGGGATCTTCGCTTTTCACTAACACTTACCGGCGGCCTTGAGCAGGTCGTTGCAGCTAGCTTTATTCGTTTTTCCCCTGTCTTTCGAGCCAGGGGTGAAGTCCGTGCACATGGCACTGGCGCCACTGGCCATTCCCCAAGTCATCACTTTTCCAAAGCCTGATGGCTCAAGGATCTCGCACTTGTATGTCTTCCCGGCGCTGGTTTTAACCGTGTATTGGGTGCCGTTGTAGCCGCCGGGCGCGTCGACTGGCTGTTGGCTGGTGATGGTAAATCCTCTTGTTTCCACGCCGATCGCCATGGATATTTTTTGCATGGCTTTACCCTTGTCCTCGTTAGCGGCCTTTTTTTCGGAATTGCTGCTGACGTTGCTGTTGGCGCTGCTGCCCTCACTTGGCTCGGACGACTTCCTCTCGTTTGTCGCACAGCCAGAAAAAGCGCCGGCTAGCGGCAAAAGCAGTAGCAATGCAATCAGCTTCTTTAGCTTCATGGTCAAATCTTCCTCAAATACTATTTAAAAATCCTTGCTGCCTGTCTATTTCGGGTTGATCGCAGCTTTGAAGTCTTCCCAAACAGAGGGCTCCCAGTCGCGGTCCACGAACTCGGTTTGAAGCGGTTTCTTGCTCACGATGGTGATGGTGTAGTTTGGCGCCTGTTCATCCGTGGGCTGAATGAAGAAGCCAACCACTTTTCCCTGCGTGCCATTGACGACGCGGGACTTAATGACACCGGAGGGTTTGTGGCTATCAACGATCTTCATGTCGGTGCTCATGGCCACCGTTGCCGCATGCCAAATCTGCTCGTAGCTCCGGCCGCTGACGATAAAACTTTTACCTTTGCCATTGCTGAGTTGTAAATCGTTTGTACTCACACAGGCCGCCAGCAGCAGGCTCAGCAGCAAGGGCGTGACGATTTTCAGCCTGATTCCACTGTTCATTTGCGCATGTCCGGCTTGGGTTGCGCACCTGAACACCTGAAGATAATCACCTTGCTCCGGTTGCAACCAGGCGTCAGCTGGATGTTGCCCGCGTAGTGTGCTTTGATGTGACCGGGGCCTTCATGTCGAATCGAGTATTGATCTTTGCCGCCACAAGCGTCATCTATTGCGGCAAGGGCTTCATTCCTTCTTGACTGGACAAGCGAAGACAAACCCGCGTCACAGTAGTTAACCTCACCCGTTGGTTTGGTCACCTTTTTTGCGTTTTCAAAGTACGCCCGTATTTCGGACGGCGCGACCATCGTTGGGATGGTGCCCTCGGCAGTCATGTTTGCTTGTTCTTCCGGCGTATAGATATAGGCCTTGGCGGCGTTGCTGAACAAGCCACCATTGCGTGCGCCGGGGTCAAGTGCACAGCCAGAAAGCATCACCGCCAGTGCCAGCATGGAAAAGTTATTTGCTTTTTTTTTCGAAATCATCTGGAACCTCGTTGGGGTTTGCCAAGAAAATGCCACCGCTCATCATTTTTGAATTTCCCCGGTCTCATTGCCGCCCGTCGATGGAGAGTGCGATTGCGCTGCCTGAACACTGAGCAAGACCTCGTGGATCGCCGCAATAACCGCGTCCGGCCTCTCAAGGGGAATGACGTGGCCGCTGTCAACCCACACTTGTTTGGCCCCAGGATGCAGGCGCGCAATGTCGCTGCGTTTGGCATTGGCATCACGGGCGAGCTCCGATGTTTCGCTCATTGGTTTTTGCGCGCTGAGAACGATCACCGGTTTGCCCGTAAGTGGAGGCAGGGCAAGCATGGCGGCACCTGTCGCGGGAAGCGCTTCCAACTCGTTACTGGCGGCACCGGACAGCAAGACATTGAACATCAGTTTTATCCAGGTCGGCCAGTTATCCTTCGCGCCAGCGCCTTTCAATTGCTCAGGGTGGGTCGAGTCCACCAGCACCAGACCCGCGACCTCTTGCGGGTAACGCCGCGCGTAAAGCTGCATGTAGAGTCCGCCGAGGGAGTGACCCACCAGGACATAGGGCGGGGCTATGCCTTTGTCACGCAGATTGCGCCGCAATTCGTCGATGATGGTTTCGCCGTCTCGCGGCGTCGACGTTTCAGTACTGGTGCCGGTACCTGCGCGGTTATAGGCAAATACCGTCGTTTCCCGGGCGATTGTGGGAAGGACTTCCGCCCACCATTGGAGTCGGCCGCCCAGTCCGTTCTCAAACACGACAGCCGGCGTGCCATGTCCTGTCACGACATGCTCAACGTTCCTGCCATCCAGAGGTGACGTGGTGACGCCGCTGATCGAAGCGCAGCCACTCAGAGCCAAAAACAAACAGAAAGCTGCCGTCTGTCGCCTATGGGCGGGGCGTATTGTGTTCAGCATGTTGATGCCTAACTAGGGTCAGTGGCGAGCGGTTTGCTCGCGATAATAAAAACCCGGAAATCTTTTTTCTTGGTTCCGTGTCGTTCGACGGACACGATCTGTAAACCCTGCCGGGTCAGCGCCGCCCGCAATTGGGTTTCGTTGAGGCACTGCACAATCAGGGGGGCCTTGCCGATGACACGCATCAGAGGCAGGGCCAAGTGTTGAATTAGCGGGTTCATCTCGGCAATGCAGGCCGTCTTGGATATGAACAATCCGCCAGGCCGCAAGGCCTGCGCAGCCTTGGCCAGCGTTTGGTCGAGGTCGCTCACCAAATGTAAGATATTGAATGCCAATACCCTGTCGTAGGTCGCCGATCCGGACATCGGCAAATCGGCGTCGGCCAATGCAAACGACAGTTGCGGGGTGGGTTGTGAGGCCAGCTTTTCTTTTGCAATGGCAATCATCTCTGCCGAGATATCGGTTGCCAGAAAACATCCGGTACTGGCAGCCAAGTGCAATGCCGTGGTCCCCGTACCGCAACCAATCTCCAGTACATTGTGCTCGGTGGACAGCAGGCCGCGCGTGCGCTGCAACGAGGTCTCGTAGCCCGCCATGTCAGGAATCGGGTCAGCCGCATATTTGCGGGCAATACGGTTCCAGAAACGTGCTTTGCGCATCGTGGCAGCGTCTGCACAAGTCGAATGCATATCGTCGGTTAGATGTTTGTTGCTTGGAAATGACATGGATTGGGCAGGCTTGAAGCACTCATGTGGCGAGGTTTGGATGTTACCTGTATAAATTCGCATTAAAATCCCCAAAATTTGCAATTAACCTATACATTTATGCATGGATAAAGTTGACTGGAACCAACTCAGGGCGTTTTTGGAAACAGCGGAAACCGGCTCACTGTCGGCGGCGGCACGCAAGCTGGGCTTGACGCAGCCAACACTGAGCCGCCAAGTGGCTGCAATCGAAAAGTGTTTGGGTGTGACCTTGTTTGAGCGGGCGGGAAAGAGCATGGTGCTCACCGCTACCGGGCTGGATCTGCTTGAGCACGTCCGCACTATGGGCTCAGCTGCCGACGCTCTGGGGATGGCGGCCACAGGCCGGTCGCAGGCGGTAGAAGGTGTCGTTTCGGTCTCGGCCAGCGATATGGTCGCAGCCTACCTGTTACCCAGCTTGGTACGGCGGCTTCGGCAGGAGGTGCCCGGCATTGCGATTGAAGTGATTGCTACCAATGCGATCAGCGACTTGCAGCGACGCGAAGCGGACATCGCGATTCGTCACGTCAATCCAGACCGGCCTGAGCTGATTGCCCGCCTGATACGCCAAGCTACCGCCTGCTTCTACGCCTCGAAAGACTGGGTGGAAACGCATGGCCACCCGCGCAATGCGCAAGACGCTGCCAGCGTGCCGTTCGTCGGCTCTGACCGCGCAGGCCGCTACTTGGCGTATTTGCACCAGCACGGCCTGGCGCTGAGCGAGGCCAACTTCAGCAGCTATGCTGACCACTCTGTTGCTCATTGGGGTCTGGTTCGTCAAGGGCTAGGTATTGGCGCCATGATGGATGAAATTGCCCGAGAAACCCCGAGTGTCGTTCGCGTTCTGGACGATATTCCGCCGGTGCAATTTCCCATTTGGCTGGTCACGCACACTGAATTGCATACTTCCCGAAAAATTCGTGTGGTTTTCGACTTCTTGGCAGAAGGGTTGGCGCAAGTCGTGCCGGAGAGTACGCATGGCGATTGGAAGTAGCGCTCATGATTGAGGGTGTCCGGATTTTTGTGCAAAGCAGTCGTTGTCATTTGCATCAGCGAGTGCTTTGGCTGAGGACCAGAAGTCGGCCACTGCGGTCAGTGAGCTACCCAAAGCAATATGTCCAGTTCTGGTTACGGACCGGACATTGGCGTTTCCTGAGTTAGATGGTCAGCTATTTAAGATGTGCCCACATGTATTTTGGTCTCGGTTACATTCCTTTTTCATAGCCCAATGGCTTAGAATCTGGTGGCTAGAATTGCTACACCCGGTCGAGGATAAAAATAGGGAGGGCATGTGAGTAAGAATGCAGCCGGGCAATTGTTGGGTTATGTCTTGCAGTTTCCGCGAGCGCTTTATCACCTACTCAGGGCAACAGAGGGGTGCGCTGTCTGTATTGAAGTTCACGGCGATGTGGCAACAGTAATGCCCGATGGGACCATCATTGCAGAAGAAGATAAATCCTCCGTTGTCAGTAACCCGGTTACCGATAAATCTACCGATCTTTGGAAAACTCTTTCCAATTGGGTTGAAGGTGTTGAAAAGGGTGAGTTCGACGTCAGTTCGACAACCTTCGTGCTATTTCGCAACCAATCGGGAAGGGCGGGCATTGCTGAAACCTTCGACCAGTGCACGACTCGGGAGGAAGCAGAAAAAGCATTGTCAAATGCCTTGTCAAAACTTTCCGACATTGATGATCAGCATCCAATCTGGCCTCACTTTAAGCACGCTCTTCTCGATAATCGCGACACCTTGATTGACGTGATCGTCAATTTTCAACTGGAAACCGGGGATGGCTCAGGGTATGAGTCTGTGGAGCAGGAGCTGCGCGGAAAGCTGGTGCCAAACGGCCAGATTGAGTTTGTAGTCAAGCACTTAAGCGGCTGGTTGCTCAGATTGGTGATGAACCGTATCGCCCAAAAACACAAAGCAATCATCAAGTTCGATGAATTTACGCATGAGTGCGCAGTTTTGTTTGAACGAGCACGATGCGCGGAATTGTTGGATTTCACGACGCTGCCATCAAAGGACGAGGTTGATAGCCATGTAAAAAGCCGGCCGACCTATCTACGTCAAATAGAGTTTGTTGATGGGGAGAATGACGATCTGATTGAGGCGGTTACCGATTTTCTAAGGGCCAAAACGAATCGTGAGAAGTGGATTGAAAATGAACTGATTGATGAGAGCGTCGCAATCGAATTCGAAACGAATCTCCGGGAATACTGGCGAAACAGAAAGAAGCAGTTCTATTTGGTCCATAAGAACACGATGTCAAAAGAGGAGCGAGGTCAGCTTCTTCTTGCTGAATGTAAAACCCATATTGAAACTATCAGGAACGTCAGACCACCGCCGTCTACGATTGCTGGCACGTACCACGCTTTAGCAAACCAGCCTGTAATTGGATGGCACGATGATTGGGAGGCTGAGTTCAAAAAATGACTGAAGCACAATCACCCCAATCTGAGAATGAAGGCTCATCTCTTCTTGTTGAAGAGGTCAGAACTTGGAATACGCCATTAGTGGGAGCGTTCCAACTCTGGCAATTCACTCAAGGATACTGCGATGCCCATCCCACGGGAGATTCGCCCATAGGCCTTCTTCATTTTATTGCTGGGCCAATATTAGCCAGTCCTCAACTCAGCGAGACTATCAGTAACAGGCGTAAGAGTTTGCAGTCCTACGCATTGGGATTCGAAGACAAAAAGTGCGTGGACCTCCTTCTCGGCCTGCAACGCCGTATACACAACCGCAGGCGTCAAACGCTGGAGGCAATCGATGCAGCAATCTGTGCCGGATTGCTTGTATGGGATACAGAAAGCGGGAAGCTGTACCCGAGCCCTGTTCCTAAAGCTAAACGTGGCGCCTCATTACGTAGTGGTCTTAAGCGAGAAGGTGAAAAAGCAAAAATTCTCGGTTCATGGTTTGCGGCCCATGATCTTCCTGCCATCACGGCTTATCTGAAAGTGGTCCTGTAATGCAGCTTCAGCTTATTAAACTCATCATTTGGCCGAAGGTTCGTAGCTATGGCCCGCGCATCATCACTTTCAAAAAGGGATGTGTGAACGTCATTACCGGAGGATCGCGCACAGGGAAGTCGGCCATTATTCCTATCATCGACTATTGCTTGGCATCTAGTGAGTGCCAGATTCCAATCGACACCATTCGTGATCATTCGGCTTGGTATGGGCTGCTGCTCGAAACCGATACAGAACAAGTGCTACTGGCGCGTAGGGGACCAGAAGGGCGAGACGCATCGGATCACTTTTATTTGATGCGGGGGAAGCTGCTTAGCATTCCACCATTCATAGAAGAGGCAAATGAAAAAACTGAAAGTGTGAAGCACATGCTCAACACCCTTTCAGGAACCCCCTACTTCAGACTTGGTGCAGCAGACGATCCGCGGCCGTATCAAGAGCGATTGAGCTTCCGAGATTTGATGGCGTTGGTGTTCCAAAGCCAGGAAGTGGTGGCCAACCAGAATATTCTTTTCTATAAAACGCATGCTCACGAGCATAGGGAGCGGTTAAAGAATTGGCTGCCCTACATTCTGGGTGCTGAAAATCTCGAAGTACTAACTGCTCGACAGCGTTTGGGAGTCGTACAGGCGAAACTAGCGCAGCTTCGACGTGAACATCAAAAGCTCAAGGCGGTTTCAAGCTCGTGGATATCCAACATGGAGGGACACTTGCAGATCGCCAAGCGATATGGCTTGGTCGATGAATCCTATGAGGTACCTAAAGACGCCGCTCCAGAAGATCTGATTCAAACGGCGAAGGAAATTCTCGAAGTACGTTTGGAGAGGCCTACGCCGTCAAGCCAACAGATGGACCAAGCTACCAAGAAACTACTTGAGCTTGAAAAAGAAGAGGATGAATTAAGCGACGAAATTAGTCTTGCGCGCAAGCGCTTGGATGATATCGCGCGGCTTAAATCAGGTTTCACGGCTTATGGTGGTGCGGCTCGGCGTCGTGCTGATCGGTTGCAAATTTCTCAATGGTTAGAGGCCATCGGGAAAGAAGCGCAAGAGTGCCCGCTATGCGGAGAGGCCAAGCATGAAAAAAGTCGCGACGAAATCCGCAAGATTGCGAGAGTGTTTGAAACCGTAGAAGAAGAGGCGAGTCGCACTAGTGAAATTCCTACCTCGTTTGTACGCGAGGAAACTACGCTGAAAACACGGTTGGAGTCCGTGCTTGGCCGACGCAAGGCTCTCGGAAATCGCATAGACAAGGTGCTAGCCGAGAATAAAGAGGCTAAGGCACAGTTCGACCGTAGACAAAGCATGTTCTTTTTCCTGGGGCATCTAAAGGCATCTGTAGACACATTCCAGAGCTTGTTAGCTGGGGGAGAAATTGCCAAGGAATTGGCATTGCTGGAAGAAGACGAGCGTAATTTGCTGAAGCAGGTGGACCCGCAAGGTGTTCTACGCCGGTTGGAGGCAGCGCTTGGTATTGTGGCCCAGAAGGCCCTCAAGCGTTTAGATACGCTTGATGCCGAAGAGAAGTACAAGAGAATTGCACCCAGATTTTCTGTAAGCGATCTTAGCCTTAAAGTCCTGAGTAATGACGGGCACTGGCATTTTCTGGCTGAAGTGGGTAGCGCATCTAACTGGTTGTCTTTCCACATCGCGTTCGTCTGCGCCTTGCATGAATTTTTCGGCGAGCAATCAGAGTCATGTGTCCCAAGCTTTGCAGTATTCGACCAGCCAAGCCAGGTCTACTTTCCGAAGACAACTCGTACATCCGAAAGCGAGGATAAATCTCAGTACGACGACGAGGATGTGCGAGCAGTCATTGGGATTTTCAAAACGCTAGCCGACTCTGTGCGCGAACAAAAAGGAAAGTGGCAATGCATTGTTCTAGACCACGCTAGAGATGAGATTTACGGCGCTATTGAAGAAGTGCATGAAGTAGAGGTTTGGCGTGATGGGAAAAAACTGATCCCGGTGCATTGGTACAGCTAGCGAGCTTTTGAGTGCGTTACTCGAACGGGTTCTGCAGGTTCAGTTCCGACGACTGCTTACTGGCTCATTGCTGACCATACCAACACTGGCCGCCAATGGCAGCAATGGCCGAATTTCGGTAATTCGTCCTGCTTGCAGATTTGGTGAGAAAACTCAGCTAAGTAATCAGTACGAGCACGAGTGATTTTGGAAAAGTCTTCCCATGACCATTCGCCAGAAAAAACCCCTTATCCAGGTACCCTGCTGCGACTTGGAGGAGAGCATCGTCAATAATCTGAGCGCGCCCTGCCTAGAGCAAGTTCGCGAAAAGCTTTGATTAGAGTGAGTCTGTCTGAACGAAATTGCTCTCTCGAAACCAGCCCTTGCAGCATCAATGATGTTTTGTACTTGAGTTCAAGACAGATGGCCATGGCCATTTTTTCTCTGTTAGATATAGCGCCCGACTCGGATAACAACCAAGACGTACCAAAATTAAATTCGAGCATGGACTAGATACATGACGACATAGTCTGATAGTTAGGCCAAAACATATTGTGATCGTGACGATTACGTGGCCCAAGAAGTGAGGGAAAACTGAGATGTCTCGGTACATTTAGATTGTGTGATTTCTCAGCAACGTGCCATCACGAAGGAGTCCTTTCCCCATTCATGTTTGCCACATACTCGGTTGCAATTCTGGTTCGCTCAGCAAGCTTCCGAACCTCATCTGCGACCACTGCAAAACCACGCCCCCACTCCCCCGCTCGTGCCGCTTCGATAGCTGCATTCAGTGCGAGCAAATTCGTTTGATTTGCAATGTCTTTAATTGTCAGCATGATCTCAGACACCTTCGACAAGTGGTTTTCCAGCTGTGTGCGCTGTCGGTACTCACTCAGTTCAAGCTCTTCTCTTTGTTTTGCTGCTTGTATATCTGTGAGTGCGCCAACAACGCGCAAAGGAGTCCCGTCAGGAGCCCGCCGAGTCTGCCCCTTTGCCCTAAACCATTTATAGTTACCGTCTTTGCAGCGGAGACGATATTCAATGTTGTAGGGGATTCGTCCCTTACGATCTCCTAAGTGCTGTGTAAAGGCATTCATCACAGTCTGCTTGTCATCCGGATGGACTTTGGATGCCCAGCTATCAAGTAAATCGGGAAACTCCTCAACTGTCTCGTACCCAAGCAACCGACGGAGTTGATTTGACCACCAGAATGCATTCATCGGGTTGAGTGGATCTCCGGCTACGACCTCCATGTCCCACAGGCCGTCGCTCAGCATTTCCAGGGAAAGTTCGAAACGAGTTAGTGCAGTATCGAATAGCCTATTGCGCAACATCTCTTCAGTGCTATCTCTTAACGCCCCGACCGTTCTCAAAGGGTTTCCGCGGCCATCCCGGATAGTTTCAGCCCGCGCCCTAAACCAGCGGTATTCGCCATTCGCACAGGACAATTGATACGTTAGGTCGTACTGCGTACGGCCGGAATTATCATTTAGGTGAGAACTCAATGCCGACAGAACTCGATCTCTGTCGTCCGGATGCAATCGGTCAGCCCAACTACTCAGGATATTTGGGAAATCGTACTCATCGTGAAAACCAAGCAAATTTCGGAATTCCTTCGACCACCAGACCTCCTGCTGAAACTGCAAAGGCTTGTCCGCATTCTGAATTTCCCACAAGCCGTCGCCGAGTACCTTTTGAACAACGTCGAATTTTGTTCGCTGGTCTTCGACTTCCGATTGCAACATCAATACTTGCTCCCGCAAGGACTGGTTTTCCACCTGTAGATCCTCAACTCGGATTCTGTTTGTCCGTAGCTGCGCTATCAGGTGACCTGACGCGCCCCTCAACCTCTGGGATGGTCCGTCTAAATATTTGCCGCTGATTCCCCACGAAATTTCTGCTTCTTGAGACAAATCATTTGCTGCGACTTCCAAGGCCTTGGCTACATTTCCTCTTCTAATCCACATATTTTGCTCCATGATTTCCCCCGAGAAATTGGCTTCCGCACTATTCATTTGACCTATGCTTTTGCGATAATGCGCGTCAAAGAACACGGGCACAGGGGAGAGGTACGCCCGTTCATTTACGAGAAACAACGCACTAGCGAATCACGGTTCGCTCAGAATCGAGGGCTCGCCGGAGCTCCGTTTTAAGTACCTTGCCGTAGTTGTTCTTGGGCAGGCTCGGAAGAATTCGGTATTCTTTTGGCCGCTTAAACCGCGCAATATGCCTTAGACATAGATAGTCAAGATCTGTGACATCAAGCGTTGCGCCTGACTCAAGAACGATAAATGCGATGACATCTTCACCCCATTCATGGCTTGGTCTGCCGACTACCGAGACTTCGGCCACTCCTGGATGCAAAAGAAGAATCTCCTCAACTTCCCTGGGGTAAATGTTTGAACCACCACTAATAATGATGTCTTTTGAACGATCTTTCAGAGTGAGAAAGCCATCCTGATCAAGCACACCGACATCACCCGTATATAACCAGCCATCACGAATAGTATTCAGTGTTGCGGTTGGATTTCCCCAGTAACCGCTCATCACGGTATCTCCCCGGACAATAATTTCTCCACTTTCTCCGGTAGGGAGTGTTTGACCAGAGGTATCGACAATTCTCACTTCTACTGCGGCTTGGGCAATCCCAACAGAACCTAGCCTCTCCAAATAACGTGGATGTTCAAAATTCCCGATGTGAAACTTGGACAGCGCCGAAATCGTCATTGGTGTTTCGCCTTGCCCGTAGATTTGAACAAAACGATTACCGAGCACATCAAGGGCTCGCCGGATGTCCTCAAGGTACATAGGCCCCCCGCCATACACAACTGTCTTTATGCTAGAGGGATCGGTGTCGTGATTGGCGCTATGCTCTACAAGACGCCTCACCATTGTGGGTGCCGCAAACATCGAGACATTCCGGTATTTCTGCGCCAGCTCGAATATTTCAGCAGGAATAAAACTGCCGGATTCGGGAATTAGGTGGCGAGCACCTGCAATAACATGAGCGAAACTGTATAGGCCAGCTCCGTGTGACATCGGTGCTGCGTACAGGATGCTATCTTCCATATACGGCGTATCGACATCAACGAAATAGCACATCGTCATTGCAAATAAGTTGGCATGAGTCAACATGACCCCTTTGGGCTTTCCCGTGGTCCCGGAGGTATAGAACAACCATGCCAAATCGCTCGGATCATTCGATGCCACAGTGGCTTCACCGCCGTGAAACAAGGCGAAATAGTCTTTTGAGTCAGTATCAATGACCTGCAGCAGCTTTGCGCTGTTCGACGAAAGAATCTCGTACTCCATTCCTGCAGTAACAAATAACAATGTGGCTCCTGAATCCTCAAGGATGAAGTCCACCTCTTTTGGATGAAGTTTATTGTTGATAGGTACAGCAGTTAGGCCGGCGTGCCAAATTGCAAAAAGTATCTCAAGGTAGTGCGGACTGTTCTGCATGAACAGCGCAACTCGCTCACCACGGCGTAGCCCAAAATAGCCACGTAAGCTCCCAGACAATGCCAATACTCTGGATGCCAGTTCACGATAGTTATAAAGCTCGCAATCTCCAAAAGCGACAGCCGGACGCTCTGGAAAAGCCTTCGCAGTTCGGAAAAGAAAATTTGACAGATTCATGCATCCTCCATTAGTGGATCACGTTTGGAAGGATGTATTGCAAAAACCATGCGCGGCACATCAATCGATTGCACATAGGAAGTCCGAAATCTTCATTCGCATCGCTTTGAGGCAAGGGAATACGCCACGCGAGATGGTTTTCTGAGCAAATCAGGAAGATCGAATTTGCTCGCCAGAGAACATCTCAACGACCAATTCCTTCGCCCAGAATTCGGACACGTCAGCCATGTAGCCGTACGACGATAGGACGGCAAGCCAGCTCATAACCAGACCATCGAAATCTGCTCTTTCCTAGAGAAAATCTCGGATAACCGCCTTTCGGCATCGAGTTGGCAGGAGAAACAACCCACTACCCGATTGTTTTTATTAGATTTTCAAAGCCGGATAGACCATATGCGCTCAACTGATTTGAGCTTCCAGAACTCAACTCAACATCGATCTCTTTTGGAAAGCAGCTACTGGCATTCAAGTTGCTCTGTAGTGCCAGAGAAATGAAAGGAGTAGGTGTTTGAAATACGGTCACTCCATTCCCGCATCACCAAAAAGCTTTCATTTCTCACCACTCAACCGGCGCATATTTGGCAAACGATTCAATTCCGTTGCCAAAATAAATTAGCCGCCACGACGGAAGTTTACTGAGATGACGGTTTGCATTATTGGATGGTCTCATGGAAATTTTGGACGGCACCCACAGGAAAGCATTGAGTCACTTCTCAACGCCGTTGTTACCGATGCGCTAGTTGACGCCGGCATCGAAGCCGCTGATGTTGATGGCGGCTATGTAGGAATGTTGAACGCTGGTTTTTCTCGACAAGACTTTCCCTCTCCTCTGCTTCTGCAATCGAATGAGGGACTCCGCTTCAAGCCGTTTACGCGCGTTGAAAATGCGTGCGCTAGTGGTTCGGCTGCATTGTATGCGGGGATGAAATTCATAAAATCTGGTGAAGGCCGAATTGCACTGGTAGCCGGGGTCGAGAAAATGTCCGACGTACCAACAGAGCAAGCGGGAGAAAATCTACTCTGCTGCAGCTATCGTCCGGAAGAGGCCATGATCAAGGGCGGCTTTGCTGGAATATTTGCTGGGATAGCTCAGCGCTATTTTCAGACCTATGGCGACAAGAGCACATCTCTTGCGCGCATCGCAGCAAAAAACCATTCCAACGCGATGGAAAACCCATTTGCCCAAATGCGAAGAGATCTTGGCTTTGAATTCTGCAATACGGTGTCTGAAAAGAATCCCTATGTCACTCCACCGCTGCGCCGGACAGACTGCGCTCCAATATCGGATGGCGCTGCAGCGATAGTCCTGGCAGACATGAAGACTGCGATGGCGATGCGCAAAGCGGTTGCACTTCGTGCAACACAGCAAGTAACGGACTTCATGCCATTAAGCCGCCGAAACCCTATTCAGTTTGAAGGGGCCAGCATGGCCTGGAGCCGAGCGCTGCAGTCTGCGCAGATTTCCCTGAAGGACCTTTCACTCGTAGAGGTACATGACTGTTTCACGATCGCCGAACTAATCTCCTACGAGGCCATGGGCCTCGCGCCGCCAGGCGAGGGAGCGCGCGCAATCGACGAGGGCTGGGTACTTAAGGACGGGAGGCTCCCCATCAACCCATCTGGCGGATTAAAAGCAAAAGGACATCCTATTGGAGCAACCGGAATTTCGATGCACGCATTGGCAGCAATGCAGGTTACGGGAACGGCTGGAGGGATGCAGATTCCTAATGCGAACTTAGCAGGGGTTTTCAACATGGGCGGTTCAGCCGTGGCGAACTACGTAAGCATACTTGAGCCGCTGCGCGCTTGAGTTAGCGATTTATTACAACACCAGCTATCAGGAGGTAAAAGGTGGCAGTCAACAAGGTATATCCACATGCAAGATCCGCGTTAAGCGGGCTATTACGCGACGGTATGACCATTATGTCAGGTGGTTTCGGGGTCTGCGGCATTCCATCAATGCTAATTGAAGCAATTCGCGATTCAGGAGTGAAAGATCTGACGATCATTTCGAACAACCCTGGTATTGATAACTTCGGCTTGGGTTTACTCTTGCCCAAAGGGCAGATACGAAAAATGATTGGTTCGTACATTGGAGAAAACGCAACGTTTGCGAAGCAATATCTCGCGGGAGAAATTGAGGTCGAATTCAATCCGCAAGGCACACTTGCAGAGCGCATTCGCGCTGGCGGGGCTGGCATACCCGCCTTCTTTACTCGCACAGGTGTCGGAACGGTAATTGCAGACGGCAAGGACATTCGCGAATTTGACGGCGCCAAATACCTAATGGAGAAAAGCCTTCATGCTGATCTCGCTATTGTGCATGCGTGGCGTGGCGATCCCGAGGGGAATCTACAATTTCGCATGACGGCAAGAAACTTCAATCCCGTCATGGCAACTGCCGGCACTGTCACCGTCGCCGAAGTTGAGGAGCTCGTCGCTCCAGGTGAGATTGATCCAGACCACATCATTACGCCGGGCATCTTTGTTCAAAGGATTATCGAAGTCGGTCCGGGTGATAAGCGGATCGAGCAACGCACTGTGCGTGCTCGCCTAACTGATTACAGGGAGTAATTAATGGCCTGGACTCGAGACCAGATGGCTGCACGAGCAGCCAAAGAAGTACGTGACGGTTACTACGTCAACCTTGGCATAGGCATTCCAACACTAGTTGCCAATCACATCCCGGAAGGAGTTTCTGCTCAGCTTCAAAGCGAGAACGGGATGCTTGGCATGGGGCCTTTTCCTTTTGAAGGTGACGAAGATCCAGATCTGATTAACGCAGGCAAACAAACAATTACCACGTTGCCGACAACGAGCTTTTTCGATAGCGCCACCTCATTTGCAATTATCCGAGGAGGCCATATTCAGCTATCCATTCTCGGAGCGCTTCAAGTTTCAGAGAAAGGCGACCTGGCGAATTGGGCGGTACCTGGCAAGATGGTCAAGGGTATTGGAGGGGCGATGGACCTCGTTGCGGGCGTACCCAAAGTGGTTGTGTTAATGGAACACTCCTCGCGAGGCGAGGCAAAAATCGTAAAGCAGTGCTCGCTTCCGCTGACAGGGACCGGAGTGGTCAGTCTGATCATCACTGACCTCTGCGTCTTTGAGGTAGGTCCGGAAGGCCTGTTGCTAACTGAACTGGCTCCAGATGTCACAGTAGACGATATCGTTTCCAATACAGAAGCCAACTTTTCGATTCACCCAAACTTTGATCGGCGCCATTAAGCAGCACCGTAGCGTTTGAAATCGCATTTTGACTCGAGCGGACTAGCCTCATCGGTCCGCTCAATCAAATGCTGGAGCACTAAATGAAGAACACATTGCCAACCATTTTGCCGGAGCTGTGCTTCGATGAATTGTCTTTGTTGGCTGCTGCCAACCCCGAAGCTTTTGAAGCGCTACGGTCTGCAATAATCAGCAAAGCCATTCAGACCTCGGGACAGAATGCAAATCTATTGAGTGACCTTCAAAGGCGCCTTGACCAAGAGGCAGGTACCGACGCCCCCCGCTACGTATCGTATCTGCGTCTATCCAAATGGATTGATGGCTATGAGACGAGACTGCCCTCAGGCAGCTACTGAAATGCTAACAAATTTGGCCAACTTGATCGCTGGCAATCCGGGATGGATATTCTCCGAGGAAGTGACGTGAGGGGTTGGAGAATTCCAATCCGATTCCAAGTGAAAGTAGTCACTTAGTCCTCTGTTGGCGATCTTCAACACGTAACGAAATCAGGATGCTGATCGCCAAGAATCCATAGACTCATCGAGAGAATATTTCTTCAGTTTTAGATACAAAGTACTCTTGGCAATCCCAAGCTGCTTTGCCGCAAGGGTTGCATTTCCGGACGTCTCACGCAGTACCTTGCATATTTGTTCAAATTCACTTTTTGCTAGGCCGCTCAGGTTGACGACCGAATCGTCATCGCGCGAATCCTCTACTCCATTGGCATCACACTGCAGTTCTATCGGCAGATCGTCATACCCAATTACACCTGCGTCCACTGTCAGGACTAATCCTTCGATTGTATTGCGAAGCTCACGGACATTCCCTGGCCAAGCATATCGTTCCATCCGCTCAAGTGCCTTTGGATCGAACACCTTTTCCTCAACTTCATGCAAGAGGCAAAGCTGTCTAATAAATGATTTGGAGAGTTCTCTAATATCGCCTTGACGATCTCGAAGCGCTGGAATCCGAATGCTGGTAACAGAAACGCGGTAGAACAGATCAATGCGGAATCTACCTTCTGATACCTCTTGCCTTAGGTCACGATTCGTTGCGGCAATCAATCGAAACCGAACCTGCCTTGGCTTGGTATCACCTAATCGATAGATTTGTCCATCTTCCAAGACCCTCAAAAAATGTGGCTGTAGATCAAGTGGCATTTCCCCGAGCTCATCAAGAAATAGAGTCCCACCGTCTGCTGCTTCAATTTTTCCTGCAACTCCGCCCCGACGAGAACCAGTAAAAGCCCCCTCGACATGCCCAAACAATTCACTAGTCAATAGTTCACGACTGAGCCCGCCACAATTCAGCGCGACAAACGGACCATCACAGTTCTTGCTCAGGGCATGAATTCCTTGAGCAAAAACCTCTTTTCCAACCCCTGTTTCGCCGAGCAACAGAATAGGAACTCGGGATTTCGCAAGTTGTGTAGCCTTATCAATAGCCTGATGCAACTCAGGACTACTACCCTTCGCACCGGGAAAAGCTGCCTTTGCATCAATCTCGGTCCGAGCAGAAAATGAACTGCTGGTTACACGGTGCTTGGTCAGGCGATTTGGCACACGAACGACGCTACCAACGCGCTCTCCGTGATCAAATATTGGCTCGACCCATTCGGAACGCAGCCAATCGGGCAAAGCACTCTCATTGGCTACTGGCTCAGTGCCAGCTGAAATCCCATCGATTCTGTTCGGTTTGTTAAGATCAATTTGACACCCAAGGGATGTCAGTAATGCAGGTGCATTTTCATTCAGCTTGATCGGGAAGCCATGCCGATCAACCAATATCGCGCCGGACCCATCCGAAGCGCTCAATTGAGATATTGAGCAATCCATCAAGCGAATTCGGAACTGCAACTCTTTCTTGGCCAAGAACGACTCGATTCTGTTGGCCGTGGCAACAACCATAGAAAGACTATGACGCGAGTAATTCTGGCTAAGCCCCGATACGTCAATAACCCCTAGTATTTGACCATGAACGGGATCACGGATCACTGCGGCAGAACATGTCCACCGCTTGATGCCCTCACAAAAATGCTCTTCAGAGTGAATCTGCACCGGCTGACCCAATGAAATTGCGGTACCAATAGCATTCGTACCGCACTGAGCCTCGTCCCAACTAGCCCCGGGGAGAAGATGGATATTCTCTGCTGGCCCCATTGTGGAACCATCACCCTCAACTTCAAGCACAATTCCTTTTTGATCTGTCAGGACCATCACAGTCCCAGTCTCAGAAAGGAAATCTCTTGCCAGAACCATGACAGGCTTGCTGGCCTCAAGCAAATCCCGTAGTTGATATTTCAATATGGAAACGTCGCGTGCCGCTAGCGGACTGCCTGCTTGATGAATGGAGGGATCAACATTGGCCCCAATGCAGCGCTTCCAGGAGTCCTCAACCAAACAGCGTAGCGAATCAGCGGAAGCGTCACCATTGCTCAAAAAGTTTTCCCAAGAAGCTCGTACTCTGCTGTCGTCCTCGGGCCTTGAGAACAAATCTCGCACATTGTTGAAGTTCATTTATCTCCTCCTGACTGCAAAACCATCAGCAACTTTTATCTTTTATTAGGCTGATTCAACTTTCCAAGCAGGGCTGCAAAGCGCCTCTACCAAGGCGCCCTCAACACCGATCGGAGATCTTCAAGGCGAGATGACTTACAAACCGAACCATTTAGAAAATTGGCCAAAAAATCATCTATACATAATTCGTTCATTATAATGCAATTGAACTCTAAGAACAATTGAAGATACATCAATGCCTAAAAGCCAAAGCACCTTCTTTTTTCAGCAAGTCTCAAAGCAACCCGTACCAATTCACTCATCAATGCCAATGGCGGCTAAGGAGAAAAAGAAGCCCGCCGAAGCGGGCCAAAGCCCGATTTATCCACCTTACCGCTTCCGCATGAAAAAAGCGGCAAGACACATGGGAAGGGATAAACCGGGAACGCATTTAAAGCAGCACCCTATCCAAACAGGTGATAGGAATACGAATCAAAACCAACAATCAAACATTGGCTTTAATTCAAATAACTTACCGTGGTCATTCACGAATGAAAATGCCTACCGCATTTTCCATACCCGATTCGTCATAAGCGAATATCACTGACTTGAATGATTGGCTTCAAGTCCGTGTAGTTCGCAATATCAGCGTGAATCCTTTCAGCCTGCGGAACGAATGACTGTTTGAAGGAATCGACTGAATCGAAATAGAGATGCGCCATTGCAACAAATACAGGTTCCAAATTGCCATCCTCAGCCAAGCCAAAATCGACACTAATTCTCTTCAATGCGTCACCCAAAACCTCCCGAACCATTGGAATGTGTTTGTTTAGGTAATAATTAAAGTCAAATTCAGATCCATTTACGTATGGATACATAACGCAGACATTGATCATCTTTTGGTTTCCTCGTTCAAAAGACATCAAACATAAAAAGCAGCCGTAACATGTGAAACAAATACCCGAATTGCATTAACTCGACCGATTACTAATCCCCTAGCCTCGTCGTATCAGAAACTTAGAAGCCCACATCAAAAGGTAATCCATCAAATCAAAAGTGATGCGCATATGAATTTCTGACCAATCCTTGCAACCGCCAACCATAAACCACTTCCAGAAACTCTATTACTCAACCAATGAGATGCGGCAGAAGCGCAGGATGGATAAAATTTTCCCGATATCCAATAAAACAGACTCTGATAAATTCACCTCGGGGCTTAGACCCCGAGGTGAAAGCGATTTAAGTGCTAATTAAGCCCCACCAGTCGCAACCTGCTCCAGCTTCTCAAGGGAGACATCGGTTTCTTTGACGCCCTTCGGATTGGACTTCATATTTGCGGACCAGGTCGTCGAGTGCTTGCGTTTCACGTCAATGACATGCCCAACGACAGGCATCACCGCTTTGTAGCCATCCTCGCCTACGTCAGGACGGTTCTGGAAGACCATAAATTTCCAGAACTCACCCTTTTGGTCATACATTTCCCCCAGATACGGGCGGGGGAAATCCACCTCCATATAAACCACTTTCTTGCTATACGGATGTTGTGGCGGAGGGGTTCCTTCAACCACATAGACTTCACGCGGTTCCCAGACAATATGCTTAGCCGGGAAATAGTACGGTGCATCCTTCAAACCAATCGACGGAAACTCATCCAGCGTATCCTTTTTGGAAAGGTCCACGCTGATCTCCGGACTATGTGCAATCGCAAACACCCAACGCTTGCCGACCAATTTGTTGGCGCGATATTTGGTCGGGAATGCATCCCAAATATCCCAGTCATCATAAAGCTGGTCAGTACCACCGATGGGATCCATCCAAGCACCGCCTGACAGGCGGCGTGTACGGCGAACTGACTTCAAGTAAGCCCAAGTATCGTCCGGCTTAGCGGAATCAGCTTGGTTATAGCGGATAGAGAAGGTTCCGAGGCCACGAATATCCTGCGGGCTAGTAGCAAATAGATAGGTCTTCTGCGCGATGCTGCCATCGCCAACAGTGGTCGCCCCACCATCAAGACGCCCCTCCATGTAATAACGCCGCGACTGCCAGCGCTGGACCCGCTCGACACCTTTATCCCCAGAAATAAACGTGAATGAGATGTTCCGCAGATCCATTGTTGCGCCATAAGTGGCCGCGCGAAGATTCCAGATCACCTTGTCACCAGCATTGGGATCGTCGAGCTTGATCGACTCTGGCGGGAACGGCATCCCTGCCGTCCAGCCACTCATCGTCCTGTCAGCTGGATTGAATTTGACGTTTTTGGAAAGCTTCTGTGTCGCCTCAACGTACTTCGGATCCATCTGGATTTTCTTGGAATGCGCAATCTTGAGCGTCAAACCTTCACTCTTGATCATCAACTCCATCTTTTCAGGAATCATGCTACCGATAGTCTTGCCCTCAAACGTATCGTTGCGGATCTTGTCCAAATTGTCCTTGCTGATGACGGTTCCCTCCGCAACTTCTGCTGCGTTGGCGAACCCCGCCGAGAGGCCCAAAGCTACTAGGGCAACAGCAATAGACCGTGCCCCGACCCCTAGTTGAAAATTCTGCTGATTCGTCGTCAATTTACCTCTCCTTTGGTTAAAACTGTCGCGTCAAACGAACAACAAGCTGGTCGTTATTTGCGAAATAGCCCATCAATTGCGTTCCGGGAGCATCTGTATCAAATAGCTTTTTGCTGTCCTTACGCGTCCAGAAAACATCGGCCTCAACCTTCAAGCGCCACTTGTCCCCAAGGACAAAATCAACAGCTGGTATAAAGAAACCACCGCCATTGGTCAGGTCCGTGCCAATTGCAAAGGACGGATTAATGGTGTCGCTATTGAAATTTAGAACGGTGAACGCCGTCAGGATGGTGCTGTGCTCCTTTTGCTTTGATCCATAGGCAAACAGGCGCGCTAGATCGTCCGAGTCCTGGTAATTCAGGATCATCGTGTCGAACAGCTGAATCGACGAGAACGAGGGACGATTCGTACCCAGCAAACCCTGGAAGTCGATATTTTTGTCGGCACGGATCATCGTCGTCAGGGTGTCCTTCTTCATGATCCCCCCCAAACCGGCACCGACGTGGCCAAGAAAACTTGGCGTCCCGAATCCACCAGTACCAATGTTGTATGGCTGATCCTTGGTGAAGGCCATCTCAGCGCTCAACACAGTATCGATGACTGGCGCATACCCGCTAACCGAGACACCAAAAACATCGATCACCGGATGAATCAAGTCAAAGAAGGCGCCGGTTGGTGTTTTCTCATACGGTTTGAAGACCGAATTTGCCACCGGATCTGCAGCGAACGTCCTGATGTAGGCCAGCGAGTAATTGACCGGGCCAGCCTCACCTGACCATTTGATGCCGCCAGTGACATCCCTCATATCCCCGTCCGGATGACGACAATCGTTGTCAGTAACCGCTGTCAGGTCATAGCCACGATATGGCTGAAAGAACCAGCGCCCCCCCCGTATATCGTAGGTATTTCCGATATCCTTGCACTGGTCTACACCAGGACGCACAAACGCATGAATCTGGCCGCTTGCTTCTGGAATCTGAACCTTGGTCGCGAGAAGCCAAAGCGGCTTGCGCCATTCCTCATTTTCACCCTCGAAGAAAAGGCGCCAACTCATGTCATAACCATGCACCACATCCATCGCATGGAAAAAGTCACTCTCGCCCCACACGATTTGCTGTTTACCAATGCGAAAACTTACCCTTTCTCCCAGATTGAACTCCGTCCATAGCTCGCGGAGATCAGCCTTATTGTAGTTGTCCATAATGTTGCTGGACTGACCACCGGTTCCGGTCCCGTTTGTTGATCGCAGTTGCTCCAGATCCTTCAGATAGTCGGTCTTATATTCGCGATCAGCTCGGGCAACAGCCTTCCACTTCAATGGCCCCGTCCTGGCATCCATATCCAGAAGCAATGACCCTCGCAACATTGACGGCTTCCATTTGTCATCTGCAGCAGTCTCAGGCTGGTCTTTCATATTGAAAGAAGACCAGCCTCGGACATAACCACCAAGGTGAAAACTGTTTCCACTTTCATCGGAGCTGGAAGATGTCGTTTCCCCTGCGCTTGCGGCTACATTCCATTGCGCCAGAGCTAGAGAAATTGCCACCCCCAAAATACTTCGATACACACCACCACTTTTTTGTCTCATCTTCTTTACCCTCTTTTCGTTGATAACCATGGACAAAGCGCTTCGAGAAACGCCATGGGTTTGGCTATGCCGGTTGAACTTCCTGCTCAGCGATCTCCACCGGATGCCTTTTGCTGCCTACAACAAACTCTGGTCTGAACACATAGACCAAGGCCGGCATGACAAACAATGCAGAATGACAAACAATGCAGATGCTGCAGAGATGCCCAGCCAGATTGCGATCAGGATTCCCATATCTGCTTGCAAACGCAGTGAAGAGAAACTCCAGATAATCACGCTGGTAATCAGGGTGATTGCTGTGACTAACACCCCCCGACCCGCGCTACGCAAAGCCTTGGTGATGGCCTGTTCAATGGTGCAATTGCCGTGATGAAGCTCTTCGCGAATGCCATCGACGATATAGAAGGTGTAATCGACACCAAGCCCGATGCCGAGAGCAACCACAGGCAGGGTATTGATGTTCATACCGATGCCTTGCCATGCCATATAACTAAATGTCAGGGTATTGGAGAACAACACCGGAACCATGAAGAACATGCCTGCCACGGTTGAGCGATAGGTGAAAGCACTACAGGCAACAAGCACCAACAGTGCAAGGGCAATAGCCTCAATCTGCCCAGAGAGAATTACCTCGTTCACCGCCGCCAGAACGCCAACCAAACCACCTGCAAGCAGTATTTCGGCATCCTTCATGGGATGCGCGTCAAGGTAGTCCTTAATGCGCTGAACTGCCGTGCTGATGGTGACACCTTGGTGGTCCCGGAAATAGAGCGTAATAGCGCCATTTTTAGCTTGGGGATCGGCAAATCTATCCATGTCGCCCGGGTCAGTCCCTGAAACAAACATGTACACCAGTTCGCCATTCTCGTTGGCGCTGTTACCCAACTCCTGATAACGGGAGTTGCCTTCTCGAACAACACGCTTTACAGCCGGTAATACGTCGGCCAAGGAAATACTTCCGCCGATCTCCGGTTGAGCCTCCATGTATTTCTGGAAGCTTTCCATCCCTTTCAATACATCAGGTTCTCTGAGAGCACCTTCCGTTTTTCCTTCCACGACAACAAACATTCGATCCGAACCTTGGAATTTGCCATTGATTGCCGCGGCATCCTGGTTATATCGAGAGTCCGGCCAGAGGATGGGCGACCCGGGGTTGGCATCACCAACTTTGAGGTTGAATGCGTAAATCCCAGTAAGTACGAAGGCAACCCCTGTGGCACTGAGGACCACATAGCGCCAACGAGTGGAAACGATATGAATACAGACGCCGAGGATTGCATCCAGGACCGGCGAAATATTAATGGGGTGAACTTTCTTGCCGCTGGTCGAAAACCACGACAGCAGAACCGGCGTCATCAGCAGTGCAGAAATCACGATGGAAAAAATCCACACTGTTCCAATATAGGAAATTTTTTCCAGCATCGGTATTGGCGTCAATGCCACCACCAGGACGCAACCAGCATCAGCAACAACGGCCAGCAGACCTGGTTTAAACAAATTCTGCAAACTGGCCTTTGCTGCCGCAGCCGCACTCGGCATGCCATTTGCCACTTCGTCATCGAATCGCGAAACAAGTTGTACAGAGTTCGAAATTGCTTGGGCTGTAATGAGGAATGCCACAACAATTACCAGAGGATCAAGGTGGAAGCCCATCAGCTTGGCAGCCCCAAGCGCCCAAATCGCACTCAGCGCGCCAGCAGAGAGCGGCAGGAGCGTGCCATGCCAGCTCCGGGTAATCAGGAAGAGCAAAGCCACCAGCGCAGCAACAGTAATCAGAAAGAGGTGCAGGGTTTCCGTCAGATAGTGGCCAACAATGCCATATAGAAGAGGCTCTCCAACCATGCGCACCTTTACGCCATCGCCTTGGGCTGCATCTGTGATAGCGCTGATCTGGTCGTAGATCTTTGAGTAATTGATTCCGGCATCAACAAAGTCCACCGTGATCAATGTAGCCTTCATGTCGAGAGACACATAGGCACCAAATACCAAGGGATTGTTAAGTACGGACTCCTTCAGTATTCGAAGTTCATTTTGATCTTTTGGTAAATCAGGCCACATCAGAGGACGCGACTCGATTCCATCGGTCGAAGCTCTAACCTCCTTGATTTTTTTTGAGGCCAAGGAAACGATCTGATAGCTATCGACGTTTGATACTTGCTGAAGATCCTTGGTAATGGTCTGGACGCGCTCCAGAACCTTCATCTGGAATACGTCGCCATCCTCGACCTCCAACATGATGCTGATCATGTTGGAGCCGCCGAATGTTTGTTTGAACTGGTCGTTGACCTTGATGTACTGATGGTTACGAGGAAGAAGGTCACTGAATACAGTCTTAACTTCAATCTGCGCGGCCAGATAGCCCATCAGCACGGTCACAGCCATGACAAATGAGACAACCAGCACTCGATGGCGAATGAACCACTCAATCGCCCCCCCCACCATCTTGAAAGTTTTATTTTTCATGAGATTTTCTCTGTCGATCAGTCTGCTGAACGGCCGAACACGGTGAGACGGTCGGGCGTTAGAAGGGCCAGGCCAGCGCCCGCCAATACGTAGTTGTTGGCCTTGCCAGAACTTGGCACATGCAAAACTTGTGTGTTCCAGCCCAAGTTGCCTTCACTAACTCGCGACGCCTTCCAGATACGTCCATCCGCATCGCCAGTGACAATTACTCCCTTGTCACCAACGGCAACCCATTGGGCTCCATCCCAAATCACATTGTTTAGATGCTCGCGAGTCTGGCGCTCCATGGATGTCCATTGCCGCCCACCATCATGGGTAACCAGAATCACGCCAGAGAGTCCAACAGCGACACCGTTCAATTCATCGCGTAGATGCACAGACATCAGGCTGGACTGAACCCCGCTATTGGCAGCCTGCCAAGTCGCCCCACCATCATCCGACTTCAGGGACTGGCCGAACTCACCGACTAGCAATCCATGATTGCCAGAAAAACTGACATCGTTCCAAGCTTGATCTTTTTCCGGCAACACCCGTTTCCAGGTATGGCCAAAGTCGAGAGTAAGCAGCACAGCCCCCAACTCACCAACAGCCCAAGCCCTTCCGTTTTCATAGGCTCGAACGCTCAGCAACTTATTGGCCACCTCTGATTTGGGAACCTGAATCTCACGCCAGGTCTTGCCGGCATCCTCGGTTAGGATAAGAACCCCATTGCCACCAACAGCAACTGCCCGATTGATGTCCCAGGCGGCGATTCCCTGCAGGTTCTCAGCGGTCGGATTCGACTGAGCGGACCAAGTCTTTCCAGCATCGTCACTACGAACGATCTTCCCGTTACTACCAGCTGCCCAGATAACATGCTCCGTTGGCATTGCGACGCCAAGAAAGCGATCGCGCCGTTCGATTTCAGGCGGCTTTACGGAAGACACCTCGGCCGTTGCTTTGACAAAAAATGCGGCATACAGCAAAGCCCCAATAACTGCGATTGGGATCAGTGATGTCACGATGGTCACCCCCACCCGAGCTCTAGTTTCGAAATTTTCAAATCTTGGTAGCATTTACCCTCCCCTTCTTGACCATCTAATTTCTGGTTACCTACTGGCGTAGCCGAGTACGGAAAAACCATACTCAGCTCGCCATAACATTCCTTGGGGACACTGGCATCCCCGCCATATCCAATAGCAACCTAGGTGCCAAGCTGACAAAAATCAGTAAATAATCAACTAACGCATTGTTTTAATGCGATTTATTTAATTCTTTTTGAATACCAAAATGGGCGAACGTGGGATATTGCGTCGCAGCAATTCCGATACGAGTCGGACGCTCGATGATCGAAGCGTTTGATTACCGGACGGCTTGAATTACGATAAATGCAATTCGTTTCCCAGCCGGCAGGTCGCAAGCATTGGCGGCACTCCACTGTTGTGGAGTCGTTTTCTATCGCCCCTCAAAAGCAAAACGGGCTGCCGGAAAATCCGACAGCCCGCTTGCTGATAACGATACTTCTCCTATTTCACTGGACACAACATCGCCCAGTTAGCAGGAGACTGCATTTCATGCGCAAGAACGCTGAACCTAACTGCGTAATCGAGCAAGGCAGTCCAATACATGCTCAGGGCGTTCATCTCTTGGCACTTCGGCGAAGTAGAACTGATTTTCCGTAAGCGGAGGAAGCTGGCCATTAGACCAAAGAGTAGTACTGACATTCACTCCCTGGGCCATGTCATTCCTCTCTAATCCAGATTGAGAGATCAGGACCTCGAACTCAGATAGTGCAGTATTGACGACCAGATCGGCATCACCAAGGCTAACAGCCAGAGGCCAACGATAATGCTTGGCCACGTTAATGATTGGACGATATAACTCGAGATCGATCGACTCTGAGGATTGATCCCCCACTGCCTCTTCGAACAACAGTCCGCCAACGTCATACACTGAAACAGCGCGAGCCAGATCAGCGATATACATTGCCGAATCCTCGATCCCATCTGGATCGACCTCAATCGCCTCACGCCCCGCCAGGGCATTTGCATGTTGCAGCCAATATCGAGGAGAAGGCATTGCAAGCACCAGTGGTTTTTGGCCCCGCAAGTGAGCCAAAACGGCCTCAACGACTTCTGCCAGTAGCGCACGGGGCTCAGCCTGTTCAAGCAATTTTCGCAACGGGTAGGAAAGTTTTCGCTTCCCCACCATCTCGGGCTTGAATTCAGGATTTCTGCTCAGCCATGAATCAAAGAGCTCGCCGACCTCAATCACCGCCACATCCGGCTTCAACAAGCCTTGGGCCTGAGAGAAATAGGAGAGATATTGACTTGCACTCTCCCACGGATCGCCAGATGCCCCAAGAAGAAGGCGCCGGGTGTAGGCAGAAGACTTAAGCCACATCCGGAGCCCAACCGGGGCTCCATCTGGGTTTATGAGATCGGCGAGGCTTTGGCTCATTTCTTTTCGTCTCCATGAGCACCAAGAGCGGCTAAGCGTGCCTCCAACTCATCAATCCGGACATCTTTCGGATTTCGCATGTAGTTCGGACGGGGCTCGTTTGCCTTGCGAGTAATGTCGGGACTACCTACGTACAGGGTGTCCACATCATCACCCCAGCATCCAAAATATTGCAGATAGGCGGGCGGCTTCGGCTTGTTCCAAGTCTTGATAAATTCGGCAAACGGAACCCCACGTGCCAGACGAGCTTTTCGTTCGTCATTGCGGGCGGCCTTGGTTGCGTCATAGTTCACCGACAAGGTAACTGGATCAAATTTCACCTTGTAGAGTTGTTCAGCCACCCCCTGAGAAATCAGGTGCTCTTCAATATCCTTGATGACTGCGTCAGGGTTCCGCTCGAGTAGGTCACCATAACCGGCACCAGCCCCTTGCGAAATCATGAATAGTTCGCCCTTCTTGGAGATTTCGAAACCCATGCCCATGTGGTGGGTGGTGTAATCAGCCCCTTCAAACGGCTGTTCGTTCATGATTTCTGCGATCGAGTGCTTGAACTTTTCCGGCTCGTTCATCAGAACGTCATAGACATTTACATCCTTGACCTTGCACAGCGGATATGCCCCGCAGGCATAACCACCGAATAGCCCCTGGATCGGAGGAATCTTGGCGCCCTGACAAACGGTCATGAAGCCCCATTGCTCACTGTCTTTGGTCGAAACCATCATGGTGTAGCCCTGACCGCCACGATACTTACCAGGTGCAACAGCATCCATGGTCATTTTTTTCGAGACCAACTGGAGGAAAGGTACGTCTTCCTCATTCAGCTCCTGCTCCCCAATATCCGCCATCGTCGCGAAAATTGGTGCCAGGGCGTGCTCACCATCCATATCGGAACGAGCGCCAGCGCCCATTCCGTTCAAGTCTGCGCACAAATTACCCAGCGTCTCGCCATGTTGACTCACACCACCCCAAATGAAAGTGTTGATCATGTTGAAGGTCGGAGCGTGAACCTTGGTGTACTTTTCAGGGCAGCTGTAGAGGAATTTCGCTACAGCATGCTGGCCGGCGGTAAATCCGGTGAAAATCGACATCAGACTCTGTGAGTTCGGCGCATCGTACGAGCAATTAACGATCGAATGCGGATCTGTAATCACTTCGATTGGCGCAAAGGCGGCCTGACCACGCGGCAAGTCTGGCCAGACATAGCACAAGAAAACCTGTGCCAGCATGCCTTTGAGACCGGCCACAATCGTGTTCGTGGCTCTGTTTGTAAACTCCGGACTTGACCCACGGAAGTCAAAGATTAGGCGATCGCCAGTCTTGGTCAATTTGCAGTTTATCTTGACCACACAGTTCTCGCGCAAGGTCGAGTCTTGAATGATGTAAGTTCGCACTGTCATGTCCGGCCATTCACTTACGCGTCGGATCACTTCGGCTCGGACATTTTCCATGGTCAGGCGCAACGTTGAAATCAGCGCTTCCGGACCGTCAGTATTCAAGGTTTCCTCAACGCGCTGTTTGATGCGCAGACAGGCATACAGCTTGACCTTCATATCTTCGTACTGCAGCTTCGGCTCACGCACAGAGTTCTGCAAGAAGGTAAGGATGTCGCGCTTGATCTGGTAGTTTTCAACGACACGGAACGGACTCATCTTCAAGCCCTCGTCGCACGGGCTCTCCGCCATAGACGGCATACCGCCCGGCTCGATAGCACCGTTCTCGCCTTCATGTACGGTCGATGCAACCCAGCACACCAACTCCCCCTTATGGAAAATAGGGAGAATCATGCTCTGGTCAGTATTATGAACATTGCCGTAGCGCGAATCATTGTGAATAAAACCATCACCTTCGCGCACGCCAACCGTTGGATCGTTCATCCAATTCTTGATAATGAACTTGATTGGGTGATGAACCAGAGTAGAAAAAATTAGAACACCGCCGGCACTTGCGATGGCGAGGTCACCAGACGCAGAGTAAACGCCGGTAATAACGTCGCCCCACTTCGCCCCCGGGGCCGCCCCCATCTGCTCGACCATTTCATAGCCTTCATCACAACCCGCTTGGATGCGGTCGCGAATCTTGGCGATCATATGTGTTTCGCTAACCTTTTTGATGCACTTATCCTCGATGTCGGTGCGCGGCATCAAGTCATGGTTCTGCATAATTTCCGGGTCGGGGCCCAGGAAAAGCGTCGTATCACTGAGGAACTTCTTCACCAACTTTACGTCCTCAGGGCTCAACGGTTTGGCCGCATTCGGCATATTCATATCGCTCATTTTTAATCCTTGCAATTATTTAGGGTCCGTCTAACCGGTATCGGTCAGGCGCGAAGGAACCAAGAAGCGCCCTGCTTTGCGGACACGAAGTTCCAGCCCGGATCAACCAGATAGGTAGTGACTTCGGAGGCGATGATGGCGGGACCAGGAATCTGGACACCCGGGACAATCGCTGCCCGATCCCAAACCGGGACATCGAACGACTCTTTGTGGCCGACGAAATAGCATTTGCGGGTAGAAGCCGGAGCAGGCGGCCCCTTGCGCTCATGCGAAGGCACTGGTTTGATATCTTCGAATTGCACCGTCTCAAGGCGAACGAAAGCCGCCACGCGAATGGTGTTAATGCGAATACCAGCCTCCGGCGCTTGGCTACCTTCGCCAAAACGCTTGCCGTAGTCATTCGAGAATTGAGAAATAATCGCCAGCACGTCGGCAGGGCCGTGCACTTCATGCGCAGGAATCACAGCCGTGGTCTGAACCAATTGGTTGCCATATCGCAGATCAAGCTCAAGGCTGTGGAAAATCTGCTCACGCGGCACACCCTGACGGAGAAGATCCTGGGTTCCCAGTTCCTTCAGTTCGGCGACAATGTTGTTAAAGCGATCGTAGTCGTCAAAGATGTGGCGGGTGTTGGAGTCATACAGCACCATGTAGAGCGATTGCTCATGAATGTGCAACTGATGCATGTTCCCGGCGCCTACAGCAGAAAACACTGAGCTAAACGGAGGTGCCAAGATCTTTTCGATGCCCAGATTTCGAGCAATCCCGCAGCAATGCAGTGGGCCGTTGCCACCATAGGCCAGCATCGTGAAATCCTTCGGATCATAGCCACGTGCGCGCAGTTCGGTGAAAAGGCCATTAGCCATGTTGTCATCGACCTTTTCGCGAATGAGCAGGGCTGCTTCGATCACGGAGCAATCAAGATCGTCGCACAGCGCATCTTCGATTGCCGATGATGCACGCCGAGCATTCAAGGGAATCGAGCCGCCTGCGTAGTTCTTAGCGTCAAGGTAGCCAAGCACCAAATCCGCGTCTGTCACCGTCGGATTCATGCCGCCACGGTCGTAGCAGGCCGGACCAGGATCGGAGCCAGCACTTTGCGGGCCACACTTGACGGTATCGTACATACGGTCATAGCTAGCGATAGATCCGCCACCAGCGCCGAGAGTCACCAAGTGGACCATCGGAACTGACACCAACCAGCGGTCGATGACCGGATTGAAATCATAGTGCTTAATACCGCCATCAACCACGATGCCGATGTCGTAGCTGGTGCCACCCATATCGGTAGCTACCACATTACCCAAGCCTGCTTGCATTGCCAGATGCTCCGAAGCGGCAATACCGGAAACAGGACCAGAGTGGATCGTCTGCAGGGCATCTGTCGAATTCAGTTGCGCCATACCACCTGAGTTATGAATCACCAGCATTGGCTTTTCATAACGGTGTGCACGGAGGTTTTGCTCGAGCGCCGAAAGTGCGTGATACATCGTCGAGTGCAGATAGCCATCAACAATGGCGGAGGTAGCACGTACATATTCGCCTTTTCGGCCAGCCACCTGATGAGAGAGGATTACCGGAATCGCACCGAGCAGATGTGACGGGTACTCTTCAAGGAGGATCTCTTCGATACGTTGCTCGTGCGCCGGATTGACCACACTGTTAACCAACGCCACAACAATGATTTCAGCGCCCTTGTCTACCAAGGAACGAATCTGAACACGGACGTCGTCTTCATCGAGAGCCATAACCAACTTGCCCTGGAAATCGACACGCTCCCGAACCCCCCGAATCATGTGGGCCAAGACCAGCGGATCCGGACGGCAAGCATTTGGCATATCCGATTGCCCAAGGCCGTCAAGCCCTTCGCCATATCCGCGAGCACGGCTAAGAGGAACGGTTGCCTCAAAACCGGCAGTGACCAACATGCCAATTTTCGGGCCTTTGTGCTCAATTAGCGCATTGGTACCCAAGGTCGTGGCATAGCGGACAGAGTCCACTTCTGCCAGAATTTCCTCAAGCTCCAAGCCTAGGACGTGATACGCCTTGCTCAGGGCCTCGTTGAAGCCTAGCGCCAAATTGTGGTGAGTAGTCAGGGCTTTGGCTTCAATGTATTTGCCATCCCAAACCACGAAACAATCGGTGAAAGTGCCACCGATATCAACAGAAACTCGCCTCATATTATCTCCTTGATTCCTCGCTCCGAGCCACGCTTGCCCCGTTAACAGGGAAGCGAATTGCCCGGTCAGTATTAGTGGTTGCCATGTCCAGTACCGCGGACGACCTCAGGTCCAACCACTGGCTCGGGCACCTCATCACGGGTCGACCATTGAGCCTTCAGCGCAGGCAAATCGACTTCCATATCGTAGAGGGGCGGATGGCCAGGAATGGCATATTCGTTTTCCACCATGGTTCCGCACGACGGGCAGTAATATTCAAGAATACGAACCCAGTCCGGATCCGGACTAAACGTAAAGCGGTACTTTTCGGGATCGATAATTGGCGGATGGATTTCACGAGGGTCGCGGTTATGGACCAGCATCCCTTCCTTGTAGCTCTTGGCAGCAGGGCCAACTACGTGATTACAGACCCTGCATTCCCATTGCTCTTTCTCCAGATCGATACGGAGATATTCAGTCATCAGAACTTTCATGTTTTCAGCCTTTCTTGTTCAGCAGGATGTCCCCTGCGTCGCTAATGACAAAGCTCCAGCCATCCAGCACGCGGCAGGTAAAGAAGTCTTCTTCGATAATTGCGGGACCAGCACCAGTGTCACCAGTCTTCATGCTCGATAGCTTGTAGACGGGCACATCAACACGCCCCTTACCCTTGGCCAGAAGAGTGCGGGTGCCATCTGCATTTGCTTTTTTTCCCGCAACAAACGTTGCCTGCTTCTGGTTCTCAGTACGCAGAGCCTTTACCGCGCTCAACTCAAGTTCCATCACCGGAGTACCCTTAAGAGCCTCCGGTACCGCCGCGTTATCAGCCAGGTCGTAACCAACCTCTTTGCCGTCAACCAAAACGACCAGACGAGCGCGGATATCGTAGCTACCCTCAGCGAAGCCTTCGGCAAACATGTCGCGAGATGCCTTCGTCTTCAGCGCCGCAAGCGCCTCGCGCAAGCTCTTGTTGTCGCAGTCATGCAGGGTTACTGCGTAGTGATGCGAGATATCGCACTCGCCAATGCCATAAGCACTGAACACCGCCGCCATCTTAGGGACAGCAACGCTGCTGATACCCGCTTTTTCAGCAATACCACAGGCATTCAGCGGACCAGCCCCGCCAAAAGCAAGAAGCTTTGTTTCAGGCGATATCTTGGTAAACCGGTGCAGCTCAATAGCCACCTTCTCTTCATACGCATGCTGCATATGCAATAAGGCGTCATCCAACCCAAGGCCAAGTGGCTGAGCGATATTCAGATTGACAGCGCCAGCTGCCCGTTCAGCGTCAAGCACCAAATCGCCGCCGAAATATGACTTCGGGTCGAGAATGCCGCACAGCAGGCTTGCATCGGTAATTGTCGCCTCCTTGCCACCACGACCGAAAGATGCCGGACCGGGGACGGCGCCAACGCTTTCAGGACCAATCACAATGCGTCCCTCATGGGCCTTGAAAATCGAACTACCACCAACGCCAGCACTCATGACTTCGCACAACGGGAACGACACTGAAATACCTTCGACGTGACCGCGCCGCTGCTCGGCGACGGTACCGTTCACATACTGACCAATGTCGGTAGTTGTGCCGCCAATATCGATAGCGACCACATCGGAAAAACCATACAGGCGGGAGAAGGATTTCATACCTTCCATACCCCCACGAGGACCAGAGCTATAGGTCTTAATTGCTACCGTCTTAGCAACGCGCGAAGAATCGCCGTCATTACGGAAGATGAGCAAAGGATTCTTTGTCCGATATTCACGTAAGCGATTCTCTGCATTGAACAGAAATGCCTCCATTGCAGGGTGCAAGAAGGAATTAATGAGCGCAGTCCATGTACGACGGACCACATCGCTATCAGAGCCAAGATCGCTACCATAAAGAATGGGCACGGCTCCGAGAAGGTGGCGCGGATATTTGCGGAGAGCAATCTTCCGGAAAAGGTTTTCACCCTCAATAAATGATCTACCATCAAAACTGACAACCAGACGGTTCGCACCTGCCGCGGTCAGCTTATTGATCGCCTTAACAGCGACCATTTGCGCGTCTTCACGCTGCATTGCGTCGGGATCAAGATGAACAACCCGATCGCCAACCAATGCCGCATAGAGTTCTTCATCCTGCTCCGCCAAGCGGACCGCAAGATCATTCGCCGGACCACAGTAAATCAACCCAAGGCGCGACCCTTTCCGCTCACAGATTGCATTTGTACCCTGTGTCGTCGAGTAGCGAATCAAGTCAACTTCTTCTAGGAGACGAGCAACATTCTGCTCACCATAGATGACACCAGAAGCCTTTGTGAGCCCATCAAAAAAACATTTGCTCAAATCATACGGAGTAGTCAGAACTTTGGTTTTACTGACTGATCCATCCTGAATGATGCAGATATCGGTAAGTGTCCCACCGTTATCTATATTGATTTGCAATCCCATCCTGCATTTCCTCCTACCAAGGTTTGCTAATTAATTTCCTTGCCCGTATCACCGCCCCCGCAAGAGGTAAACCGTGTGAACGCTGTGAGTTTCCGGGTCTGGGTCTTGTCCATCCGATTCAGTCACCGGCTGGGTCACACACCCTTTCGCAAAGGGCGTGCCACGACACAAATAAAATGCAACACATTGAATTAAATCGTTTTAATCAGATGCACAGCATCGATTAGCAAAGCTCCGCCGTCCGATTTCCGGATGAGCGTCCGATTGTTGGATGGCCATCCAAGAAGCGAATCTGGTTTCTGTGGCAAGGGCAATGCCATTCGTCTCCACGACCGGAAATTGGTCACTGCCGGACGAAGATGTCCGGAAGTACTACGTGTACAAATGGGGGGAAAGAATTAGCCTTACAGACAAATCAATTCGAGTTCACTATAAAAATCAAACCATTAAGCCAAATAGGCCCAATGCGTATTGAGCCCGGCATAGCTCTTGCTGTTTCAGAAGCATGGTGAGTCCGGCATAGCCCCCTCACTACATCTGTCTCCTCTGCTAGGCCTTGCTCCTCGGCTGGTCTATGGCAGTTTCGCCGGGGCTCAGCCCCGGCTTTTTTTCTGTTGCTTGTGTTTAACCAGGCCTGAAACGAAGGCGACTCAAATGAACACAGATCCTCTCGCTAACATCCCCTCTCGGTTCAACCCAGAAGACAAGCGAATTCCCGTGACACTACTCACTGGTTTCCTTGGCGCAGGCAAAACAACATTACTTAACCATCTCGTGCAGCGCCCAGAGATGAGTGGCGCAGCCGTATTAATTAATGAATTTGGCGAGATCGGAATCGACCATCATCTGGTTGATAAGGTCGACGAAACCCTAATGATTCTTGACTCGGGTTGCCTGTGCTGCAGTGTGCAAGGGGACTTACTTAAAGCACTTAAGAACCTTGCTGACAGGAGCTCAAAACGTGAAATCCCCCCCGTGTCTAGAGTACTTATCGAAACAACGGGGCTAGCCGATCCCGTTCCCGTGATCTATACGCTGATGCAGGAATGGTTCATTTCGGCACGCTACCGCTGCGATGGCGTCATAACCGCTGTTGACGCCACCCATGGCACACTGCAGCTAGATACTCATCAAGAAGCAGTACGGCAAGTTGCGATGGCAGATCGTTTGCTAATTACCAAATGCGATTTGGCAGACGTCGACACTCGGCTAGCGCTACATAGGAAACTCGACGTCCTCAATCCGAGTGCCAAAAGAATTGCGGTACAACATGGCCACGTTAGCCCTGAGTCTCTATTTGGATGCGGCATCTATACGTCCGTCGGCAAGGTACCGGATGTCGCAGCTTGGCTCGGAGAAGAGAAGATTCGCGACCAGCAAAATCATCGCGCCGAGAGAAATGCCCCTCTCAGTTGGAATAGCAAGAACACACGAAGAATACCAAGCCTCGTTTCGGCAAAGGACAGACATGACGATGCTGTCAGGAGTTTCGTAATTGAATTCGTGACCCCAATCCCATGGCATCGGTTTGCTGTTGCCATGGGCAAAATTCTCACAAAATATGGGAATAGGCTATTAAGAGTTAAAGGCTTGATGGCCATAGCTGGCGACCCGCTACCGCGAGTAATTCATTGCGTACAGGACATCGCATACCCGCCCATAAATCTCGCAAAGTGGCCCGTACAAAGCCCTTTCGCAGATCACCACGGCAGGCTGGTTTTTATTGTGCGGGATCTACTTCATGAGGAAGTCGAAGAGATTCAGGTCTCCCTGGAAAACCTTTCAGACGATACCCAATCGCAACTCAACGACACGCCCTGCCCTTTACCAACGCTCTGCTGGCTCAGCCACAACATTCCAAGTAGCACCTCGTCCGCTATTCAAATCGAGGGCTGGAACATTCAGATAAAAGGATTGGGAAAACGGCAAACGTTCGCTTAGACAAAGGCAGGGTGTAGAACCAAACCAAGAATCCAATCAGAAAAGGAGTCAGTTATGGCAAATAGGGCAATTATTGTTCAGGCGGGCGGCGGATACGAAAAGGTAACAGTTGGCGTCAGCGAACCAAGCAATCCGAGAAAGGGTGAAATATCGGTTCGTCTGCACGCAAACTCGCTCAACTATCACGACTTTGCGGTTGTAAGTGGCATGTGGGGACCTGTTGAGCCCAGGATACCGATGGCAGATGGCGCCGGTGAAGTGGTTGCTATTGGTGAAGGGGTGAGCGAGTTTTGTGTTGGCGATAGAGTAGTCAGCACCTTCTTTCCAACTTGGCAATCGGGGGAACCGCTTGTTGAAGGATTTGCGACTGTACCTGGCGATGGGGTCGATGGGTATGCACGGGAGATGGTCACGACCAATGCTGCCGCATTCACGCATGCCCCAATTGGTTGGACTCATGCAGAGTCATCTACGTTGACTACCGCTGCATTGACTGCATGGCGATCACTGATGGCTGACGATGCACTGAAGGCTGGCGATACCGTTTTGGTCCAAGGCACCGGAGGAGTTTCTATTTTTGCGTTGCAGTTTGCCAAAATGGCTGGAGCCAAGGTAATCGCGACCTCATCTAGCGACGCGAAATTGGAGCGATTGAGGGCAATGGGTGCCGACCATACGTTGAACTACAACACCATCCCAGAATGGGGGAACGTTGTCCGTGAGTTGACAGAGGGTCGCGGCGTCGATCATGTGGTGGAGGTTGGCGGTCCGGCGACATTAAATCAGTCAATGATTGCAGCAAGGGTTGGCGGGCATATCTCGTTAATAGGAATACTTACGGGGCTCGGAGGAGACATTTCGATCGTTACGGCCTTGATCAAGCAACTACGCTTACAAGGGGTGCTAGTTGGAAATCGGGCGCATCAACAAGACATGATCCGAGCCATCAACTTCAACGGTATGCGCCCAGTTATCGACAGTTGTTTCCCTCTCGAAGGGATTGTCGACGCCTTCCGTTACCAAGAGTCGAATCGTCACTTCGGAAAGATTTGCCTCGAGATGTAGAGCTAGAACATCGATTTGAGCCTCCGACTCGGAAGTCTGGTTATCGCCCAAAAAACGCATCACTAATAGGTTGCAACGGGCAGCTAGGCTTTCAGCGGTTGGAAGCCCTCCTAAATTGGATGGGCTCATCACCTGTCTGAGCCAAATCAGAGTCAGCTCAGACATTGCACCGTTGGTTGGAAAGAGCGCCAGAAACCTATCGGGCCAGTAATTAATGAATGCCATTACAGCGCTATACGAACTCTCCAAAGTTCCTCGCATTCAGGCGCAGCAATTCATTCTGATTGTTGATGATGAGCAGCGATTTCGAGACTCATATGTGAAGTTGCTCGCCGGTGACCAGCGCTCAATTTACGAGGCAAGCACCGGGCAGGAAGCGATTGCCACCCTCAAAGAACATAGAACAGACCTCGTCATCCTCGACTTGAAGCTTCCGGACATCTCGGGTCTAGAAGTCATGAATTGGATGAGCACACACAAAATTGACACCTCCGTGATCGTATTTAGTGCAGACAAGTCGATCAACTCAGCAATTTACGCATTGCGCCATCGGGTCTTTGAGTTTCTGCGCAAGGATTGTGACCCCAACGAGATGATTATCGCTGTTGGCCGTGCTTTGGCCAATCGCCAACGTGACAAAGAACTCGCGCTCGTCTCAGCGCAACTTCAGCATTCGGAGCGACTGCACCGATTCCTCGTCGAGCAGTCACCCGACATAATTTTCACCCTGGATCGTGAGGGTCGATTTACCTTTATCAACGGGCGGGTTAGATCCTTGCTGGGATATGCCCCCAAAGAACTCGTGGGTCGGAGCTATATGCAGATAGTTGATCCACGTGACCACGATCATGTCCACTATGCATTTAACGAAAGGCGCGTCGGAGAGCGAGCCACTAGTAACCTTGAAGTGCGCTTCAAACGCAAACTTTCGGTGCCCTCTACAGGTGTTAGTCCAATCATGACGGCCATTTTGAGCTCTCAAGGAGTCTACGAATCGAACTCTGCAGGAACCTCTGCGGCGTTCCTTGGAACATCGGGGGTGGCTCGCGACATTTCTGAACGCAAAAAAGCCGAAGAGACAATCACGTTCCAGGCTTTTCATGACCTCCTGACCAAGCTACCCAATCGAATACTTTTCGTTGACCGTCTGGAGATGGCCATGACCCAGGCCATGCGGCGTAATGAAAAGCTTGCAGTGATGTTTCTGGACATCGATCGATTCAAACTGGTCAACGACACCTACGGACATCAGGTAGGTGATCAACTACTCCGGAAATTTGCCGCTCGCGTCCGAAATTGCCTGCGAGCGGGGGATACGTTGGCACGACAAGGTGGTGATGAATTTACTGCCCTGCTTCCCAGCGTCAGCAACATAGAGGACGTACGAGTGGTTGCAGAAAAGATCCTCGCGCAGTTGCGACAACCATTCCTTCTAGGCAAAACCCAGTTCCTGGCAACAACCAGTATTGGTATCGCGATCTTCCCTGACAACAGCATCAGCGCAGAAGCCTTGATTCGCTGTGCTGACATGGCCATGTATCAAGTCAAGGCACAGGGAAAAAACGGCTATATCGCTTTCCAACCGCATATGCATGCTGCTCACCTCGATCGCTTGTCTATCGAAATTGATCTCAGGAAGGCTGTTAAGGAAGGAAATCAGTTTGAACTGTATTTCCAACCGCAGATCAATACTGAAACAGGAGAGGCGATCGGCGTCGAAGCATTGATTCGCTGGCATCATCCAAGCGCCGGCATGATCAGCCCTGATATTTTTATTCCAATCGCAGAAGATACCGGGTTAATCATCAGCATCAGTAACTGGGTGCTACGCGAGGCGTGTGCCCAATTGGTGCACCTAAAGAAACAAGGGTTCGGTGAACTCAGACTGGGAGTGAACATTTCGGCCAGAGAGTTTGATCGCACCGATCTTCTGGAACGAATTCGTACGCCGCTCCGGGAATTTCAGATTGCGCCGGAGTTGCTGGAAATCGAGATTACAGAAAGCCTTCTCATGAAGGATGCTGAAAATATCGTTGCGCGAGTAAAGCATCTTCGCAGCACAGGGGTTCATATTTCGATCGACGATTTTGGGACTCGCTACTCGTCCCTGAACTACCTCCGCCGCTTCTCAGTCAGCCGAATCAAGATTGACCAGTCCTTTGTTCGTGACCTTACTGGCTCTAACGATTCCTTTGCCATCATTCAGGCAATCGTTGGTATTGCGAAAAACTTCAATCTCCAATTGATAGCCGAGGGGGTCGAGACTGAACGCCAAGTTGCCATCCTCAGACAACTTGGCTGCCATGAAATGCAAGGGTATTTTTTTAGTCGGCCCTTACCATCAGAGCAATTGACGGAGTTCTTGCGCCTATCAAAGCAAAATGCCGAAAATGACTCGTAAGATCGTTCCTACCCAATGATTGATTTTGCCGATCGCCTCACGAAATTAGTCGCTCCTGAATCCGCGCGATATCCGTTTCTCGGCCATAACGGCCATTGGCCTGAGGCGCTCAATCAGGCAGCAATCCGCCGTTTACCTGCCGTCCAACCTCCTTTTTCGCCAGAAAGCGAGTTTTTCAACAGCATCCGGCCATAACTGCCGTTGGCCTAGGGACCTAAATTGGGATGCAATCTGTCGCTTACCTGCTGCTCCGCCTTGCGAGGCAACGAATGGGAACTTTTCGTGCAGCGAATACGAACTCCCGGCCATTGCTGATCTCAATGCTGAGCCTGCTCAACGGATCAATGCAATCCTCGAATTTGTTGGTAAAAGACTAGGCGATTCAGTTGTAGGGGCAGCCTCAATTTCTGCTCCATCGACTTGGAGAATCGGTCCTGAATTCTTTCCACATATTAGGAGAAGAAAACTAAATTATTCCTTTGTCTCGGGCTTTCGACACCGCTTGGGTTCTATTTTTTGTGCCTAGTTTCGAATAAATTCGACGTAAGTGTGTCTCTACCGTGTTTTCGCTTACGAAAAGTTTTCTGCTCAGCTCCTTGTTGGAGCTTCCTTCGGCAACTAGTCTAAGTATTTGGAGTTCGCGTTGACTGAGGCCGCCCTCCTCGGTGCGACCAATCATGGCCGAAGGTGTGGATGGAAGGTATGCAACATTGTTGGCTGCAGACGCTTTGATCAGTTCAGTAATGTAGGCTCTAGGAACGATCTGAGAGCGGAGTTCCAACGTCTCCAAAAGAGGGGCGAGAAGCCATGAGTCGTCGGCGAATACGCGGAATAAACCTTTGGGGTGCGCGAGAGCGAGAGTTTTCTCTAATAAATCCAGAGCCTGAGGTCGCCTTCTGGCAGATTCGAGCGCTTGTGCCAAAAGGCAGCGTAGTCGCATTGACCTCCGCGTGCGATTGCTTGCCTCGGCAAGGCGAATAGCATCTTGTAGTTCAGAGAGCATTGACGGCCCGGTTCCCGAGACTAGCGCGATTCGAGTTCTCGCGATAAACGGGTCATCAATATCGTCGCCATATGGAGATAGTTCTTTCCACTGATCCCAGATATCGTTTGACGAGATTAGTGTTAGTAGCCGATTGGCTGCGGCAAAATCACCAGCTCGGAGCGCTAGGCGTAATTTTCCTTGCCTAGCGGCTGCGGCAAGACGAGGAATGCCGCGCAAATCACCCATGTCCTGAAGGTAGTCAAGTGTCTCGAGGGCCTCGCTTTGCTTGCCTCGAATAAAGAGAATTCGTGCCGCGATCCTATAAGTTGTGATCAGATCGTCAGGCAGGCAGCAGTCTCGAATCAGAGGGAGATAATCAGATACGAGTATTTCAGCTGAATCAAGATCATTTGATTCATATAACGCTTCTATCAAGTGCGCCGCCGCCACCGCAGTGGAATTAGTGAAACGATAACCAGCGCCAATGATATTTGTGAGAGTGGCATTAAAACGTGCGTTGGCCTGTATGACATTGCCTTGTAGCATGTCGATCACGCCTTCGAAGCATTGGCTGTAGCTGAGGGCGTGAATCGCATTGATCGGTTCAAGGAGGCGCTTGGCAATGACCAGGTGTTGGTGGGCGGTGAAATAGTCGCCAATGGCAATGGCATGGTAGGCCGCGGCATTTCGAATCAGGCCAACGACGTAAGGGGGTGCGTCGGTCAGGTTCTCGACTTCGTTGGCGGCTGTCTTGACCGCTTCCGGGAGGTGGTCGGACCATGCGCCAAGCATGATCTCGAGAACCAGCAGATCGTGCTTGTGTTGCGGACTATTGTCAATTTCCGATTTCAGGAACGCAAGCAGGCGGCCGGCCTCCTTGTATTTATGGAGAAATACCATCGAGTAGGCGCCGGCAATCGCCAGGGGAAGGTTCTGCTTCACGACCGCATCGGGCAGGGATTCGATCCACTGGCTGACGACTCTGAGCTGGCCGGTATGGACAAAATCGGCAGCCCGTGCTGCCATCAGTTCGGCGGCAAGTTCCGGCGCGCCGGCCGCCAGGGCGTGCTCGATAGCCTGTATGCCTCGCCTGGCCTGGTCAAGCCATTTGGCAGAGCGCAGATGCCACTGCTTGAGCAGCTCTTCGACGTTCCGGATGTTCGCCAGTTGGGACTGGAGGAAGTCACGAAAGAGCGGGTGGTATCGATACCATTGGCCATCGGCATCGATGATTTGCAGGAACAGGTTGTCGCGCTCGGTCTGCGCGATCAGTTCGGCGCTGTCGGCGCATTCAAAAACCACGTTGCACATGTCCGGGCAGAACGACTCGAACATACTTGACTGGATCAGGAAAAAACGCTGACGCTCGGGGAGTCTCGACAGCACGTCTTCGGCCAGATAGTCGGCCAGCCCGCGCGATGGCCCGGAGAGTCCCTGGAGCAACAAGCTGGGATTCGCCTGTCCCATCAGGGCGGCCGTGGTTAGCTGGAGGGCGGCGGCCCAACCATCCGTTCCTTCCTGAAGTTTTGCCAGGTCGGCCGGCAGCAGTTCAATCTTGAGCCGGCTCAGAATATAGCTGCGGGTTTCCTCCGTGGAGAAACGTAGCTCGGAGGCCTCCATTTCCAGCAGCTTGCCCTGTACCCGCATCCGCCCGAGAGGCAGCATGGTCTTGTGCCTGCTGCCGAGAATGACACGCTGGCCCTCGTTCAGGCCGGCCACCAGGTCGGTAATGAAGGTCATCACGTCGGGCGACGTGATGTGCTCGAATTCATCAATGAACAGCGAAAACGGGGCCTCAAGCATTGCCAGCGCATCCAGCAGCTCGTAGGCCAGGCCATTGGCGGTCGCCGAAGCGGTGTCGAGAAGCGGCGTTTCGACCAGTTTTACGCCCGAGTCCGGCAGGACAGAACCGAGGCTGAGCCACAGGTACTGGGCGAGGCGGCCAACGTCGTTGTCCGAGGGTTCTATCGTCAGCCAGCCGACGATGTGACCTTGCTCCTCGAGATGCCGAAACAGCAGGGAGAGGGCGGTCGATTTTCCATAGCCGGCAGGTGCCGTGACCAGAACAAGATTTGCTCTCGATTCCTCGACTCGCCGGCAAAACACATCGCGGGGAACCAGATCGTTCCGGGAGCGAGGCGGTTGCAATTTGAGCGGGTTTTGACGGACTACTTGTCCCGAAACGGTGTTTGTATACATCGATTTGGCCTAGGGCGCATCAGGGTGATGTCTTGACTGGACGGGGTTTCACAAATGCCAGCGGGTGTTTGGTTGTGAAGGAGGGGACTCGATCCGATGGGTTTTCATGGAACGGACCAGTATATCCAATGTAAACCAATTGAATTCGTTATTGCATTGCCGCAGTTATCCCGGATTTCCGTGATCTGTCGGGAATGCTGCTTTCCCGGGTCTCCGCGATTGAGCTGACGTGGGTCGATGGCCAGAATCCAATCATGCCAAGGGGTAAATCGACCCTGGCGGAACCACAAATGAAATGATTGGAGACCCACATGAACAGTTCTGTTTCCGCAACAAAAGCCCCCAGGCTTGGCCCTTTGGGGGCTGAGCCTCCCCTCTTTGATACGGCGATCATGTTTCAGGAGAGTCTGCATCGCTACGCCGAAGAGGTGATGCGTCCGATTGGTGCTGCCCTGGACAAAATGACGCCGGAGCAGGCGGTGGCACCGGAATCGCCCTATTGGGAGGCGCGGCGGAAATTCGTCGAGCTCGGATTCGGGGTTGAGTTGTTGCTGTCGTTCGAGCCCGCCGAGCGCGCGAAAATGATGTCCATCCTGTTCGAGGAGTTGGGCTGGGGGGATTCGGGATTGGCCATTTCCTTTGGTGCCGGCATGCTACCCATGTATATGTGCGCCGCGCTGGGCCGTACCGATCTCCTGGCGCGTTACCCCGACGCGATGCTTGGCTGCTGGGGAATTACCGAGCCGGATCACGGTTCGGACAGCCTTGACCCGAATCGGAAGATATTCCATCCGGAAGGCCAATACGGGCGGCCGAATTGCGTCGCGCAGATTCTCGACGACGAAATCGTGATCAACGGGCAGAAGTCCGCGTGGGTATCCAACGGCACCATCGCCAGGGTGTGTGTGCTTTATTGTGCGGCCGATACCGGGAACGGGCCGGATGCGCAACGCGGTTGCGTCGTCATCGTGCCGCTCGAAGCGAAAGGCGTATCGCGTGGCAAGCCGCTGGATAAGCTGGGGCAGCGTGCCCTCAACCAGGGCGAAGTGTTTTTCGACAACGTCCGGATTCCCAAGGATCACCTGCTGGCCGGCCCGGATGACTTCCTGAACGCAGTGGAGATCATTCACACGGCAGCGAACGGGCTGATGGGGGCGGTGTTCACCGGCGTGGCCAGGGCTGCGTATGAGCTGGCGCTCGACTATGCCCATGAGCGGAAACAAGGCGGGGTTCCCATCATCCGGCATCAGTCGGTAGCCCATCGCCTGTTCCACATGTTCCGTAAGGTCGAGGCTTCGAGGGCGCTTACCCATCGTGCGATTCACTACAACTTTGGCGAGACGCCGGCACTGCATGTCGCGATGACGTCGAAGATTACCGGGACGCAGACCTCGTTCGAGGTGAGCAGCGAAGCGTTGCAGATTTTTGGCGGCAATGGACTGACCCGCGAGTATCCGATCGAGAAGTTGCTGCGCGACGCCCGCGCCTCGCTGATCGAAGACGGGTGCAATGAAATTCTCGCGATTAAGGGGGGTTACCTCCTGATTGATCCGGATCGACTGTAAGGGACTTTGAGTGTCGATTATGTCTGAGCGAAATGAGTTAATTCTCGCCAATCTGATTGCGATTCGGGCGGAAACCGATCCGGATCGCGATGTCCTCACGTTCGAAAATGACGAGGGGCCGGACGAGCTGCGAACTTACAAACAACTGTGGGAGTACGGGTCGCGGGTTGCTCAGGGCTTGCACGATCAAGGGATGGAAAAGGGGGATTATTTCGCCATCCTCATGCAAAACCATCCCGAATTCGTGGATGCCATGGTGGGCGCCTCGATTGCCGGGAGCATCTTTGTTCCAATTGATCCGCGAACCAAGGGCGATAAGCTTCACTACATGCTCATGCATTCCGGTTGCAAGGGTGTCGTCTGTGCGGACTACGTCCTCGGCGCCTTGCTCGAGGTTTGCGATCGGCTGCCCAATCTCCAATGGATTTGGGTGCTTGGCGCGTCCGAACTGACAAATTGCGCCAAGGGTGCGGTCAGGATTCGTTCCCTGAACGAGATTTATCGGAAACCGCTTCCTGCCGTCGAGATATTGGTCTCCGATCCCCTAGAACCCATGGAGGTCATGTATACCTCGGGAACGACCGGGGACCCCAAGGGCGTCGTGATTCGCCATGCGCGCTGGGGTGGCGTGGCCAATTGGAGCGGATTGCTGGGCTATTCGCGTGATGACCGGCCGTATACCGGGCTTTCCCTGACCCATGGCAACGCGCAGCTGCTGACGCTTTCGTGTGCCTTGAAACTGGGGATGCGTGCGGTATTCAGCCGGAAGTTCACGAAGTCCAGGCTCTGGGATATCGCGCGTAAGTACGGATGCACGACCTTCAACCTGCTGGGTGGCATGACGACGGCCATTTATAGCGAACCGCGCAAGCCGAACGATGGCGACAATCCCATCCGTTTCGTGATCAGCGCTGGAATGCCCGCTGCAATCTGGGAGGATTTCGAGAAGCGCTTCAACCTCAGCATCCTCGAAATCTATGCCGCGGTCGAAGGGGGGCTGACGATCAAGCCCCTTGGCGAAGGGCCTATCGGCAGCATCGGCAAGCCCCCGGCATCGCTCCGGCTCCGGCTTGTCGACGAGTACGGCGAAGACGTCCCAGTGGGAGCGCAGGGGGAAATCATTTTCCAGCCGGCTGATGGTTCGCTGCCGACGGTGGACTATCTCCACGATCCGGAAGCTTCCACGAAAAAGGTCCATGGCGCTTGGTTGCGTATGGGCGATATCGGCCATCTGGACCAGGACGGGTGGTTGTTCTTCGATTTCCGGGCTGGTGGCGCCATCCGCCACAACGGGGATTTTATTAACCCGGCTGTCATCGAGAAGGTGCTCGCCGAAAGCTCGATAGTCAGCGATGTGTATGTTTACGGGATCAAGGCAGCCTCCTGCGCGCCTGGCGAGAAGGATGTCGTGGCCGCGATTGTCCCGACGAGCGCCGAGAACCTGAGCATTCCGGCACTGTTCAGTCTTTGCCGGGCCGAGCTCGAGGCCAATTCCGTCCCGACCTATTTCCAGGTGGTCAGCGAGATCCCCAAGACGGCCTCGGAAAAGCCCATCGAGCGTTTCCTGCTTGAGGCCTTCGGCCAGGATGGTGAAAACGTTTTCACAAAAGATGGTCCGCTGCTGTGCAGCGTCGACCAAGCGATCAGCGAATAAAGGAGACAGCAATGGATAATCATTATCAAGTAGTTGTATACGGAGCCAGTGGTTACACCGGCAAACTGACGGCATGGAAGCTCGCCGAGCGGGGCATCCCGTTTATCGCGGCCGGCCGCAATGCTGCCCGTCTCGAGGCGGAGATGGCCGCCTTGCCGGAACTCAAGGGGCACGATTACAAGTGCGTCGCGGTTGACAACAACAAGGCGTCGCTGGTCGAGTTGTTCAGAGGCAGGAAGGTTGTGCTCAATGTGGTCGGCCCCTTCATGCAGTTGGGGCTGCCGGTGGTCGAGGCCTGTCTCGAGGCGGGGTGTCATTATTTCGATACCACCGGCGAGACGGACTGGATGTTCTTACTCAAGCGCGAGTATGGCGCACGATTTGCCGAAAAGAGCCTAGTGCTGTGCCCGGCAAATTCCTACATGTGGACCGAAGGTCTGCTGGCGACCGAGATTGCTCTCGAAACACCGGGCATCGATTCCCTGAATGTCGTGTATCTCGCCGATTCCGGGGTCAGCGTCGCGTCGACAAAATCCTTCCTGCGCATGTGCACCAAGCCGCAGTTCCATATTCAGAATCGCGAGCTGGTTCAATGGGAATATGCCAAAGCCTTCCAGGTTCTGCTGCCAGGCGAACATGAGTTCCTCAACGCCCTGCCCTGGGGCGGCGGCGGTGAGCCGGTATGGTATGCAGGCGATCCGCGCGTTCGCAACTGCAAGACGCTGGTCTCTTTCCGTAACCAGGAGGCTTTCAATGGCGTACTTGGCCTGCTGCAAAAATTCGAGAACGAGTGTCGTCACCTTTCTCCCGAGGACCAGGAACAGACCACGAATCAATGGGGTGGCGACATCACTACGGCCGAACCCGCCCGCGAGGATCCCGAGGTCAATCGTTGCGTGCTGTCGTGTCATGCCCGCGGCAAGACAAATTCGGTCAGCGTGATCCTGCGCGGGAGTTCGCCCTACGTCCAGACCGGCGTGCTTGGCGCCGAGGCTGCCCGGCGAATTCTGCGCGGCCAGTTCGACGCCGTTGGCTTTGCCTCTCCGGCAAAGGTTTTCGGAGCCAGAAATCTTCTCGGGGCACTCGCCGAAGAAGGCTATCTCAACTGGGAAGTGAAGAGCATTTAACTAGGAGCTTGTGATGACTTCTCACGTGTATGTGGTGGGTGTCGGGATGACGCCGTTCGGCAAGCATTTCGACCAGACAATCAAGGGGCTTGCCGCGAGTGCGACATCGATGGCGCTCAATGATGCGGGGTGTACGGGAAAGGATGTGCAAGCAGCATTTTTCGCCAACTCGACGCAGGGGCACATGGAAGGCCAGGACATGATTCGCGGGCAGATTGCATTGCGATCCATGGGGATACAGGGCATTCCGGTGGTTAATGTCGAGAATGCTTGCGCTAGTGCGAGTAGTGCCTTCCATCTGGCTGTCAATTACGTAAATTCGGGAGCGGCTGATATCGCACTGGCAGTGGGCGTCGAAAAAATGTTCTCCCTGGACAAGGCATTGATGTTCAGTATTTTCGATGGTGCATGGGATGTTCATGAGTCAGTGAACAACCGCGATGTGCTGTTGAAAATGGGTAGGGGAGTTACTCCTCCGGAAGGCTCGACTTCGCCCAAGCCATATTCAGTCTTTATGGACATTTATGCGGCGATGGGGCGAATGCACATGCGGGAGTTCGGTACCACTCAGCGGCAATTTGCAGTGGTGTCCTCGAAGAATCACAAGCATTCGGTTAACAACCCGTTTGCCCAATACCGAGATGAGTACTCGGTTGAGCAGATTCTGGCGGCACCTCCGATTACCTATCCCCTGACTTTGCCAATGTGTTCGCCGATTAGTGATGGGGCTGCAGCGGCAATCGTTTGCAACGAAGCAGGATTGAGGAAACTAAAGATTGCAAATGGTAGGGCTGTACGAGTTCTAGCAAGTGTTATGCAGATGGGCAGCGACCGAGAGACTACGGACCTGGAAAATCACGTTGTCCGGTTAGCGGCCAAGAAAGCCTATGAGAAGGCCGGTGTTGGGCCGAAGGATATTTCTGTTGCCGAGGTTCACGACGCAACTGCGATCGGCGAAATCATACAGTCGGAAGTGTTGGGATTTTGCCCGATGGGCGAAGGTGGACTGCTTGCAGAGGCGGGTGAAACTTCAATTGGTGGACGCATACCCATCAATCCTTCGGGAGGTCTCGAATCCAAAGGACACCCGGTAGGTGCGACCGGTCTTGCCCAGATTTTTGAGTTGGTAATGCAACTTAGAGGTGAAGCAGGTCTGCGGCAGGTTTCAGGTGCGCGCCTAGCGTTAGCCGAGAACGGCGGAGGGCTGTACGGCGTTGAAGAGGCGGTTGCCTGCATCACTATTCTCGGAGCTTGAACCCTCTAAATCTGCCGTTGCAGTCACGGGGTTGTGAATGCGAAGTTTCTTGAGGAGATGAATAATGGGTATTTGTCAAACTGGACTCGAGGGTAAGGTCGCCATTGTTACCGGTGCTGCACGTGGCCTCGGTGCAGCCGTCGCGGCTGCACTGTCCGTGTCAGGCGCTCGGGTCATGCTTACCGATGTTCTAGCAAAAGAGGGAGAAGCGACCGCCGCTGAACTTAATGGCTGTGCTTTTCATAAGCACGATGTCACCTGCGAAACCGATTGGCAAGTGGTCATTGAGAAGACGTTAGAAACTTTTGGTGGATTGGACATCATCGTCAATAACGCTGGCGTCGAAAGCATGAGCCTTTTTGCTGATTGTGAGTTGAGCGAATTCAAACGTATTCAATCAGTCAATGTGGACGGCACCTTCCTGGGAATCAAATGGGGGATCAGGGCCATGAGACCGAGTGGTGGCGCAGGGAAAGGCGGTTCCATCGTGAATTTATCCTCAGTCGCCGGTCTGGTTGGCGTTCCCGGCTTGGGTGCGTATTGCGCAGCTAAAGGTGGCGTCCGTTTGATGACCAAGGCGGCAGCAATTGAATGTGCTCGTTTGGATTATGGCATCCGGGTCAACTCGATCCATCCGGCAATCATCAAGACCCAGATGGGTATCGATGTCGTCAATAGTTGCGTGGATATCGGCCTGGCCGAGAGTCAGCTAGGCGCGGAAGCCATTATGGTCGGATTGCACCCGATGGGTTACGGCGAGCCTTCCGATGTCGCCAATGCCGTTTGTTATTTGGCTTCTTCTGCGGCCAAGTGGGTCACCGGAGCGGAGCTTGCGCTCGATGGCGGCCTGACTGCGTGTTAGGAAAAACGATGAAACGTCTGAATGGCAAAGTGGCATGGGTCACCGGGGGAGCGAGCGGCATTGGGCTGGCGACGGCGCTGTTGTTCGCGCAGGAAGGCGCGCAGGTAGTTGTCACCGATATCGACCAGAAGGCTGGAAGCGCCGCCCGGGAGCGATTTGCGGAATTGGGTCTGGCGGTGGACTTCCAGGTTCAGGACGTTACCAACGAAGCGGCTTGGAACGAGATTGGCGACTACATTTCCCGGCAATACGGAAAGCTGGATGTCATGATAAATAATGCCGGCATCGCACTGATTGGCTCAGTCGAAGAGGCGAGCCTCGATCAGTGGCGGCGGACAATGGCTGTGAATCTGGACGGTGTATTTCTCGGAACGCAGACGGCAATCCGCCTGATGTGCGCCGATGGAGGCAGTATCGTCAATGTCTCGTCCGTCGAAGGGATCATCGGCGAGCCGATGATTGCCGCCTACAACGCGTCCAAAGGGGGCGTTCGGATATTTACTAAGTCTGCGGCGCTGCACTGCGCCGACAAGGGATATCCCATCCGGATCAACTCCATTCACCCCGGTTTTGTTGGTACCCCGATGGTCGCTGGGGCGCTGGCAACACTGGATAAGGATGTCGCCGCCGCATTCGGTGCCAGCGTCCTCAGCCGAATTCCGCTTAGGCGTTTTGCTACGCCGGAAGAAATCGCCCGCCCAATCCTGTTTCTGGCATCTGACGAGTCGAGCTACATGCTGGGTGCCGAACTGGTTGTCGATGGCGGGATGACGGCGCGTTAGCCGTTCCGGTGCCGAGTCAGTATAGGGCAACGTAAAATTTTCAGGAGAGTCAGGATGTTCAAGGCAATTCAGGTCATTAATGAAGGCAATGCCAAGCTTGCACTGGTGGATGAACGCGACCTTCCGGAAGGCGACGTCACGGTTGCCGTCGAATATTCGACGATCAATTACAAGGACGGCCTCCTCATCACGGGGCGCATTCCATTGATCAGGAAGTTCCCCATGGTTCCGGGGATCGACTTTGCCGGCGTGGTCATTGAAAGCCGCCACCCGGAATGGAAGGTCGGCGACAAGGTATTGCTCAATGGCTATGGCGTTGGTGAGGAACATTGGGGGGGGCTGGCGCAAAAGGCCAGGGTCAATGGTGATTGGCTCGTACCGCTCCCCGAGATATTCACCTCCCGTCAAGCCATGGCTATAGGTACAGCAGGTTACGCAGCCATGCTTTGTGTCATGACCCTTGAGCGTCACGGCGTTAAGCCAAGTGATGGGGAGGTGCTGGTAACTGGAGCTAATGGAGGTGTTGGAAGCATTGCGATCGCTATCCTTTCAAAGTTGGGATATCAGGTTGTTGCAAGTACAGGGCGCGCGGAAGAGGCGGATTACCTAGTGTCACTTGGCGCTACAGAGATAATTGGTCGCGAGACGCTTTCATCACCGGGAGCGCCGATGGTTGCTGAAAGATGGGCGGGGGCGATCGATACGGCAGGTAGCCATACGTTGGCTAATGTATGTGCCTCAGTTAAATACGGGGGGGCGATTGCAGCAACCGGGCTGGCCCAAGGGCTGGAACTAAATACGACCGTATTGCCATTCGTGCTTAGAAATCTCGCTCTGTACGGTGTCGATAGTGTCAGGGCTCCCATGCCTTTGCGCCGCGAAGCTTGGGCGCGCTTAGCGATGGATCTGGATATATCCAAACTCGAATCAATGGTGACAGAGATTTCATTGGAAGACGCTATTGCTACCGCAGGTCAATTGCTCGATGGCAAAACCCCGCGTGGTCGCATCGTTGTCGACGTACAACGCTGATTTAAACGAGACCTATATATATCCATCGCTTTATATCGTGGATATTCGTGAATTTATATTTTTGATGCATCACGGATTTCAGGGATTATTCAATGTGATCTGTTGATATATATTTGCAATAGTTTTTATGTATCTTTTTGCAAATTTGCATAATTTTAAAAGTCGTGTGCTTGTATTTTTGAGGGTGTAATGGATATTCATGCTCGTGTTCTGTTTTCGATTGCTGCGGTTTTTAATTTTGTGGTTGGAGGGGTATTTTTATTTGCAATGACACAGTTCGCTGAAATCATTGGCATGAAGCCTGTTCCATCGGATCCTCTTTTAATCCATTTTGGAGCCGTTCTAGTAATTGCTTTTGGCTGGGGTTATTTGCGAATCGCGGTTGATCCTGTGGTCAATCGCCCAATCATTAAACTTGGAATTGTTGGTAAGTTAAGCGTTGTGCTCGCCGGAGTTGTGGATTGGTATCTTGGAAATGCTAATGCGGCTTTTCCATCGCTTTTGGCTGCTGATGTTGTTTTTGTTTTTCTGTTTGCTAATTACCTTAAATTGCACAGGGTCTAGGTTCATCAACTTTTTTGAGCACGATGTTTTTTGATTTTTTTGTCGGAAGCGGGGTTGGTTTTGAAAGTATTTATTCCTATTAAGCGAGTGGCGGACTACAACATCAAAGTCCGCGTCAAGGCCGATGGCACCGGTGTCGATCTGGCCAACGTCAAGATGAGCATGAACCCCTTCGACGAAATTGCCATCGAAGAAGCCGTGCGCCTCAAGGAAGCCGGCATCGCCACGGAAGTCATCGCCGTCTCCTGCGGCGTCGCCGCCTGCCA